>NZ_JBFUDU010000001.1:0-863185 GCF_056404555.1 Asticcacaulis sp. P2_C5
CTTCGCAATGTCTCGGGCGGTCCCCCGCCCCGCTCACGGGGCGGTATAAGTATTTGTTTTTCTTATACTCCCCCGTTGGCGGGGGAGGTGGCGCGGCGCTCGCGCTTCTTCGGCGCGTAAGCCGTGACGGTGGGGGGCCTTAGCTACAGCTTAAACAGGCACCAAATTTCAGCGTCGCAAACTCTGACATCTCACGCGAAAATCTTATTGAGTTTATTTGCCTTTTTGAGATGTGTGAATCGCCTAGCCCTCAGGTGGAGAGAAAGGAATAATCCGCAATTTCAGTGCTTTTCAAGTTCTAAGGTTCAAATACCGAACCGAGAACTCACCACCTGAACCGGCTTGGGAGTTACTAAAAATCTGTGCTAATCTGTGGGAAAATTCTTTATTTTCAAGTTCTTGATAGAAGTGTGAATCGAATAGGTTTGTTCTATTTCCGGCTAAGCCGGTGACGGCTTTAGGTTACGCGTTCGGCAGTGGTTCCAGGCATCCGTAGCTCAGCTGGATAGAGTGTTGCCCTCCGAAGGCAAAGGTCACAGGTTCGGCGAGACCCGAAAGGGCGAGCGACGCCGCAGGCGCCCCGAAGGGGTAAGCGTCGTAAAAACGATGCGCATCAATCCTGTCGGGCTACGCTGTCGACGCTTGGTTCCTTCAGCTCTCCAGGTAAGAAAACTGCCTCATTCTGATTTTCCGGTTGAGCCGGTGACGGCTTTAGGTTAC
The DNA here is from genome assembly GCF_056404555.1 of Asticcacaulis sp. P2_C5. Lineage (NCBI taxonomy): Bacteria > Pseudomonadati > Pseudomonadota > Alphaproteobacteria > Caulobacterales > Caulobacteraceae > Asticcacaulis > Asticcacaulis sp. P2_C5. The sequence goes on from NZ_JBFUDU010000001.1 coordinate 721, forward strand.
GCGTTCCGCAGTGGTTCCAGGCATCCGTAACTCAGCTGGATAGAGTGTTGCCCTCCGAAGGCAAAGGTCACAGGTTCGGTGAGAGCCGAAAGGCCGAGCGACGCCGAAGGCGCCCCGAAGGGGTAAGCGTCGTAAAAACGACGCGCATCAATCCTGTCGAGCAACGCTGGCGACACTTGCTCTGCCGACACTTCAAATAAGAAAACCGCCACATTCTGATTTTCCGGTTGAGCCGGTGGCGGCTTTAGGTTACGCGTTCGGCAGTGGTTCCAGGCATCCGTAGCTCAGCTGGATAGAGTGTTGCCCTCCGAAGGCAAAGGTCACAGGTTCGAATCCTGTCGGGTGCGCCATTCCTAATAGTCTTCCTCAGCGGAAGACTTTTTCATAAAAACCAGATCGAAGAAGCACACTTGCTCGACAGCCCAAGACCGTTCATCCAAGACACTTGTGAGCCGGGCAGAATTCAGATTTTTGGAAGTAACTGACTCTGACCCCTCTGCCCGTCGCGGACGGCGATATTTTTTGGAGGGTACATGTCTGTAGGCCGCGAAGAAAAGCTATTAGTTGGCCGTGTTCGAGAAACCATCGGAAGGGCGCGCGAAGCTGAAAATCAATTGTCTGCCTTGCATCTGCAAATACTGCCCCCTGACTTTATTGATCCGCCCGACTACGATGGGACATGTCACTGGCTAGCCAGGGAAATTGACAACATTCGAAATCAAGTGGCGGCACTGGCAGAAAGATTAGGCCTGCATCAAGAACGAATGGCAATTGATTCAGCCTATCCGAAACTTGCAAACGAACGCGATTCCTATGAATTTATTGAGCTTGAGTTCAATAAAGAAGCGGAGCGCTACGAATCTGACAAGTTGAAAATTCTAATTAGAAATTTTGAAAATCTGGCTGTCATGGTAGAGGGCCAAACTGTTTATGGCCTGGAAATTCTAGAAACTATATTGCATAATACTCCTATAATTTTGCGTGATATGAATGTTACTCCCGATAGAGAGGCTAAAATAAAAAACTCCGTTCTGAAAATTTTAAAGTACTCGTTCGATGATGCCATATCGGAGTTTTCTGTACCTCATCTTACTAAAGTGTACAAGCCTGACATTGGTGTTAGGTCACTAATGGCGGCGGTGGAGTTTAAATTTGCGATCAATGAACGGGAATTCAAGACAGCGATAGATGGTATTAACGAAGATATGATCGGATACAATGGACATAGTGATTGGAGAAATTTTTATGCGGTTATATATTGTACTGAGACATTTTCTTCAAAAGGTCGAATTGACGCCGACCTGGCAGGAAAGAAGGCCAATATGAATTGGAAAATCATTCCAGTTTACGGACCGGGAGCTCGCCCTGCAAAAGGAAGTAAACTGCAGAAGTGAATCGGGCAATCTAAACGCTTTGACTAAAGGTATGCCCACTTTTCCTATCCGAGACTGAACCGGTAAGCGGTAATCGCGCCCGCGGTTGCTCGCTCTATCTGAGCATCTACGCTCACTCCAACAAGTCTGGGGCCAGTACGTGTCGTTTCTTTGTTCGACATCAGTCAGGCCTCAAAGCCGTATTTTTGGCGGTGGTATGCCAGATAACGGCACTGAATCTCACTGAACGGCCGGCTCGTTATGGTGTCGGGGATTGACCAGGCGCTCAGGATACTGCAGTCCAACGCTGGCGATATCAAAAGTGCGCCGTCGTCAGCAAATGAAATATGTCCACGGTCGAAAAGATGATCGATGTGTGGCGCCAAAAGTAGGCCGTTATTGCCATCGAGGCGTTCTTTGTCGGAGCTATCTCGCCATGGCTTGATGTGACTGGCGCGTAGATGGCGTCGGTCCGCAATGTCGGTGATGCGGCACTTCGGTTCAATGCGGATCGCGTCATCTTTGAAACGGCCTTGGCCCAACCGAGCGTCGGTGAGCGTCTTGCGAGTTGTTTCCGATATGTCGGCACGGGCTTCGATCGCTGCCACATCCAGCGAGAGTTCTTGGTGTTCAAGCAATTCATAATGGATGGATCGAGCAGGCGCCAATGGGACGGTATCTGGCAAAATTGCGATGATCGGTTTGTTCTGATTGGCGGCCTTTTGAACCCAAGCTCTCGCGCCCGGACCCCAGTCGATTATCAGCCTGCCTTCGTACGCGCTCAGAGACGGATTTAGCGTGGTTTGATAATCGTCGCAGGTCCCAGGTAAGTCGACGCCCTCGCCATGGACATAGGGGCGCGTCTCCTGAAGAAGCCCTTTATATCGGACATCATACAGCCCGACGAAGAGGGTAGCCTTGTCTGGTGTGACCACAAAACTCGCCCAATACTGACGTGCAAATTTTGCCCGATTTCCGATATCCTGTGTCGCTTGGTAGATCTCAAATTCCGCAAGATTTGTAGTCCAAAGTGTATAAGGCGTTTTTGTAGCTTCTTGGCGTGTGTCGCTATGCCGGACCAAGGCCACTTCTTTAGATGAGATGCCGGCATCTTCCAACAATGTGTTGAAGTGCCCGTGCTCCGCATTACTGGAAATTTCGACCGAAAAGCCAAGCGATTTCAATAAATTTCCCACCGTGGCCTGTCCGCCACTGAAATCTTCGGCATGAAGGGGCCCTAGGTCGGGGCGGGCGTATTTGTGAGCGACGCCGACAATGGCTTTTGAATCATAACGGCGACCACTTTCAACAAGATGGTAAGTACGAGCTGGCGCGAAGCCGTAAGTCTGTAGAAACGCTTCCCGGCCGAGGCCGTCGAACTCAGTCATAGCGGCGCGGATGTGGTCAGGATTGTTAATGTCGGAAAATGGCATGGACGCTAGGTGAGTACGAGCGGCGCGGAACAAATAACACTGACCATTAGACCGTGCTCCATTTGGTTATGACGCAGGCGGCGGACTTGAAGATGTCCCGCCCTTCTTGACGAAATATGTCGTTAGCAGGGTGAGGAAGAATGCAAGCCAGCCGTCTTTTCGGCTCAGGAATTCTATCACCTCGGGGGAATTGTTGGCAAGTGAAGCAAGGTCGGCGAGGCTGATCCCTGACACTGATGCCGCAGCCCAAGTTCCCAAGCCTGCTCCGGTTGCCCAGATCATTGAGTACAGGCCACGCCCGACCTTATCGCCCATCTCCGTGTGGGCCTTGCCGAACCCTGGGCCTAACCATTTTGCGAACGCTGTAGCTAAGACTGTGAAAACCCTGTGCGTGCTTTCGCGGGCGTCGTAGCCCAGCCACTGTTTGTCGGGTTTAAGAACCTGATCTTCGAGGCCCTCGGCCGCTTCAACGTTTTTGAGGCCCTCTTCGATTGTCATGTCATGGCTCCGTTGACACTTCAGCCGTTAGGTGGCGCGGCCGTGTCATCAGAGCTAACTCAGTACAAGTCATCGCGTAAGGCAATTTGCAAGCAAAATCAGGGGCTTTTGCCTGCCAGAGCCGGAGCGTTTGCTAACGAATTCCTGACTTCGGTCGAAAGGGACTCTGTGAAGGGGAGAGCCTCTCCAACTGTCCGTTGCCGTGCTCGAATCCAGTCGACTCCCACGCGCGGATCGCTTTCACTAAGCTCGCCGGCAACTTGGAAAACCCTTCTTTTCTTAGGCTCGATAGAATTTTTTCGGATAAGGTGTCTTGGCCTGCTTCGGGGGACTTTAACCGGTGTTCCTTGGCCATTTCAAAGGCACGTGATTTGTATTTTGTCTTAGCCTCAGCGGACTTTTTTTGAGCTTTTATTTTATCTTTCGCCATCTTCCGGCCTGCTTCCGCCGCTCTTTGATGTTCACTCTTCAGTTCGGCTTGACGAAAAGCTCTGCCGCATTGATAAGCACCGGCTGTTAAGTCCCTCACTAACCGTTCCAACTTCATTTGCAAATTGCGATCAAGGCCAGGCGTAAGATTTCGCACAATCCGGTCACAAGTAATGGCTCGTACCGCCTTTCGAAGATCCTCAAAATCTAACTCAATACCTTTGACAGCTAATTTCTGTCCTAACGGCCAGCCGTCTTGATCATAGGCGGTGATTGAAATGATCGACTCTTCTATTGCCGCTTCAAAAGATGTATCCGTTATATCAGGCGTCGCCGCAGCCTTTTTGCGCGGCTTGGCGATCCTTGACTTCGCGTATTTCAGTAGAGAACTTTCCAGTTTTTCGGGATCAGTTTCTCCAAGTCCGCCAACAATGAATTCTGCAACATCGGAGAGTGTCTGATAAGAGCTTTGCCGATGGAAGGTGCCATGCCAAGGTTCTTTTTTACCTTCGAATTCGATTTGGAACTTTCCCAACAGGAAAACGCCGTCGTCGAAGGATTCGCCCTCGTTCGCCTCAATCGTGGAGACCAAGCTCATGATCGCGCCAGGTCTAATGTAGGGTGTTAGATCGGGAATCCACCCTAAAAGCCTTGGATCGTTTAGGGCAAGAAAGTCGAACGGAATGTATTCTTCGGAGTCTGACATCTCAGGCCTTAGCACTTTTTAGTGAAACCATTTCACCGGATTGGCCAACCATATGTTGAAAGTGGGGACGGGAGCAATATTCCCTTTTTGTTCAATAGACGCTCATGCTCACGGCCATTCAGCCACGGTGATTTTGCTATCGTGCGGTCGATAGCGGGCGACCTGGCCATCAATCCGAGAAAAATATGGATCCAGATGCTGCAGGGCTTCGGGGCGCATAATTACGAAAAATTCTGGCCGGCATAGGGTTTCCGTGACGCCATACCAATTGCATTAATTTCATGCTTTTCTTAATCTGTATCGCACGGCGAACGCGCCAATGCTGTTTACGCCAACTTGCCGTTCTACCGCCCAAGGCGACACGGTCGGCCTTGCTCCAATGCCAAGCCGGAGCGTCAGCGGACATACGTCGTGCGGGATTTCTGGGACGCCTTACCAATTGTCAAAATAGCAATGGATTATCGTTAGTAGCGTTCGTTTCCGCTATCGATTCCGTCCTCGCTTTTGCGGGCTGAGTTTTTAGAAAATACTTTATGCAATTAGTAACGCGTCCCCGAAATCGCGTTCGGTCGATAGGTTCTCACATGCAAGGCCTGACGTCTACATGAGTAACATTCTAGATGACAATTTAAAGGTGCTTGGGGTAAAAGGCGAGTACATCAGTGGGAGGGTCCAACAAGCTTGAGGCAATGGAATGACGCTTCTTATTGATTACGAGAGCCACTCATTTCCAGCCTCTTACACGTCGAAGAGATTCGGCACGCTCGAAACAGATTGGAATGAACTACTTTGGGCCGCCATAATGATCGGTCGGCCGAGCACCTATCATGTGTTCAGGCATGGGCCTGCATCCTTTCATGAGGCAATCTTTCGGCTTGGTCTTGTAAGGATGGCCGTTGAGCAGGGCTCGAACGGGTATTTGCGCCGTACCGACGCCTTCGCCTCACTCGACCCCACGGAAAAAGGAATGGTGAGCTATTTCCTGGGGATGGTGCTTTGTAAGGTATTCGCCGCGCGGCTGTTACAAACGCCTTGGCTCTTGCACCTTGACGTGTTTAAGAAGTCACTTGGCGCGGTTGTCCTTGGTCGCTCGCGTCCAGACCTTGTCGGCGAAGATATATCAAACAAATGGCATGCATTTGAGAGCAAGGGGCGATCTTCTGCGCCTTCAAAACTTGACAAGCAAAAAGCAAAAATTCAAGCCAAACGGCTATTATTTGTAGGCTCCGCGAAATGCACTTTGCACGTAGGTTCTTTTGCATTCTTTAGAAACGACCTGTTGGAATTTTATTGGATTGATCCTGAGCCAGATGCAGATAAACCTTTACGGTTACCAGAACCAAAGGAAGAATGGCGCTTCTATTTTGAGCCACCTTTCAGCTTTGCATCTGACACGGATTCAAAAGCATTAGATGCGGAGCGCGAGTTGACCGATGTGAAAGTCGACGTCCATCCACAGATTCGACAACTTCTAGAAAGAGAAGAATGGCTGACCGCAAAAACGCGTGCAATCGAGATGCGCCAGGTGCTCTTGACCCAAGGATATCATGCGGACGGTATGAAGGTCACGGCCGGTGAAAGTTGGGCAAAGCCCTTTGAATTCCGTGAGCGAAGATAAATGACAATCAGAAATAGGGGGACAGGGGCAATATTCCGCAAGACTTCCGACACAGCGCTATTGAAGCACCCGCTGGTCCTCAGTCCCGCATCGTGGCTTCCTTAGTGGCGCGCGGCGAGCAATGGAGCGACCGAGCAAGAGAACAAGGGAGCATTACTCCTGTCCCCCTATTCTGCTGTCCCCTTACCTTTTTCAGGCTTCCCGCTTCCGGTCATTGTCCCAGGGTCAATGTTATGACGGTCGTATTTGAGATGTCTTCACCTGGGTCGGGCGCATAGCCGTCGTCGCGGTGGCACGTGGTCTTTGACGCCAGGCCGGTCGCCAGGGTGATATCGACTTCGCAGCGGTCGTGAATGACCCAGACCTTATCATAGTCAACGTAACGCCTTGGCCCTTTGGCCAGTTCGGCGAGCATCTCAGCGGTAACATCGATTGGCGTCGTCGTCCTGTCGCTGACGATATGCGCCAAGCCCAAAGCAGGATCCCATTGCGACAGAGTCGAGACCTCTTCGATCTTCACCTTCACGTTTTGGCCGTCCAATGGCCAGTCCGAGTCCTGGCGCGTCAAGATGGGGAGGTTCCGGACCATAACCGGATATCCGTTGCCTGTCCGTGTCAGCTTCGCCCTGTCGTACCATGATAAAGCGCTCTGCTGCGTCAGCGCATCGAACCCGGCCTTGAGACCGGCACCTTGCGTCTCGCCCATCTCCGCGCCGTCTCTGTCTGTGAAGACCTGCACGATATCATCGGTAGCGATATCGATACGCGCCTTAACCGCGTTCCAGTTTTCGATGCGCACGGGCGTCAGCTTAGCGTCGGCAACATAGGTCGCCGGGTACATGGCGCGGATGAGTATCTTTTGGGCCTCTGAACCCGTCGTGGTCACGGGGTGCCCGTTCCACAGCCGCTCGTAACGCACAAGCGTCGCCGTGATGCGGTATCCATCGCCTTCGGCCGTGTATTCGTAGTCTATGTCGGTCTCTGTTCGTTCCGATTCGTGAAAAGGATCAGCTCCACTTTCAGAAACCTCCACAATGTGAGCCTCGATGACGCCGTGGTCGCCAATATGTAAGGGGAGCGGATGCGGCATTGCGTCATCGGCATGAACCGGCGCGGCGATCAAGGCCACTATCGAAACCGCACTTGCAAGCCGCACGACGCTTCCCTCTCCCAGAGCCTTTGACGTGCCACGGCGACGGGCGGCAGCTTTGCCGTCAGCTGGTTCCTGGATTTCGAGTCGCCCAAAACCCTGAAGCTGCGCATCTATTCACCGGCATGACGTCCGCCGGCCTGTGTGCCCGAACCCAGCCATCCGTTCGACATGATCCAATCGATAATGGTTCCCTGCCAGACGTCGCGTGGCAACAGGAAAAAGCCGTGCTGACCTTTGGCGAAGAAGCGGGCTTCGACGGGCACGCCGGCATGCCTGAGGGCTTCCAGGAAAACGATACTGTTATCGATATCCACCAATTGGTCGTCGGCGGCATGAAGTATCAAGGTCGGCGGGGTGTCGGCTGTAACCTGCAGCTCGTCCGAAAACGATTTTAACCGTTCGTCGGACGGTGATGGACCCAACAGCGCCGTCCGCGAATCCATATGGGTGATCTTCGGGTCCATGCTGATGACCGGATAGACGAGCACCAGAAAGTCGGGACGCAGGCTGACCTGTTCCGGGTTGGCGACATAGGACGTCCCGAAGTGGGTCGCCAGGGTCGCGGCGACGTGGCCGCCCGCCGAATAGCCAATCGCGCCGACGCGCGCCGGATCCAGATTCCATTGCGCGGCGTGGAGCCGGATAAAGCGCAGTCCCTGCTGCGCGTCCTGAAGCGGACCTATCGACTTGTCCTGCATCGTTTTGTCGCTGGGCAGGCGATATTTCAGAACGAAGGCGGCGATGCCGTGATCGACGAAATACTGCGCCTGTTGCACGCCCTCGTAATCGAAGGTCAGGCCGGCATAGCCGCCGCCCGGTACAATCAGCACGCTGGCGCCGGTCGCCTTCAGTTTTGCGGGCAGGTAGACCTGGATCTGGGGACGAGAAACCTTCTGAATCCATCCTTTGTCCGCGCCGGTTTCTTCATCGGGGCCTGGCTTGGCATTGGGAATGGCCGCGTCACCGTAGAGCGGAAAGCTCTCCATTTTGGGCGGGAAGGCCATGGACGGATCGGGCGCCGCCGCGGTTGCCGACATGACGAAACCGGCCATCAGGCCAAGCCAGAGCACGAAGCTTATCTTTAGTCGCCGCATGTCTATCAGCCCTTTCCGCCCGTCCTTCCCAGTTCAATTCTTGGCACATCGCACCGAAGAAATTGTCTGAGTTATGATGGCGGCAGGTTGGTTCCGAAACGGCGCGTCTGTCAATCGGAATTACGCCTTGGACGGTTTCCAAACCTTTCCGGCCGATTTGTCCTTGCCTGCCATCCCTTCCTATGCCATATACTGAACCACATGGTTCAGTATGCAAGACCCCATCTCGATGCTTCGTTCTCCGCGCTGTCGGACGCTACGCGACGTGGTGTCCTGGAACAACTCGGGCGGTCCGACGCCTCGATCACGGATCTGGCCGGTCGTTTCCACATGACCCTGACGGGCATGAAGAAGCACGTCGGCGTCCTGGAGCAGGCGGGGTTTGTCACCACGGAGAAGATCGGCCGTGTGCGGACCTGCCGGCTGGGCCAGCGCCGGCTTAACGAAGAGGCGGCCTGGATCGAGAGATACCGGCAGCTTTGGGAGGCGCGCTTCGACGCCCTGGACGCCATTATCGATGAATTGAAAAACAAGGAGAAAATCGATGACCAGTGAACCCGCCCCCCAGAAGAACCCGACCACTATCGAACGGGCTTCAGACCGCGAAATCGTGGTTACGCGGACCTTCGACGCCCCGGCGCGCATCGTGTTCAGGGCGTGGACCACGCCCGAACTGTTCCAGCGGTGGTGGGCGCCGAAGTCGCTGGGCATGCCCCTGCGCGCCGTCGAAATGGATGCCCGTACCGGTGGCGGCTATCGCGTCGAATTTGGTAAGGACGCCGAAAACACCTTCGCCTTCTTCGGCCGGTATATCGAGGTCACGCCCCACACCCGCATCGTCTGGACGAACGAAGAAGGCGATGACGGCGCCGTGACCACGGTCACCCTGGAAGAGGACAGCCAACGGACGCGGCTTACCCTGCGCGAACTCTATCCGTCGAAGGAAGCGCTCGATGCGGAGCGCGGGGCGGAAGAAGGCCTGCCCGAACAGTTTGGTCAACTGGACGAACTGCTGGCCGAGCTGGTCGCCGACGCGGGAGGGGCATGACGTCGTCTGCCCGTCAACCCACTTGGTATACGGTGGCCGTCGGTTCGAGTTCGATGAGATAGTCGCGATCGAAATCGTAGTACTTGGCCGTAAGGTAGTCTTCGCCGGCAAAGGCCTTGATCGCGTCCAGGTCGGTCCAGAAGGTCAGCATCTGGAAATGCGCGACATCGCCCTCAACACGATGCAGCACATGCGCGCCAAGATTGCCCGGGGTCGCCATATAGTCCGGCACGGCGACCGTCCGCATCAGCTCAAGATAGGCGTCCGCTTTCGAAATTGGCGTCATGCCGTGCCAAAGACGTGCCAGCATGTCAGATCTCCTTCAGGTGGCTTCGCTGTGCACGCGCAGGGACAGGTAGGCGGCGCCCAGCATCACGGCCATGCCGATCCAGGTGACAAGCGGGACGCTTTCATGAAGGGCGATGGCGCCGGTCAGGACGGCGATGGCCGGCGAGACAAAGGCGAAATTGCCGGACTTCGATGCGCCCTCGTCACGCAGCAGCCGCATATAGAGCGCAAACGCCACCAATGAGCCGAACACGGTCAGGTAAAGCCAGCCCGTCCAGGCGGCGCCGTTCCAGCGGAAATGCAGCGCCTCACGCGCGCCGGGCTCGACGGCCAGCGAGGCTGCCAGCAGAACCAGGCTGCCGACAAGCATGGACAGGCCGGATATGAAGGTCGTCGGATAGGTGCGCAGCAGCGGCCGGGCCAGGACCGAGCCCAGGGCATAGGTAAAGGCCGACAGGGCGACCGCTATGCCGCCCAGCAACCGCATCTGGCCGTCGTCATGTTGGACGAGAAGGCGGCCGAGGTCGGGTGAAAACATCAGGCCGACACCCGCAATGCCGAGGCCAAGAGCCGTGATCTTGGACAGGGTCAGGCGTTCTTCGCCAAGCGCCACGGCGCAGGTGAGCAGCGCCACCGGCGTCAGCGACATCTCAATAACGGCGGCCAGGCCCGACTCGATAAATTGCATGCCCCAGAACAGCGGTCCGTAGCATAGGGTGATCATCAGGAAACTAGCGAGGACCAGGCGGAGGGACTCTCGCCGGTTCCATTGCCGGATACGGGGATCGCGGCAACCATAGGCCGTCAGTATGATGCCCGCCGCGACAAACCGCGTTCCGGCCAGGAAAAACGGGGGCACGGTGGCGATGGCGATCTTGGTGGCCCACCAGGTCGTGCCCCAGACGAAGCAGACGATGCAGAACGCAAGAAGCGATTTTAACCTCATCAGCCTGCGTCCCGTGAATGCAATTGGGTAATGGATAAAACTGATTTATCCCATTACGCAATATGCTCAGGCGCTTTCAAGCGCCTGAGCAAGATCGGCGATCAGGTCATCGGGATGTTCGATGCCGATCGACACCCGGATCGTCGCGTCCAGCACGCCTATTCGCTTGCGCACATCGGCCGGCACACCCGAATGGGTCATGGTCGCCGGATGGCTGGCCAGGGATTCGGTGCCGCCCAGGCTGACGGCCAGCTTCATGATCTGGAGCGCGTTGAGGAACTTAAACGCCGCCGGCTGACCGCCGCGGATGTCGAAGGCAAAGGTCGATCCGGCGCCGGAACATTGCGCGGCATAGACGCGACCCAGGGGCGATGACGGCTCGTGATAGGGCAGATAGTGGATGGCCTCGACCTTGGGGTGGGCTCTCAAAAAATCGACGACGGCGCGGGCGTTTTCGTTCGCCTTTTCCATGCGCAGGCTGAGCGTTTCGAGCGACCGTCCCAGCATCCAGCACGAATGCGGATCGAGCTGGGTGCCGATGGCGCTGCGTAACAGCTTGACCTGTTTCATCAGGGCCTTCGATCCCAGCGCGGCGCCGGCGATCAGATCCGAATGTCCGCCGACATATTTGGTCAGCGAGTAGAGCGAAATGTCGGCGCCATGCTCGATCGGACGCTGGAAGACGGGCCCGAGCAGGGTGTTGTCGCACGCCACGATCGGCGTATGGCCCTGGGCCGCGCCTATCCGGTCGGCGATGCGCCGCATCAGGGCAATATCGACCAGGCTATTGGTCGGATTTGCCGGCGTCTCGATCAGGATGATGGCCACGCGCCCCTTGGCCATGGCCGCATCGGCCGCCGCCTGGACGGTTGCTTCATCGACGCCATCGGCGAAAGCGACGGCCGCCACATTCATATTGGCGAAGGTCTTGCTCAGCAGGGTTTCGGTCCCGCCATACAACGGCTGGGAATGCAGGACGACATCGCCCGGCCGGACGAAGGCCAGCAAGGTGGTCGCAATGGCCGACATGCCGGATGAAAACAAGACGCAGTTTTCGGCGCGTTCATAGACCGCCAGGCGATCCTCGACGATCTCGCTGTTCGGGTGATTGAAGCGCGAATAGACGAGCCCGGCGCCCTTGCCGGCGGGTGGTTCCTTGCGACCGGAGACATAGTCGAAGAAGTCCCGGCCATCCTCGGCTGTTTTGAAGACGAAGGTCGAGGTCAGAAACACCGGCGGCTTTACGGCGCCTTCCGAAAGCTCGGGATCGTAGCCGTAGTTCAGCATCTGGGTCTCAGGGTGCAAAACGTGGTCACCGATCTTGGTCCGCGAGGGATGGGGTGCGGTCATGACTTGGCTCCTGGCAGGGTGCTATGATGGCGCGCAATTTATACCAAATGCGATGTCAATTCCTTGCTTTTCCAGTTCGGTTTTGTGTAAATACCGCCATATTGTGCTTGGAAAGACAAATAATGGCGCAGAAAATTGCTGACGCAACCGACCGCCGGATACTCAAGGAACTGGTCCGCGATGCGCGCATCACCAACAACGAATTGGCCGATCGCGTCGGCCTGTCGCCCTCGCCCTGCCTGAGGCGCCTGCGCCGGATGGAAGAGGCGAAGATCATCCGCGGCTATACGGCCCTGGTCGACCCGGCCATCGAAGGCTGGACCATGGCGGCCATGGTGGTGGTCCGCTTGAGCCGGCAGCACGAAGACGAGATCGTCATGTTCGAAGCGGCCGTGCGCGAATGGGACGAGGTCCTGGAATGCTATCTCGTGACGGGTACGCCGGACTATATCTTGAAGGTCATGTCGTCCGGACTCGAAGACTATGAGACCTTTATCAAGGGCAAGATTGCCCGGCTCAAATGCGTCGCGTCCATCGAGACCAGCTTCATTATGAATACCATCAAGGAACGCCGGATCTGACGGGTCGGTCCTGGCGCGCCATGGCTTGTGTGGCCGCGAGATTCGACGTCATAATGTCAGACTATAGTCTGGAGATGCCGATGTTGAAAGTTACCGCCTGTCTGTTTGCGGCCTTAATCGGCCTGGCCAGTCTGTCCGCCGCGGCCAGGCCAGCGCCCGGGCCCCCTGTGGCCCCGGTGGAAAAGCATCGCGTCATCATTCTCACCGACATCGAAAACGAGCCGGATGATACGGAGTCGGTGATCCGGCTGTTGCTTTATTCCAACCAGATCGACATCGAAGGGCTGGTTGCCACAACCTCGGTCCATCTGAAAAACCGTGTTGCGCCGGAATCCCTGCATCGCATCCTGGCGGCCTATGCCAGGGTGCAACCCAATCTTCTGAAACACGAAGCCGGCTTTCCCGAGGCCAGGGTGCTGGCCGCACGGGTCACACAGGGCCTCCCCGTTTATGGCATGGGCGGTGTCGGCGAGGGCAAGGATTCACCGGGCTCCGCCATGATCATCCGTGCCCTGGAAAGCCAGGACCCGCGGCCTCTGTGGGTGACGGCGTGGGGTGGCGCCAATACCCTGGCGCAGGCGCTGTACCGCATCCGCGCCGACAAGACGCCGGAAGAGGCGAAAAGGCTGATCGCCAAACTGCGCGTCTATACCATCTCCGACCAGGACGACAGCGGCATCTGGATGCGGACGCAGTTCCCGGACCTGTTCTATATCGTCAGTCCCGGTGGCTATGGTGCGTCGACATGGAGCGGCATCATGCAGGAGGTGCCTGACCAGGACAATACCGAGCTCAGCACCGCCTGGATCGCCGAACATATCCAGCAGGGCCACGGTCCCATGGGCGCGCTCTATCCCGATATCAGCTACGGCATGGAAGGCGACACTCCCAGCTTCTTGGGGCTGATCCCGAACGGTCTCAATGCACCCGAAACCCCCGAATGGGGCGGATGGGGCGGGCGCTATGAATTTTACAAACCCGAACTGTCCAATATGGACACCCAGGGCTTTACCGGCGGCGTTCCGATTTTGCCTGAGCCGCGCGCCATCTGGACCAATGCGACGGACAGCTATCGCCCCTATATAGTGAAAAATTACGGGCGGTCGGTGCAACGAGATGAAAAGACGGTTACCGGCTTCAAGACGACCGTGTGGCGCTGGCGAAAAGCGTTCCAGAACGATTTCGCCGCACGCATGGACTGGACAACCAAGGCTTACGCAGATGCCAACCACCCTCCCGTTCCCGTGCTGGACCACGACACGCATCTGACGGTAAAATCCGGCAGTACGTTCGAGCTCAGCGCAACGGGCTCCAGCGATCCGGACGGCGACAGCCTGAGCTTTCTGTGGTTCAATTATCCCGAAGCCGGCAGCTGGAAGACACCGATCCCAATCAACGGCGCCGAGAATATTTATCGGGTCCATGTCACGGCGCCTGAGGTCACCAAGACCGAGACCGCACATTTTATCCTGGCGGTTACAGATAAGGGCACCCCACCCCTGACCCGATACAAGCGCGTCATCGTCACCATCGAACCTTGATGGCGACACACCTCCCTGTTGTCGAAAGCAGCTTCACGATGAACCTGTCGCGACTGCCGCCTCGGTGAGGACAACCAGGACCCTTGACGCCTCGGTCAGTTGCAATCGCGTCCGCAGGTCGGGGTCGCCAGCGGTCTTGGCCAGTCCCGCCAGCCCTGCGGCGCCCGAGATCGTCGTCGCTGCCCTCTCCGTGGCCGCCAGGTCCGGGCCGATGGCGAGCTCGGCTTCGGTGAGGGCGATCGCGGCGACCTTGTGTCTGAGCAGCTCTTTCACGGCTGAGGCTGAGGCTTCGCCGCACGACAGCATATCCGCCGTGGTTTCAAGCGTGCCTGTGAGCCGAAGGAGGTGGCCATGGCGCAGGGCCTGGCCGACGCAGTCGGCGGCTTCGGGTTCGACGATGACGATCCGGTTCGGGCCGGTCATGATGGGCGCCAGGCCTTTCGCCAGGGCTGCTGCCAGCCCGCCTACGCCTGCCTGGACGAAGACATGGGTCAGGCCGTCGTCGAGATGGCTGAGTTGTTCGACGATCTCCGAGGTCATGATCCCGTAGCCCTCCATGACCCGTTGAACGACCGGGTCCTTCGCCAGGTTCGACGTATCCGGCACGAGAAGAGCGCCGGTTTCCGCCGCAAAGCGCTGTGCCAGGTCGACCGCATCGTCATAGGTGCCGGCGACACGTTCGATGCGGGCGCCCTGACGCGCGATGCGGTCGACGCGATCGCCGGAAACATGGCGTGGCAGGAAAATGGTCGCCCGGGCATTCACCCGTTTTGCAGCCGCCGCCACGGCCAGGCCGTGGTTACCGTCGCTGGCGCAGACCAGGGCCGGCAGGTCATGGCATGAAGCAAGGGCGTCGAGCGTCTGACATCCGCTGTGCTGCATCAGGGCCAGGATACCGGCGGTCATGCCCCCCAAGGATTTGAAATTGCCCAGCGGACGGTCGGTCTCCATTTTCATGTAAAGACCTGCCAGGCCGAGACGGGCGGCGATGACGGGCGCACTGCGTAACGGGGTCGGCGTGAAACCCGGCCAGAGTGTGGCAACCAGATGGTCAAGGGATGGATCGGTCATGGAACTCTCTAGTCGTAACTGCCAAGGTGGATGACTTAAACAAGCAAGAAACCCCACCACCGCATCTCCGCCTGCGCTTCACTTCGTTTCGCTTGACGTCGTGCGGTCCCCCTCCCCACGCTTCGCGCAGGGAGATGTAAGTAAAGGTAAGCTAGCCATTTTCTTATATCTCCCTGCGCGAAGCTCTTGCGAAGCGTGGGGAGGGGACCGCATGAGCGCGAATTGGCGATAGTCCAATGAGCCGTGAGATGCGGTGGTGGGGTTTCTTGCTTGCTTGACTACCCACCTTGGGAATGACCTCTAATCTACCGTGTCACCGTCCAGCGGCGTGGACAGCATGGATGGGCGCTGTTCAAAAGCCGCCATCCAGGCCGACAACCGCGCAAAAGGCCGAAAAGACGGGAGCTCGCGGAAGTCGAGCCAGCTCAGGGCGGTCGCCACGGCGATATGGCCAAGCGTCACCGGGCCGTCGACATCGAGATGATCTTCGAGCCACTGACAGGTCGATGTCAGTTTCAGCGTGAAACCGTCGGCCAGCGGCGGATAACGCAGCGCTTCGGGGCGTCGCACCGTTTCCCAGCGCAGAGCAATCCCCGACTCGCACAGGCCTTGCGCAACCGCCTGGAGCTGCAGGGCCTGCCATCGCGCTTCGCCGCTGGACGGAATTAGCGGTTGCCCCGCGTGAAGCGTATCGAGATAGGCGCAGATGACGTCGGAATCGAATAGCGCCGGGGCGCCGGGGCGGATAAGCACCGGCACCTTGCCCAACGGGTTCTGCGCGAAGACCGTTTCATTCTTTTGGGTTGGACTCGTCTCATGGTGGATGACCTCGACCCGGTCGGCCAGGCCGATTTCGTGGACGAAGACCAGCACCTTGCGGGCATAGGGGGAGTGGGTCTGGTAGAGAAGCTGCATGCGAAATCCATAAACGGTTTCCAAAGGGGCGATGTGCGATAGTAGCGCGGCGCCTTGCCGGGAAACGGCGTTCGGGGGCACTTAAATGCGGGAAATCCGCGTTGTGTTGCGGTAAAAGCGGACATCATGGAACTCGACAGCTTTGATCGCCACCTTCTCAATCTGCTCCAGGAAGACGCGAGTCGGACGTCCGAAGCCCTGGCGGAAATCGTCGCCCTGTCGCCGTCCGCCATCCAGCGTCGCCTGCGCCGGCTGAAGGACAGCGGCGTCATCGAGCGCGAAATCGCCGTGCTGGATCCGCGCAAGGCCGATAAGCCGGTCATCTTCATCGTGGCGCTGGAAATCGAGCGTGAACGTCCGGAGCTGCTGGCCGAGCTGCGCCGGTGGCTGTCGCTTGAAGCACAGGTCCAGCAGGCCTATTACGTCACCGGCACAACGGACTTTGTTGTGGTGATCGCCGCACCCGATACGGCGTCCTATGACGAGCTGATGACGCGCCTGGTGGCTGAGAACGCCAATGTCAAACGCTTCACGACCAATGTCGCCTTAAGCGTGGTAAAGCGCGGCCTGACCTTGCCATTCGCGGAGACCTAGACAGTGATTCGGGACATATTGAAGATGGGCGACCCGCGCCTTTTGCGCGTCGCCAAGCCGGTTGACGACATCCATGATCCCGAACTGGTCGCCATCATTGCCGATATGTATGAGACCATGCACGCCGCCAATGGCGTGGGTCTGGCGGCACCGCAAATCGGCGTCGATCTGCGCCTGATGATCTTCGGCTTCGATGCCAACCCTCGATACCCCGACGAGGCGCCGGTTCCGGTCACGACCCTGATCAATCCCTGGCTCGAGATTTTGACGCAGGACACCGAAGACGGTTGGGAAGGCTGCCTGTCCGTACCGGGCATGCGCGGCCTGGTACCGCGCGCCACGCATATTCGCTACGGCGGCACGCTGGAAGACGGCACGACGCTCGAACGCGAGGCGCACGGCTTCCATGCGCGGGTGTTCCAGCACGAGTTCGATCACCTCGACGGCATCCTGTATCCGCAACGCATCCGGGACATGACGCAGTTCGGATTTATCGAAGCCCTGTTTCCGGACAGTCCCCTGGCAGCACTCGAGAGCGAATAGTGACCCTATAGGCCAAACTGGCCCATCAGCGTCGAGCAGATGAGCCGGACCAGGTCCGATTGGCGGGGGCTGCCCGTCTTGGCCAGCACCTGTTTCAACTGAAAACGCACGGTCCCTTCGGCGAGGCCGTTGATCAGGGCATAGCTGTTGACCGAGCCGCCCTCGACAATGGCCTTGGACAGGCGCGCCTCTGCCGGCGACAGGCGAAACAGCTTTTCCAGCAGCTTGGCCGGAATCTCGAACGGCCGTGCGGCGCGGGTGATCAGCAGGGCAACGCGGTTTTCGCGCCCATCCGGCCCGCCCTGCAACGGCATGACCATCAGATGCGTCGGGGTTAGCCCCTGGTCGTCAAGCGCGACGCAACGCTTTTCGACCGCGTCGGCGTGCTGAGCGGCGTTGCGGATCAAGGCATGCAGGGCCTGGGTGCGATCGTGGCTGAGGCTGCATATACGCCCGCCAATGACCTTCAGCACGTCGGCGGACTTGATGACCTGCTGGGCGTTGTGATTAGCCCAAATCACATTGGCCTGGTCGTCGCAGATAACCAGGGCGGGCCGGACGCGGTCGAGCAGCCGTTCCATCGCTTCGGACTTTTTCGCCGATTGCTGCAACTGGTCGGCCAGGCGCAGCGCCTGGGCGACATGCGGCACGATGTCGGCGACAAAGGCGCGTTCCTGGCTGGAATAGTCGGCCGTGTCGCCGGGGTAGCGATGCAAGATCAGGCTGACGCCCTGGTCGGGCAGCAGTTCCGTGCCGCCGAATATACCCTTGCCCAGGCCGACATCGCCGAGATCGTCCTGAAACTGCCGCCGGACATAGGCCGGCATGGCCAAGTCTTCGTCGCAGGCGATGCCGACATTGCCGATTCGTTGCTCACGCGCATACTCATAATGAAAGCGCGGGTTCATGGCGTCGTTGACGACCGGGGCGTGACGGGCTGCGTGTTCTTCGGAATGCGAATCCCAGGCCAGCCAGGTCGTCTGAAGCGCCGGTCCGGCAGCGTCGAGCCGCTGCACCACGGCGCTGCGCACATGAATATTGGCGCAGATCTGGTCCAGGACCTGCCGCCACGTGTCCGGCTGCTGAACCGTGCCGTAAAGCTTGAGAAGAAGATCGTCCCTGTAGGCCAGCATCCGCCCGTGCGTTTTCCGAAGAGCTACGAAAGGCCGGATCTTTTCGGCGCGCGGAACAGGTTATCCGGCGGCACGATTTTGTCCACTCGCTTAGCCGTGAACGGTGGGATAAATAATACCGTATGGCATAAATGTTACAACACATACCTATTTTGCCCGGATGGCCATAAAGCGCCGTGCGAGCGCGGCGGATATACCAAACGGGATATGTGGCGATTGCGGGCAACCCTTAGCGTGGGGGCAATTCGTCATTCCCGGAACATCTCTTCCATGCCCATGCCCAACCTCGTCCGATCGACCACCGCGCTTTGCCTGGCCCTGTGTTGCCTAAGCCCCGCCGTCCAGGCCCAGGACCAGGACACCGCCTACCCCGGCGGCAAGGGTGACAGTGCGGCGGCGCCGGCTGCGACCATGGGCAATACCAGCACGGTGCCGGTGGCGATCCAGGAACTGCGCCGTCATATGCTGGACAGCGACGTCTCGACCCTGACCTTTCATTCCATGGACCAGATATTCACCACGCGGACGGTGGGACGGTCGGGCCCGGTGTGGCAATTGCCGCAATCCACCGCGCCGTTGCAGCTCAGCTACAGCTTCGCCGGCCAGACCCACACGTCAGACCAGTTCCTCGAACGGACCTACACCAATGCCCTGCTGGTCATCAGGGACGGGCGGATCGTCAGCGAGATCTATCGCAACGGCACAGGGCCGCAGACGCGCTTCATGTCGTGGTCGATGGCCAAGTCGATCACCTCGATCCTGATCGGCAAGGCGCTGGAAGAGGGCCGCATCCATTCGCTCGACGACAAGATTGTCACCTATCTGCCGGAACTGAAAAGCGGCGGTTACAAGGACGCCACGGTGCGTCAGGTGCTGGAGATGCGCTCCGGCGCCGATTACGAAGAGCGCTACGACTTCGCCAATCCCGGGGCGGCGGCGCGCAATCACGAGAGCAGCCTGGTCGAAAACGTCACCCGTTTCGCCGACGCGGCGCGTACGGTGAAGTCGAAGGCCACACCCGGCACGCTGTTCGAATACAAGACCCTCGACACTGCGGTGCTTGGCTGGCTGGTCGAACGGGTCAGCGGCATGAACGCCTCGGCCTATCTGGCCAATCGCGTCTGGGAACCGCTGGGTGCCGAGGCCGACGGCTATTACATTCTCGACGGTGAGCCCGGTGTCGGTCGCGAATTCACCGGCGCCGGCTATAACGCCACCTTGCGCGATTACGGTCGACTCGGCCAGATGATGCTGAACGGCGGCATGGCCGATGGCCGGCGCATCCTGAGCGAAGCCTGGGTGAAGGAATCGACCCAGCCGGCGACGCCTGAAACCGAAATTGGAGGCTATGGCTACCAGTGGTGGACCGTGCCGCAATCCAACGCCTACTACGCGGTTGGCCTGCAGGGCCAGTTCATCTATGTCGACCCGGACAGCCACACCGTCGTCGTCAAGCTTAGCTATTTCCCGCCGGACAACCAGGACGTCTACGGCGAAGCCCTGGCCTTCATGGCCGCAGCTTCGGCGTGGAAAGCACAATAAAAACAAAACCATCTCACCAGGGGCAAAAGGAATGAGCAATATAATGAGCAAGGCCAGGACAAGACGATTTGCAGGCTGTGTATCGGTTCTGGCGCTGTTGGCCACAACCGGCGCCGGCGGGGCCTGGGCGCAAAACCAGTCCCAGACTCAGCCGGAAGCGGCGCCGGCCAAGGGCGATGAAGAGATTGTCGTCATCATCTCGCAAAAGCGGCGCGAAAACCTGCAGAAGGTGGCCGTCTCGGCGGTCGTCCTGACCGGCGGCGCCCTGGAAGGCAAGGGCGTGTCGCGGGCCAGCGACCTGCAATATGCCGTGCCGTCGCTGTCCTTCACCGACTCGGGCTTTACGCAGAACGTCAATATCCGCGGCGTCGGTCTGTCGGCCAATACGCCGAACGTGGTCAATGGCGTCGCCACCTATGTCGACGGCGTGTTCCAGCCGCCGATCGTCTCGACCAACAGCTTCTATGACATCGGCTCGGTCGAGGTCCTGCGCGGGCCGCAGGGGACCTTCGTCGGCTCGAACTCGACCGGTGGCGCGATCTTCATCAACAGCCAGAGCCCCAAGCTGGGCAAGCAGGAAGGCTATCTCGAAGCCTCGCTTGGCAATTACGATTTCAAGGGTCTGGAAGGTGCGGTCAACCTGCCCCTGACCGACACCGTGGCGGTTCGCCTGGCGGTCAATTCGCGTCAGCACGACGCCTTCTTTGAAGATATCGGGCCGAACCATAACCAGGTCGGCCGGCTGGACGAGCAGGGCGCCCGCCTGGGCGTATTGTGGAAGCCGACCGACGCCTTCCAGGCCCTGTTCAAGGTCGAGACCGACCGGCTGCAGA
Source organism: Asticcacaulis sp. P2_C5 (assembly GCF_056404555.1). Classification (NCBI taxonomy): domain Bacteria; kingdom Pseudomonadati; phylum Pseudomonadota; class Alphaproteobacteria; order Caulobacterales; family Caulobacteraceae; genus Asticcacaulis; species Asticcacaulis sp. P2_C5. Next base: position 21,410 of record NZ_JBFUDU010000001.1, read on the forward strand.
ACGGCGGCTTCGCTTTCACGCCCCTGGCCAGCCAGCCCTATGGCGCCTACCGCCCGGCCGATCGCACGGTCGATTTCGACCAGGCGGTGTTTAACAATCAAAAGGCGGCGCAGGACACGCTGGAGCTCAAATACCAGTTCGACAACGGCATCACCCTGCGCTCGATGTCGGGCTATCAGGACAAGGCGTTCAACGCCACCGACGACTACGACGCGACCAATGCTGCGCGCTACACCTCATACCTGCCCGTTGCCATTGAGCATAACTACGCCCGCGAACAGATCTGGACCCAGGAAGTCAACCTGATCTCGCCGACGACGGGCCGGTTCAGCTGGGTCATCGGCGCCTATTACCAGCGCAACAAGATCAACAGCGACTACCTGTTCCTGTCCGACGGTTTCCCGACCGAGATCGACAGCCTGACGCTCAAGAAGACGACCGGTGTCTTTGCCCAGGCGACCTACAAGATCACCCCGACCCTGGCGCTGGATGTCGGTGTGCGCAACTCGACCTATGAGGCCGAGGGCGCCGGCAATGTGGTTATCGGCGCCGGCATTCCGGGCTTTCCGCCCGACGGCGTCCCGGTCGCCAGCGTGGCCGGCACGGAGAAGGACCAGCGGCCGACCGGCAAGATCTCGCTGAACTGGACGCCGGACGCCAACAACCTGGTCTACGGTTTTGTGGCGCGCGGCTACAAGTCGGGCGGCTTCTCGTCGCCGGTTGACACCTTCCGTCCCGAAACGGTGACGGATTACGAAATCGGCTGGAAATCGAGCTTCGCCGACCGTCGCGTCAATACCCAGATCGGCGCCTTCTATTACGATTACAAGGATTTCCAGTACAACCTGGTCAATCCGGCGACGGGTGTGGCCAATCCCGGCAATATTTCCGACGCGACGATCATGGGTGTGGAGGCCAGCGTCCAGGGCCGCTTCGGCGACCTGCGCGTCGACGGTGGCCTGTCCCTGGTCAGTTCCGAAATGGGCAGCGTGACCTTTATCAACCTGCGCGCTTTTGCCCGCGCCCATCCCGGCGCCTCGACCGCGCCGCAATGCCCGCCGGGCGTTCCGGATACGCCGAATTTCTGTAACAACTATGCCGGCTTCATGCTGACGACTTCGGGCCAGCCCAACCTCTATTCGCCCGAGCTGTCGTTCAATCTGGGTGTGGAATACGCCTTCCATATCGGCGATGCGATCCTGACGCCACGGCTGAACTACGCCTATGTCGGCAAGCAGTGGACCTATATCGCCTATGACCCAGCGACCGATCGTATCGACGCCTATGGTTTGTGGAACGCCCTGGTCACCTATCACCGCGACAAGTTCAGCGTGGACCTCTACGCCACCAACCTGGCCGACAAGAGCTATGTCACGGGCCAGTATGTCGACAACGCCTTTTACGGTGCACCCCGGCAGGTCGGTGTAAAACTCAGGGTATCCTACTGACCTGCTGTCCGCAGAGGTTCACGCGACGGCTCCCACGTCGCGTGAACCTCTGTTTTTTCAACTCAAGCGCCGGAACTATAACGGCAGCGATCTGAGATGTCTTTGCCCACCCCATTTATGGGGAGGGTGGCGGCCCGTGCCGTGGCGCGAAGCGCTTTCTTCTTCTCATGAGGTTACCATGACCGACATACTTCACGCCCGGCGGCACTTCCTCAGCGGCTGCGCTGTTACCCTCCTGGCCGCTGCGACCGGCACAGCCGCCCATGCCGCGGAACTCATCCCTATTGAGGGCCCTAAACTGACCCTGGTGATGAATCTGGTCGTCACCTGCACCGATCCCGAAAAGGTTGGCGGAGGCCCCGCCAGCAAGGACGGCCAGCGCACCGAAATTTGGCCGATCGTCGGTGGTCGCTTCGAAGGTCTGGGCATTCGCGGCACGGTCATTCCCGGCGGCGGCGATTTCCCGGTGACGCGTCCGGATGGGATCGAGGTCATCGACGCCCTGTACCGCCTGAAGACCGACGACGGCGTCCAGATCATCATCCACAACCGCGGCCTGGTCTACACCCCGACGGCCGAGCAGCCGTACCGCTTCCGCCTGGTGCCGGAATTCATCGCCCCGGTCGGGAAATACGACTGGCTGAACAAGGCGATCTTCCTGTCGACCCTGGTCGAGGTGCCGAAGGAGATGCAATTGGCTGGCCCAGGCGAGAACGACCGGCTGATCCAGGTTTACCGGGTGGATTGAGCGCGCAAAGCGCGCCCTAAAGCCCGCCCTTCCCCTCTACTCCCCCGCCAGCGGATCAATGCGGCACGGCTGTTTCAACACCGTCCCGCACACCGGCGCTGTCATAGGCATCTCAATCCCCACCAACTCACCCAAGACCAGCCGCGATGGATGGTCCTTATCATGCCATACGCGGTTGGTAGATGGTGCCGAGGTCGGCGTAAAGCCGTAACCGCCCCAGCGGCTGGGTGTGTCGATCCATATACGGATGCGCGAACCGGTCCGGAAGCTATGGGCGAACTTGTTCAGCTCGACCCGGCCCAGAACGGGCACACCCGGTGTCATCGCCACCATGGTTTCAGGCCGATCGAGTGGAAACGGGCGGACGATCGTCGCGCGGCCGTCGTCCTGTGCCCGGTCGGACAGGCGCAGCCAGCCGCGCTGGACGAACATTTCCTGGCCGTCCGGCCGGACCTCGGTCAGGGTGACCTGCAGATCGGTGTCCGAGGTGGTGGCGGAAATCCACAGGTCGGCGCTGGCCGAACCGTAGGTCACCAGGGTGCGATCAAGGGCTGAGCTGGTATAGACAGCCGTGCCGCTGCGCCAGTCGGCGTCGAGCGGCGACCAGGCATCCTCGCCGGTGTCGGCCTCGTCGGTATCGACCGCCACACCGGGCCGCGGATACTGATAGGCGTCGGGTTTGCCGTCGCCGTCGTCGGCGCCGGCGGTCAGGGCGCCACCGGCGTCCAGGTTCAGCACATAGGGCGTCACGCCTACCGAATAGGCCGCGCGCTCGATAACGAAGCCCGGTTTGGCGTCGATATTCAGCCGGCCTGGCGTGTCCGACGACGTCGTTTCCATCCACACCTGGACGTGGGGGCGGCTGTCGAAACCATTGGCCTCGCCCTTCACGAAGCGATCGTAGAAGGCGATCAGGGTCTCCTGGAAAACGGCCGAGTCGTACAGGTCGTGGCCGCCATTGGTCTGGATCAGCCACAGTTTCGCCGGGTCGAGCGTGTCCTGATAATAGCCGCCGCGCGAGGTCACCGCCTCGTCCTGGAAGGATTCCATCGACAGGACCGGCACGGTGATATTGTGCGTCCGGTCGGCCAGGGTGCGTTCGGCAATGGCGTCGTCACGCAATGGATGGCGTATCAGGAAGCTCGACAGGGCGTGGGGTTCGGCGCTGAGCTTGTTGGCCGCGACCTGGTCGACACACGCCTGGTCGCCTTCGGCTGCGGCGCTGTCGCGGGCGGCCTCCCAGCGGCTGTGCAGATATTGCCACCAGTTGGAGACGAACAGTGGCGCCGGCACGCCGCCCGGCGCCCAGCTGTCGAGGCGCGGATCGCCCAGCACCATGCCTGGCGCTATGGCCTTCAGGTGCGGCGGGCGTTCCGACGCGGTGGCCAGTTGCGACATCCCTGCCCACGACCAGTTGCCCATGCCGACCGCGCCGTTGGACCACGGCTGGGCCGCGATAAATTCGATGGCGTCGCGGCCGTCGCGGCCATAGTCGGGCCCGAGAAAATCGAACACGCCTTCGGAGCAAGCCGTGCCGCGCGCATTGACCCCGACCACGGCATAGCCATGGGCGATCAGCGACCGGTCCAAGGTGGTCGACATCGACGAGTCGTTTTGCCGGTAGGATCGCCCGCCGATGCTGCCCGGGTCATAGCCGCTGTAGTTGACGATGACCGGGAACGGCCACTTGCCGGCCGGCAGCAGGGCGCTGTAGCGCAGCTTCACCCCGTCGCGCGTCGTCAGATAGCCGGTGATGCGCTTCGCCCAGAACGGCGCCATGACCGGGGCATCGGGAGCGCTGCGGAACATGTCGGGGGTCTGGGCGTCGAAGGAGGCGTCCTGGGCATGGACTGTGACGGCCGGACATGCGGCCAGGCAGGTGATCAGGGCGAGGGTGTGTTTTTTCATATTCATGCCTTGAGCAGCAGGTGATCGCGTTCCCACGAGCTGATGACGCCCTGGAAGTGATCGAGTTCGGATTGTTTGATGGCGAGAAAGGCGTCGATAAAAGCGTCGCCGAGATAGCGCCGCACGGGCGCGCACGCGGTGAGGCGTTCCAGCGCTTCTTCCAGCGTCTTGGGCAGGGTGCGCGGGTGGACATAGGCATTCCCCAGGACCTCTTCGGCCGGGGCGATGGCGGCCTCGATACCGAGGAATTCGGCCAGCAGCGACGCCGCCATGGCGAGATAGGGATTGGCGTCGGCGCCGGGCAGGCGGTTTTCGATCCGCCGGTTTTGCGCATCGGCCGTCGGCACACGCAGGCCGCACGAGCGGTTGTCGCGCCCCCACTGGACATTGATCGGCGCTGAATGGCTGGGGCGCATGCGACGGAACGAATTGACCGTCGGGGCGAACAGGGGCGCGATTTCGGGCAGGAAGGTCTGCAACCCACCGATAAAGTGACGAAACAGGTCCGAATCCGTGCCGTCGGCGGTGGTAAACAGGTTGCCGCCGTCGCGATCGACGACCGAGATATGCAGGTGCATGGCCGAACCTGGCTGTTCGGCCATCGGCTTGGCCATGAAGGTGGCATAGACGCCGTGCGCCAGGGCGGCCTGGCGGACCAGGCGCTTGAAGACGATGACCTGGTCGGCCAGTTGCAACGGGTCGCCGTGGTGGAAATTGATCTCCAACTGGCCGGCGCCCGACTCGTGGATCATGGTGTCCAGGTGCAGGGCGGCGATGTCGGCGTGCTCATAGATGGTCTCGACCAGGTCCTCGTATTCGGTGATCGATTCCAGGCCGTAGGGCTGGGGCGCCGTCTCGGCTCGGCCCGACCGGCCGACGGGCGGGGTCAGGGGCAGGTCCGGGTCGGTATTGATGGCGGTGAGGTAGAATTCCAGCTCGGGCGCTATGACCGGTGTCCAGCCGCGCGCCGTGTAGAGGGCCAGGACCTCCTTCAGGATATGACGCGGCGAGGCCGGCCACGGTGTGCCGTCGGGCTTGCGCGTATCGGCGAAGACAAAGGCCGTGGCGCTTTTGTAGCCCGGCGCGATATGGAGGGTCGTCACATCGGGGAACAGGATCAGGTCACGGTCGGCATAGGCTTCGTCGCCGTCGCCGGCATAGGCGCCGGTGATGTCGACCGAAAACACGCTGGACGGCATGCGCAGCGAGCCTTCGGCCTCCGACTTGACGAACTTGGCCGCCGGCAGGACCTTGCCGCGGATGACGCCGTTCATGTCGGGCACCAGGCACTCGATCTCGGTGATGCGGTGGTGGGCGATCCAGTCGTGAAAGGTCGCAGGCGTCGCTTCGGGTGGCGTGATGAGGGTCATGCCCTCACCCTGCGCCGCAGGAATTGTTATGTCATATACCAAACGGGATATGTAGCCGGCGTGGCCGCACTATGATCGGTGCAGGTGCCGCGGGAAGGCGTACGGCTGCGTCACACCGCACGCCAAGGGGCGTTGAGTTGTAGATCGCCCGCTCGTCGGCATTGATATCGACCTATGACCGAACAGCGGCGCTACCGGAATTCCGATCTGCCTGAATTGAACGCTTGCGGTAACTGCCGCCTTTTGGCACGACGGCTTCCTAAGGCCTACCCAGGCCCCACGTGAACGAGAACGGCGCGACATCTCATGACTACTGAAACGCCAATTCCATTGGATCCTGAGCCCGGCGCGATCGCTGAAGACCACGGTGAACGCAACAAGCTTGTGATCGGCTTGCTGCTGATCTCAACCTTTGTGGTGATCCTGAACGAAACCTTGATGATTGTGGCTCTGCCACACCTGATGAAAGATCTCGGCATCACGGCCAGCGCGGCACAATGGCTATCGACCGCCTTTATGCTCACCATGGCCGTGGTGATCCCCATCACGGGTTTTCTGCTGCAACGCCTCAATACCCGGCCTGTTTTCATTCTGGCCATGTCGCTGTTCTGCCTGGGCACCTTGATCTCGGCCCTGGCGCCGGGCTTTATTGTCCTTGTCCTGGGACGTATTGTGCAGGCGTCGGGTACAGCCATCATGATGCCGCTGCTGATGACGACGATCATGACCCTTGTCGCGCCGGAATCGCGCGGCAAGACCATGGGTGATATTTCCATCGTTATCTCGGTAGCCCCGGCCCTGGGTCCGACCCTTTCCGGACTGATCCTTTCGGTTCTGGATTGGCGATGGATGTTCCTGCTCGTTCTGCCGATTGCCCTGGGTGCCTTGGTCTTAGGCGCGGTGCGGATCAAGAATGTCTCCGTTCCGAACAAGGCGCCGATCGATATTGTCTCGGTTTTCCTGTCGGCCATTGGCTTCGGAAGCTTCGTCTATGGCCTGAGCGGCCTGGGGGAAATGGCGCTGCATCCGTCGGTCATATCGCCCTGGATTCCGTTACTCGTGGGTGCCGCCGTCATCGCGGTCTTTATCGTTCGGCAGCTATTTCTGCAGAAAGAGAACCGCGCCTTGCTCGACATGCGCACATTGACCTACAGCCGCTTCACCATCGCCATGGCGATGATGGCGATCCTGATGATGTCGATGTTCGGTGCCTTTATCCTCCTGCCGATCTATCTCCAGAATGTCCTGGGCCTCACGACCTTGCAGACCGGACTTCTGCTGTTGCCGGGCGGTCTGATCATGGGGTTATGCGCGCCGACCGTTGGCAGGTTGTTTGACAAGCATGGTCCTGTGCTGCTGGTTATCCCCGGCGCCATTCTGCTCAGCCTCGCCCTGTGGGGGCTGACCTTCATCCAACAGGACACGCCGTTCTGGCTGTTGCTAATTGCCCATCTTACTTTGAGCGTCGGCCTCGCCATGATGTTCACGCCGCTATTTACAGTCAGCCTCGGGGCACTGCCACCGAACCTGTATTCGCACGGCAGCGCCATGCTCGGCGCCACGCAACAGGTGGCCGGCGCTGCGGGTGTGGCCCTATTTGTTGCCATCATGACCCTGCGAAGCGCAGGCCTTGCCGCCGCCGGAGCCGACCTGCACGCGATGACGACCGGCGGCATAAAAGCCGCCTTCCTGTGCGGCGCCATTATCTCCCTTGGCGCGGTCGTCGCTGCGTTTTTCATTAAAAAACCAGACGGTCCCTTGCCTGGCGCGCCAACAAGCCATTAAGTCGGATTGCGTACTGGAACTGACGCCTGAGGGCGTGCATCTCTAGGAGGATGGACCTGTCCACAGGGCATTCAGGACATGACGCAGTTCGGATTTATCGAGACCTTGTTTCCGGACAGCCCCTTGGCCGCGCTGGAAACAGAATTGAGGCGTGGCTCTCGTCGGAAACACGCGGCCAGACGGGATCGAGGTTATCGACGAGCGGTAGCGCTTGAAGGCAGAAGACGGCGTCCTGATCTACGTGTTCAGCTATTCCGGCTATCGCACATGGTGCACGAACACCCTGAAATCCACCTCTTCCCGCCTGCGGGGAGAGGGTGGCCCGAAGGGCCGGGTGAGGGGCATTCCACCGTCGAAACTGCATTCACGACCATGGAAATATAAGCTTCAGCAATCACAGTAGGGAAACGTCGGCGAAGCTTTTGGAGGCAACTGGCCGGGCCGGATGACAACGATCGGCTTATCCAGAATAACCGACTGGATTGACCGGAGGACAGGGTGCCATGCCATTACCTCTGGCGCATTGGAGCTCCGAGGGTGCAATCCCTTAAATTCTGCAATTCATATGGCGTCGCCGAAATTCCCTTTACTTCTGTTGACTTTACTTCTGTTGAAATTTTTTGATAATGTTTTGATAATGTACCAGGTGGGAAAATTCAGTGATGAGAACAGATCAACAAATCTATATGGCGATTGCTGAGGTTGTTAATAGAACTGCACCTGCCGATTGGCAGACAATCATCGTCAGCGCATCAATACAAGATGACAATGGCGAAACCGGGTATGATTATCTAGATTCAGCGGGCAACAAAAATTGGTTTTTTCCCGAAAATTTTGAACAATATGAAGTTTATAAGGCGTTTAAAGAATTACGCACTCTAATGAAATCGTCCAGTCACGCGTGGGACACCGCTAGATTTACATTGGAACGATCGGGTAGTTTTGGGATTGAGTTTGATTATAAAGAATAAATTCGACGAGCCTCCGAACGACCATCTGGAAAGAAAAAAGCGGCGGCATTACTTCTTACTTCGAGGTCGCGCATCACGGACACGCCATCTCATGATCCAGATCCTGCGTTGGCGGGATAAAGGTTTGGGAACCAACGCTCCACTGCGTCCGGCGGAAAGGCGAGGCGCAGAGGCGCACGGTGCGATGCGGCGGACAGCATGCCGCGATCTACGAGTACCGACGTCACATTTCGGGCATTCCGTTCCTCGTAGCCTGTAAGGGACGGAATTTTCGAGCGCTCGACCTCGCCAGCCAGAACAGCCTCGCGCAGTATCTGAAAACTGCCACGCTGGAGGCGCCTGGCGCGAACTTCTTCTTCGACATAGATTTCCATTCGGGTGAGCAGGGTGCCGGGTTCGAGAAGGCCGCTCATGAACCGGACCTGGTCGAGACTGGTGTCGAGGAAGAATTTACAAAAATCCAGAAGGCCACGCTGGGTCAGGTTGCCCCGACCGTCGCGATCGCCTTGTCGGGGCCCGTCGGCGTAAGACAGAAGTTTCTTATAGGTATCGACATTGCGGGCAAGGCCGCGGGCGACCGACCAGAGGCTCGTACCTACGCCCAGGCGCTTGAGAAGGGCGTGCGACATCAGGCGGGCGACGCGTCCATTGCCGTCGAGGAACGGATGGATCCACAAGAAGCGATGGTGAGCTGCGCCCACGGTTTGAATTTGCCGGCTTCTCGAAAGAGGGGGATTTCCATAGGCCTGATCGAAACGGGCAAGAAACCGCGGGAGATCGTCAGGATCCGGAGGTACGTGGCGCCCGACGACGACGTCGCCTTTGCGCCATTCTCCGGGGATGACGCGCACCCGTTCATGGGTGTCGACATTGGTCACCCACAGCATGTCTTCAGGCAGGCGTGAGCAGAATTCGCGGTGTAACCATGTGGCATACGCATTGGACGCCGGCCAGGCGTCTGGATCGCTGTCGGTGTCGATCAGTTTTTGGACATGGATGTGGGCCACCGCTTCGAGCTGAAGGTTGCGGCGCTCCGGCTCTATTGCAAAATCATTTGTCAGTGCCCGATCGATGTCGCGCGGGTGAGTGTCATGGCCTTCGATCAGGTTGGAGTAATAGCAGTTCATAGAGCGGACCAGGTCACCCATGGATTCGCGCAATATCGGATTATGAACACGACCTGCAAGCTCACGCGCTTCGCCCACCAGCTCCAAGGCGTGGTCGTCCAGTTCCCGTACCGCTTCTTCCGGAACCATCGGTTCCATATAAGATATATCCATCCGGATATTATGCCGGTTCATGTGCCGATAGTCTATGTATTTTTAGCTTATATAAATCAATATGATAATGTGAATTAGTATTTCTAATTGCTTATATTTTTGCCGGTTGGTGTGCCGGTTAATTTTCCCGCTAAGCTTCGGGACATGGCGTTATGAAATGCACGATCATTTCTGCGAGTTGCGCATATGGCGTCACCGAAAATCCCAATTCTATCGGATGGATTGAGCGAAAGTGGCGTTGATTTGTGATTCATCGGTGCTTTTCGGAGTGTAGGAAACCAAGATTGGCGTCACCGAAATTCGATTTAATGCCGTCAGCGTTTCGGCGTTGAACTCGACCGGCTACAATTGGCGCGATAAGGGCTTCGATATCAAAAGCGCGCGTAAAATTTGTAACACCGACACTGACCACTATATAGTGAGTCCATGAGTGTCGCAAAATCGTACTTGGAAAAGCCCCCGATGTTTCCTGATATTTCCAACGTGCTTCATATTCGAGAAGCACTTTTTCGGCACAAGGCGCTTGGTAGCGCATCCATCATGGTTGGGGCTGGCTTTAGCCGTAATGCAGAGCCCACCAACCACTCCGCGAGACCAATGCCCGATTGGTCGCAAATGGCAGCCGCCCTTTGTGATCCTCTTTATCCAACAAATGCCGAACTACGCGAACACGCGATGAGGGAAGCCTCAGCTACCAGTGGCTTTCTCCGCATGGCACAGGAATATAGGTCTGCCTTTGGTGCAAGCTCCCTAAATTATGCGATTAAAAATCTTGTGCCCGATATGGATTACCTACCGGGCGATTTGCATAAGCGCTTGCTACGCCTGCCGTGGGCGGATGTTTTCACAACAAATTGGGACACACTCCTGGAGAGGGCTTGCGTTGATGTAATTGAACGCAGTTACGATGTTGTAAGAACGCTCGAAGAAGTTCCATTCACGATGCGTCCAAGAATTGTGAAGTTACATGGCACGTTCCCATCCTATGAGCCTTTTATATTTACTGAAGATGATTATCGCACGTATCCAGTGAAATTCGCTCCTTTCGTAAACCTGGTACAACAGTCGATGATGGAAACCATCTTCTGCTTGGTGGGATTTTCAGGAGACGATCCAAATTTTCTAAATTGGGCTGGCTGGGTACGAGATAATTTGGGACCATCCGCGCCAAAAATTTACTTAGTCGGATGGTTGAGTCTTTCCGTACACCGGCGCCGAATGCTTGAGGAGCGCAATGTCATGCCAATTGACATTGCAAACCTGCCGGAGGCGAGCGCGTGGCCGGACCATTTAAAGCATCACCATGCGACCGAATGGTTCATTCGAGCGTTGGAGGCCGGGAGGCCGTATAATATTCTAGATTGGCCAAGACCACCGTCCAATTTGCCGCCCGACGGCGGTCCGTCATTGCCCGTCAACCCATCGCTTAACCAAAGCCCCTGGCAAGAGCTCACACCCGGTCACGATGATGATCTCGAAATAAATTTGTCGAGACTTCGAGAAGCAGCGGGCATTTGGGAACATAATCGTAAAGTTTATCCTGGTTGGCTAATTGCGCCCGAATATGTGCGGGAGCATTTGTGGCAGCAAATTCGCAACTGGGCTTCTGATATTCAAAGACTTTTACCCCATCTCAACGTACCTGAACGAATTTTTGTTCTTTATGAATGTATGTGGCGCTCGGAGTGCGCCCTACTGCCACTTTTTAATGACGTTGCAGCGTTCGGCCTGGATGCCATCCGAGCGGTAGACTTGGCAAGGATGGACGTCCCAGAGCACGATCTTCCTGAAGGGAAAACAAGAGACGAACTCGCCAAGGCCTGCATTTTAATACTTGAAAATGTCGCCCGTACCGCAAGGCATGATGGGGAAGAGGAAATATTCCAAGAAGCAATTGCTGGTTTGGCACTGTGTGCAATTTCCTACCCCGAAGCTGATAACATCAGAACATACGAATTAATTCTACAAGGTCTTGGACGCGGAAAAACTCAAGGTGCTCTACAACTAGTATCGGCATGGCGACTTGGCGCGGATGACCCGGTGTGGGCACTCCGAAAAGCTGGCATAATCAGCGAACTTGGTGATCAAAAGCAAGCCTGCGAACTTCTTGAAAAAGCCTTGGTCCAAATTAGGAAAACACGCCACCGCGATACCGATGACATACCATCGTTGTCACGTGAGTCTTGGGCACTTTATTTTGGTTTGGCCTTTACCCATGACTGGCTTGAAGCGCTTCCGAGGCTTTCCGAAGATTTGCCAAGGCCGAGATTGAGGTGGCGGGAGCTTGCCATCGTTGAATGCGACGCCATGGGAGAATACCAACTAATTAAGCGTTCGCTTGAAAGCGGCAAGGATCGTCAACCAGATGTCACGACGCGGCGAACCTTTGATCTCGACCGAGAACAGGAAACCTATCATTTCGCTCAGGGCCCATCTGCAAAATGGCTGGCAGCAATTCAAATGGTTCATTTGGCAGAGCAAACAGGAGTTCCTGGCTCGGCTAACAGGATGAGTCTATTTAAGGAGGCTCTTACGGTATCTGCTATTATCTTGAAAAACGATGAATGCTGGCTTACCGCTCAACTCGTTGTCCGACAATTACAGTCGATGAGCGAGAGCGAAATTTCAGAAATCTACAACCGCACCCAAATCGCAACGCTACCTCTCGAACTCGTTTCGATGCTACGGGACGCATGCCTTGAGCGCATTGATGAGGCGCTGAATGCATTTGACAGTAAGGACGACCAGAAATCAATTGTACGAAATGGTTTCGAGTTGCTCTCACGCGTGGCATTAAGGTTAAATAGCGAAGACCTTTTTAAAATTCTCAGTATGTCTATAATTTATTACAAAAATAGCAATGTTCAAGGGCAAATACATCAATTCAAAACTTCTCTAAGCAACCTATTATCTCGTACTATGGAAGCGCTAAATCATCAGGATTTAGAAGATATTATGCCAACGATTTTTTCACTTCCATTACCCAGCGGTAGCGGCTCCATGGAATTTGCGTGGGCAGTTGAACCTAGCGAATATATACCTGACGACTTTCAGCCAACCGGGATTTCCCATTCAGATCAGTGGAGAATTGTTATCTCTGGATTGCTTTCATCAGCTATCGATGATGATTTAAGTGCCAGAAAAGGTGCAATACACCGTTTGTATTTGCTGTGGAAATGGAAGATATTAACTGATGCGGAGACAAAACAGTTCGGTGAAGCGCTCTGGACTGAAAAGCATGTAGGCGAGAACAAATTTCCGTCGGCAACAACTTTTGTGATCAGCGCTTTCTCGTCGTTACCTCATCCCGACGGAGTTGATGCCGTAGGCAGGTCACTCGATTTTGTGGCAAATATATTGACTGGGCCAGATCGCAATCCATATGAAAAGCTAAAAGCTATTGCCCCAATTTTTGGGCATATTAGGGAGGAGGGTAAACGGATAGATTTAAATCTCAATATTTCCGAATTAATTTCAAACGCAATCAAAGAGTGGTCGCTAATTAAGTATTCGTCCAAGAATTTAACGTTCCTTGATGGCAGAGAGGACAGAAGAGAAATAGAATCTATACGTTCCATTCGGGATCTAATGAATACAGGAGCAATTCATGTCGATAATTATTCGATCGTATTTAATAAAATAAAATACCTAGACTCTGAGACTGAACATGACGCGCGTGGATACGAGCTATATTCGGAGCTTTTCACAGCATTTGCTGTTGACGAATCTTATTTCAACGAGCAAATCCTAATAGGACTACTATCGGACCGAAAGGTAATAACTAGGGCGGCTGTTCAGGGACTCTTTTACTGGCTCTACAAAAATAAAAACGACGCTTCCAAGATGCTTGACCTAGTCAAAGAGATAGGAATCGCCATCGCTGCCCGACGCTTGGCAATTCTACGTAGCGCCATAGAACTTGCCATTTGGATATTCAAAGAAGGCTCCGAGATACAAAAGGAGGCGATCGCAGCCAATGTGATCTACGGGCTTGGCGCTCTCCTTACTGAGGCGTCATACCAAAAGGTCGCCTACACTGATCTCGACATTCCCTCTATCCGCGCGGCCTGTGTACGGCTGGCCTTTGCAATGAAAAAATCTGGCCATTCCGAAAGCACAGCTATCAAGTCGTGGTTGGAAGCCGCCTCAAGCGACCCACTGCCAGAGGTAAGAAACGCAATCACCCTCCATCCGGATAGCCAGTTAGTAGATGCCGAGGCCTAATGATATGAAGACGCCGGGAGGTTGATCGTGCCAATTGCTGAGAATCCCCATCCGGGCCTATATGAAAAACGTTGAGAAAGCTGTCCTTGAACGTCTTCACTACACCGGGCACGTTGATGTGGCCGGTGTGCGCATTGCTATCGGCTTTTTTCTATCCGCTGGTCAAGATAGCCGACTTGTATTTGAGTTCGACCCTATAAGCGACACAGATTATTTTCAAATTCGACAATACAATTCTAGTGCTGACGGTTCTTTACCCGATATATCACTATATGCCCAGAGTGAAAACGGCTTCGTCATTACGTCCAAAACGGTAAATTTGGTTGGATGGAGAAGTGGTTCGTCAGGTAACTCTATCAAGATAGATACGCGGGCAGCAGAGCTTACTATTCCTCTACAAGAGACACAGCCATCTCCTGTTCTTCGACTTTGGTTTAGATCATTCAAATCGTTCGTCAATCCGGTCATAAGCACGCCGCTTGGAAAACTGAGTGTCAGAGGCGCTACCCACGTTAATGATATAGACGATATGTCCGGGAACATCTCCATATCGGCAGACACGCCCAATGTTGAAGCGAACTGGAGCGAAAAAGCTGACGCCTTTCTCACCCACATGCATCACGGATTATCTTTTGCGCACGGTGGCCGACTACAGACGCCTCGTCTGGATTATTATGCAGGTAACACACTTACTTCGACCTTTTACGCCGGTGAGGCATTTCGATCCGAGTTCGCCATTCAATATTCGCTTCATCATGCGCCGATCATCACCGCACTTACGGATAGATATTTTTCAAAAGGGCCATTGCCAGAACTTTTGTGGACAGCATTGGGTTGGGTTCAGGTGGACTCGACTATCAACGAAGTCCGCTTTCTGACTGGCATGACCGCCTTGGAGTCGATAATTCAACATCTATTGCCGCAAAAAAACAAAAGTACGGTTCCTGCGAAGAAATTCAAACCCATAAAGAAGGCTATGGAAGCCGTTATAAAAAACTCCGAAGGTCTGAATGATAATGACCGAGAGACTCTTATTAGGCAGCTTTCCGACATCAATAGGATGACCCTGGCTGACAAGATTGAAGCGGTTTTCATTCATTTCGGGATTTCCCGGCGCGATCTAGACCGCGCAACTATCGGAGGGCTAGCCAGTCTCCGAAATAAGATTGTGCATCAGGGCACATTCCCAAATGGGACAGACCAGTGGGCTATTATCATTCTGGTTAGAGAAATTGTCACTCGCATCCTTTTAGCTGAAATAGGCTTTTCCGGCAGATACATCTGCTTCATCGGCCAACGTCACGACCGGCAGTTTGAATTGGAAACGGTTATCAAAGACTAGGGCTCCGCCCTCGCGCAGTTCGGAGTGCCCTTCGCCCAGCATCGCTCGTTCCTCACTGCCAGCCGGTTCCCCGCAAAGGCACCCGCTCCGTCTGCACATCCGCTGTTCGCCACGTGGCATCGGTGGCATCTGGAGCCCAGGAGTTTCGCAGGGGTTTCGGGGACAGGTTATCGTGTCCACGACATCTTTCCTTCCGACATGTTTCCTTAAGTGAAAGTGCGGTGCCGCCTTGCGCGAACTGAGCTATGCCGCTGTGGTGTCGAACGCGGCACATATTGAAAGGATTGTTCGGCGGCCTGCCGCATGAAGTCTGATATGTTGAGGTTCGCTAGGAGCTTATTGACGCCCATATATCTCATCATCTGTTCATGCCAGGCGCTCATTTTCAAATCTTGACGCGCCTGTCTGAATGTCATGTCGGCCGGAATCAGGTCTTGCATATGCATCATCAGGCAGGCGGTGATAGTGCTAATATCATCGCTCATGGCCCGAAACGTCGCCGGATTAAAAAGCTCTCCTGGCTTGCCGTCTGCCAATTCGTTCCAATTTTTCGCAACGCTGGTGTGATGCTCACGGAACTGCGCGCCGCTATGGGCGATCCGGTTCCGTGCCTTTCGGATCAGGTCGAGTTGATTGAACGCCTTTTCGAGATAGGGGCTAACTGGTAAGCCAGCCGTCACCCGTGCAGTTCTGACACCCTTCATAGTGTCGAACAGAGTATTTTCCGACACCGGCAACGGGGCCGCCCGAGTCCCGGCCAACAAGCCTTCCTTGGCGAATAGCTTGATGGCGTTTTCCAGGTAGGCGAATTCCTGATTGAACATAGCCGTTGCGATGAAATGTTCGTTCATGCGGCGCAGGAATTTTTGCGGATTGAACACGTAACTTCCTCCCGTTTGATATTTTTCGCATAAATGGGGAATTGGGGAATGCGTCCAAGGTTGTCGGAAAAATGGGCAGCTGTATGCCGCAAAAATATCACAGTTGTCCAGGTGTTGGCCAAGGCCCTGTGGTGGGGTGTTTCGGGCGGCGGGTCTCGTAGTTATCGCCTTACGCCGCGACGCCCAGTGGCGTCGAGTTGTAGATCGCCAGCTCCTCGGCGTTCATGTCGACCTCGATATGGCCGAACAGCGGCGTCGACAGGTAGCGCTCGCCCGTATCGGGGAGCATGCACAGGATGTTGCTTCCGGCAGGGGCGTCCTTCGCCACCTGCAGCCCGCCGGCAAAGGTCGCGCCCGAGGTGATGCCGACAAATATACCTTCGCGCGCAGCCAGGTCCTGGCTGGCCTTCATGGCTTCGGCGCCGGCGATGGTGACAATCCGGTCGACATGACTGAGGTCGACATCGCCTGTCAGTTTCGGGATGAAGTCCGGCGTCCAGCCCTGCATCGGGTGCGGTTTCCACGCCGGATGGGCCGCGGCGGGCGTGCCGTCGGCCAGACGCGCCTGGGCTTCGCCACTGCTCAGCAGCGCCGCGTCGGCCGGTTCGCAGACGACGATCTTGGTCTCCGGGCGTTCCCTGGCCAGGACGCGCGACACGCCGTTCAGCGTTCCGCCCGTGCCGTAGCCGGTCACCCAGTAGTCCAGCCGGTCGCCGTCGAAATCGGCCAGGATCTCACGCGCCGTCGTGCGCATGTGCATCTCCGGGTTGGCCTCGTTCTCGAACTGGCGCGTATAGTACCAGCCGTGGGCCTGCGCCAATTCGATCACCTTCTGAACCATGCCGAAGGCGCGCAGGGCGGCGGGGGTCAGGACCACCTTGGCGCCCAGGAAGCGCATCAGCTTGCGGCGTTCGATCGAGAAGCTTTCTGGCATGACCAGGACCAGAGGATAGCCCTTGGCCGCGCAGACCATGGCCAGGCCGATGCCGGTATTGCCGCTGGTCGCTTCGACCACAGTCTGGCCCGGTTTCAGCGCGCCCGATTTTTCAGCCGCCTCTATCACACCCAAGGCCAGGCGGTCCTTGACCGAACCCAGCGGATTGAAAGCCTCGACCTTGACCCACAGATTGACGTGGTCCGGCGCCAGATGGTTGATGCGCACGATCGGTGTATTGCCGACGGTGTCGAGAATGCTTTGATAACGCGCCATATTAAGCTCCTTTGGCAAGGCTCCTGCCGTCCGAACGAAGCCTCTAGCATAGGCCTCTCTGCGGAATGTGGACAATAGCTATGGACAATCCCCGGTGAAGATAATTATGGTTAATGAATTGGTAAAGGCGTGCAGCCCACAAAGGGCGATATCGGAATCAGCGTCCGCCCTTTGTTGAGGCTGGACAACGCACATCAAGCGGGGCGGCTATGACACAGACAGCAAACACAACGCGCATTGCGCGTCTTTCCCGACTGGCTGTGTATCTGGAGCGCGGCGCCGAAGATTGGCGTGCCGCCCTTGCCGATCCGGCGGTTGCGCGCGCCCTGCATGCCCGTTTCGGCCCGGCCGTGACCGAGATCGAAGCCACACGGCGCATCGTCGCCGAAGTCATGGCGGCACAGGCCGGCAAGACTCGCTTACCCGAGGATCTGCTGCTGCGTCTGCATGACGGCCTGGCCAATCTGGCCTTGCTGGCGGCGCACCGTCCGCCGGCGCCGCGCCCGGGGCAGGATCCGCTGCCGCAGACCGTTGTCGACCTGGCCAGCCGCACCCGGGCGGTCGAAATCGAAAGCTCTACCCGCAAGGTGCTGAAGAAGCTGCGCGTCGCCCTGCTGGGTCTTGGCCTCGCCGCCGGCCTGTCCCTGGCCATGCCGGTCGCGGCCGGCACAGGCGTTGGCGATACGGTGGTCAATCCCGTCACGGGCAGCACAGGCGTTATCGTCAAGACGGGCACCGGTTATGTCCTGACCGACAACTATTGGCTGGTCTTCACCAGCCTGACCGGCTTGAACGCCAAGAGCGTGACCGATGGCGTCAAGGTCTCGGTGCCGACGGCCGGCGATCCGGAAAAATATATCGAGGCCACGGTCATCGGCGTCACCATCAATGCGGGCACGAACCTGGCGACCTCGGTCAAGGTCAAGGACAAGGACGGCCATATCTGGGACGTCGTCACCTCGGTGGACAAGAGCGCCGGCGTCGGTCCCATCAGCAATCCGGGCGGCGGGCCGACCTCGGTCACCTTGCCGACCGCATCGGACGACAAGAATGTCGTCCAGGACGTGCGCGTCGCGGGCGATGGCAGCAACGGCCGTAACGGTGGTGGTTTCAAGGTCTTCGGTGTCGTCATCGGCGTTTCGGCCGGCAATGGCGGACCCGGCATCGATGGCCAGAGCTTCACGCATGACGTTCCGGCCAGCACGGGGCTGATCGAGGTCAAGT
This sequence comes from Asticcacaulis sp. P2_C5, assembly GCF_056404555.1. NCBI lineage: Bacteria > Pseudomonadati > Pseudomonadota > Alphaproteobacteria > Caulobacterales > Caulobacteraceae > Asticcacaulis > Asticcacaulis sp. P2_C5. The sequence goes on from NZ_JBFUDU010000001.1 coordinate 39,801, forward strand.
CCAATGACCTGTCGGGCATCGAGATCGGCAGCGTGGGCGGCGGCGGCGGGCGCGGCGGCGACGCGGTGTTCAGCTTCGGCATCGACGGCGGCACGGGTGGCAAGGCGGGCAAGGGCGGCGACGTCAATGTCACCAACCGCACCAACATCACCACGGACGGGACCACGTCGCACGGCATGCACGTCTTCAGCCGCAGTGGCGCCGGCGGCGTCGCCGGCACGGTGGATTTCGGCGTCGCCCAGGGCGGTGTCGGCGGCGCAGGCAATGGCGGCGGCCATGTCGTCGGCGTCAATTACGGCAGCATCACCACCAAGAAGGACGGCGCGATCGGACTGTTCGTCCAGAGCCTGGGCGGCCAGTCCGGCGCGGGCGGCAGCAGCTACGGTTTTGTCGGCATTCCGGGCAGTTCGCTGCAGGCCGGCACCGGCGGTACGGCCGAGGCCTATAACTATGCCGCGGTCACCACCGGGGGCAAGGGCGCCCATGGCGTGGCGGCGCAATCGATCGGTGGCACGGGCGGCAATGCCGGCGACGGCATCGGTCTCGCCACCTTCAGCCTGGGCGACGACGGCGGCGGCAAGGGCGGCAATGGCGGCTACGCCAAGGCGGTCAATGGCGAGGGCGGTTTCATCACCACCAACGGCAAGGACGCCTACGGCCTGATGGCGCAGTCGATCGGCGGCGGCGGCGGAGACGGCGGCTATGCCGGCGGCCTGGTCGGGCTGGGCTCCAAGGGCGGGGCAGCCGGCGACGGTGGCACGGCCGAGGCGCGGCTGACCGGCAATGGCAAGATCGTCACGACAGGCGTCGGCGGCTACGGCATCTTCGCCCAGTCGATCGGCGGCGGCGGCGGTAACGGCGGGGTCGGTGGCGGCCTGGCCGGCATCGGCGGCAAGGGCGCGGGCGGCGGCAAGGGCGGCCAGGCCATTGTGGTCACGGAGGCCGACACGTCGATCATTACCCTCGGCGACGGCGCCCACGGCATCTTCGCCGAAAGCGTCGGCAAGGGCGGCGGGGTCGGCGGCACAGGTGCGGGTATCGTCGGCATCGGCGGCGACGGCGATGGTGGCGGGGATGCCGACCTCGTCCAGGTCACCAATGCCGGCGATGTCACCACGACGGGCAAGGCGGCGCGCGGGATCTTCGCGCAATCGACCGGCGGCGGCGGCGGTGCAGCGGCAGGGACCGGCGGCCTGGTCAGCGTCGGCGGCAGTGCGGCCAAGGGCGGTATCGGCGGCCGGGTCGTGGTCAATAACAGCGGCACCATCCGGACCGGCAATCTCACCAATCCGCTCGACGCCGAAGTCGGCAGCGACGGCATCTTCGCGCAAAGCCTGGGCGGCGGTGGCGGTGCGGGTTCCGCCTCGGGCGGCCTGGTGTCGCTGGGCGGCAAGGGCGGCGGCGGCGGCGCCGGCGGCCAGGTCGATGTCGGCAATACTGGCGTTATCATCACACGCGGCGCGCGGGCGCGCGGCATCTTTGCCCAAAGCGTGGGCGGCGGCGGTGGGACCGGCGGTGATTCCGGCGGCCTGGTCAGTATCGGCGGCACCGGCGGCGACGGCAAGCTGAGCCTGGGCGGCCAGGTCACGGTCGACAATGACGGGGCCATCACCACCTACGGCGCGGTCTCCAGCGCCATCCAGGCCCAGTCGGTCGGCGGCGGCGGCGGCGACGGCGGGACCAGCGGCGCGGTCCTGCTCAGCATCGGCGGCAAGGGCAAGGACGGCGGCGAAGGCGGCCTGGTCAAGGTCTATGACAGCTACAACCTGATCACCACGGGCAAGGATTCCCACGGCATCTTCGCACAGAGCGTGGGCGGCGGCGGCGGCAATGGCGGTTCGTCGACCTCGATCAGCCTGTTCGCCGGCGTCTCGGTCGGTGGTTCGGCGGGCAAAGGCGGCAATGGCGGCAATGTCGTGGTCGATTTCGACGACCGCACGCTTGACCTGAACGGCGTGCCGACCCTGGTTTCGCCCCTGATCCTGACCCAGGGCGACCGCGCCATGGGCATCTTCGCCGAAAGCGTGGGCGGCGGCGGCGGCAATGGCGGCTTCGCGGTCCAGACAAGCGTCGGCTACGGCGCCAGTTTCTCGGTGGCTGTCGGCGGGTCCGGCGGTGACGGCGGCAAGGGCGGCCTGGTCAACCTGAGCGGCGACGCCATCGTGCGGACCCAGGGCGATTTCGCTCCGGCCATCTACGCCGAAAGCGTCGGCGGTGGTGGCGGTAACGGCGGCTTCTCGACGGCCATTGCCATCGCCGGCAATCCCGACGGCCCGGCCGGCGCCTTCACCTTCGGTCTTGGCGGCTCGGGCGGCAAGGGCGGCGACGGCGACAAGGTCGACCTCAAGATGGGCGGCGGCATCTATACGGTCGGCGGCTTCTCGCCCGGCCTGATCGCGCAATCGGTCGGCGGCGGCGGCGGCAATGGCGGCTTCAACGTCTCGGTCGCCGTTGCGGCCTCAAGCGCTACGTCGGTCGCGATCGGCGTCGGCATCGGCGGATCGGGCGGCGAAGGCGGCAAGGGCGGCGTGGTTGACGTCCACTATGCCGGCGACATCACCACGGCCGGTTACAGCTCGACCGGCGCCCTGGTCCAGTCGGTCGGCGGCGGCGGCGGTTCCGGCGGCTTCAATGTGACCGCGGCGGTTGGCCTCGGCACCCAGTCCCTGGCGGCCAGCGTCGGCCTGGGCGGTTCCGGCGGCAAGGGCGGCAATGCCGACAGTGCGACGGGCATTTTCGACGGTACGATCGAAACCGGCCTGCTGGCCACGCCAACCATCCCGGACGGCACGCCCGAAGGCGAGTTGAAGCGGGCGCTCGATAACCTGAAGTCGATCCAGTCGGCTGGTCTGGTCGTGCAGTCGGTCGGCGGCGGCGGCGGCAGCGGCGGGTTCAATATTTCGGGTTCGATCTCCGGCGGGCTGGAAGGCAATGCGGCGGTCGCCGTCGGCCTGGGCGGTTCGGGCGGAAGCGCCGGCAATGGCGGCATTGCCAAGGGCGAATCGCACACCATCATCACCCATGCCGACCAGTCGCCCGGATTCCTGGTGCAGAGCGTCGGCGGTGGCGGCGGTGTCGGCGGGATGAACATCTCGGGCAGTATCGCCATTTCCCAATCTCTCAGCCCGACCATCTCGATCGGCCTGGGCGGTGCGGGCGGCGGCGGTGGCTCGGCGGAAAAGGCCCAGGGCAAGGTAACGGGCCATGTCGCCACCTATGGCGCCGATTCCGACGCCATCGTGGCCCAGTCCCTGGGCGGCGGCGGCGGCACGGGCGGGCTGAACGTCTCCGGCGGCATCTCGCTCTCGGGTAAAAACAGCTTCAACCTCGGCGTCTCGCTCGGCGGGGCCGGTGGCAAGGGCGGCGACGGCGGTGTTGTCGACCTCAGGATCAATGAAGGCATCGCCAATAGCGACCGCAGCCTGCTGGCCGCCTATACGGAAGGCGAGCGTTCGAACGGCGTCCTGGCCCAGTCCCTGGGCGGCGGCGGCGGCAATGGCGGCATCTCGGTGGCCGGTGGCCTGGCCATCTCGGCCGAGGCCGGTGGCAATATCATGGTCGGCGTCGGCGGTGCGGGTGGTGGCGCGGGCATCGGCAAGAGCGTCGTCGGCCTGGTCAACGGCAACGTCCTGACGCGGGGCACGGATGCCGACGCGGTCGTCATCCAGAGCCTTGGCGGGGCCGGCGGCAATGGCGGCATCAATGTGTCGGGCGGAATCGCTGCGACCTCGGGCGGCGCGGGCAACCTGTTGGTCGGTGTCGGCGGGGTCGGCGGCAAGGGCGGCAATTCCGGCGTCGTCAAGGGCACGGTGACCGGCGATATCCAGACGGGCTATGAGGAAACGGTCAACGGCGTCAAGGTGCGCCACGGCGACGACGCCTCGGGCGTGACCATCCAGTCCCTGGGCGGCGGCGGCGGCAATGGCGGCATCAATGTCACCGGCGGCATAGCAGTGAGCCTCGGCGACAACGCGACGGGCAATCTCGGCATCGGGGTCGGCGGCTTCGCCGGCGACGCCAGCAACGGCACCTCGGTAACCGGCAGCGTCACCGGCAATATCCAGACCTACGGCAACAAGGCCTACGGCATACTGATGCAGAGCGCCGGCGGGGCCGGCGGCAATGGCGGCATCAATGTCACCGGCAGCATCGCGGCCAGCGCCGGTCCCGCCGTTAATATCGGCCTGGGCCTGGGTGGTTTCGGCGGCAAGGGCGGCCATTCGGTTGTCGCACCCGACGCCGACCAGAACTGGGTCGTCCAAGGCGTTACCAAGGGCGATGTCGTCACCTGGGGCAACGAAGCCTTCGGCGTGGCGATCCAGAGCATGGGCGGCGGCGGCGGGCTCGGCGGCGTCAATGTCACCGGCAATATCGCCTTCAGCTCGGGCGCGTCGGGCGCGGGCAATATCGGGCTGGGCGTCGGCGGCTTCGGCGGCGGCGGCGGCAATGCCGGCAATGTCCGTGGCGACGTCACCGGCACCTACCAGACCCACGGCGACAAATCGACGGGCGTCATCGTCCAGAGCGTCGGCGGTGGCGGCGGTAACGGTGGCATCAATGTCAGCGGCAATGTCACCATCGCGACCGGCGGCGGCGCGCAGGCGGGGGGCTTCAGCTTCGGCCTCGGCGGCTTCGGCGGCAGCGGCGGCTATGCCGGCAAGGCGAGCCTGGTCCGCGTCGGCGACACCGAGACCTGGGGCAAGGAATCCAACGGCATCTTCGTCCAGTCGGTCGGCGGCGGCGGCGGCAACGGCGCCATCAATGTGTCGGGTGACCTCGACCTGTCGAAGAGCGGCGAATCCGGCGCCATCTCGATCGGCATCGGCGGCTTCGGCGGCGGCGGCAAGTCGTCGGGTATCGCTGAGGCGAATGTCACCGGCAATGTCGCAGTGCACGGCACCGGCAGCGGCGTCATCGTGCAGAGCATCGGCGGTGGCGGCGGCAATGGCGGAATCAACATCACCGGCCAGCTGAACTATGGCAAGACGGGCGGGCGCGGCCTGGCCTTCGGCCTGGGCGGCTTCGGCGGCGACGGCGGCGACGGTAATGAGGCTCACCTGACGCTTCAGGGCCCGGCGACAGCGACGGCGAACAACTCGATGGCCCAGATCGTGGCGGTGGGCGAAAAGCAGTCGGCCGTCCTGGTCCAGTCGGTCGGCGGCGGCGGCGGCAACGGCGCCTTCAACATCACCGGCGGCATTGCCGCCGACGGCGAGATCGCGATCGGCCTGGGCGGCTTCGGCGGTGACGGCGGCGTAGGCCGCCTCGCTGAGGCGCATGTGACGGCCAACCTGTTCGCCAGCGGGCAGAAGGCGCGCGGCATGCTGGTCCAGTCGGTCGGCGGCGGCGGCGGCGACGGTGGCTTCAACATCACGGCGGCGGGCAACAAGTCGAAAGAGTTGTCCCTCGCCTTCGGTCTCGGCGGCTTCGGCGGCGACGCCAACCGCAGCGGCGACGTCGTGGCCTGGCACCGCGGCCAGATCTCGGTCGACGGCCTCAACGCCTCGGGCCTGGTGGCCCAGAGTGTCGCGGGCGGCGGCGGTGACGGCGGTCTGAACGTCGCGCTGGACGTCAACCTGCAAAACAAAGGCAATTCCATTGCGGTCGGCGTCGGCGGCAATGGTGGCGACGGCGCCAATGCCGGCAGGGTCGACGTCAACAATGTCGGCAGCATCTTCATCAATGCCGGCGATCCGGCGCACGGCATCGAACAGATCCTGACCCAGCAGATCACCGATGACGACGCGATCAAGCTGGCCGAGCATTCGCATGCCCTGCTGGCCCAGTCGGTCGGCGGCGGCGGTGGCGAGGGCGGGGTCAATATCACGGCGGCCATCGCCTGGAGCAAGGGCAATCCGCTGGCGCTCGGCGTCGGCGGCAGCGGCGGCACCGGCGGCAATGGCGGCGTGGTAAATGTCAGCCAGGGCTGGGAAGACGTGAACGGTGTCAAGACGGCGACGCCGGGAACCTTGCGCACCTATGGCGAGGGCTCGATCGCCCTGCTGGCCCAGTCGGTCGGCGGCGGCGGCGGCGACGCCGGTTTCAATCTCGTCGTGCCCGTCACCTACAGCAGCGACGGCAAGGATCCGGCCAAGGCGGCGGTCATCGCGGTCGGCGGTTCGGGCGCGGGCGCGGGCTATGGCGACACGGTGACGGTCGACCATCGCGGCAATATCCTGACCGGCTTCTACGACATGAACGGCAGCCTGGTCGGCGGCAAGGGCAATGACAGCGGCGGCATCCTGGCCCAGTCGATCGGCGGTGGCGGCGGCAATGCCAACCTGAACCTCGGCATGGGCCTGACGCGTAACGCGTCCGCCCTGGCCCTGAACGTCGGGGGCGCCACCGGCGCCGCCGGCAAGGGCGGCAAGGTCAATGTCTATCACGACGGCAATATATTCACCTGGGGCAACGATTCGACGGCGATCATCGCCCAGTCGATCGGCGGCGGCGGCGGCAATACGGCGGCGTCGATCGGCCTGCCGGCCCTGGCCAACGACAAGCTGGAAATCAGCATCGGGCGGCTCGGCGGCAAGGGCGGCGAAGGCGACGAGGTCTATATCAACGCCAAGGGGACGCTCAGCACCCAGGGCGAGCGCTCGGACGGCATCTTTGCCCAGAGCGTCGGCGGCGGCGGCGGGCGCAGCGGCACGACAGCGATCGGTGGCCAGGTCAAGAATTCGAGCAATAACGAGACCGTCGGCGGCAAGGTGACAATCGGCCTGGAAGGCGGCGAAGGCGCGATCTCGAAAAAGGTCGAGGTCCACGCGTCCGGCTATATCGACACCTGGGGCAAGGATTCCTATGGCATCCACGGCCAGTCGCTCGGCGGCGGCGGCGGGGTCGGTGGCCTGGCCACCAACAGCATCATGCGCACCGACGGCTCGCTGAACATCGCGATCGGCGGCGATGGCGGCAAGGGCGCCAAGGGCGGCGAGGTCAAGATCTACAATGCGGCCGAGATCACTACCCGCGGCGAGAACGCTGCCGGCATCTTCGCCCAGTCGATCGGCGGCGGCGGCGGCACGGGCGGTAATGTTCTTTCGCTCGGCATTCCGGCCGGCGGTCCCAAGGGCGAAACGCCGCACATGAACATGGCGGTCGCCGTCGGCGGCAGTGGCGGTGAAGGCGCTGTCGGCAATATCGTCTATGTCGAGAACAGCGGCATCATCACGACCAGCGGCAAGCACGCCGCCGGCATCCGCGCCGAGAGCATCGGCGGCGGTGGCGGCTGGGGCGGCTCCGTCCTGTCCTTCCGCGCCGATACGGCCAAGGGCGCCAGCAACACCATGTCGATCAATCTCGGCGGTGATGGTGGCGACGGCGGAATCGGTGACATGGTCACGGTGTGGAACAAAGGCGGCAGCATCTGGACCGACGGCGAATGGTCGGCGGGCATCAGCGCCGCCAGCATCGGTGGCGGCGGCGGTGAAGGCGGTGGCGTCGCCGACTTCCAGGTCGCGCAGATCAGCGGTGAAGGCACGTCTGGCAGCATCAATGTCAATATGGGCGGCCAAGGCGGCAAGGGCGGCAAGGGCGGCGAGGTCAATGTGACCAACGATCCGACCGCCGGCGTGGCCGGGACCGGCCAGATCGTCACCACCAAGGACAATTCCTACGGCATCTTCGCCCAGTCGCTGGGCGGCGGCGGCGGCAATGGCGGCGCCGTATTCTCGGCGCTCGGCGGCAAGGGCAGCAAGGACGCTGTCACGGTCGGCCTCAATATCGGCGGCAGCGGCGATGACGGCGGCACAGGCGGTCATGTCAATGTCATCAATCGCGGCCTGATCGACACCACCGGCGCCAGCGCGCACGGCATACTGGCACAATCGATCGGCGGCGGCGGAGGTAACGGCGCGATGGCCATCGCCGGCGCCCTGCTGATCTCGGCCCCGACCAAGAGCCCGCTGATCGCGATCGGCGGCTCGGGCGGCGACGGCGGCAATTCCGGCCTGGTCGAGGTCAATAACAGCGGCAGCATCGTGACGCGCGGCAAGAATGCCAACGGCATCTTCGCCCAGTCGATCGGCGGCGGCGGCGGCAATTCGACCACCGGCTTCAGCGCCTCGGGCAATCCCTATACCTTCGTCGGCTCCAATGCTTTGGCGGCGCTGATCGGCGCCCTGACCACCGGCGACGGCGGGATCGGCGGCGAGGTCAAGGTGACCAATACCGGCAATATCACCACGCTGGGCGAAGGTTCGGCCGGCATTGTCGGTGAAAGCATCAATGGCGGCGGCGGTCACCTGGTGCTCAATTTCGACAGCATCGAGACCCTGTTCGACCTGCAGTGCATCCCGATCCCGGGCGCCAGCACCTGCATACCCGGCACGGGCGGCACGACGGGCGAACGTCCGGTCGGCCAGCCGATCTATTCGACGACCCTGGGCTCGACCGATTCGTCGGACATGAATGCCGGCAAGGTGACCATCGTCAACACCGGTACGATTGCCTCGGGCGGCGCCAACAGCGTCGGCATGGCCATCCGGTCGGTCGGCGGCGGCGGCGGCAAGGTCGATGTGCACAGCCTGCTGGCCACCACCTCAACGGCGGCCAATCCGCACGCCACCATGCCGGTGACGTTCGGCATCAATCTCGGCGCGCTCAACGCCAAGAACGGCACCGGCAGCGCCATCGACAGCAAGCAGACCGGCACCATCTACACAGCGGCCGGTTACGCCACCGGCCTGCGCCTGCAATCGATCGGCGGCGGCGGCGGTGAGGGCACGATTAAGCTCGAAGCGCCCGACGGTACCCAGATCAGCACGGTCGACATCAAGCTCGGCGCGACCAGCGGTACGCACCTCGAAGGCGGTACGGTCGGTCACATCCAGGACGGCGCCATTGCCACCACCGGTAGCTGGTCGACCGCGGCGCATATCCAGAGCATCGGCGGCGGCGGCGGCACGGCCATGGTCGACATCAATGCCGTCGATCAGAGCCAGCTCATCACCCGGGCCGTGCTCGGCGCCGATGGCGGTTCGAATCTGGGCGCAGGCGCCATTACCGGCGATTACGACGGCCTGCAGACCAGCGGTGCCCATTCGGTCGCGCTTCTGGCGCAATCGATCGGCGGCGGTGGCGGTACCGTCCTGACGACGGGCAGCAACGCGCTGGACGTCAAGCTGGGCGGCAAGAACAGCGCGGCCGGCGACGGCGGCAGCATCACGCTCGGCAATAGCGGCCTGATCCAGACGACCGGGGCCGGCTCGCACGCCGTCATGCTGCAATCGATCGGCGGCGGCGGCGGGGCGATCCTGACCGACGCCACAACCATCACCCTGGGCCTGAATAGCGGCAATAGCGGTAATGGCGGCGCCATCATCTTCAACCAGACCGGTGACATCGTCGCCACTGGCGCCGGTGGCAACGGTTTGATCGCGCAAAGCCTCGGCGGCGGCGGCGGCTGGGTCGACGGCCCGAACGGCAATACGTTTGCCGGAACGGCGGGCGGCACAGGCAAGGGCGGGGCCATTACCTTGACGCTTGACGGTGGCGTGTTCGCCTCAGGCGCCGGTGCTGCAGCCATCTTCGCCCAAAGTCTGGGCAGCCTGGGCGGCGGCGACATTGCGGTGAATGCCAACGGCCTGGTGCGCGGCAATGCGGCCGGTATCCGCATCGACGGTGGCGTTAACAATACCGTCAATGCCACGGGCTCGGTCTCGGCGGTGTCGGGCCTGGCGATCAATACCGGCAGCGGCAACGACCGGGTCAGCAACACAGGCCTCGTCGTCGGCAATATCGATCTCGGCAGCGGCAACAACGCCTTCAACAACCAGGCCGGCGCCACCTTCGTCGCCATCAGCCGGATCGACCTGAGCGATCCGTCAGGCAATGGCAATAGCCTCAAGAGAATCGCAGCGAACGCGGCGGGCCTGCCCACGGTCAACGGCACCTTCAGCAATGACGGTGACTTCCTGATGGGCCTGTCGGCCAGCCGCGTGCCGATCGACCTGGCCCACGGCGCTACCTTCGCCAATCTCGACGCCAACGGCGCGCCTGGCAACAACCTGATGTACGGCACGCGCGTCATCAACACGGTCGAGCTCGACGGCAACTTCGTCCAGAGCGCCCAGGGCCATATGGCCTTTGACGTCGCCTTCGGTCCCTATGCTTCGGACCGCGTCAATGTCACCGGCAATACGACGGTGGCCGGCAAGGGCGACGTCATCCTGACCTGGCTCGAAAACGCCGCCCCGGTCACCCTGTTCGCCACGGCGGGCACGGCGACCGATAACGGCCTCGACATCAAGGACACGCTGGCGATCAACTACCGCGTCATCGCCGACAGCGCCGGTATCAAGCTGGCCCTTACCTCCGACTTCGGCCTGCCCTTCCTCAACCGCAACGGCCGCGAACTGGGCCGTCACCTGGATTCGGCTATAACCCTCGGCGGATCCGGCGGAGTCGGCCGGTTGGCGGCGCTGATCGGCAACCTCCAGGTCGGCGACGAAAGCCTTTATGCCGGCGTCTTCCAGGAGCTGAACCCGGAGCCCTTCCTGGCGCCGCAGACCATTCAGCTGGACGCTGCCCGCCAGTTCGCCGGCGACCTGACGCGCTGCAACCTCGCCACCTCGTCGCGGGAACACTGTGTCTGGGCTCATATCGCCAATACCGATACGCGGCGTGAGGGCGACGACGAAAGCTTCGCCTGGCATGGCAATCTCAACAGCTTCGAATCGGGCTTCGAGACGCGCGTCGATGACAAGTGGTCGATCGCCGGCGCCATGGGGTACGGCCGTCTCGACCGCACGTCGGTCGGCAATGGCCGGGCGCAGATGGAGGGCGACAGCCTCCATGCCGGCGTGGGTGTCACCCGCACCTTCGTCAGCGGCAGCAAGCTGGACCTGTCCCTGACCACCGGCCTGCAGACTGTGGACAGTGAACGCCTGGTCCAGGTCTTCGGACCCGAGATCGGCACCGCGACGCCGCATTCGGCCTATCTGATGGCCCGGGCGCGCTATAGCCACACCTATGAGCGCGGCGCCCTGTTCGTCCGCCCGGCGGTCGGCCTGGCGGTGACCTCCCTGCATCAGGGGGCCTTCACCGAACAGGGTCTGGACGGCCTGGGCGTTGTCGGTGTCTCGCACACCCAGACCTTCGCCACCCTGACGCCGGACCTGACGGTCGGTTACAAGGCAAAGGGCAGCGATGGCGGCTATACGGCTCTGTCATTCAATGTCGGCGCCGTGGTCAACTCGACCGACCGGCTGAAAATGCCCTACCGCCTGGCCGGCGCCAATGCCAATGCCGATCCGGCGCAGATCAGCACGGCCTTCGATCCGTCCAGCGTGCGTTACGGCGCCAATGTCCAGGTCGTGGGTAAGGACGACAAGGCCAGCCTGAACCTGTCGATCTCTAACGAAGCCGGAAAACGCTACAGCCAGCAGACCTTCAGCGTCAGCGCCCGGTTCAAGTTTTGAGTCCTTGTGCGCCCGCTACGTTGTAGTGGGCGCACGTAGCGTGCGGTTAAACAAGGCCAGGGTCCGCTCCCAGGCCAGTTTCGCGGCCTCGGGATTGTAGCGCGGCGTCGTGTCGTTATTGAAACCGTGCTCGGCGCCGTCATAGATAAAGGCCTGATAACGGATATTGGCCGCCTTCAGCGCCGCCTCATAGGCCGGCCACAGGGCAGCGATCCGCGTATCGTTGCCGCCGAAATGCAGCAATAGCTCGGCCTTGATATTGGGGACGTCTTCCAGGGCCGGCGGCGAGCCGTAAAAGGGCACGGCAGCGAGGAGGGCCGGCTTGCGTGTGGCGAGGAAATTGGCAATCCCGCCGCCGTAGCAGAAGCCCGTTACACCCAAAGCGCCGGTGGCTTGCGGCAGGGCCTGGGCATAGTCGGCCGCCGCCAGGAAATCTTCCTTGGTCTTGGCCTGGTCGAGCTGGCCGAACAGGGCGCGTGCCTTGTCCTCGTCGCCCGGATAGCCCCCCAACGATGTCAGGGCATCGGGCGCAATGGCGATAAAATTCTCCAGGGCCAGGCGACGCGCAATGTCTTCGATATGCGGGTTCAGGCCGCGATTCTCGTGTACGACCAGGACGACCGGCAGGTTCCCGGTCGCGCCTTGGGGCTGCGCGACATAGGCCTTGATCGTGCCGTAGCCGGCAGGCGAGGCGATGTCGATCCACGAGGTTACAATGCGTGCATCGTCGGGTTTTATCTGCTGGCCGCGGGCGAAGTCCGGCTTCAGCGCCGCGAGCGTGGCGAGGGCGCCTGCAGCACCGGCGGTATAGCGGGCGCAGCGGTCGAGGAAGGTCCGGCGATTGATGAAACCGTGCACATACTTGTCGAAAAGCTGCAGGACTTCGGGTTTGAAATCACTTGAAGGCGGCAGGTCAGGCTTACGGGTCATGGCATGTCTCCGTGAGGCATTGTGTGCGTCAGAGACTTATACGCGCTATCGGCTAAATCCGGTCGCGTTTTTTATCCGCCGTTGCGGTTGGCTGCGATCACTTTCAGACGTTGTGGCGCGGCTGTCACGGCTTGCGCCAGCCGCAGCAGGCGCGGCAAGAGCCTGGGTTCCAGGGCGCTGATATGGTCGAGCCGCCGGCCGAAACGCTGTACCCAATGATTGGCGACCGCCGACAAGTCTGACTTACCTGCCCGCAGTCGGGCATCGGCCATCCGTGTGGCGTAGGCATGGCCGCGTGCCGCTTCGCCCATGCGGTTGCAGAACAGCCGCTTGTGATCGCCCGAGCCGGTCCCCAGATCGTAGAGCCGGATGCCGGCGTCCTTCATGGCCGCGGGGGCCAGTTGCAGGAACAGCAGGCCCGGCGTGTAGTCGCGCAAATCCTGGTCGTAGGTCGACACCCACATATGGACTCGGTCACCGCAGCGCACGCCGAACTTACCGGCGACCAGGCGCTCGCCGGCATACAGATTGACCATCACGCCGCGAAAATCGGCATGCTCCGGCAAGGCGAACAGGTCGCGCATCAATTGCCTGACCCAGGCCGGCGCCAGGAAGTCGGTCAGGCCACTGCGCCGGGTCTGGTTGCTTTTCCAGCCGAGCAGGGTCTCGAAGGCCTGGGCGTCGCGATCACCGATTTCCACCCGCAGCGGGCCATGGTCGGCTTCCAGCTTGGCGGCGTGGTTGCGCAGCTTCTTCGCCTGTTTGCGATTAAGTTCGGGCGCGGGCAGGCGGGTGTCGATCTGGTAGGCCAGGTCATGGTCCGGCGCCATGCCGTCGAACAGATTGTAAGGATCGATCAGCCCGTATAGCGGCATCTGGCGCAGTCCGGCCAGTTCCAGGGCCCGGGCGACGCGCAGACCGCTGTCGCGTTCGCTGACCAGGGCCATATAGTCCGAAAACGGCGCGCCGATCGCCCGGCCGAAGCCGTTGGGCCGGCGGTGATGGGCCAGAAAGCCCAGAACCATGCCATTGCGGCGGAAGATCGCCACCCGCGCATCGGGCCGGACCTTTGAGACGGCGCGGAAGAAGTGCGGCGTCAACAGGGGCGACTGGAAGGCTTCGTCGGCCTCGAGCATTGCCAGCCAACGCCCTTCATCGGCAGTGGTCAGGTCGTCGGCCTTGACGAGATCGCAAAACAGCACGCGGTACGCTTTCGAAGAACGGAAATTATATGACCGTTCCACTATGAACCCTCGCCGGAAGGGGGTCACGCCTGCAAACCTGCTGGTTGCGCAACGTGGTTAAGGTGCCCCGCTACAGGTAAATCGCCGCAAAAAGGACGTCGTCCGGCGCTAGATGTTGCCGCGGTGACATGAAACTCGCTCGATTTTCCGGGCTCGACCCGGCGACGCCCATTTGCTACGCCTGAGGCCGAAGAGATTCATAAGGGGGGACGCCATGCGCCGCGCCATATCTGTTGCCCTTGGTATTGCCCTGTGCTGCTCCACGCCGGTCTCGGCGAAGGACAAGAGCCGCCCGCCCCTGGCGCTCGACGACCTGTTCCAGGACCACATGATCATGCCGCGCCACGCCGCGGTGGTGTCGGGTAGCGCTGCGCCCAACGAGAACATCAACATTTCCTTCTTCAATGTCAGTCAGAGTGCGACCACAGACGACAAGGGCCGCTTCCGCATCAACCTGCCGGATTTCGAGCCTGGCCGGACCAGCACGCTGACGGTTTCGACCGACGACGGTGAGCGCGTCGAGGTGACGGATGTTCTGTCCGGCGACGTCTATCTCTGTTCGGGCCAGTCGAACATGGGCCTGCCGGTCGACCGCGCGCTCAACAATGATATCGTCAAGAGCAATTCGGCCAATGACACGATCCGCATGGCGACCATCGCCACGGATCCATCACCGAAACCCCTGGCGCATTTCAAGACGCCGGTGACGTGGGAAAAGGCCGCGCCCGACACGGTGGGGAAATGGTCGGCCGCCTGTTATTTCTTCGGTGACGCCCTGCAAAAGCGCGTCCATGTGCCGATCGGCCTGGTCAATGCGTCTCTGGGCGGCTCCAACATCACCACATGGCTGTCGTCCGAAGCCCTGGTGCCCGACTATGCCGCCCAGGAAAACCTGCTCGGCGTTTACGCCGACGACCCTGCCAGGGCGGGTCTTGAGTTCGGTCACGCGTTTGAAACCTGGTGGCAATCGGGCGCCGCGCCCGGCACGCCGTGGGCGGCGACAGCCGACGACCTGGCAACCTGGCAACCGGTGCCCAATCCGGTCGTGGCCTGGGAGAAATGGCCGGGCGCCGGTCTCTATACCTATGACGGACCCCTGTGGTATGCCACGACGGTGACGCTCAGCGACGCCCAGGCGGCTCAGGGCGCGACGCTTGATCTCGGCCAGATCGACGATATCGACCAGACCTGGCTGAACGGTCAGCCGGTCGGCTTTACCTCGGGCGGGGGTGTTGAGCGCCACTACAAGATCGAAGCAGGCAGCCTGAAATCCGGCGACAATATCGTCGTCATCAATGTCATCGACCTGTGGAGCTTCGGCGGCCTGTATGGTGACAAACCGCGCCAGTTGCGCCTGGCCGACGGCACGGTCCTGCCGCTCGACTCGTGGCGCTGGGCGCCGGTGCCGGAGGCACAGAAATATCCGCCGCGCGCCCCGTGGGACCCAGCGGGTGGCGTCAGCATCCTGCGCAACGGCATGATCGAGCCCATGGGACCCTTCGCCTTCGCCGGCGCGGTCTGGTACCAGGGCGAAAGCAATGTCGGCAATCCGTATCAGGGCCTGTTGCGCGCTCTTTTCCGCGACTGGCGTGACCAGTTCGGCCAGGAGCTGGCCTTTGCCGTGGTGCAACTGGCAAATAATGGGCCGCGCCCGACCCATCCTGTCGAATCCGGCTGGGCGCGCCTGCGTGAAGATCAGCGCCTGGCCGTGCTGGCCGATGGAAATGCGACCCTGGCCACGGCGATCGATATCGGTGAACCGACCGATGTCCATCCCGCCAACAAACAGGCCCTGGGCGAGCGCCTGGCCCGTGCCATGGCCATCCGACTGTACGGTTTCAAGGGTTCGGAATCGGGCCCGCAGATCGCCGGCATCAAGCGCGACGGCGAGAAGCTGGTACTGAGCTTTACGGGTCAGGAAGGCGATTTCGTCGCCTACAGCGCGGCCCGGCCGATCGGCTTCGAGGCCTGTCATGACAAGGAATGTCGGTATGTCGATGCCGAGATTTCGGGGCGGCAGGTGATTTTGACCGGTGCGAAGGACGCGACCAAGGTGCGCTTCTGCTGGGCGGATTCACCGACCTGCACGCTGTATGACGGCAAGACCGGCCTGCCGGCTTTGCCCTTTGAACAGACGGTCGCGCCATAGAAAGCATAAATGCAGGAGGTGGCTACGGATTTCGCGTAATATTCTGATTTTACGGTAATTCTCAACGCGGAAAGCGCGGAAAAGTCGGAAAGACGCGGAAACGAAGTTCGGCGAAGCCAAATTCAGGATATTGCTTCTATCGCGCGAAGCGCCTTCGTACAGCGTGAGTTGCCAACTTCTCGGAACGACAGCCCTTCGGGCGTAAGCTTGTCCGCCGGCTCCCTTTCCGCGTCTTTCCGACTTTTCGGCGCTTTCCGCGTTGAAAATACTGCTATTTCAAAATATTGCGCGGCAATCAATGCCGCCCACTAACGGCCTACGCCGCCAGGACGGCGTCCATTTCCTGGCCCAGCTTGTCGACCGTGAACGGCTTGGTGATCAGCGATGTCCCGTGGTCCAACACACCATTGTGGATGATGGCGTTTTGCGTATATCCGGTCATGTACAGCACACGCATGTCCGGCCGCTTCTTCAACACCGCGTCGGCCAACACGCGGCCGCTGACATCCGGCATGACGACATCGGTCAGCAGCACGTCGATCCGTCCGCCGCCGTCGATAATCTGCAACGCCCGGTCGGCGCAGTCGGCGCTTACCACATCAAAGCCCAGCTCATTCAGCGCCAGGGCGGCGAATTCGCGCACGCCGGCCTCGTCATCGACCACCAGGACCGTGACGTCTCGGCGGTCGCGGTCCGCCCGCAGCGGTGCTTCCGGCGGGGGCGCCTCGACCTCCTCGGTCGATTTCGGCAGGTAGAGCTTGATCGTCGTGCCGACCCCGACCTCGCTGTAGATGCTGATATGGCCGCCCGACTGCTTGACGAAGCCGTGCACCTGGCTGAGCCCCAGGCCCGTCCCCAGGCCCGATGGCTTGGTGGTGAAGAAGGGCTCGAACACCTGGTCGATAATCTCCTGCGGCATACCGGTGCCGGTATCGCTCACGGCGACCAGGACATATTGCCCCGGAATGACCTCGTCCTGCGACCTGGCATAGTCGCGATCGAGCCAGGCATTGGAGGTCTCGATGGTCAGCTTGCCGCCGTCCGGCATGGCGTCGCGGGCATTGACGGCCAGATTGACGATGGCGGTTTCCAGTTGCCCGAGGTCGATATGGGCGCGCCACAGGCCGGCCGAGCGCACGGTCTCGATCGAGACGGTCTCCCCCAGGGTGCGGCGCAGCAGGTCGGACATCTCCGTCACCGCCTTGCTGACGTCGACGGCATGCGGATCCAGGGGCTGGCGGCGTGAAAAGGCCAGCAGCCTCTGGGTCAGGGCGGCGGCGCGCTTGGCGGCCTCCTGCGACCCGGTGACGAAGCGCATCAGCAATGGATCGGCTTCGGGATAGCGTCGCGTCAGAATGTCGAGATTGCCGATAATCACGGCCAGCATATTGTTGAAGTCGTGCGCGATACCGCCGGTCAATCGCCCGACCGCTTCCATCTTCTGGCTTTGCCGCAGGGCGGCCTCGGCGGCTTCGCGATCGGCCATTTCCTGGCGCAGGCGTTGATTGCCGCGCGACAGGGCGCGGGCGTCGAAGGCCATGACGGCCAGCATCAGCGACGACATGAGGACGAGCAACATGGCGCCGGCGTAACGCGCCATGCGCGGCGCCATGGCTTCCTTGCGAATACGGAAATAGACCGTACCCAGCTTGACACCGTTCTCGACGACCGGCGTCCAGATGGCGATGCTTGCCACCCGGGGTGCCAAGAGCGGGGCCGTGGGTGCGCTGCGCACAGGTTCGGGTCCGACATGGGCCACGACCTCGCCGCGTTCGTCATAGACGGCGACGGCCGCGACGTCCGGATTGGCGCGCAAGGCACCGGTCAGTTGGTTGACGGTCGCCGTATCACCGAAAGCGAGGGCGGCGGACACCGACTCGGCCAGGATACGCGCCTGAATTTTCGCGGATTGCTGGACCTCGGCATTGTGACGCGCCTCGGCATAGACGCCCAGCCCGACACTGGCGACGATCAGGGTGACCAGGCTGATCATCACGGCCAGGGTACGCGTGTTGTTGAGCAGGGCCATCCACCCCCGGCTTTCTACCTCTCTGACAATCGGCTCATCTTTCAAGGAGTGGGGGCTCATCTGCGAGCTCCTTTCACCGAAACGGCCAGGCTGAGCAGCTTGGAACTGATCGACAACCGCCCGGCCGCCGCCGTGTCCTGGTCGATGGAAAAACGCACGCGACCGTCGCGTATGGCAAACTGGATAATGCCGGCGGGGTCGCCCTCGTCGGTCACTGTCAGCACCGGTGCGCCCCGCAGCGCAGCCAGGGCCCGGCCGACATCCTGTTCGCCGGATCCGCCGAGATAGGCGACGTCGCACGGCGACTGATCCTGGATCGCATTCATACGGACGACCTGGATCGGGCGCGCGCCATAGGTCTGGCCGACAACCGCCTGATCCAGCACCTGGCCGAAGGGGTCCCGGCCGACGACGCAGATATGAAATGGGCCGTCCTGGGCCTGAGGCCAGTCGACGAAAGGGGCAAACTTGTACAGGAAGGTCGCCTTGACGGCGGTCTCAAGCGTGGTCGCGGCCACGCACGGCGATACGATCAGCATGGCCATCACCAGCCCGGCGGCCCATCCCACAGCAAGGCTGCGTCTCCCGGCCATCAGAAATCCAGACGCAGGGTGGCGAAGACCGACCGGCCGATATAGCGCGGATCGGCCGTCGACGGGTCCCAGACCTCGATATGGCGTTCATGCAACAGGTTGGTGCCTGATATCGCCAGTTGGATCTTGTCGGTGACCTGCCACCCCAGATGCATGTCGGCTTCGGTATAGGCCGGTACGGGCGCATTATCGACCTTGCCGACCTGGCGCAGGCTGATGTCGAACTCGACCTTGTCGCTGACGTCCCATTGCGACCGGATCTGCGCCTGGTAGGATGGATCCTGGCCCTGAACGTTGAGTTGGCTTACGTCAAGGTGACCTGGCTTGAGCTCGAAATCCTTATGCAGCGTATTGACCCCGCCACTGAGGCGCCAGGCCGGCGTTACCGCATAGCGGCCCCAAATTTCGACGCCTGACGTCGTCCCGCGTCCGCCATTATCGAGCATGAACGGAAAGACATGGACGGGGTCATAGGCATAGGTGCGCAGGTCGTCATAGAGGTTGTAGAAGGCCGAAACCGATAGCGACCAGCGATTTTCATGCTGCATCCGCCAACCGGCTTCGATCGCCGTCAGGGTCTCGGATTGGAAGTCGGGTGAAGGGATCAGATAGGGATCGGCCTCCAGTTCCCGTTCGATGCGGTTGGGTGTGCGCACGGCCCGCGATACCGCACCCCACAGCACGGTCTCTTCGCGGGGGTGCCAGGCCAGCCGGACGCTGGGCAGCCATTGAAAGCCGGAATAGCTGTTGGTCTCCCCTTTTAGCCCCAGGGTCAGATTCAGGTCCGGTTTCAGCGCGATCTCATCCTGGATGAACAGCGAGCCCAGCGAAATGGTCGTCTTCGGATCGGCGAAATGGAATATGTTGTAGGAATTGAAGTTTTCCCACCAATAGCGGAACTCGCCACCCCACACCACGACGTGGCGTTTTCCCAGCGTCACGGTGTGCTGGGCTTCCAGGCTAAGCAGATCCCGGGCCTCGTACAGTATTGGCTGCTCGCGGACGTCGTGGCTGACATAGGCCTTGGTATCCAGCGTCGAGCCGTTGGCAAATCTGTGCGTCCAACCGGCGCGGATGGTCCGGCCGGTGAAGACGCCGCCATGGTCGGCGATGGCATTGCGATAGGCGGATGCGCCGAACGAAGCGCTATCGTGCTCCCATGCGCCGCTAATCCCCATTCCGGCATAGGTGCCGGAGAAGGCATCGTTAAACGTATCTCCGGCTGTAGCCGGCTGTGTGGCGTCATAGGCGAAACTGTCGCCCAGCACTTTGAAACTGATGTGGTCGCTGATCTTGCCGCCGAAACGCACGCCGACCGTGCGGTCCTGGCCGCCGCCGGTGGCGTGCATGAACAGGCCTTCGCTGGCTGCCTGGCCCTTGGTAATGACATTGATGACGCCGTTGACCGCATTGGCGCCCCACATGGTGCCGCCGGGTCCGCTGATCACTTCGATGCGCTCGATATTGGGCAGGTCGATATCGACCTGCTGCCACAGGACGCCCGAACCGATCGGTTCGTAGACGGTGCGGCCATTGACCAGGACCAGCAGCTTGTTGGCCGTTTCCGGGGAATTGAAGCCGCGCGCCGTTACTGTCCAGCTATAGGCGTTGATTCGCGCCACTTCGAGATTGGGCGCCAGGCGCAAGGCTTCGGGCAGGCTGGTAGCGCCGCTGCGCCGAATGTCCTGGGCGGTGATGACATAGATGGCGGTGGCCGCCTCGCTCAGGGCCTCCGGCCGCTTCGACACGGAGGTGACCTGGATATTGCCGAGATCCTCCAGAGACAGGTTTTGCAGGTCAGCGACCGAGGTTGCTTCGCTATCGGCTGTAAGGTCTGGCACCTGGTCTGCCCATACCGGGCTTGACATGGCGGTCAGGCACACAATTGCTGCCGCGCGCACAGATCCAGACGTCGTTAAAAATCGCAAAATCTTCACCCGCCTTTACCCCCGAACACACTGACAGCAAATGGTTTTTATTCTCAGAATAAGTAAGAATTCCATGCGGTTTGACAGCGCCTTATGGATAGTGACCTTGACGACAGCGCTGTCATGGTTCTTCATGCCAAAAAACATAACACCAAAATCATAAGACTCACAGAGAGACGAAACCCCATGGCAACCCCTTCCTCCGTTCGCCGGCGCGGCCTTTTCATGGGTGCGGTTTCCTGCACCGCTCTGTTGTTGGCCTCGATACTGACCCCCAGTGTGGTCGAGGCCAAGGTAACAGTACACGCCAAACGTTCAAAGCCCTTTAACGCCCAGAACGTGCATCCGAAACTGTGGCCGGTGGCAAGGTCGCCGGTCGGTCTCGATTCCGCCATGGAAAAACGCATCAGCGACATTATGGCGAAGATGACGATCGAGGAAAAGGTTGGTCAGGTGATCCAGCCCGAGTGGAAGTCGATCACGCCGGCCGAAGCGAAACAGTATCATATCGGCTCCATCGAGAACGGTGGCGGCGCGGTTCCGAACGGCAATAAGCATTCGACCGTTGCCGACTGGGTCAACCTGATCCAGCCCTATTACGAGGCCTCGGTCGACCCGGCAGCGCACAGCGTCGTCATCCCGATGATCTGGGCGTCGGATGCCGTCCACGGCCATAACAACGTCTATGGCGCTACGCTATTTCCGCACAATGTCGGCCTGGGCGCCGCCCACGATGCCGACCTGATCACCCGCATCGGCGCGGTTACCGCCGCCGAGGTCCGTTCGACGGGCATGGACTGGTCGTTCGCCCCCACCATCGCCGTGGCTCGCGACGACCGCTGGGGACGGGCTTATGAAAGCTATTCCGAAGACCCCCGGATTGTTTCCGACTACGCGGCCGCCATGGTGCGCGGCATCCAGGGCTCCGGCAAGACCTTCCTTGATGGCAATCACGTCATCTCGACCGCCAAGCACTTCCTGGGCGATGGCTCGACGTCGGGCGGCCGCGACCAGGGCGACAGCCTGGTGTCCGAACAGGAACTGGCCGACATTCATGGTGTGGGCTACAAGGCGGCGGTTGACGCCGGCACCCAGTCGATCATGGCCTCGTACAACAGCTGGCACGGCGTCAAGATGCACGCCAACAAGGCCCTTATGACCACCATCCTCAAGGACAGGATGGGCTTTGACGGCTTTATCATGGGCGACTGGAACGCTCACGGCCAGATTCCGGGCTGCAGCAATTTCGACTGCGCCACCGCCTTCAATGCCGGGCTCGATATCTTCAACGCGCCCCAGGATTGGAAAGCGCTGCACGGCAATATGGTGCGCGAGGTCAAGGACGGCACCATCCCGATGGCGCGCCTCGACGACGCCGTCCGTCGAATCCTGCGCGCCAAATTGCGCATGGCCGTGTTCGACGAACCGTCGCCGAAGGACCGCGTGACGACCTTCGCCCCCATCGGCACGCCAGATCACCGCGCCGTGGCCCGCGAAGCCGTGCGCAAGTCCCTGGTCCTGCTGAAAAACAACGACGCCGTCCTGCCGATCAAGCCGGGCGCCCATATCCTGGTCGCCGGCGATGGCGCCAACAATATCGCCATGCAGTCGGGTGGCTGGACCCTGTCGTGGCAGGGTTCCGACAATGGTCCGAACGACTTCCCGGGCGCCACCTCAATCTATGAAGGCATCAAGGCCCAGGTCGAGGCGGCGGGCGGACAGGCGATGTTCAGCCCCGACGGCACCTCGGCGCAAAAGCCCGATGTCGCCATCGTCGTCTTCGGCGAAACACCCTATGCCGAATTCATGGGCGACCAGTCCGACGTCGCCCTGCATCACGACAATGTCGAGTCGCTGGAGCTGATCAAAAAGCTGAAAGCCCAGGGCATCCCCGTCGTCGCCGTCATGCTGTCCGGCCGGCCACTCTATATCAATCCGCAGATCAACGCCGCCGATGCCTTTGTCGAGGCCTGGTTGCCGGGTTCCGAAGGGCAGGGCGTGGCCGATGTCCTGCTGGCCAAGGCCGATGGCACGCCGCAATACGATTTCCAGGGCCGGTTGAGTTTTTCGTGGCCGAAGCGCCCCGATCAGACGCCGCTCAATGTCGGTGACGCCAATTACGACCCGCAATTCGCCTATGGTTTCGGCCTGTCCTATGCCGCGCCGGCGTCGACGCCGCAACTGGACGAGGTCGCCGGCAATGTGAAGTACGGCGAGAAGAACGTGTACTTCGCTAAAGGCGATGTGTGGAACGGCTATCAGCTGTTTATCGGCGACGCCAATGTGCCGCGCATGGCCTATGTCGGTACGAAGACGACGCTGTACGGCTCGGCGGCCATCCTGATGCAGCCGGCCGATGGCGGGGTCAATGTGACCTGGACCGGCAAGAAGGATGCCTGGTTCGAGATCGCGGCGGATAAGCCTTCCGACGTCGCCCGCGAAGCCAATGGCGCCATGATGCTCAGTGTGCGGATGAAGGTCAATGCTTTGCCGTCGGCTGATGTCGTGCTGGGCGCCGGGGCGGCCAGTGTTCCCGTGACCAAGCTGCTGAAGGCCGGCGATGTTGTGCTGGCCGTGCCTTTGTCGTGCTTCGCTGCGGGCCAGGATCTGGCCGCGACCCCCAGCGTGCTTCACCTGGCGACGCCCGGGACCTTGGACGTGACGGTAACGGATGTGCGCCTGGTCGAAACCCAGAAGGGCGCGGCCTGTCCGACGGGGTAGGTTTTTACACAGATGTCGCAGATGTCACAGATGATTTTCTGCCAACGTAACTTCGGATTCTTCATCGCGCGTAGCGCCTTAATTTCACGATGAAAGGCGCTGCGCGCAGGCGAGCGCGCATGAAATCATCTGTGACATCTGTGACATCTGTGTAAACCCTTCTTGGGTTCCGGCGCCTCGAAGTTGAATGTCTTGCACGTTCCGCAGGTGTTTTAACCTACTGTAAGAGGTTTAACCGCAGATTTCGCCGATTAACGCAGATTTTTCAGAGCGATACCTGGCAATAGACGTGTCGGTCTGTCGACTGTGACATGCGCTTTGCGCGTAGACTTCGCACCGATAAATCTGCGTTAATCGGCGAAATCTGCGGTTCCAAAATCCTTATGACTCTTTTGGTGCCTCGAAGGTGAATGTTTTGCACGTCCCGCGGGTATTGCCCGGTACGCCTAGGTCTTGGGCTTTAACGCGCCATAGTAGGCGTCTTCGAGGATCTTCGCCGCCCCCTGGCCCGATTCCGGTCCGCCCGAGACATTGGAATTGAGGAACAGAATCCCGACCACGCCCGGTCCGAAGACGGCGACCGATGTGCTGATCTGCTCGCAATTATTGCCATTGGCGTCGCAATTGGCGCCCCAGCCGCCGTTCTTTTCGAACTCCGGATAGGGAGGCTTGGGCGTCCCGAACAGAGGTTCGTCGAAGCCCAGGCTTGAATCCTTCATGTCCTGGAACAGGTCCTTGCCGGCCGTTCCATTGAGCACCGGACCCGCCGGCTGCAGGCCACCCACAGCGACGATCCTGCGCAACGGGTTGTGCACCAGGATCTTGCCGTCGCCATTGGCCAGGCTGACCATGACCTTCGACATGTCGTCGACCGACAGATACCAGCCGGCCGCCCCGCATTGCAGCGAATTGTCGCCCCAGTCGAAGCCCTTCTTCGAGCCGGGATAGAGATAGGCGAAGGCGTAGGTCGAGTTGTTGGGCGCCGCGCACGACACGTTCGGTGCACCGACCAGATCGAATTCGTTCTTCTGGACCAGGGAGATATATTGCGCCGCCAGGGTCGCCGGCCGCGATGCCTGCGAAGGGTCCTCGGCATTGCCGTTCAGCTTCGGCAGCAGCAGGCGCAGGATCGAGAAGTTGTAATTGCTGTAGCACGGTGAATTGTTGTTGGGATTGATCGGATTGGGCGGATTCTGGACGCTGGAATTCTGGCAGGTCTGGGTTCCCGCCGCAGACACATTCTGGTCGTAGAAGGTCTTCAGACCCGCATAGGCCTGGGAGACATTGCCATAGTCCTTGATGCCGCTTTGCTGCGACATCAGTTGCTTGAAGGTAATGCCCTTGACATAGGTGCCGGGCGTCCAGTCGGCCGGCAGATAGTTGCCGATGCCGGCGGTCAGGGCGACGCCCTTCTTGTCCAGCAGCCTCACTGTGGCGATCGCCGAGACCAGCTTGCTGACGCTGGCCACCGTCACCTTGGTCGACGCGCCGAACGGCACGACCGTGCCATCGGCCGCCGTGCGCGCGCTGCCGCCGCCGCCCTTGAAGAAGTTAACATCGCGCCCGATGAAATAGGAATAGCCGACGACGTGGCCGTCCAGGCTGGCCCTCAGCGCTTTGACGACATCGCACGGCACGACGCATTGCGTGTCGTCGCAGATCGGCTGGCCGGGCTGATCGTGGCCATTGGCCAGTTTCAGCAAGCTTTCAATATGTTCGCCGAACGGTGTCTCGGCCTGCGGACCGCGCCAGTCGAGGACCAGTCGGTATTCGGCGCCACAGGCATTGTCATAGTGGGTGTTCCACGTCGCGAAGGTCGTACCGGTGAGGTTGGCCTTCATCGCCACGACGATCGTCTTCGATTCGCCGGGCGCCATCGGCGCCAGCATGACCCTGGTCGCGGCCGGTTCCATAAGAACATTGCTGTCCTTGATGGCCAGCCAGGCCGGCGCCGTGGTGACCTTGTTGTAATTGTGCACCTTCAGCGTCAGCGAGGCCGTCGCATTATTGGCTGTGCGCGTTTCGCTCTGGTCGCTGATGACAGCCGTCGGAAACACGGCATTGTTGTCGAAAAGAGGTTTTTCCGCGGGCTTGACCTGGATGCCCGTCTCGCCCGTGGGAGTCGGGGTCTGGTTCGTCGTGGCCTTTGGCGGGGCGCCGGCAAAGGCGGAACCGGCCCAGAGCGCCAGCAGACTGGATACAACATACGCAACAATTCGTTGAGAGTAAGCCATCACGTCACCCCACCGTTGTGTTTTGTTGCTGGAGACAAACGCCGTTATCCCGGCCGTGTCAAGGCGGGAGTCGGGATGTGTGATGTGCGCCTGATCGAATCCTGGAAGAGCGCGGCTTAGGAAAGGTATTTCCCCACAGATTTTCACAGATTAGCACAGATTAGAAAACGGCGCATTGCGCCAGGAGGCTAACCTCTCGCTGAACAGGCATAAGCACCTGAAAAATCTGTGCTAATCTGTGAAAATCTGTGGGGAAAATCCTTACTTCCCATCCGGCACATCGAACGTGAAGGTCTTGCACGCCCCGCAGGTGTCGCAGCCGCCGGAACCGCAACCACCACTGTTCGACGATGGTAAAGCCGCTACCTTTTTCGGCCAGAATTTCTTCGCCACCTGCCAGGCGCAGAAGCCCACAATCACCGCGACAATAAGGGTTTGAATCATGTCAGCCTCACTGCGATCTGATAGGTAATAAAGGCCGCCGCATAGGCCAGGGCGAACAGATACCCGGCCGTAATGGCAACATATTTCCAGCCATTGGTCTCGCGCTTGATAACGGCCAGGGTCGACAGGCACTGCGGCGCAAAGACGTACCAGGCGATCAGCGACAGGGCGGTCGCCGTCGACCACTGGCCGGCGATCAGCCCGCTCAGTTGCTGGGTCACAGCGTCGTCGTTGCCCGACACGCTATAGACCGTCCCCAGCGCCGACACCGCCACTTCGCGCGCCGCCAGGCCAGGGATAAGCGCCACGCAGATCTGCCAGTTGAAGCCAATGGCGGCAAAGACCGGCTGGATGAAATGGCCGATCATGCCGGCGATCGAGTAGTCGATATCCGGGCCCGTGGCGCCGGCCGGCTTGCCCGGAAAGGTCGTCAGCACCCATAGCAGGGTATTGACGGCGAAAATGATGCCGGTGATCCGCTTGACGAAGATCATCGCCCGCTCCCACAGCCCCAGAGCCAGGCTCTTGCCATTGGGCACGCGGTACGACGGCAGCTCCATCAGAAGCGGATGTTCGTGCTTGTCGCGGCGCAAGGCCGACATGACCCGAGACACGATAAGGCCCGACGTGATGCCGACGATATACAGTCCGAACAACACCAGGCCCTGGAAACTGACAAAGCCGAACACCGTCGTATTGGGAAGGAAGGCCCCGATCAGCAGGGTATAGACCGGCAGGCGCGCCGAACAGGTCATCAGCGGCGCGATCAGGATGGTCGTCATCCGGTCGCGCATGTCGTGGATCGAGCGCGTCGCCATGATGCCCGGGATGGCGCAGGCATGGCTCGACAACAGCGGAATGAATGACCGCCCCGTCAGGCCGGCGCCGGCCATCAAACGGTCGAGCAGGAAGGCGGCGCGCGGCAGGTAGCCGGATTCTTCCAGCAGCAGGATGAAGAAGAATAGGATAATGATCTGCGGCAGGAAGACGAGCACCGAGCCCAGCCCGCCGATCATGGCATTGGCGATAAAGTTCTTCAGCAGGCCGTCGGGCATGGTGGCGGTGACCAACTGGCCCAGCCAGGCCATGGCCGCCTCGATGCCATCCATCAGAGGCGTCGCCCAGGTGAATACCGCCTGGAAAACGACGAACATGATGACCAGCAGGATGGGTATGCCGAACACCGGATTGAGCAGGACGCGGTCCAGCGCATCGTCGGTGACGGCCGTCCGCGTCGGCATGACGACAGTAGCGGCCAGAATGCGTCGCGTCTCGGCGTGGTCGTCGTCCCCGGAACGTAAAATGTCGGCGGGAGTTGCGCGGTCATTCGTGACCCGATCGATCTGTTCGACTAGGGCCTTGGTGCCATCCGACTTGACGGCGATTGTTTCGATCACCGGCAGGCCCAGTTCGCGTTCCAAAGCCGCCCGGTCGATGCGGATGCCGCGCTTTTTCGCCGCATCCATCATGTTCAGGGCCAGGACCATCGGCCGTCCCAGCCGGCGAATTTCGAGCACGAAACGCAGGTGAAGGCGCAGATTGGTCGCATCGGCCACGCAGACGATCAGGTCGGGCACGGCCACACCGGCCAGCTTGCCCAGGCAGACATCGCGGGTAATGATCTCGTCCGGCCCCATGGCGTCAAGGCTGTAGGTCCCGGGCAGGTCCAACACATGCACCGAACGGCCCGATGGTGCGGTAAAGACGCCTTCCTTGCGCTCGACGGTGACCCCGGCATAGTTGGCGACCTTCTGCCTGGAACCGGTCAGCTGGTTGAACAGCGCCGTCTTCCCGCAGTTGGGGTTACCGACAAGTGCGATATTCAGGGTACTCATACTAGGCCGCCTGCTCCACGGTCACTCTGGCAGCTTCCGAGCGGCGCAGGGCGAAGCGGGTAAAGCCGATCTGAATCAGGAGGGGATCGGCGCCGATCGGCCCGCGGCCAACCACGGAAATCTCCTCGCCCTTGACAAAGCCCAGTTCGCGCAACCGGCGACTGATGGTGTCGCCGTCGGTTACATCGCTGACCGCGACGACGCGGGCAGGGGCAAAGGCTTGCAGGTCTGTGAGTTTCATGGCCGCCATACTTAAGACTGAGAATGATTATCATTTAGTTATGGGACGGGTCAAGGGCGCGTCATGCGACAAGATAGCGCTTGTCAAAGTCAAATGCGAACGATAATGAGAATGATTATCAAATAAGTTTCGTACCTGCCAATGCTGTCACCCTCCACCCTTCCGTCCGGCTTTTGGCGCAATCAGTTGCGCCAATGGCACTGGATCAGCTCGGCCCTGTGCCTGATGGGGTTGCTGCTGTTTTCGGTGACGGGCTTTACGCTGAACCACGCCTCGAAGATCGAAGCCAAACCGCAAACCGTCCGCATCGAAAAGGACCTGCCCAGCTTCACCGGCTACGGTAAGGCCGTCGACAAGCAGCCAGTGCCGAGGCTGGTGGCGGTCGGCGTTGGGCGTGCGACCGGCGTCGATATCTCGCGCATTCCGGCCGATGTGACCGACGACGAAATCTTCGTCGATCTCGACGGGCCCGGCGTCGATGCCTCGGTGACGATCGAAAAGGCCGATGGTCATGTCACCTATGAACGTACACAACGCGGCGTTATTGCGGTGCTCAACGATCTGCATAAAGGCCGTCATACCGGCGCCGTCTGGTCGCTGTTCATCGATCTCCTGGCTATCGCCTGCGTCGTCTTTTCGGTCACCGGCTTCGGCCTGCTCTGGCTTTACGCCAAAAACCGCAGCATCACCTGGCCGCTGATCGCCGCCGGCCTGGTCCTGCCCTTCATCCTCTTCATGGTGTTCGTACATGCTTAAAAACCCGATCCTGCTGGCCGGTGGCACTCTCGTTCTGACGGCCGGTTCTGCCATCGCCGGGCAAATGACGCTCGATGTCGATATCCCGCAGCAGACCGTCGCCGAGTACCACAAACCCTATGTTGCCGGCTGGATCGAGGATGCGGCGGGCGCTCACACGGCCAATGTCTTCCTGTGGTACGACGTCAAGAAGAAGGACGGCGGCGGCCAGAAATGGCTGAAGGAGGTCCGCACCTGGTGGCGCAAGAGCGGCCGCGACCTGACCCTGCCGATCAACGGCCTGACCACCGCCACCCGCGCCCCCGGCCGCCAGACCCTGACGGTCGATGCGGCGACCCTGGCCAGGCTCAAGCCTGGCGCCTATGTGGTGGTCGTCGAAGCCGCCCGCGAAGCCGGCGGTCACGACCTGGTCAAGGTGCCCTTCACCTACGCGCCCTCCAAGGCTGCCTCGGCTTCCGGCAAGGGCGACGGCGAACTGGGCGCCGTCAAAATCACTTACAAGCCGTAGTTATTTTCCTCTTCCCGCCTGCGGGGAGAGGGTGGCCCAACGGGCCGGGTGAGGGGCAACCATGCCATCCGCAGACGCAGAACTTTGTGAATCCGCTCCGATCGCCGGCCGCAAGGTGCTGGTGCCCGAGCTCACCTTGGCGCCGCAGCCCTGCGCCACGGCGCGCAAATACACGCTGGCCGGCCAGGCTTTCGCCACCACATGGAAGGTCATCCTCCTCGCCGATCCGGGCCTGTCCGAACGCGCGCACTCTGCCCTGAGCACCCGGCTCCAGGACCAACTCAACCGCATCGATGTTGAGATGAGTCCCTACCGCAGCGATTCCGACCTGACGCGATTCAATCATGCCGCGCCCGATACCTTCGTCCCCTTGCCAGCCATGCTGCTCGAGGTCGTCCGTCATGCCCTCGACATAGCCGCCTTGAGCGAGGGCGCGTATGATCCCTGCCTGCTCGATGCCGTCGAAGCCTGGGGTTTCGGCGCCAAGGCCGTCGCCCCCGGCCTGCCGGATACGACACACCTGGCGGGCGGCGGCTGGCGCGACCTGGTCTGGCGCGCCGACGGCCTGATCCGGCCTGCCCATGCCCGTCTCGACCTCAATGCCATCGCCAAGGGATACGCTGCCGACGCCCTGTTGGGCATCGTCAAGGCGGAACCCGGTTGCGTCGCCGCCCTGGTCGAGGTCGGCGGTGAACTGACCAGCTTCGGCGTCCAGTCGGATGGCCTGCCATGGTGGGTTGAAATCGCCGGCGTCGACGCGGTTGTCGCCCTACATGAACACGCCGTTGCGACTTCGGGCGACGGTCAGCGTTTTTTCGTCCACGACGGCCGGATTCTGTCGCATACGATCGACGCCGCCACCGGCGCACCCACCCGCTCCGCCATCGCCTCGGCCACTGTGTTCGATCCCCTGTGCTGGCGCGCCGACGCCCTGGCCACCGCCCTGATGGTGATGGGCGAGGCGAGGGGTCTTGAGTTCGCGACGTGCCATGACATTGCGTGCCTGCTGCGCATCCGCGACGGTGAAACCATTCGCGAGCGCCTCAGTCCCGCCCTGGAGCGCTGGCTATGAAATTAAGCGACCTTGTGACCCACGATCCGCAAAATTGGCTGTGGGCCGCCGGCGCTGCGGCTGCCTTTATCGCGATCTGCCTGGCGTCGCTATGGCCGAAAAAGCGCCTGACGAAGACCGCTGCAACCCTGGTTCTCTATGCCTCCCAGACCGGCCAGGCCGAAGAGCTGGCCCGCGACGCCGCTAAGCGGCTCGACGCCACCTGCCTGTCCCTGCGCCAAGTTACGGTTGAGATTCTTACCTCTGCCGAGACCATCCTGTGCGTCGCCTCGACGACCGGCGAAGGCGACGCGCCCGACGACGCCGTGGCCTTCGAACGCGGCCTGATGCGCGAGAGGATTGACCTGTCCGGCAAACGCTTCGCCGTCCTGGCGCTGGGTGATCACAGGTACGACAAGTTTTGCGCCTTCGGCCTGCGATTGTTCGACTGGTTGATGGCCACGCAGGCTCACGCCCTGTCGGCCTGTATGACGGCCGACGACCTCGACGCAACCACGCTGGCGAAATGGGATGCGCTCCTGATCCAACTCGGGGCTTCTGTGACGTCGGATGCCGCCGTCTTCACACCGTGGCGCCTGACCTTGCGCGAACGTCTCAATCCGATGGGCGAAATGCCGCTTTTTCGCATTCGTCTCGTCCCGGTCAACGACCTGCCAACCTGGCAGGCGGGCGACCTCGCCGAAATTACCACGCCTGACGGTCACCGCCGGGACTACTCCCTGGCCTCCCTGCCATCCGAAGGCCATGCCGAGCTGTTTGTTCGCGCGGTGGCCAATGGCACGGGCTCCGGCCTGCTGACCCAGGGCCTGGCGCCGGGCGACACAGTGCCGCTGCGCATCAAATCTCATAGCGGTTTTCATGCTCCCGAAGGGCTTGGCCCCGTCCTGATGATCGCCGCCGGTTCCGGCCTGGCCGGCCTGCGTGCCCATATCCTGGCAGCGCCCAAGCCCGGCTGGCTGATCTATGGCGAGCGTCATCCGGTGCGTGACGGCGCCTTGTGTACCCTGGCCCTGACCTGGCCGCTGGCCCGCCTCGACCTTGCCTTTTCGCAACCCGACAGCGGCGATAAACTGTATGTCCAGGACATTGTCACCGCCCAGGCGAACGCCCTGCGCACCTACCTGGGCGAAGGCGGCGCTATTCTTGTTTGCGGCGGCCTCGCCATGGGGCAGGCGGTGGATTCGGCCCTGCGCGCAGTCCTGGGCGGTGCCTGGGTCGACGCCGCCCTGCGTGACGGACGTTATCGCCGGGACCTGTATTGACCGTTATATTAACATAGTCATGTTACGGTGTGGGCATGAGCAATGCCCCAGATCTCAAAACACAAGATTTCAAATACCAGCGCGACACCTATATCGCCTTTTCCATGGCGGCAGCGGACCTTCTGATCGAGCTCGATGCCAATGGCCGGATCGCTCATACGACCGGCGCGACCAAGGCGCTGCTGGCGGCGGACAATGTGACTCTGAAAGGCACCGATCTCGGCGGCCTGTTCCAACCGTCTGAGCGCGCTACCCTGGCCCATCTGCTGCAAAAGGCCCGCACAACGGGCCGTATCGAGCCCGCAGCCCTGTACCTGGCCCAGGGTCGTGCCAAGCCGATCCTGGTCAATGTCGGGGCCTGTTTCCTGACCAACCGCAACGTGCTGCATGTCACCGTGACCGTGTTGGCCGAATCCCTGTCGATGGGCCTGCCCAAGCGTGACGACATCACCGGCCTGCTCAACATGTGCGACTTCCAGCACATGGCCGAAAAATCGATCAATCCGACCGACGCCGATTCGGGCGCCGCCATGCTGCATGAAATGCGCCTGATCCGTATGGGCGGCCTGACCCAGGCCATGAAGGCCATGCCGGGTGACCGTTCGCGCCAACTGATGGCCGATATCGGAGGACTTCTGCGCGCCAGTTCGGTGGAATCTTCTTCCGCCGGCCAGCTCGACGCCGAAAACTTCGGCCTGATCGCCTCGGCCAGCGGCACCGAGAAGGCGGAACGCCAGTTGGTCAGTGACCTGGGACATACCCTGGAAGCGGCCGGTATCCGGCCGGGCGCCGTCCGTCCCAATGTCACCACCTTGTCAATGGACACGGGCAATCTCGATGAGGCTGGTGTCGCCAAGGCCCTGGCCTATGCCATCAGCACCTTCACGCGCAATGACGGCAAGCTGCCGCTGTCGCTGGAAGCCAGCATGCAGGCCGCCATGGCCTCGACGGTAGAGAAATACGACAGCCTGCACGCTGTCATCGCCACGGGCGCCTTCCAACTGCACTACCAGCCCGTGGTCAGCCTGAAGACGCGTGAGATCAGCCACTTCGAAGCCTTGTTGCGTTTTCCAGGCGATTCAAGCCCTTATCAGACGGTCCGCTTCTCCGAACAGATGGGTCTGATCCCGGAAATCGACGCCGCCGTCTATGGCCGCGGCATCGAGGAACTGAAACGCCAGCCCGATGCGCGCATCGCCGTCAACCTGTCGGGCCATTCCGTACAATCCGACGCCTTCTGCGATGCGCTTACGGCCACTGTGCGCAAGAATGCGGATCTGGCCGGCCGGTTGCTCTTCGAACTCACCGAAACCGCCGAAATCGAGCAGATCGACAACGCCGCCAACTTCCTCAACAATCTGCGCCGTCTCGGTTTCTCGGTCTGTCTTGACGATTTCGGCTCGGGCGCCTCGGGTTACAACTACCTGCGCCGCTTCGAAGCCGACTTTATCAAGATCGACGGCCATTTCCTGAAGATGGCGCGCGATAACAAGCGCGAACGCGCCCTGATCCGTTCCATCGCCTTGCTGTCGCGCGAACTGGGGGCACAGGTGGTCGGCGAAATGATCGAGGACGAGGCAGCGGCGAAACTGGCGGTCGACATGGGTCTCGATCTCGGCCAGGGCTACCTGTTCGGCCGACCGGAGCGCGAACTGCGCTTGCCGGAACTGGTCAATCCCGGCCGCCGCAAGGGCGTCACCGAAAGCTGGGGCTGATCCGGGGCGGGGCATGTGAAGCCTGCGCGTGTGGAACCGTTCGCAAGATTTGAAACACGAATGAACACGAATAAGCACGAATAAGACTGCTTGCTAACGCGCGCAGGCGTACCTGTTCAGCCGGTGCTACGAATTCGTATTCCGGTGCAGTGGCCCGTCATGAAGTGCGCTACGCGCGACAGCGAGCGCTTTCAGATATGCGTGACCATGAAGCTCCCGATGCGATATTTCCGCCCCTGATTCGCAGATTACCATTGCGAATGAGTTGCATTTAATAGTAAACGAGCCTCGTATATGGAGGCTGTATGACCAAGTTCTATTCATGGGCAACGATCAGCGCAGCGGCGGTGCTGGCATTGGCGGCCGGTTCGGCCGACGCCAAGCGAATATGGGTCGTGGCGTCCAGCACCCAGGTCGAAGCGATGGGGCCGGGCAAGCCGCCTGTGGTGACGATTGACGCCGCAGCGTCCGATGATGTCTTCCAGCTCGACTCCTTCGCCGCCAAGCTTGACGGCCTGGTCGTGACGGCGCCCGACGGTACGGCCGCGACCTGCGCCAATCCCTTTACCCTGACCCTGCGCAGCAGCTGCGAACTGACCCTGGCCCAGACCGGCACCTACCGCGTTACCCTGGCCAGCGATACGATCAATGCGCGCTATACCGCCGGCGGCGAGATCAAGCGCTTCCGCGGCACGGCGGCGGAAATGGCCGCCCAGGTGCCGGCCGACGCCACCGACGTTGCGACCTCGCACATGCTCAGCCGCGCCGATACCTATGTCTCCAACGGCAAGCCGACGGCGGCCTCGTGGCAACCGACGGGCAAGGGGCTCGAAATTGTCCCCATCACCGCGCCGGCCGATTTTATCGCCGGCGAAAGCGCCACCTTCCGCGCCCTGCTGGACGGCAAGCCGCTGGCCGGGCTGGCGGTTTCGGTCGTACCCGGTGGCGTGCGGTATCGCGGTGCTTTGAAAGACACCAACCTGACGACCGATGCCAGGGGTGAAGTCACTGTCACCTGGCCGCTCGGTCAGCTGTACTGGGTCGGCGCCAGCTATCCGCCGCGTCCCCCGCAGATCGAAGGTGGACCGCCAGCCGGCCCACCGCCGTTGCCCGAAGACCGTCAGTCCTATTCGGTGACGTTCGAGGTTCTGCCCTTCTGAACCGTATAACACCAGTCCTCCACCGCTTGCAGCTAGGGTATGCACATATCTGCTTGGTTTGGGTGCTGAACGACCGAAGGCCCCCACCACCCCCCTTCGCCAAAGCTGCGCTACGCTTCGCAATGTCTCGGGCGGTCCCCCGCCCCGCTCACGGGGCGGTATAAGTATTTGTTTTTCTTATACTCCCCGCCACGCGGGGGAGCGGGGCGCCCCGTGGCGTGGCGCGGCGCTCGCGCATCTTCGGCGCGTAAGCCGTGACGGTGGGGGGCCTTAGCTTACAGCGTAAAAACAGCGCGCCGGATTCAGCGTCGAAAACCCCGACATCTTACGCCCAATCTTATTGAGTTTACTTGCCTTTTTGAGATGTGTGCATCGTCTAGCAGCATACGGTGGAGGACTGCCATTTAATGGATCATACTAACTCAGTCATGGACCCCGTTAGCCGAGCTACCGCAGCATCGTCTTTTCCGTCCGGAGCATAGGAATCGGCAGGCCCAGCAAACGCGCCACCCGCTGCAGCAGTTTCTGGTCGTCGAACGGCTTGGTGACATAGTCCTGCGCGCCCAGGTCCAGGGCCTTGCGGATATCGGTCATCTGCTGGCGCGCCGTCAGCATCAGCACAGGAATGTCGCGTGTCTTTATGGCGCTCTTGAACGCCTTCAGCACCTGGAAGCCGTCACCGTCCGGCAGACCGATATCCAGAAGCACGCCCGTCGGCCGGAAGGTGTATATGGCCGCCAGTGCCTGGTCGACATTGCGCGCCACAAAGGTCAAATAGCCCGCAAGCCCCAGCCGGATGACCAGCAGGTCGGCGATATCGTAATTGTCTTCGACGATGAGCAGGCGATGTTTGTTAGGCGTTAACGGCGCGGCCATGTAGGGTCTCCGATGCAATACTTAGCCAGGCGGTCACCGCCGCCATCAGGGCCATGGGTTTTATGGGTTTTTCGACCATGTCGTTCATCCCGGCGCCCAGGCACAGCCTGCGCCGCGCATCGCCGCCCGCCGAAATCCCGACAATGGGCGTCATGGCGTTGAAGGCACAGCCCGAACGGATGCCCTGGGTGGCCAGAAGCCCGTCCATCACCGGCATGTTGACGTCCATCAGGATGAGGTCGTACGGCACTTCCAGACAGGCGCTGACGGCTTCGACGCCGTTTTTCACCGTGTCGATGCTGTAGCCCTGACCGCGCAGCAAAACCGACACAAGGTCGATTATGGCAGGCTGATCGTCGGCGACCAGAATCCGCCCCGGACGCGTAATCTCCACCACCTTCTCAGGTTCGACGGCCGGCGGTTCGATCTCGCATATCTCGACCGGAATCTCGAACCAGAACAGGGATCCCTGACCCAGCCGGCTTTCGACACCGATGCGCCCGCCCATCAGTTCGACCAACTGTTTGCAGATCATCAGGCCGAGGCCTGTCCCGCCGACACTATGGTCGACCTGCGAAAACCGCTGGAACAGCCTTTGCTGTCCTTCCGGCGAAATACCGGCGCCGGTATCGGTCACGCGCACGCGCAGCCGGTCGTCACGCAGGTCCAGCCCGATGGTCACGCTGCCGTCCTGGGTGAACTTGACCGCATTGCCGACCAGGTTGAGCAGGATCTGACGCAGCCTCACCTCGTCAAGCATCATCAGATCCGGCATGTCCTCGATGCCGTCGATCATCAGGTTCAGCCCCTTGCCGACGGCCTGGATCTCCAGCAGGTCGACGACGTCCTGGGCGATGTCGGCCACCGAACACGGCGAGGTGTCCAGTTCCAGTTGCCCGGCCTCCAGCTTGGAATGGTCGAGAATATCGTTGATCAGGGCCAGCAGCCCCTGGCCGGCGGTCCAGATGCGCTGGCTGAAACGCCTGTGCTCGTCATCATACAGCATGTCGCGCAGCAGGCTGGAGAAGCCGATAATGCTGGTCAGCGGCGTGCGCAGTTCGTGGCTCATCGTGGCCAGGAACTGCGCCTTGGCCTCCATGGCGGCATTGGCTTCCAGCGTGGCCTGGGCCAGGGCCTCCTCGGTCGCTTTCTGGTCGGTGATGTCGCGCACCACGTCCTGGAAACGCAACACATGGCCCTGGTCGTTGACGATCGCCTGGGGATGAGCCTCCAGCCACACCGGCTGGCCGTCGCGATGCAGGATGCGGTAGCGGATGTGCGGGGCATCGTCCAGCCGGACGCCGGTGACATAGGCGCGGTAGGCAGCTTCGACCTGCGGATAGTCCTCGGGCACGATGAACTCGCGGACATATTTGCCGATAAAGTGTTCGGGCGGGAAGCCCAGGACCGTCGTGACGGCCGGCGAGACATATTCGATCCGGCCATTGACATCGGCGACCGTGATAACGTCCGATGCGTTGTCGGCCAGCAGGCGAAAACGCGCCTCACTGGCTTCCAGCGCTTTTTTGGCCGCGACGAAATCGCTGATATCGTGGAAGACACCGAACAGGCCGGTTACGACGCCGCTCTCGTCGCGCTCGCACACCCCATTGGATTCGACGTAGCGCGTTTCGCCGGTATCCTGGCGTATCATGCGGACCTCAAACGAATAGTCGCCGCCGCGCGCAATGGCGGCATCGACTTCCGTCTTGACCCATTCGCGGTCGTCGGGATGGTAGAAACACATGGTCTCGCCAAGCCGCGGCACGAAGGTGTCGGGATCGCAGCCCAGTATGGCGTAGATTTCGGGCGACCAGTAGGCTTCCTTGGTGGCCAGGTTGCCGTGCCAATGTCCGACCTGGGCCAGCTTTTCAGCCATGCGCAGATAGTCGCGATACTGGGTCAGCTTCTTCTTGGCGTCGAGATAGTCGGTTTCGTATTCGCGTCGTTCCCTGGCGGGAAAGACGGCGTAATGATGCTCGGTCTCACCTTCCGGCGTGGAGACGCGGCGGACATTGACCAGTACGGGCACCCCGCGACCGTCCTGCCCGGCCAGGGTCAGGGCTACCTCATCGGCCACGCCGGTCAGGTTGATCTGCGGCATCAGCTTGGCATTGAAAATGAACTGTGACGGCCGCGTCAGGCAGCGCCCGAAGGTGCGCACGGCGGTCGACTCGGCCAAGCCCGCCAGTTCGCGGAAGAAGCTGTTGGCACGGACAATGGCGCCGTCGCCGTTACAGACAACGAGACCACAGGGCGCCAGGTCGAATCCTTGGTCCAGGGTCACGCGGCGATCCGGTCCTGATAGAGATAGTCGCAGATGGCGTTGCGCACGAGATCGGGGGCGCTGAACTGCGGATAGTGGCCGTGGGTGTCGAGGAGAACCAGGCGGCTGCCGGGAATCTGGCGATGCAGATAGTCACCGACTTCGACCGGCACGACCACGTCGTCGGCACATTGCATGATCAGGGTGGGATTGCGCACGGCGGCCAGATCGCCGCGATGGTCGCAGTTATAGACCACCTTGGCGAAATGGTGAGCGATGTCCGGATCGTTGGCGCGGAAATAGAGCTCAAGCTCACTGGCCAGTTCGGGGCGGTCGGGATTGGCCATGACGACGGGCGCCATGGTGGCCGCCCAGGCTTCGTGATTCAACTCGAGAAAGGCCAGCAGTTCGTCGATGCCCTGCTGGGTGAAGCCACCGGTATAGCCGTCGCGGTCGATATAGCAGGGCGACGCGCCCAGTAGCAGCAGGCGATCGAATAGGTCGGGACGTTTGCCGGCGGCCAGCAGGGCGATCGTGCTGCCGACGCTGTGGCCGAGGATATCGGCGCCCTTCAGGTCCAGGGATTCAACGATCTCGATCAGGTCGTCGGCATAGCCATGCAGGCTGTTGTAGCGGATGCGGTCGTAGGCAGCGCGATTGGACTTGCCCGAGCCGACATGGTCGTAGAGGACGACCTTGTGACTGTCTTCGAAATGCGGCGCAATAAAACGCCACATGGTCTGGTCACAGCCATAGCCATGCAGGAAGATCATCGGCTTTTCGCCACGACCGCGAACGGAGATGGCATTACGCTGGTAAACGGACATGACGCTACACAAATCCTTCTGGATAGTGGCCTTCTGGATAATGCGGTCAGCCTAAACGAACGCGGTTAAAAAGTGCCTTACCGCTCTGCGCTTTTCGGCCGGTGTGCGCGGAAAGGTTTTCTCTCGCTTTGCCGAGTCTTCTTATCGTTGACAGTGGAATTTTGGATCACGAAAAGCACCAAAAGCAGAAAAGCACGAATGGGAGTAGCTCATCTTACTTCGCCCGAAGGGCATTCAATCCAGTTTGTGGCACTGGGCGCGAAAGAAGGCGCTTCGCGCGGGATGTCATACTACCCTGAATATTAGTGCTTTTCTGCTTTTGGTGCTTTTCGTGATCCAAGATTCCACAGCCGAAGACGTGCCGTCACTACGTTGCGTGGTAAGGGCTTCTGTCGTACCGCCATGCAGACCGCAGAAACCCATCTCCAAAACCTCACCCCGCCTGACGCATCGCCGCCATCAGACCCGCCTGCGCCTGCTTCAACAAAATGCGCATCCGTTCGTTTTCGTCGCGCAACATGGCTTCGGCCCGGCCGTTACGCAGCACATAGGCCAGCTGATGCGACAGGACGCGCCAGTTGATCGGCTTGACGACAAACCCCGTCGCCCCCGCCGCATAGGCCTTGTCGACGGCCAGCATGTCCTCGCGCCCCGTCACCACCACGATCGGCATATGTTTCAGCCGCTCATCGGCACGGACACGGGCGATCAGTTCGAACCCGTTGAGCCGCGGCATGTCCAGGTCGACCAGCGCGATATCGATCCCGCCAAGTTGCAGCCGTTCCAGCGCCAACATCCCGTCACCCGCCGTCTCGACCTCGACGGTCGGCGTCGCCAAATGGACAGCGGCGAATTCGCGCAGGATGGGATCGTCATCGGCGACCAGGACGCGCGCCGTCTCGAAGGGCACAAAGCTGTCACTCATCGCTTCAGCACCGTGGCAGTGTCCGGCCCGACGCCCTCTGGCACCGGCACGCCCGATCCGGCGTAGCGCGTGTTGATGACCAGGATCGGACCGTTGCTCAGGGTCAGTTTCTTGGCGACGATGACGCTCCAGTCCGAATCCTGCGCTACATTGCCCTTGGCCGTAACGTTTAAGGTGGCATTGGGGATATAGATGGTGCCCAAAAGCTTCGACACATTGGTCGAGGAGATGTTGAACGTTTTCGTATTGGTCCGTGTCGTGGCGATCAGGAAGCCGGCGAACGGTCCCGACTTGCGTGCCGTCAGCCGTACATTGGCCTTGTCGGCAAAGTTGAAGATCTGCAATGGCCCAAAGATCAGCGCCACATCGTCGCCATCCAGGGTCGAGGTCTGAGTCATGATCAGCCCGCCGATGAAATAGTGATCGCCCGGCAGCAGATGTACCCGCGTACCGCCGACGGCCAGGATGGGCAAGCAATGTACGCCTGGGGCCACCGTTGTGTCGCTGAGCAACGGCGTGACGGCGATATTGAGGCTCAGATTGCACAGGGTGGTCGGATTGAGATTCATATCGGCGAACGGGTCGGGGATGTTCAGTGCGCCGCCATTGCCCGCAGGACTGGTCGATCCCGTCACCTTGCCGCTGGCCTGGATACGCGTCGCGGTGATCATCGACGAAGAGCCGACCGTGATGTCGTTATTGGCATGGATCAGGCAACCCGGCGCACGTATGGTCGAGCCGGTCGCCAGATCGATACTGCCGGAATCTGTTTGCAAGACGCACAACGGCGTCTTTTGCAACGCCTCGGCCATGGCGCTGG
Organism: Asticcacaulis sp. P2_C5; assembly: GCF_056404555.1. Lineage (NCBI taxonomy): Bacteria > Pseudomonadati > Pseudomonadota > Alphaproteobacteria > Caulobacterales > Caulobacteraceae > Asticcacaulis > Asticcacaulis sp. P2_C5. Next base: position 79,759 of record NZ_JBFUDU010000001.1, read on the forward strand.
CGTGCAGAGTCTTGTCGCCGAGAAAGCCCGTAATGGTGGCGTGCTCGCTTGTGCCATCGACGGTCAGGGTACCGTTCGCCCTGTCGACCGTCACGGAAAAGCTGGCGGCATGACCGTTCATATTGTCGGTGGCGGAGCGTATGGCCGCGGTGCGCGCATCCTGTTCCGGATTGGCCAGCGCGACCGATAGCCGTCCCGCACCGGCCAGCGCTCCGGCGTCGACAGCGGCCTGCAGGCGGCTCTTGTCGCCCGACATGTCGCCCATTTCGAGCGCGCCGACGATGGCGATCATCAGCGGTACGGCGCAGATGGCGAAGATCGTCGCTGTTTGTCCGCTTTCACATCTCACGATGGCGCGGTCAGTTAGCCCAATCCCTTTTCGCCCAATCCCTTGTGGCCAAACCATACGCGCATTTCCTGCCTCCTTTTGAAATAGCAGGCAGTTTTTAACATTTACTTATTAGCCTTGATTCGGACTCTGAAGGTGATCCCTTGCTCGTAACGACACTTTATCGCGACGGCCGCGCACGAATTCACGGCCCGACCGTATGAGCCGGTCCGCGCCTTCCATTCGCCGCCGGCTCAATGTGCTGGTCCTGGGCTCGGTCCTGTTCACCACCCTGCCGGTGGCCGGCCTGTTCGCCTGGTCGGAGACGACCCGCCACGCCCAGGCGCGCTGGACCCAGATGAAAACCGCCGCAGATGTCCTGGCCGGCAGTTCTGTCGACGCCGTCGTTGCCGACGATCCCACCCGCGCCTTTGCCGCTATCCGCGCCGTCTCGCGTACGCCCGGCATCATCTATGCCCGGGTCGAGACTTTCGTACTCGACGGCAATGCCCACCTGCTGGCCGAGAATGGCACGGGATCGCGCCTGCGCAACGATGTGCGTCTCAGTGCCGAAACACCCAACCCGTCGGTCTTCGCCCTGGTCATGACCCAGAGCATCGAGGTGGCAGCACCCATCACCTATGACGGCCGTCGCATCGGCCAGGTCGTCGTCGTCCATAAGGCGAAAGGCATTGCCGCCGACCTGCTGCGCTCCATCGGCGCCATCTTTGGCATCGCCGCCGGCGCCCTGGCCCTGGCCCTTATCGCGGCGCGCCGTTTGCAGACCGCGATGACCGAGCCCCTGACCCAGCTGACCGCTTCGGTCGCCGCTATCTCGGCCAAATCCGACTTCTCGCAGCGCGTCACGGTGCGCAGCCGCGACGAGGTCGGCCGCCTGGTCGAAGGCGTCAACACCATGCTGGATGCCATCGGCCAGCGCGACGCCACGATCCAGGCCCAGGTGAGGGGGCTGGAATCCGAAGTCGCCGCCCGCACGGCCGACTATATCCAGGCGCGTGACGAAGCCCAGGACGCCAACGCCGCCAAGTCCGATTTCCTGGCAACCATGAGCCATGAGATTCGCACGCCGATGAACGGCGTCATGGTCATGGCCGAGTTGCTGGCCGCCGAAACCCTGCCGGCCAAGGCGCGCCGCCATGCCCAGACCATCGTCAAGTCCGGCCGTTCGCTGCTGGCTGTCATCAACGACATTCTCGATTTTTCCAAGATCGAGGCCGGCAAGCTGGAGGTCGAACAGGTCGATGTCGACATACTGGACCTGACCGACGATATCATCGCCCTGTTCCAGGCCAAGGCCCGCGAAAAAGGCCTGGAGCTGGTGGTCGCTGCGCATCCCCTGGCCCCGCGCATCGTTGTTGCCGATCCGGTCCGTCTGGGTCAGGTCCTGTCGAACCTGATTTCCAACGCGCTGAAATTCACCGAAAAGGGCTTTGTCGTTGTCCAGATCGAGCCGGGCGATCTTAACGCGGCCGAACATTCCTGGAAGCTGTCGGTCCGCGATTCCGGCATCGGTATTGCCGCCGACAAGCTGCCCGGCATCTTCGCCGCCTTCACCCAGGAAGACCAGACCACGACCCGGCGCTTCGGTGGCACCGGCCTCGGCCTCTCCATCGCCAAGCGCCTGGTCGAAGCCATGGGGGGCGCCATAACCGTCGCCAGCCAGCCGGGCAGGGGCACGCGCTTCCAGGCTGTCCTGCCGGCCGGCAACAATCCCGCAACCTGCGCACCGCCGCGCCTCGCAGAGCCCGTGCCGGTGGCTTTGCGCGTGGCCGGCCAGTATACCCGCGCCGCCCTGGCCCGCCGCCTCGAGGCCGCGGGCATAGTCCTCACCGAAGACGGGCCGAGGGCCGTCATTGCCGACAGTGCGCATCGTGACAGCGGCGATGTGGCGCCCATCCGCCTTATCCTGCTGGCCGACCCCGACGACAACCAGGCCGAGGCCCTGGTCCGTCAGGGTCGTGCGGCCTGCATCTTGTCCGCCCCTGTCCGCCACCGCGATCTCGACAGCCTGATCGAGCGTCTGCGCGACAGCCAGCCCCTGGCTATCGACGATGCCGATACACCGGTCCATGGCATTGCCGTCCATTACAGCGCCGCCCGCGTGCTGGTCGTCGACGACGCCGAGGTCAACCGGGAGGTTGCTGTCGAGGCCCTGTCGCGCTTCGGCATCACCGCCGACACGGCCAATGACGGCGCCGAGGCGCTGGAGCGCCTCGACCATGAAGATTACGACCTGGTGCTGATGGACGGCTCCATGCCGGTCATGGACGGCTTCGAAGCCACCCGCCGCCTGCGGATTCGTGAAGCGACCTCCAGCGCCGACGCTACACCCGTTATCGCGCTAACCGCCCACGTGGTCGGTCACGCCGCCAACCTGTGGCGCGAGGCCGGCATGGACGGCGTCCTGCACAAACCCTTCACGCTGAAGGACCTCGGCGAAATCCTGCACCAATGGTTGCCGGCCGCCCTGGCCGCCGAAGCGCTCGACGACATGCGCGGGTCAGATCACGGCCACGACCAGGCCCATGACCCGGATAACCTCCAGCCACTGGTGACGGTTGACGAAGCCCTGTTTGACGCCGAGGTTGCCGGCCCCCTGTTCGACGGCCTGGGCACCGAGCGCGACGCCTTCGTCCGCCGCATCATAGGTCTTTACCGCAGCCACGCCCCCGACTGCGTGACCCAGATGATGGCGGCGCGTAGCGAAGGCGATGACGAGGCGGTCGCCCGTGCCGCCCACGCCCTGAAGTCCATGAGCCTGAATCTCGGCGCGCGCGCGGTCTCAGAAGCCACCGCCGCCATCGAACGCGCCGTGCGCGAAACCGGACGCAAGATCTCGGCGGACGAGGTTGCCAATACCCGGGCCCTGCTGGAAGCGACCCTGGTCCGGCTCGACGACCTGACCGAAGGCGGCGCGCGCATCACCATGGTGCTTCAAGACCCGGAAGCGATCATGCTGCGCGAATTGAAGGAGGCGGTGGCCGCCGGCGCCTTCGAAATGAAGTACCAGCCCATCTTCGACCGCAACGGTCTGGTCGCCATATCGGCCGAGGCCCTGGTGCGCTGGAACCGCAGCGACGGCCTCCATATAGGCCCGGATGTCTTCATTCCCCTGGCCGAGCGCAGCGGCCTGATCTGCGAAATAGGCGCCATTGCCCGCCGCAAGGTGCTGGGCGAAGCCGCCGGCTGGGGCGCCATTCCCGTGGCCATCAATGTCTCGCCGCTGGAGCTCAACCAGCCCGACTTTGTTGTCGACCTGAAACGCCTGCTGGCGGAGACAGGCTACGACCCGTCGCGCCTGGTGCTGGAAGTGACCGAAACAGCCTTCCTGGCGGAACCCGATCGCGTGCGCCTCATCTTCAGCGAGTTGCACGACCTGGGTATCAAGCTGGCGCTCGATGACTTCGGCGTCGGTTATTCGTCGCTGACGGCGCTGCATCGCTTCCCGTTCGACAAGATCAAGATCGACGCCGAATTCGTCCAGGCGCTCGACGGCGAAAGACGCACGGCCCTCGAAGCCCTGGCCATTATCCAGGCGGTGACGGGTATCGGACGGGCGTTTGGCATGCAGGTGGTGGCCGAGGGCATTGAGACGGCGTCGCAGCACGCCCACCTGAAGGCCGCCGGTGTTCACGCCATGCAGGGCTGGCTGTTCGGCAAGCCGATGTCGGCGGCGGGCTTCGGCGCCCTGCTCACCGTCGCCCATGACCAGCGCCTGGCGGGCTGATCCGGCGTTCGTTCAATCGCGCACGCAGTAACACGTTCGGCAAACAGACGTTCTTCGTTTGCCACCGCAGCTGGCCGGTCACAATGGACTCGACCAAAGCACCGTTTCCCGACCCTGTTTCGGACTCCCTCAGCGCGATTAAGACATCGGTCTGAAAGAGCACATTGTTGAAGATGCAAGCTTTGCAAGGCCGAGTTCATCAGGGGGTGGACCCTGGAAATCTTTTGAAGCTGTTGAGTTCGCAACCCTCGGGGCGGTACTATTCTTTTGGCCTCACACGTAGAGGACGCTAGCGTCAGGTGCGGGTCCCTTTGCGCGCTCGGCAAAGCCTTCGTAAAAGAATGGTATATTGTCACCAACGTCACCTGTCAGGCGGCCCGCAACTTTCGGCCAAGTCAGCATCCCCACATGCTTGTCGATGTCGCCTATAATCAGGATGGGCGCCTTCTGGTCTGGGTGCCAGACATAGCTACCTCCAAAGGCGCTTCTTCCGACTTCGAGGATATAACAGCCGAATAGCTCCACTATCCGCTGTCGTTGATCTACGTCATAGGCGCCAAATCGGCCGACAAGGTCCGTCAAAATGTCTTCGACCAGAATGAGGCTATTCTCGCTAAGGTCCAGCTGGCGCCCGACGTCGGGGCCCATAAAGCCGTGCAGGTCCTTGACGCTGTCTGCAATATATTCTGCTAGCGATGTCATATTTCCCCCTTTACGTCGATTGTCACGAAAGAAGATATACTCGTAATTTACTGACGCCAAGAGCTCTACGTCTACGCAGTGGACGCCATCCCGTGCATTTGGACGCTTTCTGACGGTTTACGGGCAGACACGGCACACGGTCAGCGCAACTCCTCCCTTGACAGCGCTGTCCGCCTCTCCCTATTCAGGCTGCCAACGAAAAGGTTGAGGAACGTCCATGCTGACTCGCCACGAACTGGGAGAAGCCGAAGCCCGCCTGGCGATCGACGCCTGCGTCGCCGAATTGAAGCGCCGTGGCAAGGCCGGCGTCGTCGCGGTGGGCGACTCGCACGGCGAACTGATCGCGCTCTGGCGCACCGACGGCTGTGCCCTGCCTCCCATCGTCATCGCCCAGAACAAGGTCTATACGGCGGCCCGCGTGCGCGGCAAAAGCGGCGATCTCGGCCGGTCTGCCCAGGAAGACGGTTCCGACGTCCACTATCACGGCGATGCGCGCTATGTCGGCTGGGACGGCGGTTTACCGGTGATCCACAATGGCGAATGCCTGGGCGCCGTCGCCGTCAGCGGCCTGACCGGCGTCGAGGACGTCGAGATCGCCGCACTCGGCGTCACCGCCATCCTTTCCAGTCTCGTATAAATCAATTTTCTTCTCCCGCCCCCTTTAGGGGAGGGGGGACCACCCGAAGGGTGGTGGGAGGGGGTAAACCGGCCTCTCCGCCACGCCAAATCCAAAGGGCTCATCTCATGGCATTTCCCGTTCCCTATACCGCCGCCCCGAACCGCTATGACGCCATGCCCTACCGCCGTTGCGGCCGGTCGGGCCTGAAGCTGCCGGCGATCACGCTCGGCCTATGGCAAAATTTCGGCGGCGACGATGTCTTCGAGACCGGCCGCGCCATGCTGCGTTACGCCTTCGACCACGGCGTCACCCATTTCGACCTGGCCAACAATTACGGCCCGCCCTACGGCTCGGCGGAAGAGAACTTCGGCAAGGTCCTGGCGACCGATTTCAGGACTCACCGCGACGAACTGGTCATCTCGACCAAGGCCGGCTGGGACATGTGGCCCGGGCCCTATGGCGATGTCGGCGGCTCGCGCAAATACCTGATCGCCTCGTGTGACCAGAGCCTGAAGCGCATGGGGCTCGACTATGTCGATATCTTCTATTCGCACCGCGTCGACCCGGAAACACCGCTGGAAGAGACCATGGGCGCCCTGGTCACCCTGCACCGCCAGGGCAAGGCCCTGTATGTCGGCATCTCATCCTATTCGCCGGAACTGACGCGCAAGGCCGCCGCCATCCTGAAATCGGAAGGTGTACCGCTGCTGATCCACCAGCCGTCCTATTCCATGCTCAACCGCTGGATCGAGGCTGACCTGCTCGATACTCTGGCCGAGATCGGCACGGGCTGCATCGCCTTTTCGGCCCTGGCGCAAGGCCTGCTCAGCAAAAAGTACCTGAATGGCGTGCCGGCCGACGCCCGCGCCGCCAGGGAGGGTTCGTTCAACCAGCGCCTGCTGACCGACGACAATATCCGCCGCATCCGGGCGCTGAATGCCATTGCCGAAGGCCGCGGCCAGACCCTGTCGCAGATGGCGATCGCCTGGGTCCTGCGCGACCCTCGCGTCACCTCGGCCCTGATCGGCGCCCGTACGGTGGCGCAACTGGCCGACTCCCTGGGTTCACTGGACAATCTCGCCTTCAGCGACGCCGAACTGGCCGATATCGACACCTATGCCACCGACGGCGGCATCGATCTCTGGGCGGTTTCGTCGACATTATAAGCCTAAAGTCGCTACGCCCTCCGCCCGAATATCCCACGCAGAGCTCCGATCATGCCGGGCGGATTAGCGGCGTACCGCTCCGGCAAGGCGCGAGTAAGTGCAAACTGCTCGAAACCGTCGATGGTCTCGGTTCCGCGATAGCTGCACCCCAGCGAGCGCGACAAGGGGACGATCTCTTTCAGCACGGCCTGGAAGTCGCCGTCGATCGGCACGTCCTTGATCATGCGCAGTTCGCTGAGATAGGTCTCAAGGCTGAGAAAGCGGAAGCCGCGCTGCTCCAGTCCCGACCTGAGCCGCGCCAATGACGGCGCGGCGCCCCAAAACTCAAATCGGGTGGGTTGCACCCGGGCAAGCGCGGGCACCGTCAGTCCAAGGTCGCCAATCGCTTCCCGAGGCAGTAGGGTCCCTGCCACTTCGGCGAGGCTATGACAGGCGATCGTCAACGGAAAATCGCACCGCTGCGCAACTACCTGGACCAGGCGTTCGAAGCTATCCGCGTCTTCGGTCACGAAGTAGAAATCACGCCGGCAGTCGCCGTGTTGTTCGGCCAGATAACAGGCCGGTACGGCGCCGGCTTCCACGGCCTCGACGATGCGTTCCAGAAACCGGTAGTTCCGGCGCGAGCCCGCCGGCGTTAGCAGGCCGTCTTGCTTCATCAGTTCGTCCTGGCGTGACTCAGGCTTGAGCTGTACGACCGGCAACGCAGATGCAGCCTTGAGCAAGGCGAAATTAATCCGTGTGCTGATAAATAGGTCGCTGCGGCCGTCGCGATACCGCACCAGGCTGCGCCAGGGGTCACCCTTGCGGATCAGCTCTTCCGTCACCTCATCTGTGACGTCCTCGCCGCGCACATCGAACAGGTTCAAGCGTGTCATGATGCTGGCAGGCTATCGGCAATTCTTTAACGCTGCCTCAACGCCGCTGCACTTGGCATTCTAGGATTCACCCATCTACAAGCGTTTGAAAAGAAAGATTTTGTGCCCACAGATTTACACAGATTAGCACAGATTTCCGTATCTGAATTGTCTGTTCGCGTAGCCATTTTTATCTGCAGGAAAGCCACTGCCGCGGCAATATAAACCATTGAAAATCTGTGATAATCTGTGAAAATCTGTGGGCAAATCTATCGAAAACGTAACCGCTAAAAAGACGGTCTGGGGCGTGTTTTCGGAATCCATTCGCAAGGCTTCTCCTTGGGATGCGTCATTATGATAGGTCCTTGGCCCGGGGGCTTTGGCTGGACGGTGACGCCTGGCAAGCTGGAGAAAAAAAGGCCGCTCCCTCCGTGGGGAGGAAGCGGCCCAGGTGTAAGCGCGTCTGCGGGGAGCAGCAGCACTCTTGGGGAAGTGTTAAAACGGCGCGGCCTCAGGCCAACCGATAAAGAACTGTTTGTGGACATCGGCGATTGCGAGGCCGCCTTGCCAGGTAATGCCGGGGTCGTCGTGCCGCGCGCCTGGCCCGGTCGAGCCTACCTCGTAAAAGCGTGAATCCCTGGGCAGGAAGACCGCCGTCTTGGTGCCGTCGCGCGCTGTGCCGTTCATGCTGGTCCAATGATCCCGGGCGATATGCGCGTCCATGAAACAGTCGATGAACGAGGCCTGGCCCACCGCGTTGGGATCGGCATAGCGACCGTCCGGAAAGGTCGTTGTCGGATGCCACGGGCGGCCCAGGGCCACCGAACCGTCCGGCACACCGGCCTCGCGCGTCAGGCGCGACCGGTAGACGACGATGCCGATCGGCTGCGCTATTTGTGTCGACGGTGCGACGACAAACGACTGGAAGTCTCCGGCCGCAAAGGTCGCCGACCGGCGCCGGCTTTCCACCGTGCTGTCCTCGATCAGCACCTGCCCGTTGCCGAAGATAAAATCGACATTGCCGGAAATATGGCTGTTGCGGATAAATACCCGCTTGCCATTGGCGAACAAGGTGTCCTGATAGCCCAGCAAGGCCGCCTGTTGTACCATCACGCGATCGCTGTGGATGTCGAGCAATAGCGCCACACCCTGGGAATTGGAGATCTTGCGCGCATCGCCGTCCGGAAGTGCGTCATTGGTCAGAAAATCATAGGTATTTTCCACCGTCAGACCCTCGACCGTCACCTGATCGGCATCGATCGTCAGGGTTGCCGAGCCAGGCGTCCCCCATCTGTTGCGATGGTAAACCCCTGCCGTCTGCGCCACCGCGTCGAAATACAGCCGCGTCCGCTCGGTCCCGTCGCCGCGTAATCGCGTCTTCGCCCGGGCAACCGCCACCTTTTCATAATATTGCCCGGCCTCGATATCGACCGTGACCCAATGATCGCCGATATCGTGCGTCGCGGCATCGACCGCGGCCTGCACGGTCGCATAACACCTTGCCAGCTCGCCACACTGCCGCTTGACGGCGTAATGGTCCGACGCCGCCACGGGAATCGTCGCGCATCCCGCAAGCCCCATGGCAAGGGCAATCGAGATTATGGATGCCAAGCGGTTCATCTCGGTTTGCCTGCCTTCATAAATCTATCGACCCGGTCGACGATCTGGCTGAGATACGGCTCGAACAGCCAGATATCGTGCGGTGCGTTGTAGAACGCAAAATACTGGTTGCGCACACCAAACCCGTTCAGGGCTGTCGCCACCTCTTCCCGGCCCGCCGTAAAACGCAGGTTGCCGCTGCTGATGATCATGGTCGCCGGCGCCCGCGCAGTGACGTGACTGGCCGCACTGGCTTCGCGCCACCGCTCCGGCGCCTGCTCCATCGATCCGCCCAGCCAAACCGCCGCCGGCGAAGCACTTCCGGCGGCATTTTCGTACTGCAGCGCCAGGGGTGTGGTAAAATCCAGCACACCATCGAGATCGATCAGCGCGCTCACTGAGGTATCGTCCGAAGCCCTGGACTTGAACAGGTCGCTGTCCGCCGTATAGGCCACCAGCGCCGCCATCTGGCCGCCCGACGAACCGCCCCCCAGGGCGAGGGCGTCCGGCGCTATGCCGAAGGCGTCGGCATGCGCCTTTGTCCACACGATCGCGTCGTTGATATCGATCAGCCCCGCCGGGTATCCCGCCTCGGGCGACAGGCGATATTCCGGCAGGAAAACCGCATAGCCGCGCTGCGCCAGCAGATTGGCGATGGCGTAAAAGTGCGACTTGCTGCCCGACCGCCACGCCCCGCCATGCACCAGCAGAATGCCCTGCTTCAGGTTTCGCTGCGCCGGGGGCAAAAAGACGTCGATATGCAGGTCGCGGCCCGCCGTCTTGTAGACCCTGTCGAACAGGACCTGCTGGCCGCTTTCGAAGGTCGATACGGGCCAGCTCAGCTCCGGATAGGTGCTCTTGTAGCCCTCGTAGCGCTGCGCAATGGTATAGCTGTCGTCGACCGGCCGGAAGCTGTCCGCCTGCGCTGCGCCCGCTATGGCCATCATTGCTATGAATAGTCTTTTCACGAGCGCTCCCTTTCCAGCAAAAAGCAAGGCCGCCGGTCTTCCTGAGACCGGCGGCCCGTTTGTACCCTCCGCCTCTAGTAGCGGAACCGCGCCCCGACCAGCCATTGCGAGCCGGTATGGGTGTATTCGCGCGTCAGGTCCATGTCACCTGTATCGCCTGTGCCATAGATCCGTTCGACCTCGTCGGTGATATTGATGCCTTCGAAGGTCAGGGTCAGGTGTTCGTTGATGTCGTAATAGGAGGCAAAGTCGACATGGGTCGGACCGTATTTGCGCTCCTGGACATGCCCGTTGCCACCGGGTTCGCTCAGCAGATAGTCGTCGCGCTTGTTGACCGATATCCGGGCGCCATAGGACTTGGCGTCGTAATAGACCGTCACATTGTACGAGTTCGGCGACAGGCCCGTCGAATCCTCGGCCGATACATGGGTGTAGTTCGACGCGATGCCCAGGTTGGCGAACGGACCGGGCAGGAAGGTGAAGGGCTGGTTATAGGTCAGCTCGAAGCCCTTGACGCTGTTGCCGTCGTCGTTGTTTACCGGAATCGTGAAGGTGTAGGGCACCTTCGCCGGGTCGGCATTGTACGACACGTCATATTGCGGATCAGCATAGATGGCGGCCCAGAACGACGGGTCGATCATCTTGGTGACCACGTCCGTCTTCAGCGACCGGACGATGTCCTTGTTGAACACGCCCAGCGACAGCAGGCCTTCCTTGCCGAAATACCATTCGACGGCGAAGTCGAGGTCGTTGGATTCGTAAGGCTTCAGGGCCGGGTTGCCGACATTGCCGACGGTCCGCGTTGTATAGCCGAAAACCGGTCCGGCGATATTCAGCGTGCTCAGGCCGGGCCGCGTCATGCTGCGGCCGTATGAGGCCCGCAGCACGACATCGCTGCGCACGTCCAGGGCCAGATTGATCGACGGCAGATAGTTCTGGTACGACACCTTGTCTTTCACCGCCGTGCCCGCGATCAGGGCTTCGGATGTGACGTTCGTCTTGACGTAACGCAGGCCGGTATTGGTCCGCAGCCGCATGTCGCCGATTGAATATTCAGCATTCATTTCGACATAGCCGCCCATGGTCTGCTCGCCCACCTTCCAGCCGGCGCCGGCGTTGCCGGTATAGCCGGGTGCGATAATTCCGGCCTTCGCAATGGCGTCGAAATCGGCGACACGGAACGGCAGCAGTGTTGCGTCATCCAGTCCATCGCCGAAATTGGAAATCGGGAAGGCCCGGGTGTAGGACGAAGGGTCGAAGCTTGGGCTGGCGCCATAGCCTTCCGAATACTGGACGGTGCGATTGTTGTAGTTCAGCCCCGCCTGGATCGAGAACGATTCGGTCCTGTAGTTGGCGTCGAACTTCGACGAGAAGTTCTCCTTGGTGACGTTGTTGATCCGGTTGGCCGCGGTCAGCGCATTGACGTAGTTGCTGGCCTTGTTCGGATCGTAGCCGCCGAAGCTGACCTCCGGCACATACGGGTTGTTCCTGTAGTCGTAGGCATAGAAGTGCGGGACCGAACGGTAATAGAACCGCAGTTCGGTCCGGTCCGCGTCGTCCGTCGCCGTGCCGGCCATCGCGTCCAGGCTCAGCTGATCCGAAATCCTGAACTTGCCCGACAGTACGACCTGGTTGAACGACGACTTGGATTTCTGGTGGCGGCTTTCATACCATGACGTCACGTCGTTGAAGCTGGCCGCGATCAGCTGTTTGCCGTCGGGACCAACCGTAAACGACACCGGCGTCTGGCCGGTAAAATTGCCCGCCGTGCCGTGGGTCAGCAGCCATTCCATCGAGTTATAGCTGAACCGGTCATTGGTCAGGTCGGAATGCAGCGCGTCCAGCGTGATCAGCACGTCTTCGTTTGGCTTGTACTGCAAAGACCCTGTCAGTCCGGCGCGCTTCTGGTCATTGCCGAAGAAATCGGCGCGGGGCAAACGTGGCGCCCACAGGCAATCCAGTGGATCGGCGGCGCCACAGGCGGTCGACGGCGTACCCGTCACCGTCGGATTGCTGTCGGCCCAGCTGTCGCCATTAGCGTGCGGAGATGTCCAGCGGACGCTGGAATAGCCTTCCTGGTAGACCGTCCGATTGGACACGGCGGCCGAAAACAGGACGCCCAGCTTGCCGTCGGCGAACTTCTTGCTGACCAGGAAGGCGACCCGCGGATCGTTCTTGCCGGTCAGCGAATTATAGGCATCCTGGGCCGACGCCGACAGCGTGAAGTCGTCGCGGAAATCGAACGGCCGGGCCGAATACAGGTCGACCGTACCGGCTATGCCGCCTTCCTCGGTCGAGGCCTTTTGCGTCTTTTCGATATCGACGCGGTTGAACAGTTCCGACGCGAACAGGTGAAAATCGAAGGCGCGTCCGGCGTTCAGGGTGACGCCTCCGGTATCCAGCCCGTCGCTGCTCGCCGGAACCTCCATGCCGTTCAACGTGGTGCGCGTAAAATCGGGTCCAAAGCCACGCAGCGTGATGTTGCGGCCTTCCCCACCTTCGCGCGACATGGCCACGCCCGGCACGCGCTGGATGGATTCCGCCAGGTTCAGGTCGGGCATCTTGCCGATGTCTTCGGCAACGATACTTTCGACCGAATTGGCCGCCTTGCGCTTGATATCGCGCGCCTTGTTCAGCGAATTACGAATGCCCTTCACGACGACGGTGACGGGTTCGCTGGGCGGAGCGGCTGCGGCCGGTGCGACATCGGCCTGCGGTGATGCCGGATCGGCCATGACCAGGCTGGCCGTCCGGGCAACACCGCCCGCCATGGGGTAGCTGGTGCTCGAAGCCTGCGGATTGGGTGTGGCCAGCGCCAGGATGATGACGCCGTTGGGTTGGGTAACCGGTGTCAAATTTGTGCCGGCCAACAGGCGATTGAGGCCTTCGCGGACCGGCATGGTGCCGCGTACCGCCGAGGTGGTCTGGCCCTTGGCCAGGCGCTCAGGCACCAGAAGCTGAATATCGGCCTGTTCGGCAAACTGCGGAATGCCTTGCTGGGCCGATTGAGCCGGAATGTTGAACGACTTGTCTTGGGTCAAGGCCTGGGCCTGGACGGGGAAGGCTGATACCATCAGCAGGGTGGTTCCTGCCAGCAGCAAGGGGCCATTGAACATGCGCATGCGCGAGTTCGTCATCGGTTTCCTCCTGTGTTATGTGGCGCCTTGTGGCGCCTTATGTGAGGACACAACGACCCTCTATTAGAACGATGTGCAGGCCTATGGGTTCCGTATCGCCAGCGTCACTTTTTTTTCATATCTATGTAGATTGCCTTGTCGGTACGGGTAATTTCCGCCCCGAAGGCCTGGCCGACCGCGCCTGAAAATCCGTCGGGATCGTCCGTGCTGAAACGGCCCAGCAGCCGCTCGCCGCCCAATGCCGGATCGCGAATGATGATCTTCAGCCGGTTATAGCGGTTATATTCGTCGGCGACCTGGGCGATGCTCTTGCCGTCCAACACGATTTGGCCCTCGCGCCAGGCCAGGGCGCTGTCGATCGCTTCAGGGGCATGATCGACGCTGACCTGCCGTTTCGGTCCGATAAAGGTGCGGTCGCCGGCATTCAGCCACACCGCCGGCTGATCGCTCCCGTCCAGCCACGCCTTGACTGTACCCTCGGTGACCAGCACCTCGGCACCGCCATCACGACGATTGACCGAAAACGCCGTCCCCACGGCCTGAACCCGCGCAATACCCGCCGTCACGATAAACGGTCGCTGCTTGTTTTTGGCGACCTTGAACCATACCTCGCCCCGGACCAGGTCGATCTTGCGCTGGTGGTCCGTCATGTCGATCTTGATGCGGCTCTCGGTATTGATCGCTGCGATCGATCCGTCGCTCATCGGCAAGCGGCGGATTTCGCCCATCCGGGTGGTGGCTTCGTCCCAATGCAGGCTGATGGCGGCCGCACCCAGTCCGGCCGCGAGAACCCCTCCGCCGACGCCCGTCCCGATCAGCATACGGCGGCGCGTTACGTCTTCGCGCCGGACATCCCTTTCACGCCGATCATCCCTGGCCTGCCATGCCGTGACCGGACCCAGCGCCCTGGCGCGTGACAGGCTATCCCACGTTGCCTGGGCGCGCAAAAGCGCCCCGCGCCGCCGCGGATCGCCGGCCAGCCATTCGCGCAGCCTCTGTTCGTCTTCGGGCGCCAGGGGGCGATCCTTGACAGCCCAGACGCTGGCCGCGACCTCGATCTCTTCGCTAGTTTCGACGGGTGTCGGCGTCACGACTTGACTCCTTGTGCGGTTGAACGTGGCGGTCCTCGGTGGCGATGGCCCGCATGATCAGCCTCAGTCCCTTGGCGGACTCGTTCTCAACAATGGTTTCACTTACGCCCATGGCCCGGGCGATTTCTTTTTGGGGCAGTCCCTGGATCTTGCGCATTTCAAAAATCTTGCGACAGCGCGCCGGCAGGGTTTCGATCAGCCGGCGCACCCGCGCCAGTTCCGACCGTGCCGCCGTCACCTGTTCGGGCGATGGCGCATCGCTTTCGATGTCCAGCCGGTCGATCTCGTCGACGCTTTCGATCCGCACGATGCGGGCGCGGCGCAGTCGCATCAGGGCGATGTTCTTGGCGACGGTAAAGAAATACGCGCGCGGCGACTGGATATGGTCGACACTGACCAGTTCCGCCATGCGGCAATAGGCCCCCTGGATGATATCCTCGATGTCTTCATTGCCCATACGCGTCCGCTTAAGCCAGGCGCGCACGTCGGCTTCGTGGGGCAGGATCTGTGATCCCACCCACTGTATGACGTGGCGTGGCGCCGAATCCATAAATGCCCTCCTGCTATTAAGATGCCTGGGATTGGGCTTTCCGTAAAATAAGTTCAGGAATATTATTTCGATGAGGGGCGGGGAATATTTCTGAGCGTGTGGCGCCCCTGGGTGGGGCGATCCCGGACGAGCAAACCGGAGCTACTAACTTCAGTTCGGGGGATCTGGTGAAGCTGGATTCTTGCTTACCTTACAGGCGACAAATAAGATGTATGTTGGCTGCTGACGACCAAAATGGGGGCTGATTATGTCGATAATTGAATTTCTGTCTCGCTTATTTGGATATCGTCCCGCGATGCCACCAGCCCGTCAACCAGACCCTGTGCTGTTATCAACGCAAGACCTGCCGTTACTATCTATCGATCCGGTCACTTTAGCAGCGATAAAACGTACCGTGCGCACCGGACACTGCGGTTGCGTAGGCCGTCGAACGAAGCATGGAAAAGCCGGTATGCCTGATTTCCATAGCCAATATCAGGATGTGGACGTTGCTGGATGGAGGGAAATTTTACGCTGCGTGGAAGTCGGTATTGCCTCGAAATCCGAGGTTTTCGAGCCATCGGCTATGATGGCACCTTCGGATTGGGCTAATGTTATCACTTTGCCGGATACAATCAGGGAGTTGACGCAGGTTAGGGAATTACGACTTTACGGCAGCCATTTGAGACGGGTCCCGCCCGAGATCGGCTACATGTCGAATCTCGAAAACCTGGATATCTACACGTCCTATTCACTGCACTGGTTGCCCTATGAAGTGACACGGTGTCAAAATTTGCGTTCAACCCGAATGAGCACTCGAGCGATGTATGGAAACCGAAATACTCGCATGCCGTTTCCAAGGCTTCACGCGCCGCAACCGTCCTTGACCCCGCAGACATGTAGCGTGTGCGATCAGCCGTTCGGAGCGCATCAACCACATCTGTTTTGGACGACCTTGTGGGTGGGTACAGATTTGACGCCGCTGCTGATCCATAGCTGCTCAGTAGAATGCACAGACCGGGTCCCAAATGCGGCTGAGGGCTATAGGCCGAGGCCGCATAAGGGCGGTGGCGCGGAGATCATCCCGTCGCGGTATTGAAGCTTGGCGGTGTCAAACCTGGAACGCGCCCTTCGAAAGCGAGAAAAAAGTGTCAGAGTCACTTTAGTTAGCATTAAGCCGCCTGTCTGAACCAGTACGTCCTAACGCACCCGCGTCTGGTCCGTCACCCAGTTGACTTCCCACGTCTTGCCGCCGTCAGCGGAAAAGGCCTGCTCGAAATGCGGCCGTTCGGTGCCGACCAGCGTCCAGGCAAAGCGGATGATGGTGGGGCGGCCGTCCAGGGTGTCATTGCTGTAGAACTCGCCATGGCCGTCGCTGAAATGCCCGACCTGAGGTGCGGGGTCCATGGTGCCATTCTTCTCATTGGCCCAATAGATGCTCCACTCGTGCGACTGTGGATTATAGAGGCGGACGGCAACGCCATGGATGTGGATATTCTGTGCCGCGCTGTCGACCTTGAACTCTTCGACCTCGGCGTGACCGTCCCATATCTGCTGGCAAACCACCGTGCCGTCGAATTCGATCCATTCGTTTGAACCGCTCAACGGGTGAAGGAGCTTTTTCAGGTGGATGTTCCACGAACCGACCAGGCCGTCAAAATCGTGCTGGCCGTCCGGGGTCACTTGCGCCTGGGCCGGTGTGGCCAGAGCCAGGATCGCGCCGAATAGCATGCCTGCTGTTTTCATTTGCACCTCGCTAAGCGCCCCGCCCGGCGCTTCGCGCCACCCTCCCCGTAAACGGGGTGGGCGAAGACTAGACAGGCATTGGCTCAAAATGTACGCCTGCGCTTCATCGCTGGCCTTGTAAAAAATTCGCCGCCGGGCCGCACTTTATCTCTCCTATTCCCAATCGCCAGAATATCTCCCTTTCAAATCTACACCAATTCACTATGGTTTTAATCCCGACCCCTATGGGACCTATGCCATGCCGATTTCGCGCCCTCAGTTGCCGCCCGTCAAACAGCCGTCCACCCCGCAAAGCGTGTGGTATGCCCGCTGCCCGACCTTGACTGCCCTGGGCCTGATCGCCAACCGCGGTGTGCTGCAACGCGAATTCCTGCGTGAGAATGTCTATATCGTCTCGGTGCGTGAAAACTCGACGGCGGCCGTGCGCCAGGGTCATCTCGACCACACCCTGCCCAACCTGTTCCGCGAAGCCGACGCCGCCACCGCCCTGTGGTCGCACGGCCTGCATGGCCAGTCGCGCCTGCTGGCTTTGGGCCAGACCTTCCACTGTGTCGCGGTCGTCACGCGTCCTTCCCAGCCGATCGAACGCCTGCGTGACCTGTCCGGCCGCCGTCTGTCGATCCCCAAGGAGGCCGGCGCCTTTTCCCCGGCCCAGGTGCGATCCCTGCGTGCCTGGGAATCGATCCTCAGCCTGGCCGGTGTCCCGCAACGCGATATCGAATGGGCGCCGGTCATCGCCGATCATCCGTCGGTGCCGTTCGGCGACATCGCCCGCCGCGAAGTCGAGGCCCTGCTGGCCGGCCAGACCGACGTCGCCCTGTTATACGGCGCCAAGGGCATCGAACTGGCGCGCAATGCCCATCTCAAGATCGTCCACCGCTTCAGTGCGACCGAGATCCGCGACCATCCGCGCCTGTCGGGCCTGGTCGAACAACGCGCTGTCACGGTCGACGGCACCCTGCTCGATGCCCGCGACGACCTGGTTGCCCGCGTCCTGGCCAATCTGCTCGACGCCGCCAATTGGGCGCGCGACTTCCCGAAGGAGGCGCTGCGCCAGGTGGCGCTCGAAGGCAAGGTCGAACCGTCCGATGCCGAAACGGCCTATGACGGCCTGATCGCCGACGGCGCCCGGCTCGATCTCGACGCGGCGAAGATTGCCAATCTCGACAGTCTGGCGTCATGGCTCAAAGGCCGCCACCTGCTGCCCGAGACCTATGACGCCGGTGTCTTCCTCCGTCCGGAAGTCCTGGCCAAGGCGCGCCAGACGTCACCCGAGAACGCGTAAAAAAACGCCTCAAAATGACCTAATTCTGTGCTAGAAGCGGCCCATGAATCCGGTTTTTCGCGACCTGAAAACCTCCATTTTCGAGATCATGTCCGGCGAGGCACGTCGCCTGGGCGCGGTCAATCTCGGCCAGGGTTTTCCCGAATCCGACGGCTTCCCCGACGTCCGCCAGGCGGCCGCCGACGCGCTGATGCACCAATCCAACCAATATGCCCCGATGCGCGGTCTGGCCACCCTGCGCGCCGCCGTGTCGCGATTCTACCAGACCTATCAAGACATCGAGCTTGATCCCGACAAGCAGGTCCTGATCACGTCTGGCGCCACCGAAGCCATCTGCGCCGCCATACTGGCCCTGATTTCGCCGGGCGACGAGGTCATCGTCTTCGAGCCGATGTACGACGCCTATGTCCCGCTGATCCGCAGCGCCGGCGGGGTTCCCCGCATTGTGCAGCTGTCGCCGCCGCATTGGCGCCTGACCCAGGCTGATCTGCACGACGCCTTCAATGCCCGCACCAAGCTGGTCCTGCTGACCACGCCGAACAATCCGACGACCCACGCCCTGTCGCGCGCCGAACTGCTGTTGATCGAGCACTATGCCCAGAAGTTCGACGCCTTCGTCGTTGCCGACGAGGTTTGGGAACAGCTGGTGTTCGAGGACTCGCACCTCAGCGTGCTGCATTTGCCCGGCCTGGCCCAACGCAGTCTGAAGATCGGCTCGGCGGGCAAGATTTTCTCCCTGACCGGCTGGAAGGTCGGCTTTGTCTGTGGGCCCTCCGAACTGGTCGACCAGGTCGCTCGCGCGCATCAGTTTATCACCTTTTCGACCCCGCCGGCTCTGCAGCACGGTGTTGCCTATGGCCTCGACCTGCCACGCCAACGTTTCGAGCAGGCGCTTGACGCGTTTCGGACGTCGCGTGATGTTTTGAGCAAGAGCCTGACCGATCACGGCTTCGTCGTGCTGCCGGCCCAGGGCACCTACTTCATCAATATCGATCTTGAAGCCTCGGGCATCACCACGCCGGGCCTCGATTTCGCCTTCCATCTGCTCAACCATCACGGCCTGGCGACCATTCCGTTGCAGGCCTTCTGTGAGAGCGGCCCAGACCGGCAGGTCCGCGACCTGCCCGTCCTGCGCCTGTGCTTTGCCAAGTCGCCTGAAAGCCTGCAAAAAGGCATAGACGCCCTGGCACAGGCGCGCGAGGCGCACTTCGCACTTGCAAACTGAACTGAAACGTTTAACCTCCTCCTGACAAAGGATTTGAGGCCATGACGGAACAGCCCGGCGACTGGTTAGATGAAACAGCAAAATTGCTGGCTCTCGACCTGCCCGAGGTCTGCCGCGAGGGTGTCGTCGCCAATCTGGAACTCCTGGCCAGGCACGCCCGTATCCTCGACGATCATCTCTTGGCCGGGGACGAAGCGTGATCGACCGCTATAATGCCTTGACGCGGACCCTGACGCCGAAAGTCCATGAAGGGCCGCTGGCCGGCATGACCTTTGTTGCAAAAGATCTGTTCGATATCCAGGGCTTGCCGACCACGGCCGGGGCGAAGATGCGCCTCGATTCAGCGCCGGCTGCGCATGATGCCGAGGTCATTGCCCGTCTGAAAAAGGCCGGCGCGGCTCTGATTGGCACGGCCAATATGGACGAATATGCCTACGGCTTTGCCACGGTGAATGCGCATTTCGGCACCACCCGCAACCCGCATGACTTGGCACGCCTGGCCGGCGGGTCGTCAGGCGGATCGGCCGCCGCGGTCGCCGCCGGCTTGGCCGATTTCAGCCTGGGTTCCGACACCAATGGTTCGATCCGTGTTCCGGCCAGTTTGTGCGGTGTCTATGGCCTGCGCCCCGCCATGGACGACCTGCCGATGGACGGCGTCTTCCCGTTCGTCCATGCCCTGGATACGGTCGGTCCGTTTGCCCGTTCGATCCGCGATCTCAAGCGCGTCTATGAGGTCATGGCCGGCCGCACTGTAAAGTCCGAATCGGCTGGACGCATCGCCGTGCTGGACGGCTTTTTCACCCGCAATGCCGGCGCCGAGGCCCGCGAAGCTGTCGCGACCGTCGGCGCTCATCTCAATGCCGAAATCCTCAACCTGCCCCAGGCTGAGGCCGCGCGTTCGGCCGCCTTCCTGATCACTGCGGCGCAAGGTGGCGCCCTGCATCTCGACACGTTGAAAAACCGCGCCATGGACTATGACCCGGCCGTGCGCGACCGCCTGATTGCAGGCGCCATGCTGCCGTCGGCCATCTATCAAAGGGCGCTGGATTTTGGCGCGGTGTGGCGTGATATCGTCGCCGAAGCGCTGGCAAGATTCGATGTCCTGATCTGTGCGGCAACGCCGGTTTCAGCCCCTCGCATCGATGAAGGCACCATCGTCTTCAATGGTGAAACGGTCTCGGCCCGCGCCAATCTCGGCATACTCGCCCAGCCGCTCAGCCTGGCCGGCATCCCGGTTATCGCTGCCCCGCTGAAGACCGACAAGTTGCCCATCGGCCTCCAATTCGCCACAGCGCCCGGCCGCGAGGGCTTGCTGTTCGAGCTGTTGGCTAAGCTGGAGGCAGATGGGATTGTCGGCTTTACCGCGCCGGTCGAGGTGCTCGCCTGATGCTCAATACGCCGTCTTCGTACCGCGGCATGGTGACCGCGCCGCATTATCTGGCCAGCCAGGCCGGGCTCGATATCCTGAAGGCCGGTGGCACCGCCATGGAGGCCGCCATCGCTGTAGCCGCGACCCTGGCCGTCGTCTATCCGCATATGAATTCGATCGGCGGTGACAGTTTCTGGCTGATCCGCGAAGGCGACAAGGTGCGCGCTATCCATGGCTGCGGCGGGGCGGCGGCCACGGCCGATCTTAGTTTGTACAAAGGTTATGACGCCATTCCCTGGCGTGGTCCGCTGGCGGCCAATACGGTCGCCGGGACGATTTCCGCGTGGCAGGCTGTGCTGGAAGACAGCGAAATGCCGCTGACGCAACTGCTCGAATCCGCCATCCACTATGCCGAACACGGTGTTGCGGTGACGAAAGGAGGGGCGGATATCGCCGCCGCCAAGGACGCCGAACTGTGCGAGCAATATGGCTATGGCACGGTCTATCGGGCGGGCGGCAAGCCCCTGCAAACGGGTGACCGCCTTACGCAACCGGCCCTGGCGCGCACCCTGCGCCGCCTGGCCGCCGAAGGGCTGGACAGCTTTTACGACGGCAGCCTGGCGCGTGATATCGCCGCCGATTTGGCCGCCGCGGGATCACCGGTCTCGGCCGCTGACCTGGGCGTCCATCGGGTCAGCCGCACCACGCCCCTGACCACACGTCTCCGCGATGTGCGGCTGTACAACACCGCCCCGCCGACGCAAGGCCTGGCCTCGCTGTTGATCCTGGCGCTGTTCGACAGGCTTAATGTTCCGTCTACGGACGATCTTGTCCTTATCCACAATCTGGTCGAGGCGACCAAACAGGCTTTTATCCTGCGCGACCGTCATATCGGCGATCCGGATTTCCTGTCGGTCGAGGCACAGGCCTTGCTGGATGATACGGCCCATCTCGACCAATTGGCCGCCCGGATTGGCGAAGAGGCCTTGCCGTGGCCACATGTGCCGGCCGATGGCGATACGGTGTGGTTCAGCGTCATCGACGGCGAGGGGCGGGCGGTCAGCGCCATCCAGAGCACCTATTTCGAGTTTGGCTCGGGCCTGGTCCTGCCGCAGACCGGCATCATCTGGCAGAATCGTGGCGCCAGCTTTACCTTGACCGACAAGGGACCGCGCGCCCTGGAACCCGGCCGCAAGCCGTTCCACACCCTCAATCCGGCCATGGCTATGTTCGATGATGGCCGGGTCATGGCCTATGGCACCATGGGCGGCGAGGGCCAGCCTCAGACCCAGGCCGCTATCTTCAGCCGCTATCGGATGGGTGTGCCGCTACAGCAGGCGATTACCGCGCCGCGCTGGCTGCTGGGCAAGACGTGGGGTGAGGCCAGCGTCAATCTCAAACTGGAAAATCGTTTCGACCGCGGGCTGGGTATTGCCTTGACTCTCAGTGGTCACAATGTCGAAAGAGTCGATTCCTTCACCTCGATGATGGGCCACGCCGGCGCCCTTGTCCGCCATCCCGACGGTCGCCTTGAAGGCGCAACTGACCCCAGATCCGACGGGAGTGTGGCGGCATGGTAAGTTCTGGTGCCCGTGCGATGGAGCGCTGCGACGCGCTCGGTGGCGGCGTCTTCAGCGACAGCCCGGACTTTCTGTATCGGCCCTACCTCGGCCGCGGTCATATCGCTGCCCTGGATCAAGTTGCCGCCTGGATGCAAGAAGCCGGCATGACGACGCGGATCGATGCCGCCGGTAATCTGGTTGGCCGCTATGGCGAGGCGCCTAAGTCCCTGCTGATCGCCTCTCATATCGACTCGGTACGCGATGGCGGGCGTTATGACGGACCCTTGGGCGTCATGTTGGGCATCGAGGCCGTGGCCGCACTGGGCGGACGGAAACTTCCCTTTGCCATCGAAATCTATGCCTTCGGCGATGAGGAGGGCTCGCGTTTTCCATCGGCCATGCTGACCTCGCGCGCCGTCGCCGGTCGGCTGGATGCTGCTGATCTGGAGGTGTCTGACCGCGACGGAACGACCCTGTCCGAAGCCCTGAAAACCATCGATCGCGACGCGGCAACCTTTCTGGATGCCCGTCGCGATCCCAAGGATTTCGTCGCCTATATCGAAGCCCATATCGAACAGGGGCCCGTGCTCGAAGCGGAGAAACTGGCGCTCGGCACCGTCACCGCGATCGCCGCTCAACTGCGTTTCGAGGTCACAGTCCGTGGCGTCGCCGGACATGCCGGCACCAATTCGATGGCGCTGCGCAAGGACGCCCTGACGGCGGCCGCCGAAATGATCCTGGCCATCGAGCGCATCGCTCGCGCCGGCCCGGATGACTTGGTATCCACCGTCGGCCGGATGACGGTCGGTCCGGGCGCACCCAATGTCGTGCCCGGCCATGTTGTCTTCACCATCGATGTCAGGGCCGGCACGGAACCTGTCCGCGACAAGGCCGCCGCAGAAATCCGCCAGGCGATCAGCGATATTGCCTTTGGTCGGGGTATCGCCATCGAGATAAAACAGATCCACGACCTGCCGGCCAGCCCGTGTAATCCGCATCTGATGGATCTGCTGGACCAGGCGGTGATTGCGACCGGCCAACCGGCACGGCGACTGGTGTCTGGCGCCGGCCACGACGCCATGGTGTTCGCCAAAATCGTCCCGGCCGTCATGTTGTTCATCCGTTGTAAGGACGGCATCAGCCACAATCCGCTGGAAAGCGTGACGGCGG
Organism: Asticcacaulis sp. P2_C5; assembly: GCF_056404555.1. Taxonomy (NCBI): domain Bacteria; kingdom Pseudomonadati; phylum Pseudomonadota; class Alphaproteobacteria; order Caulobacterales; family Caulobacteraceae; genus Asticcacaulis; species Asticcacaulis sp. P2_C5. The sequence continues at coordinate 102,857 of NZ_JBFUDU010000001.1, forward strand.
CCGACTGCGAAGCGGCTCTGGCGGCGCTGTTGTCCTTTATCGACCTGCTGGAAGCCGACTATGATTGATGTGTTTGGCGAAATCGATCCGCCGCAAAGGCTGCTGATGGGGCCCGGACCGGTCAACGCCCATCCCCGCGTGTTGCGCGCCATGTCGGCCGATCTGCTGGGCCAGTTCGATCCTGAAATGACCGGCCTGATGAACGAAACCATGGCGCTGTATCGCGGTGTGTTCGAGACGCAGAACCGCTGGACCTTCCTGATCGACGGCACAGCCCGCGCCGGTATCGAAGCCGCCCTGGTGTCGCTGATCGAGCCCGGCGCCCGGGTGCTGATCGTGCGTTCGGGGCGGTTCGGCCTGTTGCTGACTGAAATCTGTGAACGTCTGGGTGCGGATTATGAAACCCTCGATGCCGAATGGGGTCAGGTGGTGCCGTTTGAACGCATTGCCGAAGCCGGCCGCCGTTATCGCCCGCACGTCATTGCCGCTATCCATGGCGACACCTCGACCACCATGGCCCAGCCGCTGGACGGCCTGGGCGATCTGTGCCGCGAGATCGACGCGCTGTCCTATGTCGACGCAACGGCGACTCTGGGCGGCATGTCGGTGGCGACCGATGCCTGGGGGGCCGATATCGTCACCGCCGGCCTGCAAAAATGCATGGGCGGGCCGTCGGGCTCGGCGCCGATCACCATTTCCGATCGCGCCGCCGCTTTCATCTTTTCACGCCGCCATACTGAAGCCGGTATCCGCAACCTGGACGCCACAGACGGCAACCGGGCGCGCATCGGCTCGAACTATTTCGACCTCGCCATGATCATGGACTACTGGTCGGACAAACGGCTGAACCACCATACCGAAGCGACCACCATGCTGTATGGCGCCCGTGAATGCGCCCGCATCGTGTTGCAGGAAGGCCTGGTGGCGCGGTTTGAACGCCATGCCCTGGCCGGTCGAGCCATGGTCGCCGGTGCCCGCGCTATCGGTTTGACCGTGTTCGGTAATGACGCCTGTCGCATGACCAATGTGACGGGCATCCTTATCCCCGACGGCATCGACGGCGAGGCCGTGCGTCGCCGCATGCGCGAAGATTTCGAAATCGAGATCGGTACGGCGTTCGGGCCATTGCAGGGCAAGATTTGGCGCATCGGCGCCATGGGCTACAATGCCCGCAAGCACAAGGTGCTGATTACACTCGGGGCCTTGGAGGCCTGTCTGCGTGCGGAGGGTTTTCCGGCAAAATCCGGCGTCGACGCGGCATTGGAGGTGTACGGATGAAGACGCTGTCCCATAAACATCCCTGCTCAATTCCGCCTCTTCCCGTCACTTTACGGGGAGAGGGTGGCGCGAAGCGCCGGGTGAGGGGCATTCTACCGAAGGCACAATCTCTCAGCCTGCGGAGTTCTTGGCACCTTAAGTTGCCCCTCATCCGGCGCTTCGCGCCACCTTCTCCCCTCACGAGGGAAGAAGTGAAGGTAGACGCCCCTGGCATGGAGAGTCACCCATGACCTATCCCCGCGACATGATCGGCTATGGCGCTACTCCACCCGATCCGCGCTGGCCTAATGGCGCCCGCATCGCCGTCCAGTTCGTCGTCAACTACGAAGAAGGCGGTGAAAACTCTATCCTGCACGGTGATCCTGGCTCCGAAGCCTTCCTGTCCGAAATGGTCGGCGCCCAAAGCCAAACCGGCATGCGCGCCATGGCCATGGAAAGCCTGTACGAATACGGATCGCGGGCCGGCTTCTGGCGCCTGCATCGCCTGTTCACCGAACGCCAGGCTCCCGTCACCGTCTACGGTGTCGCCATGGCCCTGGCCCGTAACCCTCAAGCCGTTGAAGCCATGTTGGCCGCCGAATGGGAGATAGCCAGCCACGGCCTGCGCTGGATCGACTACCAGCATATCCCGGAAGAGATCGAGCGCCACCATATCGCCGAAGCCATCGATCTGCACCGTCAGGTGACGGGCACGCGGCCGCTGGGCTGGTACCAGGGCCGGACCTCGCCCAATACGGCGCGACTGGTCGTCGAAGAGGGCGGCTTTGTCTATGACGCCGATTCCTATGCCGACGACCTGCCCTATTACGATACGCGCTACGGCACGCCGCAGCTGATCGTGCCCTATACGCTGGACGTCAACGATATGAAGTTCGTCGCGGTCAACGGCTTCGACGACGGCGAGACCTTCTTCCGCTATCTGCGCGACACTTTCGATCAGCTGTATCTGGAGGGCGGCCGGATGATGTCGATCGGCCTGCATGGCCGCGTAGCCGGCAAGCCCGCCCGCGCTGCCGCCGTGGCGCGCTTTCTTGACCATGTGCAGAAGCACGACAGGGTGTGGATCGCCAAACGCATCGACATCGCCTGTCACTGGCTGAAGGTTCATCCCTATGCGCGATGACATCATCGCCCAGATCAATGCGCTGTCGGAGGAAGCCTTTGTAAAACGCTTTGGCTTCCTGTTCGAACACAGTCCGTGGATCGTTGAAATGGCGGCGCAATTTCGTCCGTTCGCAAGCATCGACGACATGTTCGTTGCTCTGATTACAATATTCGACGATGCCGCATGTAGCGATCAGTTTACAATTTTACGCGCCCACCCGAAACTGGCCGACAAGGCGGCGATGGCGGAAGGCTTGACGAAGGAGTCGGCGGCAGAACAGGCTTCCGCAGGTCTCGATCAGCTGACGCCTGAGGAGTATGCGCGCTTCCATGAGCTGAACAACGCCTATGAGACACGTTTCGGGTTTCCCTTTATCATTTGCGTTCGCCGGGCCGGTGGCAAGGCCGGCATTCTCAGGGCCATGCAGGAACGCCTCGACAATTCTGACACGTCTGAACTGGCAAACGCACTGATGGAGGTCGGCAAGATCGTCAATCTGCGTCTGCGAGACGAGGTTTCGTCATGAGCCTGGCCGATCTCAATACCCGCGTGAAGCACGACCTGGCCTGCCTGAACTACGGCGGGGCAAGTTGGGTGTCCCCACGTGACAGCGTCTACGACGTGGTCATTGTCGGTGGCGGGCAGTCGGGACTGGGGACGGCTTTCGGCCTGTTGCGTGAGCGCGTCTCCAACATCCTGGTCATCGATGAGAATCCGGCCGGGGGCGAAGGACCGTGGGAAACCTATGCCCGCATGGTCACCCTGCGTACGCCCAAACATATGACCGCCCTGGAATACGGCATGGCGTCCCTGACCTTCCGCGCCTTCTGGGAGGCGCAACATGGAGAGGCGGCCTGGACTGCGGTCGACAAGATTCCGCGCGGCGACTGGATGGCCTATCTGCGCTGGTACCGCGAGGTGCTGGATCTGCCGGTACGCAACGATACGCGCCTGACCCTAATCGAACCGGCGGACGGCCTGTACAAACTCCATACCACGGGCGGCGAGATTCTGGCGCGCAAGGTCGTGCTGGCCACCGGCATCCAGGGCGGTGGGGAATGGCATGTCCCGCCCCTGGTCGCCGATGCCCTGCCGACGCATCTCTACGCCCATACCTCGCAGGACATCGACTTCGACCGCCTGCGCGGCAAACGCATCGCGGTTCTCGGTGGCGGCGCCTCGGCCTTTGACAATGCCCACCATGCCCTGGTCGAGGGCGTGTCTGAGGCCCACGTCTTTGTCCGCCGCAAGAACCTGCCGACGGTCAATCCGATCCGCCATATGGAAGCGGCCGGTCTGATCGCGCGCTTTCCGGCGTTGGACGACGGCGATAAATACGCCGTCATGGCATCGTTTTTCGCGCGCAACCAGCCGCCGACCAATGACACCTTTGCCCGCGCTGCCGCCCAGCCAGGATTTCAGCTTCATCTCGGTGCGCCGTGGCTGGCGGTGGAACAGGACGGCGACGGTGCAGTAATCACCACACCGCAAGGGCGGCACAGTTTCGACTTCCTGATCGTCTCGACCGGCCTGGTCACCGACCCGGGCCTGCGTCCGGAACTGCGCCTGGTCGCCGATGGCATCCAACGCTGGGGCGATGTCTATCGCGCGCCTGACGACATTGCCAATCCTCTGATTGACGTCCATCCCTATCTCACACCGGGCTTTGCCCTGACCGGGCGCACGCCGGATGACGCCGATACGGTGCGTGGCATCTATGCCTTCAACTACTCGGCCCTGATCAGTTGCGGCCTGTCGGCCTCGGCCCTGTCGGGGCTGAAATACGCCCTGCCCAAGCTGACCGCAGGCATTGCCGACGACCTGTTTCGCGACGACCGCGCGGCCTTGCTCGATGCCTATTATGCCTATGACGAGCCGGAATTCACGAGCGAATGGACGCAAGAATGAGCCTGTCCACACATGTGCTCGACACCATGCATGGCCGCCCGGCGTCGGGTGTGCGGATACGCCTCTATTCCGGCGCCTTAGGCATCTTCGACGGTGTAACGGACGAAGATGGTCGCTGTCCGTCGCTGAAGGATCTGGTGCTGCATAAGGGCGCCTACCGTCTCGAATTCGCGGTTGCCGCCTATTTCCGCGGTAAAGGTGTGGCCCTGGCTGATCCTCCGTTTCTCGACGTCGTGAACATAGATTTCGGCATGGCAGAGGGTCATTACCACGTGCCGCTGCTCGTCTCGCCCTTCGCCTATTCGACCTATCGGGGCAGCTGATGGACGACCTGGCGCTAAAATCGGCCAAACGGGTGACCTTGAAGGAGGTGGCGAAGGCCGCCGACGTCTCCCTGGCCAGCGCCTCCTATGCCATCAACGGCACCGGCTCCCTGGGCGACGTCGTCCGCGCCCATATCCTGAAGGTGGCGGAAGGTCTGGGCTACCGCCGCAACCTCAGCGCCCGGGCGGTGCGGACCGGCAAGACCGGCGCCATCGGCCTGGTCGTGCCCGACTTCACCAACCCCTTCTTCACCCACCTGGCCCAGTCGGTGATGCGGGCGGCGCGTCTGGCCGGCTATTGCGTCTTTGTGACGGACACGGAGGAATCGGAAAACCTCGAACGCGAAGCCTTCAAGCGGATGATCGACCGCGGTGTCGATGGCATCGTCTGGTTTCCCATCCGCGACGTCAATACGGTCGAGGCCCAGACTCGGTTGGTGCCAACCGTGCTGATCGACCGCAGCATTCGGGGGTTGGAGTCGGTCCAGGCCGATTATGTCCGTGGCGGGCAACTGGCGGCCGAACATCTGATCGGGCTTGGCCATCGCAAGATCGGTGTGGTCGCCGGGCCGCTGGATATCACCAGCCAGAAGCAACGCATCGCCGGCGCATCCGCCACCATCAAGACCCAGGCTAATCTTGTTTTCAGCGTCAGCAATGCCTTTTCGATGGACCTCGACCCGCAGGTCACCAAGGCGATTGCCGGCGGCAAGGCGACGGCCGTGTTTGCCGGTACCGACCTGATCGCGCTGGGGGTTATCCGCTATGCTTTGTCGCTGGGTTTGCGCGTGCCGGAGGATCTGTCCGTGATCGGATTCGGCGACATGCCGTGGGCCCAGATGACGGCCGTTCCCCTGACAACGATCGAAATGCCGATCGACGACATGGCCCAGGAGGCGGTCGATACGCTTATGCGCCATATCGATGGGCGCGAGGGTAGCGCGCCGCCCGCCTTTGCCACCCATCTGATCCGTCGCGCTTCGACGGCGTCACCGCGCATGGTGAAGATCGCATGAGACCGATCCGTTTTCTGCTCGATGACCAGGTGGTCGAGATCGACGAAATCGATCCGACGACGACCGTGCTCGACTGGCTGCGCTATACCGCCGGCCGTACCGGTACCAAGGAGGGCTGTGCCGAGGGCGATTGCGGCGCCTGCACGGTCGTGGTCGGCGAGCTGGACAGCGAGTATACTCCAAACGCGGCAGCGTTTGGCGAGGGCGACCGCCCGCCCGAGCCGTTGCGAGGAGCCCGCGCGGCGCCTGAGCGCATAAAATGGCGGGCGGTGAATGCCTGTATCCTGTTTATGCCGATGCTGGACGGCAAGGTGTTGAAGACTGTTGAAAGTCTCGGCGGTGATCATCCGGTGCAGGCGGCGATGGTCGACTGCCACAGTTCGCAATGCGGCTTTTGCACGCCGGGTATCGTTATGTCGCTGTATGGCCGCAGCATCGGTGCTACCGGAACCTGCGGCGTTGCACCCAAGGACGTGCTGGCCGGCAATCTGTGCCGCTGCACGGGCTACGGCCCGATCCTCGCCGCGGCCGAAGCCAATCCTCCGGTCGAAACCGATGACAGCGCGATCGTAGCATGGTTAGGCGAACTGGGCGGTGAGCCTCTGGACTTAAGCGTAGATGGCAGACGCTGGACGACACCGCAAACCGCTGATCAACTCGCTCAAATCCTGGTCGAACGCCCCGATGCCCGCATCATTGCCGGTGCCACCGATGTCGGCCTGTGGGTCACCAAGCAACATCGCCAGCTGGATGATATCGTCTATATCGGCGACATCGCTGAACTCGCTCAGATCACCGAGACAGACGAAGGCCTGACCCTTGGTGCCGCCGTCCGTTACAGCGATGCTCACGATGCCTTGGGCGATCTGAATAAGGACCTCGGCGAACTGGTCCGGCGGATCGGCGCGGTCCAGGTGCGCAATTCCGGCACGATCGGTGGCAATATCGCCAATGGTTCGCCGATCGGGGATATGCCGCCGGCCCTGATCGCCCTGGGCGCCACCTTGACCCTGCGCCGTGGTTCCGATCGTCGTGTTATCCCGCTCGAAGACTATTTCATCGCCTATGGCCAGCAGGACCGGCAACCTGGCGAATTCGTTGAGAGTCTATATGTTCCGTATACAGATAATTTCGTTCGCATTGTCAAGCAGTCCAAGCGCTTCGACAGTGATATCTCCGTTGTCTGCGCGGCGTTCAACCTGACGATAGAGGATGATGTCATCGTGTCTGCCCGAATTGCCTTTGGTGGGATGGCCGGAACACCGAAGCGCGCCTTGGCCGTCGAGGCCGCCCTGACCAGCCAGCCGTTCGACGATCCTGCCTTCGAAGCGGCGGCGCGGGCTGTGGCTGTCGATTTCCAGCCGCTGAGCGATGTTCGTGGGTCGGCAGACTATCGCCTGACGGTCGCCGCTAATCTGGTCCGCGACATGTGGCGCCGCCCGCGTGCCGTGCTCGATGTCCGCCCGATCGAGGTCGAGCATGAGTGATCTTTGCAATAACCAGGAGCGAGTAGAAGGGTTCGTGCAACGCGGTGACGGCACGTCTTCGGCTGTGGAATTTTTGGCCACGAAAAGCACGAAAAAACGAAAAGCACGAACGGGAGTTACGGTTAGACTCGCGCGAAGCGCCTTAATACCAGCATGTCGCCATCCTGATCGATTGCCCTTCGGGCGCTTCATGATCAACACACTCTCGTTCGTGCTTTTCGTTTTTTCGTGCTTTTCGTGGCCAAAAATTCCACAGCCGAAGACGTGCCGTCACTACGATGCGCGAACGGCCTCATGTGACTGGCAGGTGAATCATGCCTAACGCCGTCCACCAATCCCTGCCGCACGACAGCGCCTGGCGACATGTGTCGGGGACGGCGCTGTACACGGATGATGCGCCGGAACCGCGCAACCTCCTGCACCTGGCGTTCGGTCAAAGCCCGCACGCCCACGCGCGAATCCTGTCGATAGACCTGGACGCCGTACGTGCCGCGCCGGGCGTGGTGGCGGTCTATACGGCGGCCGATATCCCGGGCGACAACAATGTCGCGCCGGTCTTCGGCGACGACCGGCTGCTGGCCGCGGACGAGGTGGTATTCGTTGGTCAGCCAGTGTTTCTGGTCGCCGCCACCTCGGTCAAGGCGGCACGCGTGGCTGCAAAATTGGGAAAGATCGATTACGAGGTCCTGCCGGCCATACTGACCATTGCCGAAGCCAAGGCGGCCAATTCCATTCTTGAACTGGCCCAGATGATGCGGCGCGGCGATGCCGTTGCAAGTTTGGCGGAAGCACAAAACCGCCTGTCCGGCTCAGTCGAGATGGGCGGCCAGGACCATTTCTATCTCGAAGGCCAGATCGCCATCGCAACGCCCGGCGAGGGCGGGACGATGCATATCCTGAGCTCGACCCAGCACCCCAGCGAGATCCAGCACCTGGTCGCCCATATGCTGAAGCGGATGAGCGCCGATATCACGGTCGAGATCCGGCGCATGGGGGGCGGCTTCGGCGGCAAGGAGACCCAGGCCGCCCTGTTTGCCGCCGCCGCCGCCCTGGTTGCCGACAAGACCGGTCGTCCTGCCAAGTTCCGCGCCGATCGCGACGACGACATGGTAATGACCGGCAAGCGCCATGACTTTACGGCGGATTACGATGTCGGCTTCGATGATGAGGGACGGATCACCGCCCTGCGGCTGGAGCTGGCGTCGCGTTGCGGCTGTTCGGCCGACCTCTCCCTGGCGATTAACGACCGGGCCATGTTCCACGCCGACAACTGCTATTTCCTGCCCGCCGTCGAGATCGTCTCCCACCGCTACAAGACCCATACTGTGTCTAATACGGCCTTTCGCGGCTTTGGCGGACCGCAGGGCATGCTGGCCATCGAGCGCGTAATGGATGCGGTGGCGCATCATCTGGGGCTGGATCCGCTCGACGTTCGCCGCCTCAATCTGTACGGACCGGGCCGTGACGTCACACCCTACGACATGAAGGTCGAGGACTTCATTGCCAACCAGTTGATCGACGAACTGGCGCAAACTTCCAACTATGCGGCGCGCCGGACCGCGATCGAGGCCTTCAATGCCGGCAATCCGTATCTCAAGCGCGGCATTGCCCTGACGCCGGTCAAGTTCGGCATCAGCTTCACCACCACCCACCTCAACCAGGCCGGCGCGCTGATCCATCTGTATGCGGACGGATCGGTCCACCTCAATCACGGCGGCACCGAGATGGGGCAGGGGCTGAACACCAAGATCGCCCAGATCGTCGCTGACGTCTTCGGCGTGGCGCTCGACGTGGTGCGGATTACCGCCACGCGGACGGACAAGGTGCCCAATACTTCGGCGACGGCGGCGTCTTCGGGCACCGATCTCAACGGCATGGCGGCGTGGAACGCGGCCCAGACCCTGCGTGGGCGGCTGGCCGGGTTTCTTGCCGGCAAGCACGGCGGCCGTGCCGAGGACGTGATGTTTCGCGACGGCAAGGTCACGCTGGGTGAAGTGACGCTCGATTTCGGCCAGGTCTGCCGCATGGCGCATCTCGGACGGATTTCGCTGTCCTCGACCGGCTACTACGCGACGCCGAAAATCCACTACGATCGCGCATCTCACAAGGGCCGGCCCTTCCTCTATTTCGCCTATGGCGCCGCAGTATCGGAGGTGGTGATCGATACCCTGACCGGCGAAAGCCGCGTGCTGCGCGCCGATATCCTCCACGACGCTGGCCGCTCGATCAATCCGGCCATCGATCTCGGCCAGGTAGAAGGCGCCTATGTCCAGGGCCTGGGCTGGCTGATCACCGAGGAACTGGTGTTTGACGCCAAGGGAAAGCTGCTGACCCACGCGCCGTCGACCTACAAGATTCCCTGCGCCTCCGACCGCCCCGAGGTCATGAATATCGCCCTGTGGCAGGCCGGTGAGAACCGCGAGCCGACCATCCACCGCTCCAAGGCCGTGGGTGAGCCGCCCTTTATGCTGGCCCTGTCGATCCTGAGCGCATTGGGCCACGCCATAGGTAACGTTCAGCTCGATGCGCCGGCAACGCCCGAGCGGATCCTGGCCGCCCTGGTGAAAAGCTCATGACGGAATGGGCCGGACATGCGCGCCGTGTGCTGGACCAGGGCCAGGCCTGTGCCTTGATCAGCCTGCTGGCCGTCGAAGGCTCGGCGCCGCGCGAAGCCGGAACGCGCATGGTGGTGACGGCAGATGCTTGCCTGGGGACGATCGGCGGCGGCCATCTCGAATTTCTGGCCGTCAAACAGGCCCGCGCCGCGCTCGATCATCCGCCGGGGGCATGGCGAATCCAGGACTATCCGTTGGGGCCTCTGTTGGGCCAGTGCTGCGGCGGTCGCGTGCGGGTGATGGTCGAGCGGCTGGACCCTGACCATAGTGACTGGTTACGCGAGGTCGAGATTCGTCCGGCCTTCGCTTTGGAAACGCGGCTGTATGACGGCCATGTCGAGCGCCATCTGGTGTCAGAGATGCCGGCAGCCCTCGCCGCGAAAGGACCGCAACCGATGGCCGGCGATCGACTGATCGAGGCCGTCGGTGCGCCTGTGACGCAGTTGACTCTGTTCGGCGCCGGTCACGTCGGCCAGGCGATTGCGCGGCTAATGTCGGGACTGCCGTTCGATCTGCACTGGTACGATGAAAGACCGGAATATTCGCCCCAAACCACGCCGCAAAACCTGTCCGACATCGCGCAAAACGCAAGCGGTCTGGTCCTGATCATGACCCATGATCACGCCCTGGACTACCGGTTGACGGCCGCGGCCTTGTCTGGCGAAGCGAGTTTTATCGGCCTGATCGGCTCGGCCACCAAGCGCGTCCGCTTTCTCAACCGCCTGCGCAAGGACGGTTTCGATGACGATGTCCTGCAACGCCTGACCTGCCCGATCGGCATCGCCGGAATTTCTGGAAAAGCGCCGGAAATCATTGCCGTATCGGTCGTGGCGCAGCTTCTATTGCAGCGGGCAGATGGTGGCGCGGACGGCAGCGCATAGGGACGTCTGGACGGCCGTGAAGTCGGCCTGGGCTTTGGCCTGGCGTTCGGTATCGCTCATGAAAGCCTTGGCGTCCGGCCAATAGCGTTCGTAGCTATAGGGATGGACCCAGGCGGCGATATAGGGCGCGGCCTTTTGGACATTTTCGATATTGCGGAAGGTGTCGTCGACGAAAAAGACGTCGCTGTACAGCCCACCCTTCAGGCTGCGCAACAACAGGTTCAGCATGACGCCCTTGTCCTGGCCAGTCACCATCATCACGCCGTCGGATACCGTGATATTGGCGTAGGGTTTGTCGGGCAGCCTCAAGCCGATCATCCGGGCGGCATGGCGGATCTGCCCGTCGCCCAGGGCGCCGCGGCGCGTGCACAGCGGCGGTCCGCATTCCGGCGCGTTGTGCAGATCGATGCCGGAAGCACGAAGCGCCGCTTCGGTCGGACCGCGCACATCGGAGCTGCGGGCGCTTAAGGCATAGACCGGGATATGCGCTGCCTGCAGCCGGGTAATCAGGGCCGGCGCGTCGGGCTGGGTTGGTACCATGCGCGAGGTTTGCAGGAACAGGCTGTTGTTGCGGATCAGTTCGGCAAAGGCTGCATCGCCCTCAGGCGTGCCGGGCGTTTCCAGCGATTTTTGCCAGTTGAACCAGGCGTCGCCGCCCAGGTCCTGAGGCATGGTCAGAAGCGTGTTGTCGATATCGAAGACCACAATGACATTGCGACCCTGCGCCCTGGCCTTGATCGCTGCCTGGACCGGGTCGGTCAGGTCGGTGACGGAGATATAGGCCGGCACAGGATGGCGATGGATACGCGGCTTTTTGGCGTCGGCAGGTACGGCTGCCAGCGCCGCGATCAGGCCAAGACAAAGGGCAAGGAATTTGTGGATCGGCATGGTTTGTCCGTACACGGCGGATCAGATTAGCAGACGGGCGGCAAAAATGAAGTATTTTGTGAAACGTTTCACTTGATTCTTGCGCCGTGAGCCGTTCATATCGGAAATCGTTACAGGATAAGGAGCCTGCTCGCCTATGAGCCGTCTGCACAGCTATCTCGGCCGTTTTTGTCATGCGCCGGTATTGGGGCAGGTGGACTGTCTCGACAAGGTCCTGATCAGCGTCGATGGCGAGGGTCGGATCCTGTCGGTGCTGAGCCCTGACGACGACGGCTACCAGGCGGCACTGACGGCGGGACCGGTCGAGACCCTGCCGGAACACGCCTATGTCCTGCCCGGGTTTTGTGACCTGCATATCCATGCGCCGCAATGGCCGCAGATCGGCACGGCGCTGGATCTGCCGCTGGAAGACTGGCTGCAGCAGCGCACCTTTCCGCTGGAGGCGCGTTATGCCGACCTGGCCTTCGCGCGCGTCGCCTATAGCGGCCTGGTCGACGACCTGCTGTCGAATGGCACGACCACGGCGCTGTATTTCGCCACCGTCCATCAGGACGCCACGCGGCTGCTGGCCGATATCTGCCTCGAAAAGGGCCAGCGCGCCCTGATCGGCAAGGTGGTCATGGACAATCCGGATCAATGCCCCGACAGCTATCGCGACGTATCGACCGATGGCGCCTTACGCGGTACGGACGATTTCATCGCCTGGCTGCGCGCCCATCCAGACAATGCGGCGTCGCAGGTGAGGCCGGTGGTGACGCCGCGCTTTATCCCATCGTGCACCGATGCGGCGCTGGAAGGGTTGGGCGACATAGCGCGCCGTTGCGGCTGCCACATCCAGACCCATTGTTCGGAAAGCGACTGGCAGCACCGCTATGTCCTGGATCGCCATGGGATCAGCGACACGGATACGCTCGATCATTTCGGCCTGCTGACGCGGCACACCATCCTGGCCCATGCCAATTTTATCGGTGACGGAGACATGACGACGATCGCCGGGCGCGGCGCCGGTATCGCCCATTGCCCGCTGTCCAACGCCTACTTCTCCAACGCCGTCTTTCCGCTGCGCCGCGCCCTGGACAAGGGTATTCGCGTTGGCCTGGGCAGCGATATATCGGGTGGTCCGTCGTCCTTCCTGCCGGACAGCCTGCGTGCCGCCGTCCTCGCGTCGCGTCTGCTCGAGGACGGTGTCGATGCCGACAGGCCTGTTGACCAGCGCGGCGTCGCGGGCACGCGCATCGACTGGCGTACGGCCTTTTATCTGGCCACCAAGGGTGGCGCCGAGGCGCTGGACCTGCCCGTCGGCAGTTTCGAACCCGGGCGGATGTTCGACGCTGTCCTGGTCGATCCGCAGGCGCCGGGCGGCAGTGTCCGCCTGATGGAGGGCTATGACGGCATCGAGAACGGTCTGCAAAAGATCCTCTATACGGCGTCGAAAGCCAATATCACCCGTGTCTGGGTGGGAGGCGAGGCCCGCGTCTAAGAATCCCCCGCCATCTTCTTCAGTTGCCGGATCAGTTCGGCGCGGATCTTCGGCGTCGACGGGCCCAGAGCGCTGCGGTGGGCCGGTGGAATATGCGCCACCGGATCGCCCTCGGTTTCAAAGATGTAGTAGTCGAACATCGTCTTCCAGTAGCTCTTGTCGGCCGGGCTCAGCCCTTTCAGCGCGGTCAATCCGGCCAGGAACGCCGCCACCGGGTTATCCAGGGTGTCGGCGCTGTTGCCCCACCAGTAGTTGACCAGGACATTGAACCGATCCAGCGACTGGACGTGGTGCCACCAGTATTTCGGCACGTAGAGTACGTCGCCTGGCTCCATTTCGGCGACTTGGGCGGCCTCCAAAGCCTCCTTAAGACGCGGGAAACGCTCGAAATCAGGCTCCTCCAGGCTCGCCAGGCTGATGGCGCGGCCCGACGGTGTATGGTCCATGGGTCCGATATACAGGTTTTTCACCTGCTCCGGCGGAAACAGGATAAAGCGTCGATGGCCGGCAATCACACAGGCCAGGTTGTGGTCGTGATCGTTATGCGTCTGGGCGCGCGAGGCGTTGCTGATCCAGATGCGTGGTGCAATGGCCGGCGGGACCAGCGGATGGACATTGTCGCGCAAAAACCCCGGCAGATGGTCGGCGATCGGCGTCGACTGGATATAGATATAGGGCGGGTTCGGGTGCTCCATCGCCGCCAGGAGCTGGTCGATCGCTGCTGAGATCGACTTGGTCCGGCGGTGGAAGTTGAAGTCGTACATATCCGGCCCGTAGGCGAACCGGCCCTGAACAGCGGCATTAGCCTCCAGCACGGAGGCCGGGTTGCCGCGATCTAAGCTTTTCAGGTAAACTGCCGTTGCCCCGGCGCCGGAGCGGCCTATGGCGACCGCCGGCCAGTCATTCAGCAACCCCTTCATCAGGACGGGCTGGCCTTTCGGTAAAATCTCCGCGACGAAGGTTTGCGGTGTAACCTTGTCGTCGCGACGGACGGGCGACAGGTTAAGCGTGGACTGCATGACAGGACCGGAAAACAAAGACGGGTCTCATTCCTAGGCCAGGTTGACGTGCCGGGCAAGGCCTGGTCGAAATGAGGGCGATATGTGGTTAATTTTTGCGTCGCAGCGCCGGCTTCGCAAAATTTCGAAACGCAACCAAGACCTTATGTCCAGCGCTGTCATGGCCCACCCGTGGCGAAAGTGTGGCATTCGTGCCATTATGGCAGCACATTATTGCCATCATACTGCAAAACGGACTGGCATTTTCCTGACAGTTATATAACAAATGAAATACGAAATAAAAAATCAGGTCGAGAAGCGTTACTGGTCATCCAAAAAGCACATATGGTTTTGTTAAGGTGTTGACTCGCCCCAATCAAATTTTTGACGGGGCAGTCAAATCGGCGCTCGGAAAGCCGGTTCGCCTTACCAAATAGAATATGGCGGATACGACCTGTTTACGAAACTGCGTTAAGCCTCGACACTGGTTACTGTTTTGTAGTCGTCCTTCGCGGCCGGATTCTCGGTCTACCGCGTCAGGTCATAAGTCACCATCGCGGCAGGAGCTCGGGCCTGCCGCGTAAGGTCATAAGGGAGAAGAGAAATATGAGACGTTTTAACGGTAAGGTCCACGCCGGGCTGCTGATGGGCGGAGTGTCTTTGGTAGCGTTAACGGGACTGGCCATGGCCGCCCCCGTCGCCGCTCAGGACCAGCCTGCCGCCAATGGCGGTGAGGCTCAGGAGGTCGTGGTCGTCGGCGTGCGTAAATCGCTGAAGACCGCGCAGCAGATCAAGAAGGACGCTGATACGATCGTCGATTCGATCACGGCCAATGATATCGGCTCGTTCCCGGACAAGTCGGTCGCTGAAGCCCTGCAACGCGTCGCCGGCATCACCGTGAACCGCTTCGCCGCCACCGGCGATACGGCTCACTTCTCGGCTGAACCGTCAGGCGTCGTGGTCCGCGGCCTGCAGCAGGTCCGTTCGGAATTCAACGGCCGTGACATCTTCACTGCCGACTCGTCGCGCGGCTTGTCATGGTCGGACGTTTCGCCGGAACTGATGGGCGGCGTTGACACCTACAAGAACCAGACCGCCGAACTGATCGAAGGCGGCATCGCCGGCACGATCAACCTGCGCACCCGTCTGCCCTTTGACCAGAAGGGCCGCGTCCTGGCTGGTACCGCCGAATATACCTACGGCGACCTCGTCAAGGAAGGCGCCTTCGCCGTGTCGGGCATCTATGCCGACCGCTGGGACACCGAACTCGGTGAATTCGGCCTGATGATCAATGGCGCGCATTCACAGGTCTATACAAACTCGGAAGGCATCCAGTACGGCCGTATCGTTCCGATCGACAATGCCGGCTACTGGGGTAAGCCGACCGTTTATATTCCGGTGTCGATCGCCCTGCGCGACAACGTCTACGACCGCGTTCGTGACGGCATCTCGCTGGCCGGCCAGTGGCAGAACAAAGACCACACCATGGTGGCCACCCTGCAGTACAACCGCTCGAAGAAGGTTGAACAGTGGGAAGAATATGTCGCCACGGCTTCGACCGGCGCCGACGCCTGGGCCCAGCCGATCAATTTTCACTCGAACGGCGGTAACGTCGAATGTGCCGGCAACAATTCGCAGGACACGGACGTCTCCCTCCGGGTCAACACGAAGTGCAAGTTCAATGACGACGGCAGTTTCCAAAGCGGCGCACTGGTTGGTAGCAACGGCGCCTGGTACGGTTCGTGGACGAATCCGGTAGGCTCGACTTCGCCGAACGGCCTGAACCGCGGCTGCTATTCTTGGGAAGGCGCCTGCGCGGACAAGTTCCCGACCCAGCGCGCGACGGCCTACTCCAACGACACTCGCTGGAGTGACAGCACCAACGACACCAAGGACATCTCGTTCAACTTCAAATGGGATCCGACGGATCGCCTGAAGGTCAACTTCGACATCCAGAGTGTCGACGCGATCCAGGAAAATTACGACATCTCGACCGAGACGTCGACATTTGCCCAGGTCAATATTGACGCCACGGGCGAACATCCGATCATCAATGTCGCGGCGAGCCCGGTCGGCTGGTACATGGCGCCTGGCGCCACTACCGGCGAGAGCTACCTGACCAACCCGCATAACTACCGCGTGCCATGGATCATGGACCACGTCACCAATTCGGACGGCAATGAATTCGCCACCCGTCTCGACCTGGCCTATAGCTTCGACTCGCCGTGGCTGAACACCCTGAAGGCCGGCGTGCGTTATGCCAACCGTGAGCAGAATATCCGCTGGACGACCTACAACTGGTCGGCGGTTGTCAACAACTGGTCGAACTATGACGCCAACAACTTCTACGTCACAGGCAGCGCCTGGCCGGCTGGCCAGCAGGAGGCCTACGGCATCGTGCAGTTCGATCCGAACTTCTACGGCGGCGGGGCGACCAACGTGTCGGACGGCATCTTCTTCAACATCGACAATGTGAAGGATCGCGAAGGCTACGCCACGACGTTCGACTCCAGCCATTACCAGCCGCAATATCAGGGTGGCGGGAACTCGAATACCTGGTCGCCGATCTGTCATCGCAGCGGTGAAATGCGCGGTACCCAGAGTGCCAGTGACTACGGCAAGCTTGACGGCTGCTTCCGTCCGGCGGAACTGGCCGACGTGCAGGAAGAAACGAAGGCGGCCTACGTGCAACTGAAGTTCGGCGGCAATGATGCCACCCTGCTAGGCTGGACCGTGGTTGGCAATATCGGTCTTCGCTACGTCGAAACGTTCAACCAGAGCACCGGCGGCGTCAACTATCAGGATAGCACGGTCTACGACTGGAATCCGGTCGTTACGCCGAACGGTGGCGGACCTGCCCACCCCAGCCTCAACTACTATGTCGAGGGCCTGATTGGCACGCCGCCCGCGGTTACCGCCGCGCCGCCGGCACCGGGAGGTACCCCCTCCGCTGCGTATACGGCGCAAGTGGCCGCGGCCAGTGCCTACGTCAATAATCCGGCGAACTGGACCGGCGACCGCAAGTTCGCGGGCACGGTCAACAACACGGCGCAGACCTTCACCGCGACGCACCGCAACTTCCTGCCCAGCTTCAACGTCCGCCTCGGTATTACTGACAAGTGGTTTGTGCGCTTTGCGGCGTCGCGTGCCATGTCGCGTCCGGATATCGGCAACCTGAAGGCCTATACGTCTGTCGGCCGGGGCTTCGTGCATCCCGAATCCAGTCTGACGGCGGCGGATTACGATTGTCATCACCCGACGGCAAATACGCCTTTCGAGTGCGACGCCAATGGTAATATCGTCAAGACGAAGGTCAAATACACCGGTTCGGCCAACAACCCGTACCTCAAGCCGGTGACCGCTGACCAGTTCGACCTGTCGGTCGAAAACTACTTCTCGTCGACGGGCAGCTTCACTTTCAACCTGTTCTACAAGAAGTTCCACGACTACATTCAGTATGGCAAATATGTCTCGCAGTTCACCAATGCCGGCGTGACCCGCGACGTGGAAATCAGTGGTCCAATCAACGGTGAGGGCGCGTCGATCAAGGGCTTCGAAGTGACATACCAGTCCTTCTTTGACAGCTTGCCGGCGCCATGGAACGGCTTCGGCGTCCAGGCCAACTACACGCACCTGGTTAACAGCGGCATTACCAGCTCGAACGTTGTGACCAACTCGGGTGACGGTTCGTCGGGTCAAACCGGCGGCGGCACCTCGGTTGCGGCGCTCAGCTTCACCGGCCTCCCGCTGGAAGGTTTGTCGGACAATACCTACAACCTGATCGGCATGTACGAAAAGGGTGCCTGGTCTGGCCGCGTGGCTTACAACTGGCGTTCCAAGTATCTGGTCACGTCGCAGGATTGCTGTATCGCCTTCCCGATCTGGCAGAAGGCCGCCGGCTTCCTCGACGCCCGCGTCGCCTACCGCATCAACGACCACTACGAAGTCTCGCTCGAAGGCTCGAACCTGCTCAGCACCGAAACGGTCCTGATGCAGCAAGTCGACGGTCCGATGAGCGACGGGACCAACCGCGCGACGGTTATCCTCCCTGCGTCGTGGTTCAAGAATGACCGCCGTCTGCAGGCTTCGATCCGCATCAAGTACTAAGACGCGGTTACCAACCTAAAAGAGGCGCGCTGTTCGAAAGAACAGCGCGTCTTTATTTTACCTCGCTCGAAAGTCCCGCGCTATCGCCGGGTAGCCTTTTGAGCGCGCAGAGATCCGCTGGCTCTCGCTGGCCAAACCGGATCAGCGAAGTGCGAGACTTTGGCGCAGTAACGGCTTTTTGGCCGATTGGCGCTTGACGCTGAATCCATGTAGACGCAAGACTCAAAACAACGGACTGCCGGATCGGCAAGGCCTCCGATTAACAAGAGCAACGGACGAGAAGACAGAAGGCGGTCATGACCCAGGCACCCATTCGAATCGTTATTCTGGGCGGCGGCACCGCCGGCTGGATGGCCGCGGCGGGCCTGTCCAAGTCCTTCAAGCCCGAATTCTGTACAGTAAGGCTGATCGAATCCGATGAGATCGGCACGGTTGGCGTCGGCGAAGCCACCCTGCCGCAGCTGAAGAATTTCAACGACTATCTTGGTCTGGATGAGCGCGAATTCATGCGCGAGACCAATGCTACCTTCAAGCTGGGCATCGATTTCCGCAACTGGGGGCGCGACGGCGACAGCTATATCCACCCGTTCGGTATCCATGGCCAGGCGATCAACGGTGTACCTTTGTTTCAGTACTGGCTGAAAATGAAGCAGAACGGCCATCTTTCCGACCTTGAAGACTATTCGTTCCCTATCGTCGCCTGCCGCCGGCTGAAGTTCGATTTCCCGTCCGAAGATCAGCGCTCCGTGCGCTCTACCTTCGCCTATGCCTATCATTTCGACGCCGTGCTCTACGCCCGCTATCTCCGCAAATGGACGCAGGCGCGCGGTCTGCAGCGTATCGAGGGCAAGGTGGTCTCGGTCAATCTGCGTCCCGAGGACGGTTTCGTCCGTTCGCTAACCCTGCAATCCGGCGAAGAGATCGAGGGCGACCTGTTCGTCGACTGCTCGGGCTTTCGTGGCTTGATCATCGGCCAGACCCTGAACTCGGCATGGGAAGACTGGACGAGCTGGCTGCCCTGCGACCGCGCCCTTGCCGTGCCGTGCGACCGCACCGGTGATTTCACGCCCTACACCCGCGCCACGGCGCGCGAGGCCGGCTGGACGTGGCGCATCCCGCTGCAGCACCGTACCGGCAACGGCTACGTCTTTTCCAGCCAGTTCACCACGGAAGAGCGCGCCGCCGAGGTGTTGATGGGGGCGCTTGACGGTCCCGCCCAGGCCGAACCCCGCCTGCTCAAGTTCCAGGCAGGGCGGCGCAAGTTTTCGTGGACCAAGAACTGCGTCGCTATCGGCCTGGCTTCCGGCTTCCTGGAGCCGCTGGAATCTACCAGCATCTATCTCGCCCAAGCGGCGACCGATTTCATGATGCGTCTGTTTCCGGGCCGGACTTACGAACCGAAACTGATCGACGAGTTCAACCGCCTGGTCGATATCGAATACGACCGGGTGCGCGACTTCCTTATCCTGCACTATCACGCCAACCAGAAGACGGCGGCGGAAGATCCGACGGGTATGTGGCGCTATGTCCGTGAGATGACCGTGCCCGATACCTTGCAGGCGCGCATGGAAACCTACCGCCACCGCGGCCATATCCACCGCTACCGCGACGGGCTGTTCGCGCCGCCCAGTTGGGTCGCCGTCTATACCGGGCAACGCATCTTCCCGCGCAATTACGACCGACAGGTCGACAACATGGCGCTGGACACGGTGGTCACCCGGATGGAGGAGATGCGAGACCGCGTTTCCGTCAATGTCGACGCCCTTCCGACTCACGCCGACTTCCTGCGCGACTATTGCTTCGACCCGAACGCGGCGCCAAATTCCGCAATGACGGAGATCGCCCGTGGCTGATCACGATCGCATCTCCAAGGTCGTCATTGTCGGCCGCGACGAATCCGCCTGGTTGTCCGCCAACATACTGTGGCGGGCGCTCGGCCATACCGGCCTCGACATCACCGTGGTCGAACTGCCGAGCCTGTTGCGCGCGGGCGATGTTCTGCCGGCCCTCAAGCAGTTGGAGGCTTATCACAGCCTGCTGGGCATCGATGAAGCCGCCGTCATGCAGACCGCCGCCGCCACCTATACCCTGGGCCAGCGTTTCTCCAACTGGTCGAAAACCCGTCCGCCCTTTATCCATGGCTACTCGACCTACGGCCGGCCGCTGAACCAGGTGACGTTCCATCACTATTGGCTCAAGGCGCGTGCCATGGGGCTGAAGGCGGAGTTCGAGGATTTCTCGATCAACGCCGCCGCTGCCAAGCAGGGCCGCTTCTTCCTGCCCGGTGCCGAGACCGACGGCTTTGCCATTTGCGACTACGGCTATCATCTCGGCGCCCAGGGCTATTGCCATGTCCTGAAGGCAATTGCCGTCGAGCGCGGCGTCAAGACGGTGGCAGGCCGCATTGCCGAGGTCGTGCGCGACGCGGAGGGTGGCGGTATCACCGTCCTCAAGCTGACCAACGGCCAGAGCGTCGAAGGCGATTTCTTCGTCGACGCCACCGGTGCCGAAAGTCTGCTACTCGGGGGTGGGTTGGGCGTCGGCTTCGAGTCGTGGAAAAAGTGGTTCGCCTGCGACCGCATGTTGACCACCTATGCGCCGCCTCTGTCGCCACTACCCAGTTTCAGTCAGGTCGCCGCCTTCCGCTCGGGATGGACCGGGCTTTATCCGTTGCGCAATTGCACAGCCGTCCAGCAGGTCTATACCAGTGTCGACATGACGGATGAACAGGCGCTGGAGGCGGCCGGCATCGTCTCTGGCCTGCGCCTCAATCCCAATGCCATCCTGACTCCACTCAGTGTCGGTACGCGCAGCGTTTACTGGGAGAAGAACTGCGTCGCGATCGGTGAGGCGGCAGTTGTCCTCGATCCGATCGACAATGTTCGCCTGCACGTCAATCTGATCGGCCTGTCGCACCTGATCTCACTATTCCCGCTCACTCGCGACTGCACGATCGAGAGCGCCGAATATAACAAGAACGCCCGGGGCGCCATCGAGCGCATCCGCGACTACCAGCTCTGCCACTATGTGCTGAACCAGCGTTTCGACCAGCCGTTCTGGGATCACTGCCGGACCATCGAAGTGCCGGAAACGCTGCGCTACAAGCTCGAACTGTTCGCTGCCCGTGGCAATATCATCCTCTATGACGACGAAACCTTCGAGGAGGACGACTGGCTGTCCATGCTGTTTGGCCATGGACTAATGCCGCGTGCCTACGATCCCGTGGCGGACCAGACGCCGGACGCCGAGGCCATTCAGCATTTCCAGAAAATCCTCAGCTTTATCCGTATGAATGTGGAGCCTATGAAACCCATGGAAGCCTATCTCGGCGCTCCCGCTCAGGTGTAAGACAATGCAGTCTCAGGTAAGAAAAATCGTGATTGTCGGCGGCGGCACGGCCGGCTGGATGGCGGCTGCGGCCTTCGTCAAGGCGCTGGGCACGCACCAGTACGACATCACTCTGGTCGAATCCGAGGACATTGGCACGGTAGGGGTCGGCGAAGCGACCATCCCGCCGATCCAGGAATACAACCACTTCCTCGGCATAGACGAGAACGAGTTCATCCGCGCAACCAATGCCTCGTTCAAGCTCGGGATAGAGTTTATCGACTGGCGGCGCCTGAACCACCGCTACTTCCATCCGTTCGGCAAGTTCGGCATCGATATCGACGGCTTTTCCTTCCCGCACTATTATTTCCGGCACTATCATCGTACCGGCATGACTGAGGTCGATATCGGCAAGTACAATGCCGAAACCGAGGCGGCGGCGCTCGGCCGCTTCGGCAGGTTGGCCCGGCCGGAACCCGGCAAGCCCGGGATCAACTACGCCTACCATTTCGACGCGGCGCTCTACGCCAAATTCCTGCGCGGTTATTCGGAAAAACGCGGTGTCGTCCGCCAGGAAGGCAAGATCGTCCAGGTCCATCAGGACACGGATAGCGGTTTTATCACCGCTGTCCAGTTGGAGGATGGCCGGCAGATCGCGGGCGACCTGTTCGTCGACTGCTCGGGTTTCCGCGGCTTGCTGATCGAACAGACTCTGCATGCCGGTTATGACGACTGGAGCCGTTGGTTGCCGATGAACCGGGCGGCGGCGGTGCCGTGCGAACGCACCGAAGTGCTGACGCCCTATACCCGCGCCACCGCGCGCGAAGCCGGCTGGCAGTGGCGTATCCCGCTGCAGCACCGCACCGGCAACGGTTACGTCTTCTGCGACAGCTATATCAGCGAGGACGAGGCGGTATCGACCCTGCTTACCCGGCTGGATGGCAAGCCCCAGGCCGATCCAAGGGTCCTGCGCTTCGTCACCGGCCGGCGACGCGAGATATGGAAGAAGAACGTAGTGGCGCTGGGCCTGGCTTCGGGTTTCCTCGAACCGTTGGAATCGACCAGCATCCACCTGATCCATGCCGGCGCCTTCAAATTCCTGGCTTTCTTTCCGCGCCATGGCTTCAATCCGCACATTATCGACGAATATAATCGCCAGATGGAAGCCGCCTACGACAATATCAAGGACTTCATCATCGCGCACTACAAGGTGACCGAGCGCGACGACACGCCTTTGTGGCGGTACGTGCGCAATATGAGCATTCCCGACAGCCTGCAGGCGCGGCTCGACGTCTTCCGCGGCACGTCGCAGACCCTTGCGGCAGAACAGGACCTGTTCAAGGAGGTCAGCTGGGTGGCGGTGCTCACCGGCCAGGGCCTGGTGCCGGAGGACTACCACCCCGCGGCCGACACCATGGACGACGACGACCTGCGCCTGCAACTGGGCCGCTGGCGTGCGGCGGTGCTGGACCGCGTCAAGGGCCTGCCGGCGCATGAGGAACATATCCTGCGCAACTGCGCCTCGGACGCGCTGAAGATTCACATGGCAGGCTGACGCTATAGTCCCCCTGCGCTATAGTCCTTCTGTGTTGAAAAACAGATTGGCCGTCAGCCGTCCGGCACGCGGATGGGCGCTCAGCGGGACGCCGTCTTCCATGCGCGCCGAGTGCAGCTGCCCGGCGCGATACAGGATCAGCCGGTTGAACACGGGTTCGATATAGTCGATCTCCTCATACAGGTCCCGGATCGCTGCGACCGGCTGCCCTTCCAATCCTGCCAGCTCGCGGCGCCGCGTGTAGTTGAACTTGTCGCTGCCGATCGGTGTGACCAGGGTGGCGCCGGTTGCCTTGTGACGATAAAAGGCCGTGCCGCCGAACGACAGCCGGCTGAGATAGTGGACGGTGGCGTAGCTGTTCTGTTTATGAGCGTCGGTATGCGGCGCCGCCTGGGCTGGTATCATATGGTCGGGCGGCACGGTCGCCAGTCCGAAAAAGCCGTACGCGGGCAGGCGGCGTTCCGGATAGAGTCCGAAGACCTCGATCATCGGCCGCTGCAGCACCCCTGCGATCAGGTTCAGGTAGTCCGAGGGCACTGGCGCAACCAGGCCCGGATATTTCGATCCCTCCGGCGGTGAACCGAACGGCAGGGAGATGGCATGGTCGATCAGCAGTTGCGGATCGTCGAGTACATCGTCGATGACGAATACTGCCCCGTCCGTCCCAAGGGGCCGGATATCGATGCGCGGCCGCGCATTGAGGGTCAACTGTGGCGGAGGGGTGGCGGTCATGACGTGTCCTCAAACTTTACCGCATCCTAAATCTCCGGCCCGGAATTGCAACAGCGACGAATATGTTACACAAGGAAACGGAAACCAGAGCAAAATGACTTTAGATAGAATCATCATTTTGCTCTAATTTATTGTTTTATAGCGCAATTTAACCGAAAACGGGGCCGCCCGAGCGGTGGCATCCCCTTTATTGGATTGCGCTCCAGGGAGCAGGCGCGTGTCATTACAAACTGTCAGAGTCGGGCTTGAGCAAACGGCCATCGTCATCATCGACGAATTCGTCCAGGAGCCGGACCGCATCGTCGAACTGGCGGTCGACATGGCGCCGTTCCCCAGCCAGGAGGGACACTATTATCCAGGCCGCCGCGCCCGCATCATCCCCTCGGACGGTGAGGCGTTCGACTATGTCCGCGCCATCTGCGCCAGCCTGTCCGGGGTTATGAGCTCTGTCTATGGTGTCAACAAATACGACATCCTCGACGCCGGCTTCTCGCTGGTCACCAAGCCGCCCGAGGCGTTGCAACCGCTGCAGACCATCCCACATTTCGACCACTTCGAGATGGGCGGCTTCGCCATCCTGCATTATCTGTCGCCGCATCCGGCGGGCGCGACAGCCTTCTACCGCCACGAAAGCACCGGTTTCGAGCTGATGACGCCCGACCGTATCGATGCCTACCGCGCCGGCCGCGAACGGGACCTGGCGGCTTTGGGCCAGTCGCACGGTTACCAGGACGGCGACGGCAACGGTTTCCTGGAAATCGCCCGGGTCGAGGCGCGGTATAACCGTGCGATCATCTATCCCGGCAACCTGCTGCATTCGGGCATTATTCCCGACAATTTCAACTACAGCTCCAATCCGCGCCTGGGCCGGCTCACCGGCAACGTCTTTATCGGGGCGCTGGCCTAAACCGTCAAGGCGGCTTCCAGCTTGTCCAGACCTTCGTCCAGAATGTCGTCGCTGGCGGTAAGCGGCGCCAGCAGGCGGATCGTGTTGCCATAGACGCCGCATGACAGCAGGATCAGGCCGTTCTCCTGGGCCTTGGTCGTGATCTGCTTGGTCCTGACGGCGTCGGGCGTGAAACTGCCGCGTTCGGTCACGATATCAAAGGCGATCATGGCGCCCAGACCGCGCAGGCTGCTGATCGGGGCTGTGTCATTGCGCTGGGCCAGGGCGGTAATGCGGGCCTTCATCCTGCCGCCCTGACGATTGGCGGCGTCGAGCAGGCCTTCCTCTTCAATCACATCGAGGACGGCCAGGGCCGCAGCGCAGGCAACCGGATTGCCGCCATAGGTGCCGCCCAGGCCGCCGACGACGGGCGCATCCATGACCTCGCCGCGGCCGACGACACCCGACAGCGGGTAACCCCCGGCCAGCGACTTGGCCATGGTCATCAGGTCCGGCTTGACGTCGTAATTTTCCATGGCGAACAGTTTGCCGGTGCGGCCAAAACCGGTCTGGACCTCGTCGGCAATCAGCAGGATGCCGTGCTCGTCGCAGATCTTGCGCAGGGCGCGCATCAGTTCGGGCGGGGTGATGAGAAATCCGCCTTCGCCCTGGACGGGCTCTATAATGATCGCGGCGACCGCGTCGGGCGCGATATCGGCCTTGAACAGATAGTCCAGCATCTTCAGCGTCATATCCGTATCGATGCCGTGGGCCTCGACCGGGAAGGGTAGGTGATAGACGCCGGGCTGCTGCGGGCCGAGATCCTTTTTGTAGGGCACGACCTTGCCGGTCAGGGCCGAGGTCAGGGCCGTCCGGCCGTGAAAACCGCCGGAAAAGGCGATGATGCCGTCGCGTCTGGTATGGCAACGGGCAATCTTGACGGCGTTTTCGACGGCTTCGGAGCCAGTGGTGAACAGGACCGACTTGGCGGGCCCATCGATCGGCGCCAGGGCGTTCAGACGCTCGGCCAGCGCGATATAGGGCTCGTAGGGCACGACCTGGAACGCGGTATGGGTAAAGGCGTTCATCTGGGCCAGGGCGGCCGCCTGGACTTTCGGGTGGCGGTGGCCGGTATTGAGCACGGCGATCCCGCCGGCGAAGTCGATGAAGCGGTTACCGTCGGCATCCCACAGTTCGGCGTTCTCAGCCCGGTCGGCAAACAGGGTTGTGGCGTGGCCGACGCCGCGGGCAACGGCGGCGGCTCGGCGGGCGGCGAGATCGGAATTGCGGGTCATGTCGGGCTCCTGAGATAGCCCGCAGATAGCATATTGTGATCACAATTTTCCAGATACATTTGCCAAGATCGACGCCCTAAAACAAAGGATATTTAACCGCAGATTTCGCCGATTTACGCAGATTTTTCAGAGCTCGCCCTGATTAGTGACGATGAGTTGACCGATCAAATGATCGCTTCGCGATCGAAGGAAACGAATAATGCTCTGAAAAATCTGCGTAAATCGGCGAAATCTGCGGTTAAAACTATCTTCGCCGCCTCCCAAGGCCCTGCATGGCTGTGACTGTGGGAGGATGATTATGTCACGTCAATGCACACTACTCAGATCGACCGCGCCTTTGGGCTTGGGCAAGGTCCAGGCCAGGAAGGCGCAGCAGACGAAGACGATCGAGGCGCCCATGAAGATTTCATTGGTCGCCAGCATGACGGCCTGGCCCTGAACCATATTGTCGACCGTGCCCAGGGCGGCGGCCGGTGGCATGCCGCCGGCGGTCAGTCCGGCGATGGCCTGGCTGGCATTGCCGTTCATGTGGTCGGCCAGCTTGGCGTGGTTGGCATTGGCGGCGTTTTCCCAGGCGGTGGCAACGAACGATGTGGCGACCGCGCCGGCCATGGTGCGGATAAAGTTCTGCAGGCCCGAGGCCGAGGCCATTTCGCTGGGGTTGACCGAACTCATCGAGATCGAGATCAGCGGCATGAAGAAGAAGGGCATGCCTGCGCCGGCCAGGAAGATCCAGGTCGTGATCTGGCCGAAGCTCATGCCCGTCGTGCCATGGCTGCGCATGAAGGTGATGAAGGCCAGCCACATGACACCGCAGAAGATCAGCTTACGCGGATCGACCTTAGTCGTCAGCTGCGAAGCAATGGGCGCGGCGAAGATGGCCAGGATACCGATCATGCCCGTGGCGTTGCCGGCCCAGGTGGCGTTCCAGCCGAGATTGGTCTGCATCCACAGTGGCGCAATGACATTGATGGCAAAGAAGGAGCCAATCATCAGGGCCAGACAGACCATGGCGAGGGTAAAGCCGCGGTGGCGGAAGATGCGCAGGTCGACGATCGGGTTGGCGTCGGTCAGTTCCCAGATCAAAAATGCGATAAATCCGACCAGGGCAAGCAGGGCCAGGCCGATGATGAAGGGTGATTCGAACCAGTCGTTTTCCTTGCCGAGGTCGAGCATGATCTGCAGGCTGCCGACCCAGAGGATGAGCAGCAGGAGGCCTACGACATCGACGCGCGCCTTGACTGTCTGGGTTTCCTGGCTGAACAGGAAGCGCCAGACCAGGAAGCCGGCGCCGATGGCGACGGGCACATTGACGAGGAAGATCGAACCCCAGCCGAAATTGTCGCACAGGGTGCCGCCGAGGACCGGGCCGGCGACGGGGGCGATCAGGGTAGTGATAGCCCAGATGGCCATGGCGGCGGGTTGCAGCTTCTTCGGGAAGATGGTGAGCAGCAGGGTCTGAGACAGCGGCATCAGCGGGCCGCCGCAGAAGCCCTGCAGGATGCGGGCGACAACCAGGATCTCGAGCGTCGGCGAGATGCCGCACAGGAAGGAGGCGATGCCGAAACCGATCAGGGCGACGGAAAAGACACGCACTGTGCCGAAGCGCGCCGCCAGCCAGCCGGTGAGGGGCACGGAGATGGCCTCGGCCACCGCATATGAGGTGATGACCCAAAGGCCCTGCGAGTTCGAAGCGCTCAATGCCCCGGCGATATTGGGCACGGACACATTGGCGATCGAGACGTCGAGGATGGCGACGAAATTGGCCAGGGCCAGCAGGATGCCGCACAGCCACAGGGTCATGCCGGTCAGCTGGACGCGCTCGGGTTTTGGCAGGACGCCCGTGGCGTCGGCCGTCGTATCGGTACCAGACATGGGTCCAGTTCCTTCCTACATTGGGTTATACCTCCAATTTTAGCGTGCTAAAATTGGCAAGGCCGACCGGCCGCCGCGCACGTTTGCGCGAGCCATGCGGCGCTTGAGCTCAACTAATGTTCCACATCGATCTTGGCCGACATGCTCATGCCGACGCGCAGGGGGTGTTGTTGCAGTTCCTTGGGGTCGAGCGCGATGCGCACCGGCAGACGCTGGACCACCTTGATCCAATTGCCGGTGGCGTTCTGCGCCGGGATGACGGCGAAGGCCGAACCGGTGCCGGACGACAGACCCATCACCTTGCCATGGTACTTGACGCCGTGGCCGTAGGTGTCGGCGGTCAGTTCGACCGGTTGGCCGATCTTGACCTTCTTGAGCTGCACTTCCTTGAAGTTGGCGTTGACATAGGCATTGTCGATCGGAACGATGGTCATCAGGGTCTGGCCGACCTGGACACGGCCGCCGACCTCGACCAGGTTCTTGGCGATGACGCCGGAGATCGGTGCGCGAATGACCGTGCGGTCGAGATCGAGCTGGGCTTGCTGGACCTTGATCCGGGCGCTCTGGACCTGCGGATTGTTGTTCAGGTCGACATTGGAAATCAGGGCGGCATTGGCGGCGCGCTGTCCCTGGGCGGCCTGGGCCTGGGCCTTGGCAGCGTTGAGCGCGGCAGCGGCCTGGTCGAGCGTCGCCCGGGCAGCCGTCAGGTCTTCGCCCGACACGGCGCCGACGGCGACCAGGGCCTTGCGGTCGTCATAGTTCTTTTGCGCCTGGTCGAGGGCGGCCTGGGCGCCGGTGACATTGGCGGCGCCGGCATTGGCCTGGGCGGCCAGGGTGGTGTCGTTGTTGTAATAGGTCGCGACCTGGCGCGTCACCTGGTCGAGCTGAGCCTCGGCCTGGGCCAGCGCCAGGCGGGCGTCGGTGTCGTCGAGCACGATCAGGATATCGCCCGCCTTGACCGTCTGGGTATCGTGGATATTGGCCTGTTTGACCGGGGCGGAGACCTGCGAGGTCACGGCCGCAGAGCTGGCGTCGACATAGGCATTGTCGGTCGATACCGTCTTACCGCCCTCGATGACGGCATAGGCGCCGTAGGCGAGGCCGGCCAGCAGAACGACGCCGCCGAAGATCAGGAACAGGGGGCCGCGTGAGCGCGAAGCGGCGGGCTTGGGAGCGGGGGCGGCAGGGGCTTGGCTGTCGTCGGTCATGGCGGGGTCACTCAATTCGCAGCGGTGGTCGAGGAATAGCCGCCGCCCAGGGCGGCGATAAAGCTGATGCGGTCGTTATAGGCCTGGGCCTGCAGGTCGCTGAGCGTCGAGTCAGCGATCACAACCCGCGCATGGGCTGTCAGCACGTCGATCTTGGTGCCGATACCCCTGGCAAAGCGTGCCTTGGTGAGTTCATAGGTGGTTTGGGCGCTGTCGCGGCGGGTTTGGGCGGCCTTGAGCTGGTCGGTGGTCGACAAGGTGCCTGAGGCGGCATTGGCGACGTCCTGCAGGGCACGGGTCAAGGCCTGGTCGTAGGTGGCGACGGCGTCGTCGTAATCGGCCTCGGCCGAGTGGTAGGACGCGTTTAGGCGTTTCTGGTGGAACAGGGGCAGGCTGAGCGCTGGGCCGACACCGCCTATGTCCGATCCCGACTGGGTCAGTTGCGGGATGCCGATGGCCTGGAGACCGAAATAGGCGTTCAGCTTGACGTCGGGATAGAAGTCGCCCCTAACATATTTGATGTTTTCACCCTGGGCTTCGACGCGCAAACGGGCGGCTTCAACGTCGGGGCGGCGGCCCAGCAGGCTGGCGCGGACATCGTTGGGCAGGGCGGCGGCGTCAGTTGGCGCCAAGTGCGGCCGCGTCAGGCTTAGGCCGCGATCCGGTCCGGCGCCGACCAGGGCAGCGATCAGGTTGCTTTGGGTGCGGATGGCGCCATCGATCACGGCGATCTGACCTGCCGCCTTGGCCTGGTCGTCGCGAGCCAGAAGGACGGTGTCCTGAGGCTCGAGGTGATGGTCGGCACGTTGCTGGTACAGGTCGAGCTTGATATCGGCGCCCAGCTTCAGCTCGGCGAGATGATCGCGCGTTTCATAAAGATGGTCCAGTTCGACATAGGCGCGTGCGACGGCGACGGCCAGGTTCTGGCGCACGACCTCGGCTTCGAGGCGCGCAGCCTGCTGCGCGCCGGCCGCGCCGCGAATGGCGGCCTTGCTCTTGCCCCACAGGTCGAGATCGTAATTGGCGTCGACCGTGATCCGTGTCGACGGATGATAGCCGTCGAGCAGGAAGTCCTTGAACGCGTCCGGGAAACCCATGTTCAGGCTTTGCTTGGTCTCGGACAGCGAGGCGTTGAAGCTGGCGTCGGCCTGGGTCGCAGCCGTGATTTGATCGCTGAAGGCCTGGGCCTTCTCCAGCCGCGCCTTGGCAGCCAGCAGGTCTGGCGCATTGGCGAAGGCCTCGTCCATCAGGCTGTTGAGCTGCGGATCATTGAAACCCTGCCACCAGGTCTGGGCCGGCCATTGGCCACCCTGGCCGGTCAGGATCTGATCGGCGGCCAGGCTGTTCGGATCGACAGGCTTGGTCGTCG
Source organism: Asticcacaulis sp. P2_C5 (assembly GCF_056404555.1). Taxonomy (NCBI): domain Bacteria; kingdom Pseudomonadati; phylum Pseudomonadota; class Alphaproteobacteria; order Caulobacterales; family Caulobacteraceae; genus Asticcacaulis; species Asticcacaulis sp. P2_C5. The sequence continues at coordinate 133,190 of NZ_JBFUDU010000001.1, forward strand.
TCGCCTCGGGCACGCTGGCGCAACCGGCCAGGACGAGCAGCAGGGCCGCCAGGGAAACTGTGGCGGCAACACCAGATTTCAGCGCCCGACCGGGCGCCGGCGACGTTTCGCCGCCCCCGCGGAGGCGTTCGCGTGGCGAATTGGCCGTGAGCGATACGGATGGCGAGGGGGCAATCATGTGAGGTTCCTCAGAAACACAAAAAGGTGAACCGTACTGTACAGTTCTACTTCTTTGCGCTAGGATGCGAATCGAGTCAAGTGCAAACTGTACAGTATGGTACAACTTTTTTATGGATACACCCACACCTAATTTCCGCGACCAACGTCGCGACCGCATTATACAGGCGGCGCGGGAAGTGTTTTTCGATGTCGGCTATGCCGGTGCCAGCATGTCGATGATTTCGGCGCGGCTGGGCGGTTCGAAAGCTACCCTGTATGCCTATTTCAACAGCAAGGAAGAGCTGTTCGAAGCCATAATCCGCGAAGGCTGCGCCGAGATGGCGGCCATCTTCCGCGCCCATATCGGTACAGATGACCTGCGCCTGTCCCTGACGACTGTGGCGCGGGAAATGATGGCGATGATTCTGTCGGACTGGGGTAACCGGACCTTGCAGTTGGTCATCGAAGAGAGCCGGCGTAATCCGGAATTGTCGCGCATGTTCAATGACGCGATCGAAAGCAATGGCCGGCTTGCCTTGGCTGCGCTGTTGCAGGCGGCCCACGACAAGGGTCAGATCACGGTGCCGGACGTGGCGCAGGCCGGGATCATCCTGAAAAGCCTGTTGTTCGGCGATATTCACTTCAAGCGGATCATGAACCTGCTGCCGGAACCCAGCCCGGAACAGCTAGGCCGCCATATCGACCTGGCCATCGATGTCTTTCTGACCTACTTCGCCTGTAAGGAAGCCGACCGGACGGCTTAGGATTTGCATTGTCGCAGTAGAGCCTGGCTTCAAGGCTTGTCGGTTTGAAACCGCGAATGAACGCGAATGAACGCGAATAAAGCGAGCTTTGCTTGCAGCACGCCTATTGGGCGCGATTCAAGCTCATATTGGTAGGGCTTTCTTGTTGGTAGGGCTTTCTTGAATTATTCGCGTTCATTCGCGTTCATTCGCGGTTCCAAACCTCTCGTCGTTGATCGATCCACAGTAAACCGGCAATTGACAAGCGGTTAACGTGTTTATTTACAAATGGGTAAACCTTTTTGGTTAACCTTGGTTGATCCAAGAAGGTTTACCCATGCCCCAGTTTGCCGAAGACACCGCCCTTGCCCACGCCTCCGTGCACCAGAAAGGTGACCAGAAGGCCCCGGCCCAGGCTCATGAGCGCGAGCTCGAATTCGGGCGAATCTGCAAGTCCGTATGCGAACTGGCCGCCGGTTTGTTCGATACGCCGCTGGCCATCGTCAAGCTCTACGAAGGCAGTCAGCTGGTGGTCAAGGGGACCGCGGGCTTCACCAACGAAGCCCTGCTCGACGACATTTCCTTCTGCCAGCGCAAGCTGGTCCCGGGTGAAAGCCTGCTGATTCCCGACGCCACCGCCGACGCGCGCTACTTCCTGGAAGCCGCCGTGCTGAACGGGCCGAAGCTGCGTTTCTATGTCGACATGCCGCTGGTCAGCGACGGTGTCGTCCTGGGCGCCCTGATCCTCAGCGAACGCCAGCCGCGCCATGATTTCACCGTGCAGAAGATGGCGCTGTTCCGCCAGTTCGCCAACAACGCCGCCACCACCATCGCCCTGGCGCAGAACACGGTCGAGCGCAATGACATCCTGTTCGAGCTGAAATCGAATCAGATCCGTTTCGACCTCGCCCAGGAAATGACCGGCATCGGTCACTGGGCCATCGACCTGAAGACGCGCGACGTCACCTGGTCGAAAGGCCTCTATGCCCTCTATGGCCTGTCACCGAAGTCGTACAAGCCGCGCGTCTCCACCCAGCTCGACATCTACGAGCAAGCTGATCAACAGTTGATTATAGACAAGTTCCAGCGCGCCGTGAACTATGGCGAGGACTTCGATTTCAACGTCGATATCCTGCGCCGCAAGGACAAGGTCACACGCACCATCCGCACCAAGGGCGGCGTCGAATATGACGATTCCGGCAAGGCGATCCGCCTGTGCGGCGTCGTTCGCGATATCTCGGAAGGCGTGTCGGACCAGGAAGAGCTGATCAGAGCCCGCATGGCGGTCGAAGATATCAACGACGCCAAGAACGGTTTCCTCAGCCATATCACCAACGAGCTGAAGACGCCGCTCAACAACATTCTGGGCTATGCCCGACTGCTCAACGAGCAGCGTCACGAGAACCCGGACATCGCTTCCTACACGACCAACCTGCTGAAGTCGGCCAAGGCACTGCAATCGCTGGTCAAGGATACGCTGGACGTTTCGTCGCTGGAAGCCGCGCCGGCGCGTGAGACCGACCACGCCCATTCGAGCGAAGACGCGACCAATGTCGTCAACCTGGTCAAGGAGGTCGTGAACCAGTTCGCGTCCCAGGCCCAGGGCAACCAGACCAAGCTGACGGCGCATTTCGTCGATTTCGACAATCCCTATGCCCGCGTCGATTCGATGCGCCTGCGCCAGGTGGTGCAGAACCTGATCAGCAATGCGTGCAAGTTCACGCGCGGTGGTCTGGTCAATGTCACCGCCAGCCAGGTGACGATCGACAATGCGCCCTGGCTGCGCATTTCAGTGCGCGACACCGGCATCGGCATGACCGAGGACCAATCTCTGACCCTGTTCAACGGTGCCGACATCACGGCCAACCGCAAGACCGGCAACGGTCTTGGCCTGTCGATTTCAAAGGCCATTGTCGACCTGCTCGGTGGCCATATCGGCGTCGTCTCGCGTCAGGGCGAAGGTTCCAACTTCTGGTTCGAAATTCCGGTGTCATGGGTCGAGGGCCCAGGCAAGGTGATCGAGCAAACCCAGTTCATTGCGCCGCGCCCGATGCGTGCGCCGATCGATCCGATGCGTCCCAACGCCCAAGCCACAGCCGCACGCGTGGCGCCGGTCGATGACGACCGAATCAATCGCGAATATCTGAAGGCCCTGCTTCAAGACATGAAGCTGGATATGTGAGTACCGCATCAATCTGCGGAACAGGAAATGCCCCCGGTCACCAACCGGGGCATTTTTCATGCGCGGTGTTGAACCATCTAAGTCAATTTTAAGAAGTCTCATCCATACTCACAGGTTCGGGTGGTCCGCCAAACGAGACCACTGAGAGTCGGGAGATGCGGATGAGTGACGACTTCAAGAGCCAGCGCGATCGCTACATGGCGTTCTCCCTGGCCGCCGCCGATCTCCTTATCGAGGCCGATACAAGCTTCAAAATTCTCAAGACAATAGGCGCGACCCAGGCCCTGCTAAGCGAAGTGAATTCGGAAGTTATCGGCCGCGATGTCTGCGACCTGTTCGTCGCCGGCGACCGTTCCCTGGCCCGCCGCCTGCTGCAAAAAGCGCAGCGTGTCGGCCGTATCGAACCGTGCAGCCTGCATCTCGACCAGGGCAAAAATCCACCGCTGCTGGTCAATCTGGGCGCCTGCTTCCTGCCGACCCAGGACAACAAGACCTTCCTGACCCTGACCGTGCTGTCCAATGTCAGGCCGACGGATAGCGCGCATCGCGATGGAGCGACCGGATTGCTCGACGCTTCCGGATACCAGGATATGGCTCGGCAGGCGTTGGAAAATCCCGACAAGGCGCCGCGCGAAATGAAGATGGTCCGCCTGAAGGGGCTGAACAGAGTCATAGGCGGGCTGGCCAAGCCCAAGGCCGATCTGCTGATGGGCGAAATCGGCTCTGTCCTGCGCGCCCAATCGATGGGCGGAACTGCCGCGGCGCGTTTGTCGGGCGAGGAATTCAGCTATATGCCGCCGCTCAAGGGCGATAACTCGACGCCAGAGACCCTGGCGCGCGAATTCAAGGCCGTGGCCGCGGCCGCCGGCCTGGCGGAAAATAGCCTCACCCCCACGGTGATGAGCCTGGAGCTGTCGACCGGCAATCTCGATCAGGACAGCGTGGCGCGGGCTCTTTCCTATGCCATCACCAATTTCTGCAAGCCGGAACAGACCCAGCTCAAGTCCCTCGGCGACAGCCTGAAATCGGCCATGGCCGAGACGGTGCAGCATTTCGACTCGATCCGAAACCTGATCGAGGACAATAATTTCACCCTGTTCTACCAGCCGGTCGTCGCTCTGCGCGATCGCACCATCCATCACTACGAAGCGCTGATGCGCTTTGCCGATGGCCGCAAGGTCTATGAAACCATCCGGATGAGCGAACAACTGGGTCTGGCTCAGGACTTCGACCTGGCCGTCTGCCGCAAGGCGCTGGACATGTTGCAGGCGCGCCCGGACGTCAATATCGCCGTCAACCTGTCGGGAAGTTCGGTCGAAAACGAAGCCTTCCGCGAGAGCCTGCGGCAACTTCTATTACCCTTTCGCGATATGCAGGGCCGGTTGATGTTCGAACTGACCGAGTCGTCGGAAATCAAGGAGTTGGACGCGGTTGGCACCTTCTTGCGCTGGCTGCGCCGCACGGGGTACCAGGTCTGTCTCGACGACTTCGGGGCAGGCGCCGCCGCCTATGCCTATCTGCGCAATTTCGACGTCGACTACGTCAAGATCGACGGCCCCTTCCTGAAGGAAGCGCGCGACAATCCGCGTCAGCGCGCCCTGATTCGCTCGGTCAGCATGCTGTGCAAGGAACTGAACTCCGGGGTTATCGCCGAGATGATCGAGGACGAGGAGATGGCGAAGTTGTGCGCCGAGATGGGGATCGGCTATGGCCAGGGCTATCATCTGGGCAAGCCCAAGCCGTTGATGATGTCGACTCCCGAAATGGCTAACGGCAAGCGCAAAGGCTTTGTCGAAAGCTGGGGGTAGGAAAAGATTCGGAACCGCGAATGAACGCGAATAGGTCGAGCGCTAAGGCGCTCATTCCCTTGTCAGGTGCAAAAACCTGGTTTGAACCGCACCCCTTATTCGCGTTCATTCGCGTTCATTCGCGGTTCCAAAGTCTTTTATCCGGCGGAAAAGACGCCAGCGGACATCTTCATGACTATGAAACACACATTTTCCACCCTCGCTTTCGCTCTGCTGGCTCTTAATGCTGCACCCGCCGTCGCTCGGCCGTACTTGTTCGGGGCCGACCTGTCCTATGTCAACGAGATGAAGGCCTGTGGCGCCAAGTACAGCTATAACGGCGAAACCGATCCCTATGCCATCTTCGCCAAATCCGGAACCAACCTCGTCCGCGTGCGGCTGTGGAACCACGCCACCTGGACGAAATATTCCGACCTGGCCGATGTCATGACGACCATCGCCTCGGCGAAGGCGCAGGGTCAGAAGGTGCTGCTCGACTTCCACTATTCCGACGACTGGGCCGACGGCGGCAAGCAATTGGTGCCCGCCGCCTGGGCCGGCCTCAGCGAGGACGACCAGGTCAAGGCCCTGTACCAATTCACGCTCGATACGCTGAACACCCTGAAAGCCAAGGGCTTGATGCCCGACCTGGTCCAGGTCGGCAATGAGAGCAATGGCGAGCTGATGAAGACGGCGCCGGAAGAGCATGTGCCGATCAATTGGGCGCGCAATGCCCGCCTGTTCAATGCCGGAATCCAGGCCGTGCATGACGCTTCGGCCGACAGTTCGGTCAAACCGGAAATCATGCTGCACATCGCCCAGCCGGAAAATGTCGAGCCGTGGTTCGATGCTGCGACCGTCGCCGGCGTCACGCGCTACGACATCATCGGCATGAGCTATTACAGCAAGTGGTCGAAAGAGGACTTTGCCGGCCTGGCCCAGACGATCCGACGCGTCCATACCAGGTTTGGCAAGGCGGTGGTGATTGTCGAAACCGCCTATGCCTTCACCGACCAGTGGGCCGACAGTGCCAACAACCTGCTCGGCTCCGATTCGGCCCTGAAGGACTATCCGGTCAGTGAAAAGGGTCAGGCGACCTATATGCACGACATCATGCAGCTGACGCTCGACAATGGCGGGGTCGGCGTCGTCTACTGGGAGCCGGCCTGGCTGTCGACCAAGTGCAGGACGCGTTGGGCGCAAGGCTCGGACTGGGAAAACGCTGCCTTTTTCGACTTCAAGGGCAAGGCGTTGCCGGCGCTGGAATGGCCCAAAGCCGCCTATGTCTGGCCGGTCGAGGTTACCTTTGCCGTGGCCGACCGTGGCCAGGCGGCCCAATATCTGAGTGGCGATTTCACCGACGGCCTGCATGTCGCGATGACGAAAGAAGGTGGGCGTTTTGTCTATCGGGCATGGCTGCGGCCAGGCAGCGAAGTCCTGGTCGGCACTGCCGACAGCGAAGCCGCCGTCGATGAGGCCGAGGCCCTGTCAATCGTCGTGCCGGCTGAGGCGAAGGCGGTCGTGTTGGATGCGCCACAGCTTTAATATTGTAGTACAATATGCTGGTTTGCTGAAAGATTCGTGTTACATTTGCCGATAACCGATAAAAAACAAAACGGGAGCGGCGGAAAACACAATGCCAAACGTCTTGAGTCCGGTGGCTGTACAGCCATGACAGCGCCATCCGGGGAACATCGCCGGGCCTTGCTGGCCTTTGTCGCAACACAAATCCTGCCGCACGAGCACGATCTGCGTCGGTGGCTCAAACGCCTGGGTGTCAAAGCGCATGAACTCGACGATATCGTCCAGGAGGTCTATTGCCGGCTTTTGCGGCTGGAGCGCTTCGACCACATCGCGGACGGGCGGGCCTATCTGTTCCGCGCGGCGCGCAATGTCGTGCTGGAACAGGTGCGCAAAAGCCGGATTGTGTCGATGATGACCGTGCAGAATATCGACGACCTCGGCATTGCCGATCATACGCCCAGCCCCGAGGCCAGTGTGTCGTCGCGGGCGGAACTGGATCGCGTGCTGGACCTGATCAAGGGACTGCCCGAGCGCTGCCGCATGGTGTTCGAACTGCGCAAGATCAACGGCCTGTCCCAGGCCGAGACGGCACGCGCCTTGCACATTACCGAAAATGTTGTCGAGAAGGAAACGGCCAAGGGCCTCAGCCTTCTGCTGCAACGCATGGCGGATACGCCGGCGCCCCGTCGCGCCGCGCCGGCCGCCTTCGGAGCCGTTCATGCCGTTGACTAAACCGTCCAACATCGATGAGCAGGCCGCCGCCTGGGTGGCGCGCATGTACGCCGATCCCGGTCCGGCGGATCAGGCGGCCTTCGAGGTGTGGCATAAGGCCGATTCGCGTCATGCCGGCGCCTATCTGCGCGCCGAGGCGGCCTGGGTGCTGCTGGACCGGGCGCAGGTCCTGACCCACGGCGATGGTGCAGCGGCGCAACGCGCGACGAACGACAAGCTGAAGGTGCATCATGGCGCACGGACGCGCCGCTATGTGCTGACCGGTGCTGTAGCCGCGTCGGCGGCGGGGCTGGTCAGCGTGGGTGTTATGCTGAGCCACAGGGTCAGCCTGTCGACGGCGCGCGGCGAACTGCGCAAGGTGCCGCTGGCCGATCATTCGATCGCCACCGTCAATACGGACAGCCAGATCGACGTTGCGCTGAGCGATCGCATGCGCCATGTCGACCTGGTCAGGGGCGAGGCGTGGTTCGAGGTCGCGAAAAATCCCGATGCGCCGTTTGTCGTCTCGGCCGGCGATGTCCGCGTCCGGGCCGTCGGTACGGCTTTCAGTGTGCGCCGTCTTGAGACCGGTGCCGATATCCTGGTTACTGAGGGCGTGGTCGAGGCGTGGAATGTCAAGGACAAGGATCAGCGCGTCACCTTGAAGGCGGGCGGCGAGGCCCACATGCCCAACAGGCCGCAACCGGTCGAGGTAAGCTACCGGCCCGACGAGATCGAACGCAAGCTGGCGTGGCGTGAACACGAAGTCATTCTGAAAAGCACGGCGCTGAGCGATGCGGTCGCCGAGTTCAATCGCTATAACGACCGTGAGATTATCATTGCCGATCCGGCGCTGAGGGATGCGCAGCTGGTCGGCGGCTTCCAGGTCGATCAGCCCGACAGTTTCGCCCGCGCCGTCCATCTGACGCTCAATGTGCCGGTCAGCATTGGCGATGACCGTATCATAATCGGCACAGCGCCGAACAAGTCCTGATCCACACACCAAACCACGGCGGAAAAGGATACGCCGTGCATCTGATACTAACGGCTTTTGGTTTTGATTCTAAGATAAGTGCCCCGCCCGGCGCTTCGCGCCACCCTCCCCATAAATGGGGTGGGCAAAGCAAATCAAAGCTTCGGAACTTTGAAGTGACTGAAAAGGGCCACCAAGCGCTCAACAATAACAAAAAATGCCACAAGGCACGGGGAGCTTATTCATGACACGACACCACTACGGTGGTTTGCGGTTCGGTAGGGCGGCGTTTGCCGCAGCCGTTGTCATGAGCGCGTCGCCGGCCTGGGCGCAGGCCGCCAAAAATTTCAATATCCCCGCCCAGGACGCCGCCACCGCCCTGCCTCTGTTCGTCCAGCAGTCGGGCTTGCAGGTCCTGGCCTCGGCCAGCGATCTCAAGGGCCTGCGCACCAATGCCGTACGCGGGACATTGAAGGTCGATGCGGCACTTAACCAACTGGTGGCCGATACCGGCCTGGCCATTCGCGCTAATGATGGCCAGGCGGCGGTGGTCGTCCGCGCGCGTGCCGCGGCATTGCCCGTGCCGGTAACGCCTGAGGCAGCTGTAACTCTGCCCCCGGAACCGCCGCCCGAGCCGGTCGAGGTGATCGTTATCGGCCTGCGCAAATCACTGCGCGACGCCATCGACGACAAGCGCCGCGCGCCCGGCGTGACAGAAGTGATTTCGTCGAAGGATATCGGTGCCTTGCCGGACGTCACCATCGCGGAATCCCTGGCCCGGTTGCCAGGCGTCAATACAACGCGCGACCGTGGTAATGAATCGCAGGCGTCGATTCGCGGGATCGGACCGCGCATGGTGCTGGGGACGGTCAATGGCCGCGAAGTCGCGTCGAGCGAACCCGACCGCAATATCCGCTGGGAGATCTATCCGTCCGAAGTCGTGTCGGGTGTCACGGTCTACAAGACGTCGGAAGCGCGATTGCTGTCCGGCGGGATTTCCGGAACTGTCGATATCCAGACCATCCGTCCTCTAGACTATAAGGGGCCGCAGGTCGTTTTCCGCGCCGGCGCCGTCAATTATGACGGCGGCAGCGCCCTGCCGGGCTATGACGGCCTGGGCTACCGCGCCTCGGGCTCGTGGGTGAAGACGCTGTCGCCCGACTTCGCCTTTATGCTGGGCGTCACGGCCCAGGAACAGAAGAACGGTTTCGAATCGTTGCAGGGCTGGGGCTATAATGACGACAGCCTGCGCGTCGGCGACGCCACCGGCCCGATCGTCTCGGGCGGCGCAAAGGTGCCGACGCCGTGGGGTGCCAAGGCCGAAGCCAAGTTCCTGACCTCGGATCGTTACAGCGTGGCCGGCGGCTTCCAGTGGCAGGCCAGCGACGCGTTCGAACTGACCTATGACCTGCTCTATTCGAAATTTCGCATCGCTGAACATCAGGACCAGCAATGGTACGACAACAACTGGGGCAATTGGCAGGGCGCCAATACGGACGGTTTTGCCGATCCGGTGGTGGTCGACGGCGACCTGGTCGGCGCCACGACGGCCTATACGCGCGTTACCTCGGTCATCGCCCAATATGACGAGGACAAGGACCTGGTCGTGACCGGCCTGAACGGCCGCTGGCGTGAAGGGCCATGGACAGTCGCCGCCGACCTCGGCTATTCGCGAGCCGAGCGCGCCAATCTGTGGCGGGCCGTCGAGGCACAGTCCTTCCCCGCCTCCATGACGTGGCGCCTGGATGGCGACCCACATGTGACGGTGTCGGAACAGCCGCAGTATCTCAGCCAAGGCATCGAATTTGCCTCGGGCATGTGGACGCCGGGCCATCTGAAGGACGAACTGACCTCGGCAACCTTTGATTTCCGCCGTGACCTGACCGGCAACTTCTGGACCCAGGTCGCGTTCGGTTTGCGTGCCGCCGACCGGGCCAAGTTCGACACCCAGGTCAGCGACGGCCTGGTCGCCGCGCGGGCGGGTGTGACGACCCTGCCGCCCGACCTGTTCACCCATTACCGCTTCCGAAACTTCGATCTTCCGTCCGTGCTGGACGGCGATTTCGACAGCCTGGTGACGGCGGCCTATGGCCCGGGCGCGCTCGATGCCGATCCGAAAGCCGTGGCCTTCACATCCCAGGTCAAGGAGAGGGTCGGTGAAGCCTATGTCGAGGGTCAGTATGTCACAACCGTGCTGGGCAAGCCTGCTGACGGCAATATCGGCCTGCGCGTGGTTGATGTCGACAGCCGCAGCAGCGGCACCGGCGCTTCGGGCGCTCTGCCGGGCGGGCGGAGCTACACCAGGATCCTGCCCAGCTTCCTGGCGCGGATCGAGGTGTCGGAAGGCGCCTATGTCAAGCTGGGCGCGGCGCGGGTCATGTCGCGTCCACCGCTCAACGAACTGAAGTCCGGCCGCACTCTGTCGGCGGCGGCGCCTTATACCGGTACGGCAGGCAATCCGCGCCTGAAACCGTTCGAAGCGACGCAGCTCGATATCGCCTGGGAAGACTATTTCGCCAGGGATGCCCTGTTCGCGGTGGCTGCCTATTACAAACAGGTCGATAACTACATCGGTTATGCCCAGCATACTGAGACGATCAACGGCGCCAGCTATCTGATGTCGTCGCCAGTCAATGGCAAGGGCGGGCATATCGGCGGCGTCGAGGTCACGCTGCAGACGCCGCTCGGCTTTATTCCAGGACTCGAGAAGATTCCGGGGCTCGAGAAGTTCGGCATCTATTCCAACCTGGCCCTGGTCGATTGCGATATTCACGAATTCGCGCCGTCGGATCATCCCCTGCCGATGAACGGTGTCGCCGCGCGAACAGCTACCCTCGACCTTTGGTATGCCGGCAGCCGGATCGATGCCCGCGTCGGCGCCCGCTACCACAGTGCCTATACTTCGATCTATGGCTGGGACTCGACCTTGTTGGCGCGCGTTGCGGCCGAAACCACGCTGGACGCCAGCGCCAGCTATCGCGTTACGCCCAGGGTTTCGTTGCGCTTTCAGGCCGCCAACTTGCTCGATACGCCGCTGCGCGCCTATTATGACAATCGGCCCGATCGCCTGTTGCGCAACGACTATTATGGCCGCCGCTTTCTCCTCGACGTCACGGTCAAGTTCTGATGGCTTGACACCGAGTCTGTGGGGTGAAATTATAATACAATATATAATGCCACAGGGAAATATGCCATGACGTTTCGTCTCAATCGCCGTCACCTGCTCGCAACCGCCGCGGCCGTCGCCGCGATGCCTGCCGTATCATCACCGGCTGTGGCGCAAACGGCCGGGGGCCAGCGCCGCACCATGTTCGACGACGGCTGGCGTTTTGCCTTCGGTCATCTCAATGACGTCGCCAAGGATTTCGGCTTCGGTGCCGATCAGCGCACCTTCGCCAAACAGGGCTGGGACGCGACGCCCATTGCCAAGGACGATTTCGACGATTCCAAATGGCGGGAACTGAACCTGCCGCATGACTGGGCCGTCGAACTGCCGTTCGTACCCAATCCGAAATTCGCCAACCCCAAGCCCGAAGACTGGGACCCGGCCGCCAACCACGGCTTCAAGCCGCTGGGCCGCGAATTTCCGGAAACGAGCGTCGGCTGGTACCGCAAGATGTTCAAGGTCGCTGCCGCCGACGCCGGCAAGCTGTTGAGCCTGGAATTCGACGGCGCATTTCGCAGCACCATCGTCATGATTAACGGCTATATCGTCAAGCAGCACGAAGGTGGCTACGGGCCGTTCCGTGTCGAACTGAACGATTTCCTCAACACCGATGACAAGCCCAATTCGGTGCTGGTCCGTGTCGATGCCTCGCTGGGCGAGGGCTGGTTCTACGAAGGCGCCGGAATCTATCGTCACGTCTGGCTGGTCAAGACCGACCCGGTCCATATCCCGCAATATGGCGTCCTGATCCGGTCCAAAACCGACGGCACGGTCGAGGTGACGACGACCTTGCGCAATGACGGTGATGAAGCGCGCGACGTCAAGCTGTCCAACATCGTCTTCAAGGGTGCCCAGGCCGTGCCGCTCGACGAAAAGCAGACGTCGGTGTCGATCGCGGCCCATGACGTGCAGACGGTCACACAGACACTGAGGGTCGCCGGTCCGGCACTGTGGTCACTGGAAAGCCCTGACCTGTACCAGGTCGATTCGACGGTCTTCGATGGCGATACCCGCCGCGATGCCGTCACCACGCGCTTCGGTTTTCGTGATGTCAAATTCGATGCCGACACCGGCTTCTTCCTCAATGGCAAGAACGTCGAGCTGAAGGGCACCTGCAATCACCATGACCACGCCGGCATCGGTGCCGCCCTGCCGGACGCGATCCAGTATTATCGCCTGCGCTGTCTGAAGGAGATGGGCTGCAACGCCTATCGCACCTCGCACAATCCACCGACGCCGGAACTGCTCGACGCCTGCGACGAACTGGGCATGCTGGTGATCGATGAGACGCGGATGATGACGTCGTCCGACCAGGGGCTGGACGATCTGCAGACCATGATCCTGCGCGACCGCAACCACCCATCGGTCATCCTGTGGTCGATCGGCAATGAAGAGCCGCAGCAGGGCACTGATCGCGGCGCCAAGATCGCCCGGACCATGAAGCGCCTGGTCAATAAACTCGACCCGACCCGCCTGATCACCGCCGCCATGGACAGCGGCTATGGAGAGGGCATTACCTCGGTGATCGACGTCATGGGCTTCAACTATCGTGACAACAAGATCGACGACTTCCACGTCAAGTTCCCGAAAATGCCCATCATCGGCACGGAGACCGCTTCGACAGTGGCCACGCGCGGCGAATATGTCGATGACAAGGTCACCCATATCGTGCCGGCCTACGACACGACGGCGCCGTGGTGGGCCAATACGGCCGAGCAGTGGTGGCCGCATTTCAACGAAAAGCCGTTTATAGCCGGCGGCTTTATCTGGACCGGCTTCGACTATCGCGGTGAGCCAACACCCTATTCCAACTGGCCCAGCATTTCGTCGCAGTTCGGCGTGCTCGATACCTGCGGCTTCCCGAAGGACAACTACTATTATTATCGCGGCTGGTGGCGTCCTGAGCCCCTGCTGCACCTCTTCCCTCATTGGAACTGGGGCGGAAAGGAAGGCCAGGAGATCTCGGTCTGGGCGTATGGCAATTGCGACGAGGTCGAGCTGTTCGTCAACGGCAAGTCGGTGGGCAAGAAGCCCATGCCCAAGGATATGCATGTCGACTGGAAAGTCATCTACGTGCCCGGCAAGATCGAGGCTTATGGCTACAAAAACGGCAAGGTCATATTGAAGGACAAGCGCGAGACGGCGGGTGCTGCGGCAAAGATCGTGGTGACCGCCGACCGGACGGCGCTGAAGGCCGACGGCATGGACTGTGCCGTGCTGCGCGCCGAGGTGTTCGATGCCAAGGGCCGGACGGTGCCCAGGGCCGATAATCTGGTGGTGTTCGAGGTTTCAGGCCCGGCGGCGGTGATCGGCGTCGGCAACGGCAATCCCAATAGCCACGAAGCCGACAAGGCGTCGCAGCGCAAGGCTTTCAACGGCCTGTGCAGCGCCATTGTCCAGACGAAAAAAGAGGCCGGATCGGTAACGATCACGGCCTCGGCGGACGGCTTGAAAGCCGGCAAGGTGGTTTTGAAGCTCGGGTAAAATCCTTACCTCAACCCCACAGCTTCTTTAAAGCCGGGCCACGGCCGCAGCCCTGGTAATAGCGCTCATAGGCGACGGCATTGGTTTGCCAGTAGTGCTGATGATGGCCGTCCGCGGCGTAAAAGGGCAGGGCAACCGTCGATGCCTTGATGATCTGGGTGACGACGGGCTTGCCCAACTGCTTTGCTACGGCGGCCTTCGAAGCAACCGCGGTATTGTACTGAGCGTCGCCGAAGGTGAAGATGGCCGTATGGTAGTTCGGCCCCTTGTCACAGATGACGCCGTTGGGATCGGTCGGGTCGGTCGAATGCCAGAAGGCGGTCAGCAACTGGTCGTAGCTGACCTTGGTCGGATCATAGGTCACTTCGACGGCTTCCAGGTGGCCTGTCTGGCCCCAGGTAACCGATTCATAGCTCGGATTCTTGGTCTTGCCACCCATGAAGCCGGCGCGGGTCGAGATGACGCCCGTGACGTGGTCCATGGCCTTCTGGGTGCTCCAGAAACAGCCACCGGCAAACACGGCGGTCAGCTTGTTCGGATTGGCGGCGAAGGCGGTACCGCTCAGACCCAGCACCAGGATGAAGGCTAACAGGATGCGCTTGAACATGGAAAGCTCCTAGGCCGGGATGAACTTGAGGGCGACGCCATTGTTGCAGTAACGCAGGTTGGTCGGTTTGGGACCATCGTTGAAGACGTGGCCGTGGTGGCCGCCGCATTTCGCACAGTGATATTCGGTGCGCGGCACACCGATGGCAAAATCGGTCTTGGTCTTGATATGACCCGGAATGGCCTTCCAGAAGCTGGGCCAGCCCGTGCCGCTGTCGAACTTGGTGCTGGAATCGAACAGGGGCAGGTCGCAGCCCAGGCAGACAAAGGTGCCCTTGCGGTGTTCATCGAGCAGGGGCGAGGTAAACGGCCGTTCCGTCGCCTCGTGACGCAGCACCTTGTAGGCAAGATCTGGCAGGCGCTTCTTCCATTCGGCGTCGGTCAGGTTCAGCGGCGCGATGGTTTCAGCCGAGGCGCCTGGCGCCTGGGAGCAGCCGGCGGCCAGGGCTGCGAAGCCGATAAAGGAGAGAAGATGGCGGCGATGCATGTGCGGTTCCTCGCTTGGGTTCCTCTCTTATACGCGCAATCCGCCGTTTCGGTTACCGCCACCGTGTCTTTTTTAACGCAATCTTAAAGTAAGACAGCCGTGGGAATGCGGTGTCACAGATCCGTCATTGAACCTACACGGTCCTGTCACGTGCGGGCCGTAATTGCGCCACCTGTGCCCAATCTCGGGGCAAGACAAACGCACAAGGTTTCTCCACCATGAAAAAATCATCTCTTGTCATCGGCGCGGCCACGGTAGCGCTCGCGATGGCTGCCGCTGTCGGCGCCTCGGCGCAGAGCTGGGCCGACCAGGGCTTCAGCATCAGCGGCCGTACCTATATGGACGTCAGCAGCAACTCGTTCGAAGTCAACGGCGTCAAGTCGGGCGCTAAGAACGGCTACGGCTTCGACGTCAAGCGCGTCTATTTCCAGGTCGACAAGAAGTTCAACGACCTGTTCTCGGCTCAGCTGCAGACCGACGTCTCCCCGATGAACCAGTCGAACGGCAGCGCCGCCGGCCAGGGCCTGTATGTCAAGAAGGCCTTCGTGAAGGCGTCCTTCTCGCCGGCGCTCGAAGTCAGCCTTGGTTCGAACGAACTGCCGTGGGTTCCTTATGCTGAAAGCATCTATGGCAATCGCTATCTGGAAAACACGGTTCTGGAGCAGAACAACGTCGGTAACCGCGGCACCTTCGGCACCTCGGCCGACTGGGGTGTGCACGTCGGCGGCAAGCTGAACAGCATCTTCTCGTATCAGGTCTCCATGATCAACGGCAAGGGCTATCGCGACTCGTCGCGTTCGAAGACGATGGACTTTGAAGGCCGCCTGAGCGCCAAGATCGACCAATGGAACTTTGCCGTCGGCGGTTACTCCGGCAAGCGCGGCGCTTCGGTCTATAGCGGCACCACCCTGACCGCCACGCCGCACAACGCTCAGCGCTTCAACGCTTTGGCTGCCTATGTCGGCGATCGTGGCAAGCTCGGCATCGAATACTTCACCACCAACGATTGGGCGACGTCCGCCATCACCGACACTACGGCCGATCATGCCAAGGCCGACAAGGCCGATGGCGCGTCGATCTTCGGCTCGTATCGCATTACGCCGCTGTACACCCTGTTCGGCCGCTATGATGACGTGAAGCCGTCCAAGACCCTGAAGCCCTGGGACAAGAATGCCTATTACAACATCGGCATCCAGACCGTGCCGCTGAAAGGCATCACCCTGTCGCTGGTCGCCAAGCACGACAAGATGGACGTTTTTGCGCAAACCGGGACGCCGGGCAGCTTCGTCCAAGGCGCCCTGACCCGCACCGAATTCACCGAAATCGGCGTCTTCACGGAAATCCGCTACTAAGAACCCCCTTGTTTCCGGCAGATTCCTTCGCCATTGGGCGAAAGCGTCTGCCGGAAAAACTGTCTTTCATGCCGGCTGTAACAAAACTGTCATAAAAAGCGTCTAGACGCGTGACAAACGGAAACCGGCCGGTTTCACCGAATATTCCTATGGAGAATGGGAAATGATGAAGTTTCTTTCCGCGGCGTTTGCAGCCGCAGTTCTGACCGCCTCGTTCGGCGCGTCCACCCAGGCCGCCGAATCGATCAACGGCGCCGGGGCCACCTTCCCCGCACCGCTGTATGCCAAATGGGCCGAAGGCTATAAGCGCACGACCGGCAACCTGGTCAATTACCAAGCCATAGGTTCCGGCGGCGGCATCAAGCAGATCAAGGCCAAGACCGTCGACTTCGGCGCTTCGGATAAGCCGCTGACGGTCGCCGAACTGGATGCTGCCGGCCTGTACCAGTTCCCGACCGTTATCGGCGGTGTCGTTCCGGCGATCAACGTTCCCGGCGTACCCTCGGGCAAGCTGAAGCTGTCGGGTCAGGTTCTGGCCGACATCTTCCTGGGTGACATCACCCTGTGGAACGACCCGGCGATCGCCAAGTTGAACCCCGGCGTGGCTCTGCAGCCTCTTCCGATCACGGTTGTCCACCGCGCCGATGGCTCAGGCACGTCGTTCCTCTTTACCTCCTACCTGTCGATGGTCAGCCCCGAGTGGAAGCAAAAAGTCGGTGCTAACGATGCGGTCGAATGGCCGGTCGGTGTCGGCGGCGCCAAGAATGACGGTGTTGCCGCCATGGTCCGCCAGACGCCGGGCTCGATCGGCTATGTCGAATACGCCTATGTCATGAAGACCGGTATCGGCTACGCTCTGGTCCAAAGCAAGGACGGTACCTATCCGAAGCCGAACGCCGCTGCCTTCGCCGCGGCCACGGCCGGCGCCGACTGGGCGCATGCCCCGGGCAACTATCTGCTGGTCCTGAACCAGCCGGGCGCCAATGCCTGGCCGATCACGGGCGCGACCTTCATCCTGATGTACAAGAACCAGGCGAATGCCGCCAAGGCCGCCGCCGTGCTGAAGTTCTTCGACTACGGCTACAAGAACGGTGACTTCAACGCCAACGACCTGTTCTATGTGCCACTGCCGGCCTCTGTTAAGTCCATGGTCCGCAAGCAGTGGGCGCAAAACGTCAAGGCGAATGGCCAGCCGGTTTACGTCTCGCCGAACCCTTAATACCAGACGACGAAATCAGGCGCCGTTGATGCGGTGCCTGAAGGAAAATACGGGCGAGGTCGCACCTGAAGGCAAGACCTCGCCCTCACTTTTGCCCGAATGCGGAATGGCTAGTGCGCTGGCCGGAGAATCCGGGCAAAACTCTCTACGATCCTGAACCCGACTCCCGACACCAAGGAAAACCATGTCTGTCGATGCCACGCCTGCACAGGCTACACCGGCCAAGTTCGACCCCACCGATGTCATTTTCAGGTGGGTGTCTTTCGGCGCAGCGACCTTGCTGTTGGTCACGCTGGCCGGGATCATTATCAGCCTTTTGATTGGCGGCTGGCCCGCCCTGTCAAAGTTCGGCCTGAACTTCTTCATTACAACGTCGTGGAACCCGGTCACCGATGTCTACGGCGCGGCCGGTCCGATCGTCGGCACCCTGATCTCGTCTGCCCTGGCCCTGTTATTCGCCCTGCCGATCGCCATCGGTATCGCCATCTTCCTTACGCAATTCTGTCCCAACGCCATTGCCCAGCCCTTGTCGACGGCTGTCGAACTACTGGCCGGCATTCCGTCGATCGTCTACGGCATGTGGGGGCTGTTCGTTTTCGCTCCCTTCTTTTCGACGCACGTCCAGATCCCGCTGATGATGATGACCTATCAACATCCAGACTCGTTTCTGGCCAAGATCACGGCGGGCGTACCCAACGGCGCCAATGTCCTGACGGCGTCGATCGTTCTGGCCATTATGATCCTGCCCTATATGTCGGCAGTCTTCCGCGAACTATTCCGGTCGGTGCCGCCGCAGGTGCGCGAAGCCGCCTTCGGCGTCGGCGCCACACCGTTCGAAGTCGCGACCGGAGTTATCATCCCCTATGTCCGCAAGGGCATGATCGGCGCTTCCATGCTGGGCCTTGGCCGTGCGCTGGGCGAGACCATGGCCGTAACCTATATCATCGGCAATTCGCATATCTTCCCCAAGTCGCTGCTCGACTCGAGTTCAACACTGGCTTCAACCATTGCCAACGAATTCGGCGAGGCGGTCGATATGCACGCGTCGGCCCTGATCGCCTTGGGCCTGGTGTTGTTCCTGATCACCTTCACGGTGCTGGCCATTGCGCGCTGGCTGCTGTCGACCCAGCGCTACTGAGGATTTATCAGAATGGACCGCGCACTTCGTCGAAAAATCGCCAATTCCGTCTTCGTCGCCGCATGTATCCTGGCGACCGCTATTGCTCTGCTCGCCTTGGGGCTGATCCTGTATTCGCTGGTCAAGCAGGGGGTCGGTGGGATGAATTTCAAGATATTCACCATGTCGACTCCCGCCGCGGGATCGGAAGGCGGACTGCTCAATTCGATCGTCGGTTCGATCATGATGTGCTCAGTGGCCATGTTGATCGCCGTCGTCGTTGGGATACTGGCCGGAACCTGGCTGGCTGAAATCGGGGGCGATACGCCCTACGGTCATGCCGTGCGTTTTCTCAATGACGTCCTGTTGTCGGCGCCATCGATCCTGATTGGCCTGTTCATCAACGGTCTGCTGGTCATGCCGACCAACCCCTTTTCGCTTGGTCACTTCTCGGGCCTGGCTGGTGCCATCGCCCTCGCCATACTTGCGACGCCCGTGGTCACCCGGACGACTGAGGACATTCTCAACCTGCAACCCAACGCATTACGCGAAGCGGGACAGGCATTGGGCGCCTCGCAATTCGTGACGATCCGCAAGATCATTTGGAAAGCCGCCGGGACCGGCCTCCTGACGGGCGGTTTGCTTGGCTTTGCCCGTATCTCGGGTGAGACGGCACCACTGCTGTTCACTGCGTTCGGCAATCCCAATCTCAGTTTCGACATGACCCAACCGATGGATGCCCTGCCGCTGATGATGAACCGCTTCGCTAACTCGGCCTATGACGATCTTATCGCCTTGGCTTGGGCCGGGGCACTGATCCTGGCCATAGCGGTCCTGGCCATTAATATACTGGGTCGATGGGTGGCCCGCGAAAAACAATCCGGCCATTGAGCCTAATTCAGAGACACGCACATGACCGATACGACCACTAACGATTTCAAGAGCGTTATCGTACCGCCCCCCGCCGATAGCCTGGTGCTCGAGTGCAGAAAGCTCGATTTCTTTTATGGCCAACACCAGGCGCTGTTCGGCGTCGACCTGCCGGTGAAGCGCAATGCCATTACTGCCCTGATCGGTCCGTCGGGTTGCGGGAAGTCGACCCTGCTGCGTGTCATCAATCGCATCTATAGCCTCTATCCCGGCCAGCGCGCCGAGGGGCAGGTTTTGCTGGACGGGGAAGACATCCTTGGGCCCAAGATCGACGTGACCGCCCTGCGCGCCCGCATCGGCATGGTGTTCCAGAAGCCGACGCCGTTCCCCATGTCGATCTATGACAATGTCGCCTTCGGTGTTCGCCTGCACAGCTCGCTGAACAAGGCCGAACTGGATGAGCTGGTCGAAACGTCGCTGCGCAAGGCAGCCCTGTGGGACGAGGTCAAGGACAAGCTTAACAAGTCGGGCCTGGGCCTGTCGGGTGGCCAGCAGCAACGTCTGTGCGTGGCGCGCGGTATCGCCGTCAATCCGGAAATCCTTCTGCTCGACGAACCGGCCTCGGCTCTGGACCCGATCTCGACGGCCAAGCTGGAAGATACGCTGGAAGAGCTGAAGCGCGACTACACGATCGTCATCGTCACCCATAACCTGCAGCAGGCGGCGCGTCTGTCCGACTATACGGGCTTCATGTTTCTCGGCAAGATGATCGAATTCGGTCCGACCGAAGAGCTGTTCGTCAAGCCGAAGGTCGAAAAGACGGCCGAATATATCGGCGGCCGCTTCGGCTGATCCGGTCCGTATCGCAAGATTGAAAGCCCGGCGAGGTAATCGCCGGGCTTTTTTCTGAGCGGTAGGCGATCGCCGAAAATCAGTGGTTTGGAACCGCGAATGAACGCGAATGAACGCGAATAAACGCGAATAAATCGAGCGCCGAAGGCGCTCAAGAAACTAAGCGGCGACCTTAAAAGTTGTCCATTTCTACCCTGACCATTCGCGTTTATTCGCGTTCATTCGCGGTTCCAAAGCCTTGCTTCGTCTACGGCTTCACATAGATCGTCGTTTGCGCGCCTTCGACCTGGGTGCCGTCGCTACGCGTGGCCAGCATGCTCAACACGTGCTCGCCCGGCACGAGGGCTTCGTCGGGCAGAGTGTAGTTGAACTGGACCTTCGGATAGTTGGGATCGTAGCTGAAGAAGTCCGGAGCGTGGACATTGGGATCGTCCTTCAGAGGGCCTGCCGCCGTGACGACCTTGTGGTCCAGCATGATGTCGACGTGGCGGATGCCGATCGGATCACTCGCCATGCCGAAATATTCGGCGCGCTTCTTCTTGCGATCGATAAAGTCGCCGCGATCCGGATGCGCCAGGTACAGCTGCGGAATGAAGGGGCAGGGACCCTTGGGCAGGCTTGCCAGGGGCTGGGTGCGGACACGGGCCGTATAGAGGCTGAGTGCCACGCGGCCGGGCGGCAGGGAGACGACGCGGAAGGGCTCGACCTCATCGAAACTGGCGCAAAGTTTTTCATACATGGCGATCAGTTGGTCTTCGTGCAGCAGATAGTCGGGCTCGTTGAGGATCAGGACAACGCCCTTGCCAGCGCGGTTCCGGATCAGGCTGTCGAAATCGAGCCCCCAGTCGCGGCGGGCGACGACAAATTGCGCCGTCGTGTCATAGGGCTCGCCGAGCGTATAGAGACGGCGATTCCTGTCACCGTCCGCGGGGAATTCGAGATGGACCGCCGTGCGATGGCCGGTGGTCGCCCAGGTGATGTCGGGGCCGAAGCGGGCAACGGCGCGAGCATTGGCGGCGGCGAGATCGGGCTCGGCCAGGCTATAGTTTTCGTTCTGCAAGATATTGTGGGCGCGTTCGGCGGGCGGCAGTTCGGCCGAATGGCGGAATTCCCACTGATAGATGCTGGCGGCGATGCCGATGGCCAGGGCCAGCAACGGGCCGGTGGCGATCAGGGCCAGGCGGACATAACGGCCGATCGTGGTCGTCGCCTTGTCGGCAAAGGCGATCAACACGCCCGGCACATAGGGCAGAAGCGGCAGATAGGCCATGAACGGCCAATGCGGCATGACCTTCTTGTTGACCAGGGTTTGCAAGACGTAAAAGACGAACATGACCGCCGCCTGGTAGCCCAAAAGGGTTCCCGGCGTGTCGCGCTCCTTGAGCAGGGCGCGTTTTCCGCCGGCGGTCAGGGCGATAAAGAACAGCGGCGTGGTGATGGCGAACTGGGTCAGGAAGAAGCTGATGACGCGCGACAGGCTGGGGTCGAAGCGTGGCCGGTTGATGACGTGGAACTGGATTGCCGGCCAGCCCTCCAGGCCATTATAGACGAGGGCGGGCACGAGGCCCAGGGCGGCAATGGCTGCTGTGATATAGGGGCCGGGCTTGCGCCACAGGGTGCGGCCCTGCGGGTTGGCCAGCATATAGATGACGACGGCAAGGCCAGGCACCAGGAAACGAAAATGGACCAACTGACCCAAGCCGGCGCACACGCCGGCCCATATCCACCATTTCAAGGCGTCCTTGTCGCTATCACTGGTGAGGGCGCGCAACAGGCAGCCCAGCATCAGGACGAGCAGCAGCTGCAGCCCGCCTTCCGGGTAGAAGATGGTGCCATTCAGCGCCGAAGGCGGCAGCAGCAATGAGATGATGGCGGCCCAGACGGCGTTGCGCTCGCTGGTCACCGGTTTGGCCATGAACCAGACGCCGAAAGGTATGGCCGTGGCGACGATCAGGCCGAACAGGCGCAACGGCCAGACGTGCCAGCCGAAAACCGAGGTAATGACGCGGGCGATCCACGGATAGCCGGCCGGGATATCGGGATAGCCAAGCGCGAAATAGGCGCCCGAGACGACAAAGTGGCCTTCTTCCCAGATGACGTGGCTGATCAGGCCGATATAGAACCGCCACACGGTCATGACGACCAGCAAGACCAGGGCCGCGCGGGTCAGCATCCGGTCGTCGCCGAACAACGGCTTTTGCGCGGTTAAGGTGGGTCGATCGCTATTCAGGTCGTAGAATTCGGCGGGCATGTCGTCTCCGGGGATGCCTGTTTATAAACAGATATTCCGGTGAGGAAAGCCCGCTATTTCTTCCAAATTGCTATGACGATGACTCATAGCAATTTGGCAAGGGCGACTGCCCGCCCGAGCTCGTGCGAGGAGCCATGCGGCGCCTGAGCTGAAAAAATGCGACTGCCAACTTGCACAATATGCGCCCTATCAGTGCAAGTTGGCAGTCGTCAGGTAACCCATGTCATTGAGCCAGTCGCCCAGCCGCGCCGGCCAGTCGCGGATGGCCTTGCGCTTCGACCGGTCGCCCATGTTGAAGCCGTGGCCGTCGCCGGACAGGATATGGCGCTCGAACGGCACGTCCGGGAAGGCCTGATACATGCGCTGGATGACGTCGGTGTCGGCGACCGCCATCTTGTCGTCGAAGGCATTGAGCAGGAAGGCCGGCGGCGGGGCATGGTCGACGATAGGCGGAATGCCGAGCGGGCCGGGATAGATCTCGATCAGGAAATCGGGGCGGGCATTGATCCGGTCGATCGGATCGGCGGCGTTGGGATCGGCCGGCTTGGTGTTGAAGGCGACCATCGAAGTCAGTTCGCCGCCGGCCGAAAAGCCCATGATGCCGATACGGTTGGGGTCGATGCCATAGTCGGCGGCATGAGCGCGGACCCAGCGGACGGCGCGCAGCAGGTCGGCCTGGGCGTCGCCTTCGATCGAATAGGGCGAACCGGCCTCGCGGGCCAGGACGTATTTCAGGGCAAAGGCGGTGACACCCTGGCCTTGCAGATATTGCGCTGGCTTCATGCCTTCTTCGTTGAAGACCAGGTTCTGGTGGCCGCCGCCCGGCACGACAATGACGGCTGTGCCGGTATTGTGCGCCGGATCGGGCCGGTAGACGGTCAGGGACGGATTGTTGATGCTGCGCCACCACCATTCGGCATGCTGTTCGGGAATGTTGCGGCGCGATTCGAAGCCAGGCTGGCCCTTGACCCACAGGCTGATGACGTCCGGGGTCGTGGTCTGGGCTGAAGCCGGCGCGGCCATGGCCATGGCCAGCAGGGCGGCGATGAAAAAGCGCATGATTTCCTCCGTCATTTCGTTATTACGACGCTACGGCAGGATGCCAAAAAGTGTTAGCACTATTTCGCGAACGGGACCCGGAGAGACGATGACAGACGCGGCAGATATTCCCCAAGACACTGCGCCGCAGCCGGTCAGTTTTGCCAGCGCCTTCGCCTTCTGGCTGAAGCTCGGCTTTATCAGCTTCGGCGGTCCGGCGGGGCAGATCGCGATCATGCATCAGGAACTGGTTGAACGCCGGCGCTGGATCTCCGAAAGGCGGTTTCTGCACGCCCTCAACTACTGCATGGTCCTGCCGGGGCCGGAGGCGCAGCAACTGGCGACCTATATCGGCTGGCTGATGCACAGGACGTGGGGCGGGATTGTCGCCGGGGCGCTGTTCGTCCTGCCGTCCCTGGCCATCCTGATCGGCCTGTCATGGGTCTATGTTGCCTATGGCCATGTACCACAGGTGGCGGGCCTGCTGTATGGCATCAAGCCCGCCGTGACCGCGGTCGTCGTCCAGGCGGTGCATCGCATCGGCGGACGGGCGCTGAAAAATTGGGTCCTGTGGGCCATTGCGGCGGCCGCCTTTGCCGCCATCTTCGTAGTAAAGGCGCCCTTTCCGCTGATCGTGCTGGGCGCGGCCGTGATCGGCGTCATCGGTGGCAAGTTGTCGCCGGCGACCTTCAGCCTGGGCGGCGGTCATGGCTCGGCAGACAAGGATTTCGGCCCGGCCCTGATCGATGACGATACCCCGACCCCCGATCATGCCCGGTTTCGCTGGTGGCGGCTGGTCAGGGTGGTCGTGGTCGGGCTGATCCTGTGGGCGGTGCCACTGGGCCTGCTCGGCCTCGGCCTGGGCTGGGATCAGCCGCTGGCCCAGATGGGGGTCTTCTTCACCCAGGCGGCCCTGCTGACCTTCGGTGGCGCCTATGCCGTCCTGCCCTATGTGTATCAGGGGGCGGTGGTCCACTATGGCTGGTTGACTCCGCCGCAGATGATCGACGGCCTGGCCCTGGGTGAGACGACGCCGGGACCGCTGATTATGGTCGTGACGTTTGTCGGATTTCTCGGCGGCTACAGCAAGATGATCTTCGGACCGGAGCACCTGTTCCTGGCCGGTGCCGTGGCGGCCTGCGTCGTTACCTGGTTCACCTTCCTGCCGTCCTTCGTCTTCATCCTGGCCGGCGGGCCGCTGGTTGAAACGACGCACAATAATCTGAAATTCACCGCACCGCTGACGGCGATTACGGCGGCGGTGGTCGGCGTGATCCTGAACCTGGCGCTGTTCTTTGGCTATCACGTTCTGTGGCCGAAGGGGTTTGGCGGTGTTTTCGACTGGGTTGCGGCGGTGATCGCCCTGGCGGCGGCGGTCGCGCTGATCCGCTTCAAGGCCAATGTCATGCTGGTGATCGCAGCCTGCGCAGCGACCGGCCTGCTGATCTGGTTCCTGGCGCCCCAGCTTTTGCCTGGCGGGGTTTGAGCTCTACAGAGCTTCCACTCGCTCGCGTGTGGCGTGGCTGACGGTGTAGTCGGCGGCGACGCGGATGTCGCGCAGGTGGCGCACCCGGTCGATCGATTCCTGGTACAGCGGATGGGCCTTGTAAGCGCGGAAGTCTTCGACGGAGGCAAATTCGCCATAGACGATGATGTCGATATCGTTGGCGATCTGGTCGATCTTTTCGTTATAGGCGACTTCCAGATGGGCGGCGTGCGGGATCTGGGTCAGCACCGACAGGCCACGATAGATGGTGTCGCGATCGGCAGGATCCTTGCAACTGAACATAACGATGTGGCGGATCATGCGGGACTATGCGTTGACTATGCGTTGACTATGAAACCAGTCGTTCCCTTAAAGCCTCAGCCCTTGGCGTCAAGTGACGAATTTGACGCAGGCGCGCTTTTGGCCACTCGCCACCAAGTCACGGCCTGTTCGTAAAAGGCCATGGCGGACGTCTTATCGGTAAAGGCCGACAGTGGAATGGCGATGGCGCAGTTGGGGCGGGTGTAGAACAACAGAACGCCGCCCGATTTCTGAACAGCACGCAGGTCCGCGAGAAGGATTTCCACATGATATGACGGGCCGACACATACGATTCGGTCCGGTGTCAGGGCCGCGCTGCGCAGACCCTTGATACGCGGCGATGTGCGCAGGGTCATCCATGACCAGAGCGCCAGGATCACCGGCATCAGCAGCAGCGTGACGGCGATGAACGGTACAAACACAACGGCGTCGAAGCCGATGCCGCGCCAATCGCCGAGCTCGATGCGCTGACGATTTATCCAAAGTGGCACAATGCTGCCGAAGATCACAATGGTCAGCAAGGTCACGGGCCTGAACAGGCTGCGGTAGAACAGTCTGAGGTAAAAAGAAAAGTGCAGGGGAAAGGTGTAGGCAAAGGGCTGCGTCCGCCAATCAGACGGCAGATCGATGGTTTGCGGCGGCGCTTCGAAGACATTGGCCTGGGGATGACGGGCTGCCTTGATCAGCGCCGTGGCACGCGCCGTAAATTGCGCCCGATCTTCGGGTGACGCGAAGGCGGCTTTGGGAATGATAATCGCCGACGCTTTTGCAAGATACAGAAACAGCTTGTCGCGGTTCTGGCTCAGCCTGGAAAAGTTCTGCCAGGTCAGTCGTGTTTGCGTGGCCCGCCCGGTGATGTCTACACCCAGGTCGCTCAATGTGACGACGCTCTCAGACTTCAGAGCTTTATTGGATTGAAACTGCCGCCACAGGCTGTACAGGCTAAGGCTCGGTATCAGGACCAGCCACACGACACAGTTCAAAGCGATGAACTGGGCCATGTTCACATAACGGTGCGGCGTCTTGTCAGTCAGCAGCAGTAGAGCTGGTAGCAAGAGTATCATGGCGGCGTAGAACACGACATAGACGGACGCGAAGACTCGCCTGTAGTAGGTGACCAGGGTGAAGCTTGCGTGGTCGTGGAAGGTCAAACGGTACGGGCGTGTGACGATATCAGTCATTGGGAGGCGCTCGTCTTGTCTTGGCGGCTGGCCCGCCACCACGCCCGCGCCTGATCATAAAAGGCCTGGGCGGATGCTTTGTCGGCAAAGGCGGAGATGGGGACAATCAGGGTGCCGCGTGGCTTGGGGAAGATCAGGATATAGCCGAACCGCCGGGTCACTTTTTCAATATCTTGCCACTCGACGCTGAAGGTGTTGGACTGAGCGAGGATGCAGATGCGCTGTCCGTCTATGGCGACGCGGCGCTTGCCCTTGAAGTGAGGACTGTTGCGGTGAATCAGCCAGGTCAACGGCGTCAGCAAGGGTACAAAAACGAAGCAAAAGAACACATAGAATGTCACGGGCTGCCAAACGACGGACAGCCAGTCGGCGGGTGACTCGAGGCGCAGGTCATCGTGTTGGTATCTCATCAAGGCAAATACCGCTCCCAGAAAAACGATCGTGGCCAAAGCCGTCAGGGGGCTGAGAAACATCTGGTAGAGGTTGTGGGTATAGGTGGCTACAGAGCGCCAGATATTGAGTGAAAACGGCTGCGAGACGAGGGCAGTTGCTTCGTCGTAGGTGGGGGCACCGTCATCGCCCAATATGACCGCAGGCTTAGCTTTCGCTGCACGAATAAACTGTTGCGCGGTCTTTAGAAATTGCGCGCGTTGGTCCGGCGACTCGAAGGCTGAGTTGAGAACGATATAGCCGGCATTCAGCCGTGTCACGAAATAGATGGCCTGGCGGTTACATGTCGCATAACGGAAGGTCTTCCAAACCATCCGGTTAGTGAAACCGTCGCCGTCTAAGGCCAGAAAATCGTCTGTCAACCGTGCCGTGCGTGTACCTGTGGTATTTTGCGCTTTTTTAAGACCGTTGCGCGCCACAAGGATGCTGAAAAACGGTATGACCACCAGCCATAAAACCGCCATGACGGCCACCCCTGCGGCAAATTTCGGCCAGGATTCGGCGTTGACGTCATAGTTCACGAACATGAACGGCCAAAACAGGAGTTGATACAAATACACCAATCCAACCGGAAGGCTGAACAGGGCCCTGAAACTGGCCGTAATGAACAGACCGTTATAGTCATTCAAGGTTACGTTGAAAGGCTTGGTAACGATATCGGTCATGCAAATCCCCCCGCGCCTGATTCATAAGTCATGCCGGTAAGAGCCGCAAGTGGCAACACTCAGGCGTCGCAGGCGCAGTCCGATGTATGGCGGCGCAGCAGGCGCCGACCGGCACTGTTCAGGTTGGCGGCACCGCAGTTGATGTCCCAACCGCCCGCCACAGGGCGAGTGCACGGGCTTCGAAGGCGTCGGCGTCTGCCTTGCTTACGAACGCTGTTCGATCGACCACGACATTGCCGTGTGCACTGTTGCAAAAACTCAGGCTGGGTCCGCGGCGAACAATGTTGCTGATATCATCCCAGGCGAAACGAAGGTCGTGCCGTGGCCCTACCACGGCGACACCGGTTTCGTTGATTGTGACGACCTGTTGCGCGGCGATCATCTTGCGAAACAGGAACCAATGCATGACGATGGAAGCTGCAGGAAACAATAGCAAGACAGCGCCGAGGAGCGCCAACACCCCGGTGAGCGGCGACAGCCAATCGCCGGCGATTATCTGTTTGCGAGCAATCCACAGAGGAAATCCCGCGAAAGCCGTTACAACTATCATCAGAGGAACAGGGCGGAGCCAGACCTGGTAGGCAAGAGGAAGCTTGTAGGCAACAAAGAAACCCAGGTTCAGGTTGAAAGGTGGCGTGGACAGTCCTTCATTGCCTACAGGTTCTTTCGAATGGACATAGTGTATGATCTGCGGTTTGTGTTGGGTGTCTTTGATATGCTGTTCGGCCTTGCGGATGAAGGCTTCCTGCATTGCCCCGTCGGTGAAGGCCTCTTGTGGAATGACAAGCCCTGTGCTGAATTTTCCCACCAGATGCAGGTCCTTGCCGGCTCGGCAAACGAAGCGGAAGGTCTTCCAGGCGCGGCGATTTTCGACTCCTTCGCTCAAGGTAACCACCTCGTCCGCCGTCAACGTTGTCTGCCACTGTCCAAGAGGTGTCTGGGTTTTATGAAATCCCAACAAAATATTGACCATCGTCAGCGCCGGGACGAGTACTACCCATGTCGTAAACATGATCGGTAAAAAGGTTAGGAAGACGACAAAATTCTGGAATGTGACACCAAGCCAGATGGGGCCGCCTAGAAACAAGGGGAGCCAGAAGAGACAGACGGGCCAATGGGTCATGCCGCGGAAGTAGCCCCGCAGTTGATAATTGATGCCGTGCCAGGCGGTCAGTTTGTAGACGTGTGTCTGGATATCGGAATCGTCCATGCCGCTCCCCTTTTGGCTCCATAAGCCAGAAGCGGAGCGGCGTGACAAGCGGCTTCAGGCGTCGCAGGCGCAGTCCGATGTATGGCGGTGCAGCAGACGCAGGCCGGCATAGTTGAGACCGTGGGCTCCCGCGACCATCAGGGCACCCAGGACGCTCAACAGGGCTTCAATATTGTCAAGGCTATGGATAAAGGCCGCCAGGGCCAACAGAAGAAGGCCGGCCCCCATCAGGCCGCTGACCTCGACCTTGCGCCAGCCCTTCGACTGCCACAGGGCCAGCCCGCTGAGTGGCACGGCGATCAGCACCAGCACCTTGTGCACAATGTCATTCTGCGAGAAGATGCCGAGGAAAGGCAGGGCGGCGACCAGCAGCGGCAGGGCCAGGCAGTGCACGACGCACAGACCCGACAGGGTCATGGAAGCGACGTCCAGCCATTTTGCCTTGCGAGTTTCGGCCATTGGGTGTGCCTTGCAGAAGTCCCGGTGTGGATCGCCGGTCGCGTGAAATGCAAATATGTTATATCATAACTTTTTGCAAGGCGTATGGGTTAAAATTCATCAAACGGGGCAGGGCGCATGATCACATTCAACGACATCGAAGCGCGCGCGGCTGAGCGCCGGGGCGGTCCCGAGGCGCTGGAGGCCGCGCTGTTCAAGCCTTTGTCGACGGCCGAGGTCGCTGCCGTCCCGGAAGATCGCTGGCTGGCGGAGATGACGCGCTGTATCTTCCAGGCCGGTTTCAGCTGGGACCTGATCGACAAGCGCTGGCCGCAGTTCGAGGCGGCGTTCGACGGCTTTAACGTCACGCGCTGGCTGTTCATGTCGGACGACGACCTGTCCGACCTGTTGAACGCGCCGGGCCTTATTCCCAACGGCCGCAAGATCCAGTCGGTTGCCGGCAATGCCAAGTTCCTGTCCGATGTCGCTGAAAGCCACGGCTCGGCCGGTGCCTGGTTCGCATCGTGGCCGATCGAAGGCTATATGGAGCTGTGCGCCGAACTGAAGACGCGCGGCTCGCACCTGGGCGGCATGACGGGCCAGAGGGCCATGCGCCGCATTGGCCGTGACGCGCTGATCCTGACCACCTCGGTGATCAAGGGGCTGGTCGCGGCGGGCGTCGTCTCCGGCGAGCCGAAGTCGAAGAAGGACCTGGCCGCCGTTCAGTCGGCGATCAACGCCTGGCACGCCCAAAGTGGGCGTGGGCTGACCCAGATGAGCCAGATTCTCGCCTATTCGGTTCCGTGAGGTCGCTAACATCAAGATTGGGCTTGCTCATTTAATAAATCAATTTTACTTATTCTCGATAACACCTGGGCTCGCTGGACAACCGGGCCAAAAATCCTGTGGGAAGAGACCTATGACCACCTACGCCGAACAGCGTCTGGCCAGACTGCGCGCCGAGCACGAAGCCTTGATCACGCAGGCCAATATCCCGGCGCCCACCGGCAATGGCATCTATCATCGCTGGCAAAACCCGGTCGTGACGGCCGCCCATGCGCCGCTCGAATGGCGCTACGACTTCAATCCCGTGACCAATCCCTTCATGCAGGAACGACTGGGTGTCAACGCCACGTTCAATGCCGGGGCGATATTGTGGCCAAAAGACGGAGACTCCAAGTATCTGGTCATGGTTCGCGTCGAGGGCGATGACCGCAAGTCGTTTTTCGCCATCGCCGAAAGCCCGAACGGCGTCGACAATTTCCGCTTCTGGCCAAAACCTGTGGTCATGCCGCAGACCGAAGACCCCGACACCAATGTCTATGATATGCGCCTTACACAGCACGAGGATGGCTGGATCTACGGCCTGTTCTGCACCGAGCGCAAGGATCTGAGCCTGCCCAACGACACCTCGGCGGCGACGGCGCAGTGCGGCATCGCGCGCACCAAAGACCTCATCACCTGGGAGCGCCTGCCCGACCTGATCACGCGCTCAGGCCAGCAACGCAATGTGGTGGTTCATCCGGAGTTCGTGGATGGTAAATACGCCCTCTACACCCGGCCGCAGGATGGTTTCATCTCGGTCGGCGGTGGTGGCGGCATCGGCTGGGGCCTGTGCGATGACATTACAAGGGCAGTGATCGACAGCGAGGTCATTGTCGATACCAAGGTCTATCACACCATCAAGGAAGTGAAGAACGGCCAGGGCCCGGCGCCGATCAAGACGCCGGAAGGCTGGCTGCACCTGGCGCACGGCGTACGCAACACCGCCGCGGGCCTGCGCTACACCCTGTACATGTTCATGACAGCGCTCGATGAACCGTGGAAGGTCATCTACGCGCCGGGCGGCCATTTCATCGCGCCGCAGGGTGAGGAAAGGGTCGGCGACGTGTCCAATGTCGCCTTTACCAATGGCTGGATCGTCAACGACAAGGACGAAGTCTTCATCTATTACGCCTCGTCCGATACGCGCCTGCACGTTGCCAATTCGTCGATCGCCCGCCTGCTCGACTATTGCAAGAACACACCGTCCGATCCGCTGACCTCGGCGGCCTGCGTCCAGCAACGCCTCGACCTGATCGCCGGCAATGAGGCCTGGCTGGCCGCCCAAAAGACGGTAGAGGCATGATTTCGCCGACCGACTTTCCGAAGACCCTGCGCCATGAAGCCCGGCAGGAGGCGAAAAATCTGCTGCGCTGGTGGGCGTTGAAGGCGCCTGACGACCTCCATGGTGGTTTCTGGGGTGAGGTCGACGCCCAGGGCCAGCCGGTCAAGGACGCGCCCAAAAGCTCGATCCTCAATACACGTCTGCTGTGGTTTTTCAGCGCCATGGCGACCTATCTCGATTCCGATGAGGCCCTGCTGCTGGCGCACCGCGCCGCCAACTATATCCGCAGCCATTTCCTCGATCCCGATCACGGCGGTATCTACTGGCTGCTCGACCACAGGGGCCAGGTCATCGACGCCAAGAAACAGGGCTATGCCCAGGCCTTCGCCATCTATGCCTTCAGCGAATATTACCGCGCCACCCAGGACAAGGCCTGTCTCGAGATCGCCCGCCAGATCCAGCGCGAGATCGAAGAACGCTTCTGGGATCCCGGCAGCGGCGGCTATATCGAGGCGATGAGCGCCTTCTGGTACGATGCCGGTGATCAGCGCCTGTCGGACAAGGACGCCGACTGCCCCAAGACGATGAACACCCACCTTCACATTCTGGAAGCCTACACCAATCTGCATCGCGCCGCGCCCGACGACGTCAGCCACGCCGCACTGTATCGCGCGCTCGACATCTTCATCGAACGCTTCATCGACCACAAGACGCATAATCTGAAGCTATATTACGACATGGACTGGACCGACCGCACCGCCTCGGTGTCCTATGGCCACGATATCGAGGCCAGTTGGCTGATCTGGGAGGCTGCCGAGGTGCTGAACGAGCCTGACCTGTTGACGCGGGTCCGTCCGCTGACCCTCGACCTGGCGGGCGAAGTCCTGCGCGACGGTATTCAAGGTGACGGCGGAATTGCCTATGAGCGACATTTCCGTGGCGCCCTGGATACGGCGGGTGAGTGGTGGGGCCAGGCCGAGGGCCTGGTCGGTTTCGTCAATGCCTGGCAAATGGGTGGTGACGGCCGTTTCCTCGAGGCGACGGCGCAGTTGTGGGATTATGTGAAGGCGGAGTTCGGCGCCGCGGGTCGCGACGAATGGACATGGTACGCCGCCAATGCCGGGCGCGAGCCGAAGTACAAGGCCGGTATGTGGAAGTGCCCGTACCACAACGGCCGCGCCATGATTGAACTGGACCATCGGCTGAAACGTGTGAGACTGTAGCGAATAAAGCGGATATTCCGCGCATAATAACCCCGTAAAAAGCACAAGGGGAGGGAAACATGAACCTGCAACCGATCGATTTCGCGATTGTCGGAGGCTATGTCCTGCTGACCATCGGTCTGGGATTCTGGGTGTCCAAGCTGTCGTCCGGCAGCCTGTCCTCCTACTTCCTGGCGGGCAACAAGCTGCCGTGGTGGATACTGGGCCTGTCCAACGCCTCGGGCATGTTTGACGTCGCCGGCACCATGTGGATGGTAGGCCTGCTGGTCGTCTATGGCCTGAAATCCGTCTTCATTCCCTGGCTGTGGCCGGTGTTTAACCAGATTTTCCTGATGGCCTTTCTCGCCATCTGGCTGCGCCGGTCGGGCAAGCTGACCGGCGCCGAGTGGATTACCTTCCGCTTCGGCGATGGGGCCGGGGCGCGCGCCTCGCACATGATCAATGTCGTCTTCGCCCTGATCAATGTCATAGGCATGCTGGCCTTCGGGTTCTTGGGCATCGGAAAGCTGGCGGCCGAGTTCAGCCCGTGGCATTTCGTTGCCGACCCGCTGCTTAACGACAAGATCTACGGTCTGATCGTCGTGGCCCTGACCACGCTTTATTCGGTCAAGGGCGGGATGTATTCGGTGGTGATGACCGAGGTGCTGCAGTTCTTCATCAAGCTGGTGGTCTGTATCGCCATCGCCGTCATCGCCATGAACAAGGTGTCGCCCGACATGCTGAAGGCGGCGGTGCCGCACGGCTGGTACGATATCCTGTTCGGCTGGAAGCTCGATCTCGACTGGAATGCCGTGGCGGCGGCGGCCAAGCCGGCGGACAAGGTCATCGCCACCTCCGCGACCAACACTATCGCAGCGGAGGGCCATTCTTACTTTACCATCTTTATTGGCCTGATGGCCTTCCAGGGCATTCTGAAGTCCCTGTCGGGGCCGGTGCCGAACTACGACATGCAGCGCCTTTTGTCGGCCAAGTCGCCGACCGAAGCCGCCAAGGTGTCGGGCTTCGTCAATATCGTCCTGTTGTTCCCGCGTTACCTGATGATTGCCGGCATGGCGGTCCTGGCCCTGGTCTTTATCGGCCCGGAATGGACGCGCATGCAGGATGCGGCAGCTGCGGCCGGCAAACCGTTCAGTGGCGATTTCGACGCCATCCTGCCGTGGGTGGTGCACAACTTCCTGCCGCCGGGCCTGCTGGGCCTGACCCTGGCCGGTATGTTGTCGGCCTTTATGGCGACCTATTCGGCCTCGCTCAACGCCGCGCCGGCCTATGTCGTCAACGACATCTACAAGAAATATATCAATCCCGATGCCGACCAGAAGACCTATGTCCGGCTGAGCTACCTGGTGTCCTTTCTGTTTGCGGCCGTGTCGGCGGCGATCGGCTGGCAACTGACCTCGATCAACGACATCGTCAGCTGGATCGCCACCGGCCTCTATGGCGGCTATACGGTCGCCAATGTCGTCAAATGGTACTGGTGGCGCTTCAACGGCGCCGGCTATGCCGCCAGCATGGGGCTGGGCGTTATCGCTGCCGGCCTGATGGCGGTGCCGGCGTCGATCACCGGCTTCCAGATCGATCCGTTGCAGGCCTTTCCGTTTCTGTTTGTCGCCTGCATGGTGGTGGCGATCGGCGTTTCCTACATGGCGCCGGCGACCGACATGGAAACGCTGAAGGTCTTCTATAAAAAGACCCGGCCGTGGGGTCTGTGGGGACCGGTCCTGACGGCGCTGCGCCAGGAAGAGCCGGATGCCAAGCCCAACCGCGATTTCGGCATCGACATGTTCAATGTGGCGATCGGCATCACCTGGCAGACGGCCCTGACGGCATCGGCCATCTTCCTGGTTATCCACCAGATGCCGAAATTCTACATCGCCGCCGGGCTGGCCCTGGTTTGTACGGTGATCATGAAGTTCACGCTTTGGGATCGCTTGCGGGATGAGCCGGCATAAGGAGACAAGGCCGTACGAATGCATGTCCGTGCTGAGGCCTTGACAAGATTTCTCCCTCCTCCCTGTTTGAGCGCAGCGAAAATGGGGAGGTGCCGCCAACGGCGGCGGAGGGGTATTTCTGTGCTTCAAGCTTGCCCAGCCGCTTGAGATATTGTGGGCATGTCCCGAACACGTGAAAAGCCGACAGGTCAATCAGGTGACCCCTCCGGCGCTTCGCGCCACGCCACGGGGCGCCCCGCTCCCCATCGTCGCTTCGCTCGACAGGGAGGAGGGGGGATAAGTCACCCCAAGCCTGTGTTTTATCGTTAGCCACGTAGCTGATTGGCACATATCCCAAACCTCTGGCATTATTCCGCCTTCACATACGGCCGGATTTCCGCGTCCTGTGATGCCCAGAGGTCGACAGCCAGCTTGCCGATATAGGCCGAGCCATCGGGTCCGAGATGCGTGTAGTCGAAGCCCTGGTGGTCGGCTGTGGTGCCCTGCGAGGCGTCGCTGAACACGGCAGGCACCGATGTCCCAGAGGCTTCGCTATCGAGGATATTC
This sequence comes from Asticcacaulis sp. P2_C5, assembly GCF_056404555.1. Lineage (NCBI taxonomy): Bacteria > Pseudomonadati > Pseudomonadota > Alphaproteobacteria > Caulobacterales > Caulobacteraceae > Asticcacaulis > Asticcacaulis sp. P2_C5. Next base: position 168,287 of record NZ_JBFUDU010000001.1, read on the forward strand.
TGCGGGATGGGGCTGCCCGCCAGCCGGTTGGCGGCGACCGGTCCCATGGCCTGGATCGCCTGCCGGGTCGCGTCGTAGATATCGACACAGGCAAAGCCCTTGTCGGCCGCGACGACGCGAATCGCTTCGGCCCACGGGCGCAGGTCGTCATTCAGCCGCCCATTGCGGAACCAGCGCTGGGTCAGCGGTGTTACCATGACCGGAATGGCGCCAACGTTGCGGATATCGAGGCCGTACTGACGCATATTGACGGGGAATTCGGTAGCCAGATCGGTGTGGCGCTCGGCCTTGGATGAGCCGTCATTGTGGCCGAAGCCGATCCACACATAGGTGCGTTCGAACGCGGCCCCGTCGCGCAGCTGGGTCATGACGCCGTTCCACAGGCCTTCGACGCGATAGCTTTTGGAGCTGCGGCCGCCGCGCGCCGCGTTGATGCAGGTCACCTCCGAGCGGAAGCGGGCGCAGAAGCCGGCGCCGTAGCCCGAACGGTCGGTCATGGTCGAATCGCCGACGAGAATGACGCGGATCGGTTTCAGCGGCTGGGCGGCACAGGCGCCGGCTGCAGCCCAGATCAGAATGGAAAGCCATACGGTGCGGATGGTCATGCGGCCTCGCTACAAATGTCCTACATAAACGCACCGGACGCTCAACTCCGTCGTCTCTTGATTCCAACCGTAACTGGATTACATACAGATCATGCGCATTGAGATCTGGTCCGACGTCATCTGTCCGTTTTGCTATATCGGCAAGGCCAACCTGGAAACCGCCATGCGCGACGCCGGGGTGACGGCCGATATTGTCCATCACGCCTTTCGCCTGATGCCTGGCGATGCGCCCTATCCGGTCGAGCAGATGTTCGCACGGCGCTACGGCCAGGATCCGGACCAGGCTGCCGCATCGCTGCGCAATGTCGAGGCGACGGCTGCGAAGGCGGGACTGGCGTTTCACCTTACGGGTACGCTATGCGGTGATACGACGGATTCTCACAGGTTGCTGGCCCTGGCGGGCGACAAGGGTGTCCAGTCGGCCCTGCTGGACCGCCTTTATCGCGCCTATTTCAGCGAAGGCCGCAATGTGTTCGACCGTGATGTACTGCTTGAGCAGGGGCAGTCGGTTGGGCTCCAGCGCGACGACATGACGGCGGCGTTTGACTCCGTGGAACTGACGGCGAGGATCGAGGCTGACCAGCGCCAGGCCCAGGCCTATGATGTGCGCGGTGTGCCCTTTTTCATCGTCGATAACCGCATCGCCGTCTCGGGTGCGCAGCCAGTCTCGGCTTTCGCGGAAGCCTTGCGCTTCGTGGCGGCGGCAGACGCGCCTGTCTGCGGTCCAGATTATTGCGAACCGGCACAAAAATAATCGGATGAGCGTTGGCGCTACGTGGAAACCGGACCTATATAGGACCGGAAAAAGACGTATTTGCCCGAAAGCCCGATTTGATGAGCCCCAATTTGAGTAATAATGCGCAGGCACCCCTTCCCAAGCCCAAGGCAAAGTTTAGCGAAACCGTCAACTTTCTGAAACCGTATCTGTGGCCTTCGACACGCGCCGACCTGAAGTTCCAGGTCATCATGGCCCTGGTCGCCATGTTGCTGGGCAAGGTGGTGACCGTCGGTATTCCCTTTACCTACAAGTGGGCGACCAATGCCCTGACCGACAACAAACCGGTGGCTTTCTGGGGCCTGATTGCCGCGGGGCCGGTTATCCTGGTCATCGCCTATGGCGTGGCCCGGATGGTGTCTCAGGTCCTCAACAATGTGCGCGACGCCCTGTTCGCCGCCGCCGGCCAGCACGCCGTCCGCGGCCTGGCCAATCGCGCTTTCGGCCACCTGCATAACCTGTCTCTGCGTTTCCATCTGCAACGCCGCACCGGCGGCTTGTCGCGCGTGATCGAGCGCGGCAAGGCGGGGATCGAAACCATTGTCCGCCTGGTCATGATGTTCGGCATTCCGACCGTGGTCGAATTCGCCCTGACAGCGGTCGTCCTCGCCTACCAGTTCACCGCCTGGTATGTCGTGGTCGTTGTTGTCACGGTCGTCGTCTATGTCTGGTTCTCGATCATCGCCTCCAACTGGCGGATCAGCATCCGCAAGGACATGAACGAGGCCGACACCGATTCGATGTCCAAGGCCGTCGATTCGCTGCTCAACTTCGAAACCGTCAAATATTTCGGCAACGAACAGCTTGAAGCCGACCGCTATAACCGCGCCACGGGCCGCTACGAAGCCGCCGCCATCAAGACCTACACGTCCCTGGCCTGGCTCAATATCGGCCAGGCAGTGATCTTCTCCATCGGCATGGCGATCGTCATGGTGATGTCGGCCTTCGAGGTCCTGAACGGCAGCAAGACCATCGGCCACTTCGTCATGATCAACGCCTTCATGATGCAGTTGGCCGTACCGCTCAACTTTATCGGCACCTTGTATCGCGAAATCTCGACCGGCCTGATCGACATGGAAGCCATGTTCAAGTTGCTCGACGAGCCGCAGGAGGTGGTCGACAGCCCGGCCGCCACCGAGCTTGTGGTCAGCGACGGTGCCATCCGCTTCAACGACGTCCATTTTTCCTATGATCCCGATCGCCAGATTCTCAAAGGCGTGACGTTTGAGGTACCGGCCGGCAAGACGGTCGCTGTGGTTGGGCCTTCGGGCGCCGGCAAGTCGACCCTGTCGCGCCTGTTGTTCCGTTTCTACGACGTCAAGGGCGGCAGTATCGAGATCGATGGCCAGGATATCCGCAGCGTGACCCAGGCGTCTTTGCGCAAGGCGATCGGCATGGTGCCGCAGGATACTGTGCTGTTCAACGACACTATTGCCTATAATATCGGCTACGGAAAGTTCGGCGCGTCGGGGGGTGAGGTCGAGGATGCGGCGGAACGCGCCCAGATCGCGCACTTCATCTCGACCCTGCCCAAGGGTTTCAATACCGAGGTCGGCGAGCGCGGCCTGAAGCTGTCGGGCGGTGAGAAGCAGCGCGTGGCCATTGCCCGCACCCTGCTGAAATCACCACCGATCCTGATCCTCGACGAAGCCACCTCGGCGCTCGATACCCATACCGAACGCGAGATCCAGGCCTCGCTGGATGACGTGTCGAAGAACCGCACGACCCTTGTTATCGCCCACCGCCTGTCCACCGTGGTCGGCGCCGACGAGATCCTGGTGCTCAAGGACGGTGTCGTCGCCGAACGGGGTAAGCATCATCAGCTCATGGCCCTGAATGGCCTGTACCATTCGATGTGGGAACGCCAGCGCGCGGCCGACGCCGCCCGCGAAACCCTGGCCAAGGTGGTGGCGGAAGTTGAGTAAGAAAAGGGTTTTGGAACCGCGAATGAACGCGAATAAACGCGAATTTCATTAGGCTTACCACTGACGCAGGGCCGTGGGGCACCGTATATGCGCCTCCGGCGCTTTGAGTTCTATTCGCGTTTATTCGCGTTCATTCGCGGTTCCAAAACCTTCCTTCGACGACAAAGCCCCGGACGTCGCCGTCCGGGGCTTTGCTGCGTTAGAAACGGGGTGGATCAAGACCCCGCTTAAGAAACTTACATCGACGACGTCGTTACGGTCGTCGAGGTCGACGTCTCAGACGTGCCCGTATCGGACATCGCCATGCCGGCATCCGGCACGGCGACTTCCGAGGTCGTGGTTTCGGTCGTCGTAGTGGTTTCCGTCTTCTTTTCGCAGGCGGCGACTGTCAGACAGGCGGCAGCAGCGATCAGCGGAAGAACTTTTGCATAGTTGAGCTTGATCATGAGTGGAGGCTCCTTCTCACCAGAGGATTGTTGTGCCGATGACGGCGGCCATCGGAAAATCGGGTCGCGGATGAAATCCGACGATCGTTCAGGCAGGAGCGACTATGGCCATAGCCGAAGTAGGGAAGCGTTGCGGTTAGTCGCTGCGAAAAATAAAAAACCTGCAAGCGCAAATTATTTAGGTCAAGCGCCGTCGCACGGGCGCCCCCGATGGCGCCTTGCATCAGCTCCAGAGGACAAGAGAGGTTCGGTTTACGCCGCTACCCAGCCGCCGTCGATCGACAGAGGGGCGCCGTTGATCGCCTTGCCGGCGTCCGAGCACAGGAAGACCGTCAGCGCGGCAATGTCCTCGACATGGACGAATTCCTTGGTCGGCTGGGCCGCCAGGATGACCTCCTTGATCACCTGTTCCTCGGTCATGCCGCGCGCCTTCGCCGTGTCGGGAATCTGCTTCTCGACCAGCGGCGTCTTGACGTAGCCCGGGCAGATGGCGTTGCAGGTAATGCCGAATTCGGCGCCTTCCAGGGCGATGGTCTTGGTAAAGCCCAGCAGGCCATGTTTGGCGGCGACATAGGCCGACTTGAAGGGGGACGCGACCAAGGCATGGGCCGAGGCCATGTTGATGATCCGGCCCCATTTTTTCGTCTTCATGGCTTCGAAGGTCAGCCGGACGGTATGGAAGCTTGACGTCAGGTTCAGGCCGATAATGGCGTCCCACTTGTCCGGCGGGAAGCTCTCGATCGGTGATACATGCTGGATCCCGGCATTGTTGACCAGGATGTCGACGCCGCCCAGCCTGGCATCGATGGCGCCGATCAGGCCGCCGATCTCGTCGGCGCGCAGCAGGTTGGCGCCGTCGAACAGCACGTCGACGCCATAGGTCGTGGCCATCTCACTGCGTAGCGCCTCGATCTCGCCGGCATCGCCCAGACCGTTGAGCATGATCTTCACGCCCTGCGCGGCCAGTCCCTTAGCGATGGCCAGGCCGATACCGCTCGTCGAGCCCGTGACCAGGGCCGTCTTGCCTGCTAAACTCGTCATCTGCCTATTCCTTGTCTGTGGGCCCAGTGCTTCCCGGCCCCGTATCGGCTTCCGGGCGGGGTGCAACACCGGCGCGCCGCGCCGCCATGCTGAGCGCCTGCTGCCCGCATTGCTCGACGAAGGCCATGGCGGCGCGACTCTGGTTCTGACTGTATTTCAGGCAGGTCTGGGCCCATTTTTGCTGAAGCTCGGCTATGGATGCGGCATCCTGCGGCCGGGCGGCAGCGTTCATCAGATCGATTGTGTCCTGGGTGAAGGCTTGCGTATCGGCGGCATAGCGATGCGATGTCGTGCTGATCATTTCAATCAGGTTGATCAGGCTGCGCGCCGCCAGCTGCTGCTGGGCTTCCATCAGTTTCAGCCCGTTCTCGAAGGGCGATATGGTCATGCGCAGACGCTCCATAAAGGCGTTGCATCTGTATGGCGGCTTTCGCTACCGTGTGCAATGCAAAATCTTTGGCTAAAAACTAACCGGCAAGTAGGGCGGTTTTACGTCAACCAAGACGTTCAAAAACGAGACTAATTCAGCAGAATTGACCCCAACAGCACCCGAGCGCCCTTGCGGCCCAGAATCTGATCCGTCACGGTTTGCAGCTGCGTCGCTATATAGTCGGTATCGACCAGCGAAGAGGCGTTGAGATTGGCAGCGTAGCCCTGAAGTTTGGTAACATAGGCGTCCTGCAGGCGCGGCAAATACAGTTTCACCAATTCGGTCAGCTTCGGGTCGTCAGCATAGAGACCGATCTCGACGCTCATGGTGCCGTGCTTCGCGCCGGTGCCACGCGTAAAGACGCTGATCATCGGAAACTGCGTATAGGCGAGGCCGCCGCCCTTCTTCTTTTCAGGCGCATTGGCGCGCGCCGCCGTGCCTGGCAGAACAAGGCCTGGCAGAACGAGGGCCGTGGCGGTTAGTGCGGTACCAAGCAGGGTGCGTCGATTCATGACAACAAGCTTAGGAGACGGCGGTTAAGATGTAGTTCACACTCACTATTCAATTAAAATTAACCATAAAATCAATAGCTTGATTACAAATAATTTAGCCCTTTGGCGTAATGTCTCACTCTCGCAGCGGGGGGTAACCACTTACGTTAATGACGGGCATGATAACGCTGCACTCACAGATACAGAAGCGGCTGCGAAAAATTGCCTGCGATTCTGTCAGCCTGCTCATCGTCGAAGACAATGACGCGTCGCGCCGGCTGGTACTGGAACTGTTGCGCGCCGCGGGGTTCAGCCGGCTCAATTTCGCCCGCGACGCCGAAGAAGCGATACTGCAGATTCAGGCCCACCATCCCGACCTTATTCTCATGGACTGGGGCCTGCCCGGTATGTCGGGTATAGACCTGGTCCGCGCCATCCGTGCGGCGGTGGCTAAACCCGACCCGCGCTTTCCCAATCCGGAGGTACCGATCGTCATGCTGACGGCGCGCACCCGTCACCGCGACGTGACGACGGCGCGCAACGCCGGCATCAGCGATTTTGTCTGCAAGCCGTTTTCGACGACCACGCTGTTGAAGGCTGTTTCCCTGGCCCTGACACGCAAACGGCGCTTCATCACAACGCCGGAATTCACGGGTCCCGACCGCCGGCGCCGCAAGGCCGCCCAGTTTCCGGGCCTGCTGCGCCGCGAGGAAGACGGCGGCTTGCGTCAGGTCCTGTCGGCTGAGATGGGCCGGCTGCGCGAGATGCTGAAAATCCGCGGTCGCCCCGATCCCGCCCGTCTCAGCGATGTGATCAGCCGTCTGCTCAAAGTCCAGACAGAAGCCCAGGGCATAAGGTTGAACCTGATCGAACAGGCGACACACTCTTTAAATGAGTATGTGCAATACTTCGGTCACAAGGCAGAAGCCGAAGTCCTGGATGTGCATCTCGACGCCCTGATCCGGCTGAACGATGTCCCCTATGCCGACCATGAAGAGGCCATGAATATAGTGTCGCAATTAAACCGTCTGGTCAGCCAGCGTCGCAGCAGGAAGGCGTCATGAACGCTTCCGCCATGCTGGACCCGAAGAATGGCAATACCGCACAGAACGCGACCAATCGTGATGTGCGCAACCTGGCCAATCTGGGTGAAACCGCGTCGACCTCGCGCGTTCTCAACCTGTCACAGATCTACCTGACCTCATCGAAGGAAAAGGAATACCAGTTAAAGCCTTTCTTCCGCGACTCGCAGATGAACAAGGCCATACTGGTCAAGCATACGCTGCGCGCCAATGAACGCGACCTGTTCGCCCGGGTGCGCCGTACCGCGACCAAGATTATCCTGCCTTTCGACCCGCTGGACCTGAAGCTGGGCGGCCGCTCGATCCTGGTCAATCAACTGGGTTTCGACAGCTTCTGCCGGGCCTATTTCAACACGGACGACATCAGCGGAAACAGTGACGTCCAGGTACTGCGTCTGCTCGATACCCTGCCGTCGCTGGATCCCTTCCTGGTCCGCGAACATCTTGGGCGCAACGGCTATCGCCCGGGCGCCTGTTATCTCAAGATCTCGCCGTTCGATGTCCAGCGCATGATCGGTTTTGCCAATGAGGAGATCGAACGCCTGGTCGTCAACGCCTTCGGCGATGGCCTGACCGGTGGCGCCAGTGTCAAGCTGGCCAGCAAGATCCTGGCCAATGAGCTGGACAAGGAGCTGTGGCCGCTCAAAAAGACCCTGCGCATGACGGACGAGGAATTCTCCGACGGTATCTTCTCATGGCGCGGCTTCCTCTATTTCAAATGGCGGCACATCGAACTTCAGGAGGAGATGCGCAAGGTCCTGGAGGGCCTGGCCAGCTACCAGCCGATCGGCGCCTCGGACGAAAACCTGCGCGAATATCTGAAGGATGCGCGTCCGCGTCTGGCGCGCAGCATCGTCAATGCCATCGCCAATGTCGGACGCACGCTCAATGTCTATGACCAGGCCTATCACGCGCTGGTCGAAGGCGAGAATCCCGGGCCATTCCGTCGTTTCCTGCTGGACGGGCCTGGCCTGTTCTTTGAACTGGGCGAAAACATCGGCATTCTCAGCCATATCGGCTCGTTCTGGGGCTATCGGATGGGGCAGCAAATGATGAACCAGCGTCTGACGCCGGGCGAATATGCCGACATTCTGATGGATTTCGAGGATTCGCTGACGGTTGTGGCGCGCTACACCGGCGGCGATCAGAAGTAGCCCGTTGGAAAATATCGGACTCGGTTCGCGTCGTTGCCACTAGGTCATTTGCGATCGGAACCGATGTCATGAAGCCGTTATTTTCCAACAAACCTTAACAGAGAAGTATATAGATGGCGTTGTTGCATGTATCCGGGTCGGTCGGGGAAAGTCTGTTCACGGCGGCCCGCGAGATCCGCAATCTGGCCCATCTCAATCGTACGGCCTCGTCGTGGCGGGTGATGAATCTCGCCAAGGTCTATGTCGCGCACCGTGAAGATGAGGCGTGGATCGCCCAGCCTTTGTTCGAGAATTCCAAGCTCAATCGCGCCATCATTCTGAAACACACCCTGCGCGCCGACGAACGCCATCTGGCCGGCGGTTCGCGCAACACCGTGACCAAGATCATCCTGCCCTACGATCCGTTCGACCTGCGTCTGGGGGGACATTCGATCTATTACGGCCAGAACGGTTTCGAAGACCTGATGCAGAACCACTTCGGCATCGATATCATGGAAAAGAGCCGTGACCTGACCGTGCTGCAGGTGCTGGATACCTTGCCGTCACTGGATCCCTTCCTGGTCCGCGAACATCTCGCCCGCATGGGCCTGCGCCCGGCGCGGCTGTACTTCCCGATCGCGCGTGGCGACCTGCAATCCATGGCTGCCTTTACCGCCGACCGGATCGAAGACCTGGTCTATGCCGCCCTGGGCGAAAAGCGCGAAGGCACCAAGGGTGGCGCCGCCCGGTTGGGCGACAAGATCCTGTCCGACAAGCTCGACCAGGAACTGTTGCCGCTGAAGTCGGCCCTGGGCATGACCGACAGCGCCTTTCATGAGGGCGTCATGTGCTGGCGCGGTTTTCTGTATTACTGCTGGTGCCACGCCGAACTGCAGGCCGGGACGCGCGAGCTGCTGTCGGGCCTCAGCCATTACAAGCCCAATGCCACCCATGACGAAATCCTGCGCAACTTTGTCGGCAAGATCCGCCCGCGCCTGGCCCGCGCCATCGTCAAGACACTGAAGGAAATCAGCCAGGCGCTGGAGGGCTATGACGACGTCTACAATGCCCTGGCACACGAGCGGAACCCCGAACCCTTCCGCCAGTTCCTGCAGCACGGCTCGCGTCAGTTCCTGGAACTGGGCGACAAGGTCGGCATCCTCAATCACATGGTGTCGTTCTGGCGCTTCCGCATGTCCAAGGTCACCCAGAACAACAGCCGGCCGCTCGAATTTATCGAATTCGCCGATATCCTGGTCGATTTCGAAGCCAGCCTGGCCGGTGCCATCCAAAACGACGACCGGTCAGCCGCATAAGGTTGACGGATTTGCTGTCCGAGTGCGGCATTGATTGTCGCGTATTTTTGAAATTACAGCTATTTTCAACGCGGAAAGCGCGGAAAAGGCGGACAAGTCGCGGAAACAACGTTCGGCGAAGCAAATCCAGGGCGTTGCTTTTACCGCGCGAAGCGCATTTGGGCTGTACTGGTAGCCAGCATCCCGGAATGACGGCCCTTCGGGCGCAGGCCTGTCCGCCTGCTCCCTTTCCGCGTCCTGTCCGACTTTTCGGCGCTTTCCGCGTTGAAAATTGCTGTAAAATCAGTATCTTCAGCCAAGGGTGTGGCCAAGCACTGGCAAAAGCTTCCAGACCCGGCCCCACAAGTCGTGTTCACCCCTTACGGCTTCATCAGCTTTTCGGCCAGGTAGGTATATTCGATCGCATAGCGCCGGGCGATTTCGGGCAGGTTGGCCGCGGCGGCGTGACCGCCCTCGGTGTTCTCATAATAGTAGAACGGCAAACCCAAATCCTCGAACAAAGCCGCCATCTTGCGCGCATGCACCGGACCCACACGATCGTCCTTGGTCGAGGTTTCGAACAGAGGTTCCGGATAGGCGACGCCGGCCTTGACGTTATGATACGGCGAAATCGAACGCAGGAAGGCGCCTTCGACCGGATCGTCCGGATTGCCGTATTCGCCCTGCCACGATGCGCCGGCCGACATATGGGTATAGTTGACCATGTCGAGCAACGGCACCTGGACGACGACGGCGTTCCAAAGGTCCGGCCGCTGGGTCAGTTGCACGCCCATCAGCAGGCCGCCGTTCGAGCCGCCCATGATGCCGAGATGCGGCGTCGAGGTTACCTTGCTGTCGATCAGGTCCTGGGCCACGGCCGTGAAGTCGTCATAGATCCGCTGGCGGTTGGTCTTCAGCCCGGCCTCGTGCCACGTCGGTCCGAACTCGCCGCCGCCACGGATATTGGCCAGAGCATAGGCGCCGCCTTTTTCCAGCCATAGCTTGCCGATGCTGCCCGAATAGCTGGGCTCCATCGACACTTCGAAACCGCCGTAAGCATAGAGAATGGTCGGCGTCGTTCCGTCCAGCACCATATCCTTGCGTCCGACCAGGAAGTAGGGCACCCGCGTGCCGTCCTTCGACGTCACCCAGCGTTGCACCACCTGCAGGCCTTCGGCGTTGAAGCGCTCGGGGCTTGACTTGATCTTCTCGACCTTGCCGGTGGCGGCATCGGCCCGGTACAGGGTCGAGGGTTCGAGGAAGCCGGCCGCCCAGACGAAGATCTTGTCGCTTTGGTCGTCAGCGTCGTCGACGCTGAGGGTCGAGTTTTCCGGCAGGGCCATCTGGTAGGAAGACCATTCGCCGGCCCCGTTCGCGCCAGGCTTGAAACCAAACGAGCGCACCTCGCCCGTCACATTGGACAGGATGGACAGAACCAGCCGGTGTTTCGTCTGGCTGATCGCCTCCACCGACTGGTGGTCATTGGGCATGAACAGCAGGACAGGCTCGATCGCCGCCGGATCTGCCAGTCCCTTCTTGAAATCGAATGCAATCACCGCGCCTGATTTGAAGACGCGTCCCGATGGACTGGTCCAGCTGTCCTTCAGCGAATAGACCGCCTGGCCCTGATACAGGCTGCTGAAATCCGAGCTTTGCGGAAATGGCAGGGTAACCGCCTTGCCGCCGTCATAGAAGGTCAGTTCGGTGTGGAAGAAATCGAGCGAACGATAGGCCATGTCGGCGACATAGGTGCCGTCGATGTCGCGCACCACGGTCCGGCCGGCTGAAACGTCGTCCTTGCTGCCGCGGAAGATCTCGACCGCCTGGTCCAGGGTCTGGCCGCGTTTCAACACCTTGGTGACGTAGGCATAGCCGGAACTCGTCACCTCGCCCGGGGTAAATTCACGCGACACATAGACCGTGTCCTTGTCGAGCCAGGTGACATCCTGCTTGCCGGCGGGCAGGTCGAAACCGCCGGGTACGAAGGCGCGCTTCGCAATGTCGAATTCGCGCACAACGGACGCATCGAGACCGCCGTCCGACAGGGTCAGCAGGCAGATATTATTGGCCGGTGGCAGGCAGTCCTTGCCCTTGTAGACCCAGTTCTTGCCCTCGGCCTTCGACAAGGCATCGACATCGAGAATAGTTTGCCAGTCGGGACGGCCGGCACGGTAGGAGGCCCAACTGGCGCGGCGCCACAAGCCCTGGACATGGTCGGCGTCCTGCCAGAAATTGTCGACCATGTCGCCGCGCGCGAATCGGGGCGCCGGAATGCGGTCATTGGCCTGCAGGATCTTCAGCATGTCCGCCTTGTTCTGCTCGAAGCGCGGGTCCTGGCTGAGCCTGGCAATGGATGCCTCATTGTGGCTCGTGACCCAGGCCATGGCCTTTTCGCCGTCGATCTCGTCGAGCCAGGCGCGCGGGTCAGCAGCGGAAGCGTCCGCCGTATTGGGGTTGGAAGGATTGGCCTTGGCAACGGTCGTCATCTGCACTCCGGTTTGGGCTGAGGCGACCGGAGCCATCGCGGTCGCACCCAGGGCCAGTATCAGGCCCAATGCGGTCAGTGAAGAGAATGATATGCGTGACTGGGCTTTACGTGACTGGGATGTCATCAAGATACCTTATTGCCGTTCCGACAGAGTGCCGGCCTCCCGCGAGACAGGCATAAAGATTACGAGGGAAACTACCCCACTTTATTGGCAAGGCAAGATTACAAAAGAGTCATGTTCTTCCCGGCTTCTGGGTGCTACCGGACAGCGGACGAAAAAAGCCTTCCGGCACGAAACCGGAAGGCTTTTTAGTTTGCGGGGGATAGATGCGTGGAGCAGGTAAATCAGTCTTTTTGCGTACCGGGAATCGTGGTCTTCGGCAGCTTGCCGTTGCCGATGCGGCCTTCGTTTCGCAGGACGCGGCCCTTGGCCGTCATCTTGGTATTGTGCAGAGCTTCGCCCAGTTCTTCCTCGGCGGCGCCAACGGTTTCCTTGATGCTCGATTTAACGGACATGTGCGTTATCTCCTGGTGGGTCATGGTCGGCGAATCCTGCGGATCCGCGACAAAACCATCCTAGAACGAGCGGCGTAAGTTTGATGCCCGAGCCCATCCATCCCTGCGTAAAGATCGGGTAAGATGTAACTCCAGGCGCGATGACGATGGTCATCGCGCCTGGCAAGGGCGACTGCCCGTCGCGCACGTTTGCGCGAGCCATGCGGCGTTTGAGCTGAAAAAAGTCCCGCCGCGGGAAACCTGTGGAAAACTCCGTGATTTTTTCCCCTTTTTGCCGCTCTTTATGGGGAATTTATAAAATCCGGTAGGCCCCGCCATGGCTTCCTTAAGTGCGATGCAGCAATCTAGGCACATCACGTCCACGGCTTCTGCACGGTTCGCTTTCTGGGGCTCTTTACCGCCCCCCCTAGCCTAAGACCCTCAGACGGCATCCATGCGAGCAAACCGTGGACGTGAGCCCTTTTTCCTCCCCGAAAAATCTTCCTCTCCTCAAAATCGAAACTGAACCGTATCTGGCCAAGGAGAAGCCGTCATGCTGTCATCTGCCACCAAGGCTGCGGCCAACGTCACGAAGAGCCTGGCCGAGAACGACATTCGCGATGCCGGCCAGGATATAGAAAACAGCGGCCAGGACGTTCTGCACAGTGTCAGCGACTATGCGATGGATGCCGGCCAGAAGGTGCGCAGCCTGTTCGACAAAACGGTCGACCAGACGTCTCGCGCGTCGGAAAAGCTTCAGGAAGAAATAAAGTCCAATCCGGTCCGGTCCAGCGCCATCGCGCTCGCTGCCGGCTTTGTCCTTGGCGCCCTGCTGTCGCGCCGCTAAAAATCTATCGGTATGCATCGGGCTTCAGGCCCCCCCGAGCGATAGCCCGATGCCTGAGCGGAATGCGGTGTCCTGGCCGCATTCCGCTCCCTCCCTTACCAGCTTCTTATATTATCACGGCTCCCGCTTATTGTTCCCTTACGCCCCTGCGTCTAGGGTTGGGACAAGGCTGTTTTCACAGCAATTGTTATGTGACGTTGCGTGCTTGAGACGGTACGCAGGCCGTGGCAAACTCGCCATCAGGCGGTTGGCCGCGGCAAATGGGCGCGCGCGCCCGCAACAGGAAATAAGCTGGCATCATGCGCTTGCCCTGGGGAATTACCGTCAAGGAGGTCTACCTGGCCTTCTTCTGCCTGATTTCCATCGCCTTATGCGCCTTTGCCATGGTGATCTATGCGCAGTATCAACGCGTACAAAACCTGAACCAGTATACCATCTATCAATATGAGAATATTCGCCAAAGCCGGCTGATCCTGGCGGATGTGATCGATATGGAATCGGGCGTGCGCGGTTACGTCATGTCAGGCAATACAAAATTCCTCGAACCCTATGCCAAGGCCAATTTGCGTTTGCGCGACGAGATCTTTGCCCTGCGCAATCAGATCTACTACGAGTCCAATTCCTTCGAGGAGACCAACCACTGGCTCAGCCAGATCGAAGAAATCCAGAACCTGCTGTCCAAGCAGGTCACCTATATCAAGATGTTCGGCAAGAGCACCGTCTCACCGGGTGAGATGGATCAGGAAAAAGCCAAGATGGACGCCTTGCGGATCACGGTCGAAAAGAGCATCGACAAGCGGCTTGGCATGCTGCGGATCCAAATCGACCGTGTCGAGGCCCAGCGCAACAACTTCATCTATATCCTGATCATCGGCACGGTGCTGGGGGTCGGCATCCTGCTGGCCGGTACCGTTCTGATTATCCGGCTGGAGGTCGAAAAGGAAAAGGTCGAGGACGAGAACCAGCGCGCCGAAACGCGTTTTCTGGCGGTGATGAACGGCGTCAATGACGGGCTGTACGAACTTAACTTTGTCAATGACACCATGTACATGTCCCACGAATTCAAGGCGATGCTGGGCTATGACGACCACGAGATGGAGGACACGGCCGAGGCCTCGATCGTGCTGATCCATCCTGACGATGTCGACGCGGCGCTGGAACGCCGGCGCGACTATATCACCAAGAAGACACCGCACTACGTCAACGTCTTCCGCATGAAACACAAGGACGGGACCTGGCGCTGGATCATGTCGCGCGGTGTCGGCACGTGGGATCGCTTCGGCCAGATTCGCTCGCTGATCGGGACCCATACGGACATTACGGAACAAAAAGCGCGTGAGGAAGAACTCCGCCAGCTCAATGCCGACATGGAAGCCTTTACCTACATCACCTCACACGACATGCGTTCGCCGCTGGTCAATCTCAAGGGGTTTTCCCATGAACTGGCCCTGGCGGTAAACGACGTCAATGATCTGCTGGAACCGCAGAAGGACAAGATCGGTGAGGCGACCTGGACGCGGCTCGACGCCATTCTCAAACACGATATCCCCGAGTCCCTGGGCTTCATCGGCAATGCCGTCGACCGCATGGACACCCTGACCACGGCCATCCTCGACCTGTCGCGGATCGGCAAGTACGTGTTTCACGACGAACGGGTCAATACGCGCGAAGTTTTCGACAAATGCCTGGGCGCCCAGAGCTACGAAATTGCCAGCAAACAGGTCGAGGTGACGATCGGAGCGCTGCCGGAACTGGTCACCGACCGCCTCGCCCTGGAACAGATCGTCTCCAACCTCCTCGACAATGCGGTCAAGTACCTGAAACCCGGTCAACCGGGCCGGATCGAAGTCAGCTGTGCCGAGACAAGCCGTGACCACGTCTTTTCGATCCGTGACAATGGTCGCGGCATTGCGCCGGAGGACATGGATCGCGTCTTCAATATTTTCCGCCGGGCGCGCAATACAGGCGACGTGCGCGGCCTCGGCATCGGCATGGCGTTCGTCAAGGCGTCGCTGCGCAAAATGTCGGGCACCATATGGTTCGAATCTGTGCTGGACGAAGGCACGACCTTCTATTTCAGCTTGCCGCGCAAAACCATGGATCGCCCGGGCGCAGCCTCTATGCGTGCCGTCTCTGGAAACCAGGCTGGGACAAACCAGGTTGAGGCAAACCATGTTGTCGCAAAGCAGGGAGCGCGCGCATGATGGAGGAATTCAGCGCTCCCTTCGGCTTGATCCTGATCGAGGACGACGAAGGCCATGCCGCCCTGATCCGGCGCAACCTGCAGCGGGTCGGCGTGCTCAACAAGATTACGCGCCTGGGCTCCGGGATCGCGGCCATCGACTATTTCTTTCCGTCGGAAGGCGCCATGGCGGCTGGCGAGAAGATGGTCGTCGTCCTCGACCTTAATCTGCCGGATATCGACGGTTTTGAAATTCTGCGTCGTCTCAAGACGGATGACGCGACTAAAATGATTCCTGTGGTGGTTTTGTCAACGACGGATCATCCAAAAGATGTTGACCGCTGCTACGCTTTGGGATGCAATGTTTTCATGACCAAGCCGGTCGGCTACGACGCCTTCTCCGAGGCCATCCGCAAGCTCGGCCTGATGCTGACCGTTGTGCGCGTTCCGCATATTCACGACTGATCCGTACATGCCAGACACCATCCCAGACACCACGAATGAAACGCGTTCGACGCATCCGGCCATGAAGCGCATCCTCTATGTCGAAGATGACGCGGCGTTGAGCCGCCTGCTGCAGCGGCGCATGGAGCGCGTCGGCCTGACCGTCGACACGGTCGAAACGGCCGAGGCAGGGCTTCAGGCCCTGCGGGACACCGTCTATGACCTGGTCCTGGTCGACTACAATCTGCCGGGCATGAACGGGTTGGAACTGCTTGATCGCATGGCGGCGCTGCCCCATTCACCGCCGGCGGTCATCCTGACCACGGGCGGCGACGAACGCATAGCCCTGGAAGCGCTCGAAAAGGGTGCCGCCGATTACGCGGTGAAGGACGTCAACCAGACCTATCTCGATCTTCTGCCGGCCATCATGACCTCGGCCTTTACCAAGGAGCGCTTGCTGCGCGAAAATGCCCAGCAGCGCGACGAACTGCGCCAGGCCAAGGAACGCGCCGAAAACGCCAATTCGGCCAAGAGCCGCTTCCTGGCCACGATGAGCCACGAGATTCGCACGCCGATGAACGTGGTGACCGGACTGGCCTCGGTCCTGGCCAAGTCGCCGCTCAACGAAGAGCAGAAGAAGATCGTCGACACGCTGCGCACCAATGCCGACCTGCTGCTGAAGCTGATCAACGACCTGCTCGACATCAGCCGCATCGAGGACGATCATATCGATCTCGAAAAGCTGCCGTTCGAAATCTCGGCCATCCTGCGCGATATCCGCGTCATGTTTGAACAGGACGTGGCGAGAAAGGGCCTGACCCTGTCGCTCAACGATACGACCCACGGGGCTGTCCTGCTGGGCGACCGGATGCGGCTGCAACAGATTCTGATGAACCTGGTCAGCAATGCCCTGAAATTTACTGACTCGGGTCAGATCACCCTGCGTGCCGAGGCTACGCCGGACGGTGACGAACACACCATCCTGCACGTCAGCGTCAGCGACTCCGGTATCGGCATCGAACGCGAAAAGCTCCCGCTCATTTTTGAGAAGTTCACCCAGGCCGACGAAACCATAACGCGCCGCTTCGGCGGGTCCGGGCTGGGCCTGTCGATCGCCCGCTCGCTGATCCAGCTTATGGGTGGCGACATCCGCGTCGAAAGCCGGCCGGGTGAGGGCTCGGTCTTTCACGTTACCCTGCGCCTGCCGCGCGGTGTTTTCGCACCTGCCGCGCCTGTACCCGAACCGCCGCGCCGCCGCCCGCTGGAAGGGGAGGCCAAGCCGTGCGTCTTGATCGTCGAGGACTATGCGCCCAACATCATGGTGTTGAGCCTGATGCTGGAGGAACTGGGCTATGACACGGTCGCCGCGTCATCCGGGGTCGAAGCCATCCATCTGGTGCGCGACCGCGACCAGGCCTTTCATGCCATCCTGATGGACGTGCAGATGCACGGCATGGACGGCCTGGAGACGACCGGCTGTATCCGCGAACTCGAAGACGAGGAAGGTCGCAACACGATTATCGGCGTCACAGCCCACGCCCTGGCCGGGGATCGCGAGCGCTGCCTGGCGGCCGGGATGGACGATTATATCAGCAAGCCGGTCCTGCCCGATATACTGGCGCTTAAGCTGGGGCAGATCCGATAACCCTTCGATGCTGCTGGTTCTGCTTACCGCCCGCTTACAACGCCGCAACCGGTTAGACACTGCAGCTTTGTAGCCTTTCTCCTATCGTCAATCTGAACGGGGCTATCGCCCCCGACAGGAGACGACACCATGGCCGACACATCCGACCAGACCCTGCAATCCGCGGCACCCGCCACCTCGCACCTGGAAGAGGTCGAAAAGGTGTCGCGCGACCTGCACAAACTGCTCGATGGCTGTGAAGGCGCACGCCTGAAGGCCGACATCAAGCAGCAGATTCTTCGTCTCAATGCCTGGACCGACGCCTATCTGACGGGCCTCAACGCCGTCCAGAAGATCACCCAGACCGGCACAGATACCTTGCAGGCGGCACAGAAGGAATTGTCCCTGTCGCTAGAAGAATATCTCCGCCTGGAAGACGAGGGGGGCAATCCGGCGACACCGGAACAGCAACGCCGCACCGACGACCTGTCCAAGGCCCTGCGCAGGATCCACAGCCTGATACCGGCCTTCGACGCGACCTTTTCGGACCCGACGCAGCCGCCGGTGCAACCGGATCAGCCGGAAATGCCCGAGCCGCCCCAGCAGCCGGAAACCGAACCCGATTTGCAACCCGAAATTCCGCCCGTCACCCAGCCTGAAGTCTCGGCCCCGGCCGATGTAACCAAGGCTTAGTCGTTAACCCCACTCTCGATAAGGAGTTCAGTCATGCGTGCCCAGGTTATACCTTTTCCGGCTCATCGTGCTCCGGCCCCGTTTCGCCAGTCGGGTTTTGACGGCAATTTCTACGACGACGAACTGCCACCCGAGCTATTCGATGAAGACGAGGATCGCGAAGATCTGAATCTCTATGTTCACATCGCCGAAATTGCACAGGATTAAACCATGACCGAATCGACCCACGCAAAACGCAACGGCGGCAGTCTGCTGCTTTTCCTGCTGTTGGCTGTACTGATTATCGGCGGCATCTGGCTGTACAACAAGCAGCACAGTGAAACCATAGGCGACCATATCGGTGGCGCGATCGATGCCGTACCGGCGGTGGTGGGCAAGGCGGCCGACGAAGTGACCGACAAGGAAAATTACGACAAGGCTGGCGACGCTATCGAAGAGGCCGGCGACAAGGCTGGTTCGGCATTGTCAAAGGCGGGCAAGGCGACGTCTGAGGTCGTCTCCGAGACCTCAGCCGACGTCAAGGCGGCGGCTGACAAGCAAAAACAACAGGATGCCTCTTCTTCTTCCAGGCATTAAAGCGTTTTCGTGAAGCGTGCTTAGTTCGGTTGCGGGACGGCATTCCAGTTCCGTCCTTGGCCAGTTCCGTCCTTGGCCAATTCTGTCCTAAGGTGAGATGGCGTTCATATTGTCTATTTATGGTTGCCGGCGGAGCAAGGTCTGATCCTTGCTCCTTTTTTCCATCTACGGATTACGGATGTCATTTGCGCGACGTGTACATTCGAGTTAAGAAAAACATTATGCTTCCCAATGATTTGCCATCGCCATCGCATGATGAAATCCGCGAATATCTGCATCGCCAGATGTTATCGTCGGTATCACATGACCTTAAGACACCTCTGGCCACCATTATCGGTTCGCTTGAGGTCATGACGCTGCTGGACGGCAAGCTGACGGAAGACAAGCGCAAGTCGCTGGTCAGTTCCGCCCTGACCGAAGCCTTCCGTCTCGACTATTTCATCACCAATATTCTCGACATGGCCAAGTTTGAAGCCGACGCCGTGCGGCCGCGCTTCGAATCGGCGCGCCTGGGCCAGATGATCCAGGATTCGCTGGCGCGGTTAGGCCCGCTCAAGACGCGGGGCGAACTGCAGATCACACCGGTCGGTATCCAGGACGAACTGGTCACCGATCCCATGTTGGGCGCCCGGGCCATCGGCCTGGTCCTGCATAATGCCTTCAAGTTCGGCGGGCGCAAGGCGCAGAAGGACCCGCCTCTGGTTGAAATCGCCTATGGCCTCAAGGACGGTAACGGCTTTGTCCGCATCCGCGACCACGGCGAAGGTATTCCCGACGATCAGCAGTCGGTGGTGTTTGACAAATATACCCGGTTGCAGAAATCCGACCAACAGGCCGCCGGCACGGGCCTGGGCCTGACCATCTGCCAGCACATCATGCGGTTGCTACATGGCCGTATCGAGCTCAACAACCACCCCGAAGGTGGCGCGGTCTTTACCCTGATCTATACAGACCAGCGCAAACCGTAAGGTTTTCGCCCAAGGCAAGTTAAGATGGTTCGTGCAACGCGGTGACGGCACTACGTTGAACGGGCTCTTTCAAACCGTCGGGTCGCAACAAAAAACCGGCCCCTTTCAGGACCGGCTTTTTAGTCTCGGATGTAACCCTGCCTAGAGTGGAGGGTTAGCACTGCGGCCGGTGATCATGCGATACACCAGGCTGGCAATAAACAGCACGACGAAGATAACCGCGATGAATTTGGCGATCTCGGCAAAGGTACCGGCCAGACCGGTAAAGCCGAAGAAGGCGGCAAGAACCGCCAGGATAAAAAATGTAACAATCCAGTTGAGCATAGCTTTCTCCTGTTCAGGCGCCGACCCGAATTTGCCGGAGCCGGAAACACACTTTCAGGTTAGGCAATCGCAGGTAAATATACAAAGGCGAGCCCAAGCCGAATTGTAAGAAAAGCGTTAAGCTTCCTTTATCGCTTCGGCCTTGGATTCAGGGCTGACCATGTCCATGCGGTAACCGATGCCCGATTCCGACACGATCGACTTGCCCAGGCCGGGGCGGGTCTCGAGTTTGTCGCGAACCTGACCGATATAGACGCGCAGATACTGGGTGTCTTCCAGGTGCGCCGGGCCCCAGACTTCCTTCAGGATCTGCTTGTGCGTCAGCATGCGGCCGCGATTGACCAGGAAATAACGCAGCAGGTCGTATTCCTTGGGCGTGAAGCCGACGCGCTCGTCGTCGATAAAGACTTCGTGGCGCACCAGGTCCATACGGATCGGGCCATGGACGATTTCGGGTTCACCGACTTCCTTGACCGCCGACTTGCGCAGATTGGCGTTGATACGGGCCAGCAGGACTTCGGCTGAAAAGGGCTTGGTGACATAGTCATCGGCACCGGTATTGAGCGCCGGCGCGGCGTCAGCGTCTTCGGACCGGGCGGTCAGCACCACGATGGGCACATTCGACCACTCGCGGATCTTGGTAATGACTTCCTTGCCGTCGATATCGGGCAGGCCGAGGTCGAGCAGGATAAGGTCGGGACGCACCGAAGCCGACAGGCGAAGCGCCTGCTTGCCGCTGTCGCACTCACATACCTTGAAATCCGCCGCTTCGAGAAAAATGCTGAGCATTTTGCGGATTTCGTCTTCGTCATCCACAATCAGAATTGTGTTTTTCTTTTCCAGCATGTGATGCCCCAAAAGGTAAAATAAGACAGTTTCCCAGTCGGCGAGACTCTTAGGATCGCCAAGGGGATAATACCACCATGTAGGGCGATAAAAATAAAAATTAAATGCGGCTGTCTTTCAGACGGTTATCTGCCTGAGGGCCGTGAATTGCCTTGTATATCAAGCCATGATGGGCGCCGGCCTGACGCCGTTGGCCTGGGCTGCCTGCTCGATAAAACGCGCCAGGCTGGCGTCGCGTTCGGTTACCGCATCGACGTCGTGGGTGGTCAGCCTGATCTGCACGCGGTTATAGACGTTGAACCATTCCGGATGATGGTCGGCGCGGTCGGCCTCGGCGGCGACGGCGGCCATGAAGGCGAAGGCGGCCTTGAAATCGGTAAAGGTCAGGTCGGCGCGGATCGCCTTGCCGTCCGGATCGACTTTCCAGCGCGGCATATCCTGGGTCAGGGCGGACAGTTCGTCGGGCTTCAACCGGTGCATCACGTACCTCCTGTGCGGGCCTCCTGTGCAGGTCACAAGTATAGGCCAGGTGGCGTTGCCGGCCAATCGCAATAGCGTGAAGTTTGTATAGACATTCGATAAGGGCAATGATCTGATATCGCCAAACAGAACTGGACGCGCATTATCGAGCAGTATAATGCATAATCGGTCTAATTCGATAAAAATCAAGCGGAGGATATGTCGCATGCGGTTTCCATCACGGCTTATGTCCTGCCTTGTTGCGTCCTATCTGGGCGCGCTTACGGCCATGATCGCCCTGCCGGCGGTCGCCAATCCGGCCGCACCGGCGCACAATCCTGGCTACGCCGCCATCGTTCCGCAATATATCCTTGTCGACGGCGACCTGCGCGAGGGCGTCAGCCTGGCCGGTCCGTGGCATTACTCCGTCGATCCTTACAAGGACGGCCTGGCTGATTTCCACGGTAAGCCGAAGAATGCCCGACTGGGCCGCGGTTCCGACATCAATGTCGAACAGGCGATGAAGGACGACCCGACCGGCGCCCTGTTCGAATACGACCTGGGCCGCTCTCCCGTCGCCGCCGTGCCCGGTGCCTGGGTCGGTTACGATCCGACACTGCGTTATTACAACGGCCTGATGTGGTATCAGCGTTCGTTTGATGCGCCGGTGCGTAGCGGCAAGCGCGTCTTCCTGCGGTTCGGCGCCGTCGACTACTCGGCCGAAGTCTATCTCAATGGCCAACTGGTCGGTCGCCACGAAGGCGGCTCCACACCGTTCAGCTTCGAGGTCACCGATATCCTGCGCGACAGCAACAACAATCTCGTCGTCGGTGTCGATTCGACGCGTTCGCCCGATACCATCCCGCCGACCGTGACCGATTGGGAAGCCTATGGTGGCATTACCCGCGATGTCCGCCTGGTCATCACGCCCCAGACCTTTATCGATGACGACTTTATCCGCCTGACCCTGGACGGGCAGATCAAGGCCGATGTGGCGCTCGAAGGGCCGAACAAAGCCAATCAGGCGGTCGAGGTTACGGTCGCCGGCCTGAAACTGAGCCTTAAGGGCATAACCGACGCCAATGGCCGGGTCAGTCTCAGCGCCAAGGCGCCGGCGGGGCTGAAACGCTGGTCGCCGAAAACGCCGACCCTTTATGACGTTTCGGTCAAGACGGCGTCCGAGACGCTCACCGACCGCATCGGTTTCCGCACCATCGAGGTCAAGGGGACGGATATCCTGCTCAATGGCAAGCCGATCTATCTGCGCGGCATTTCGCTGCACGAAGAGGAGTTCGGCCCCAATCCGTCGCGGGTCATCACGCAGCAGGCCTCACGCGCCCTGCTGAGCGAGATCAAGTATGGCCTGAACGGTAACTATGTCCGCCTGTCGCACTATCCCCACTCCGAGGTGACGACGCGCATGGCCGACGAGATCGGCCTGCTGGTATGGAGCGAGATCCCCGTCTACTGGGCCGTCCATTTCGACAGTCCGCAGACGCTCGACGTGGCCAAGAAGATGATGGCGGAGAACATCCTGCGCGACCGCAATCGTGCCTCGGTCATCATCTGGAGCGTCGGTAATGAAACGCCGGTGTCCGATCCGCGCAACGCCTTTCTGACAGCCCTGGCGCATGAGGCCAAGGCACTCGACGGCAGCCGCCTGGTCAGCGCCGCCCTGCTGACCGAGCGCAAGGTCATCGACGGCCATATCGACATCACCATCGACGATCCGCTGGTGCCGGAGCTCGATGTCATGGCGATCAACACCTATAATGGCTGGTACGGCAACGACAAGCTGGCCGATGTGCCGCGGACCGTCTGGCACAGTTCGTGGAACAAGCCGCTGGTCCTGTCGGAATTCGGCGCCGAGGCCCTGTATGGGGTGCATGAACCCAAGACCAATATGCGCTTCGGTGAGGAATACCAGGCCGACTTCTATCGTTCGACCCTGGCCATGGCGGATCAGATTCCGTTCCTGCGCGGGATGTCACCGTGGATATTGAAGGACTTCCGCTCGCCGCGCCGGCAGAACTGGTACCAGAAGGGCTGGAACCGCAAGGGCCTGCTGTCGGAAACGGGCGAGCGCAAGATGGCGTTTTTTGTGCTGAGTGACTTCTACAAGGCGAAGGAAGAGAAGGGGCAATAGGCTTTTTGAACCGCAGATTTCGCAGATTAACGCAGATTTTTCAGAGCCCTATCGCATTGGCGAAGGGGCGCTGGAACTATTGCATCTCGATCGCGAAGCGATCATTTTTGAGTGATAGCGCACAAGTGGTGATGGTCGAGCGCGGAAGAAATCTGCGTTAATCTGCGAAATCTGCGGTTCAAAAAAACTTACTTCGCCGCCAAGGCCGCATGGTACGAACCCGTGCCGTAATGGAAGACATGGTCGTCGCTGGTGATCATCGATGGCGTCAGGTCGGCCTCGTCGGCCAGGGCCTCGTAGATCGGTCCGAAATCGGTCCGCGCCAGGTCGAACAGGCTGTCGATCGACGGCAGGACAAAATAGCTCTCCTGGAACTCGTCGATGCGGTAATGCGTCCGCATCACGCGCTCCAAGTCGAAACCGATACGGTTGGGTGAGGCGTCTTCCAACGCAAACCGCGTCTCGGTAAAGGACGACAGAATCCCCGCGCCGAAGATGCGCAGATCGCCGGCTTCTTCCACCAAACCGAACTCGACCGTGTACCAGTACAGCCTCGCCAACCGTTCCAGCACGCCCAGCCGCTCGGCGCGCAATCCGCCCTCGCCATAGGCCTGCATGAAGTCGGCCATTATCGGGTTCATCATCATCGGCACATGGCCAAAGATGTCGTGAAACACGTCCGGCTCCTGGAGATAGTCGAGCTGATGCGCCTTGCGGATAAACTGCCCGGCCGGGAAGCGGCGATTGGCCAGATGGTCGAAAAAGACGTCGTTCGGCACCATGCCGGGCACCGCCACGACCTGCCAGCCGGTCTTCTTCGTCAGGATTTCCGACAAGGCGTCGAAGTTCGGAATGGCGTCGGCGGTGATCGGCAGGTCCTGCAGGCCATCCATATAGGCTTTGGCTGCGCGGCCCTCGACCAGGCGGATCTGCCGGTCGAACAAGGTCTTCCACGTCGCATGTTCCTGCGCCGTATAGAGATGCCAATCCTGCGGAATCGTCCAGTCGGCGCGTTCGGGCACATAACCCCCGACAATGCCGTGCTTCTCGTCTTCGTTATGCAACTGGCCTGCGCGATCGTCCATCATGATAGGTCTCCGTCCCGTACCTATTTTGCGTCAAACTGGTTTCATTTGCAAATATCATTCCCGTGAAAGCTCGGCGGCGACCTCGGGATGGCGTATCTTGTAGCGCTCGACATCGGCCGTATGGCTTGTTGTTATATGTACTGAGCCGGCAATCACCAAAGCGCCCATAGCGACGGCCAGCAGCTGTCGAGGTTCCACAATATCGGATTTTACGCGCAGATAGAACACACTCAGGCAAGTCAGCCAGAAGGTGCCAAACGCCAGACCGCCGCCGACATCCGATAACCAGTGGGCGCCGAGATACAGCCGCGAAAAGGCGATGGCGAAGACCAGGCAGGCCAGTCCGGCAATCGTCCAGATCCGCCAGGCGCCACGCAGGTTGCGCACCAGCATGACCGCCAGAAAACCGTACAATATGGCATTGACCGTGCTGTGGCCACTCGGGAAGGACCATGCGCTCCATCCCGGCGCATACAGTTCCGCCGGCCGCGCGCGGTGCAGGGCGACCTTGATGACGGTATTGAGCATCGAACCGATCGAGACGGCGAACAGCCAGCACAGGGCCGACCGCCAGGCCTTTTTCCACAGCAGCCAAAGGCCGACCGCGCCGGCGACACAGCCCGCCACCACGCTGTCGCCCAGTTCGGTCAGCGCTATCATCAGGGTATCGGGCAAGGGGGTGCGATGATCTTGCAGGAAATGGTAGGTGGCGAGATCGGCCATGACCAGCGGATCCTGCGTGGCGACGTCCTCGATCAGGTCGAGAAACACCCAGGCGGAAACAAGGATCAGTACCGCCGCGATGGCCAGCGGCAGGGCAGCGATCAGGTCCTGCCGGTTTAAGCGAAGGTTCAAAGCGGTGTTTCCAGACGGATGTTCCGTCGCATCTACCCGCTGCTGTCATAAGGCCGCAATTCGACTTTAGGCGCCTGACTCGTCGATCAGCTTCCGCATGGCCTCGAGATAGCCGATATAGGCCGTCCGCCCGGCCGGGGTCAGGGTGACTGTGGTCAGCGGCTTCTTGGCGACAAAGGTCTTGTCGATCGCCACGTAACCCGCTTCTTCCAGTTTGCGCAGTTGCACCGACAGATTGCCGTCGGTCGCCTGCAGCCGGGTCTTCAGCTGCGTGAAATCCGCTGACCCGGCCGTTGACAAAAAAGCCATGATGCCCAGGCGCAGGCGGCCGTGGATCACGTCATCGAGCGAGTCGATGTTGAAATCGTCCATCGATCCTAAGCCTTCTGTGCCCGCATCAGCGCCAGGCCTGGTAGCATGGCGAAGAGAATCAGACAGGCGGCATAGGCCAGCAACTGTTCAGGCCGGTCGGCGATCAGGCCCATGACCGGGGCGCCCAGAAAGCAACCAAACGCGACCAGTTTCAGCCACGTCTTGCCGGCCATAGCAGCGCTAACCCACCAGCCCATGCCGTACATGATCAAGACGACCGGCGCGATAATGTAATACAATCCCTGGAATTGTCCGCTGGCACGAATGATCAGGAACAGGGTCATGATGAAAGCGATAACCCCCAGGGCGACCGCCGACCAGGCGTGGTTGGCGGCGCGTGCAGTCGTGGAGTCTGCTGCCTTCTTACGGCCGATGGCCAACAGGATTGCAATTACGGCGAAGACGACACTGGCGCCGAACCAGACGATCACGTTCATGGCCAGGGTCTGTGGCAGCCAACCTCGGATAATGGCGTATTGGCCAACAGCCGCCAAACCGTACAGCAGACCTGCCCAGAACAGCGTGCTGCCGTTGTTGAGGGGGCCGGCGCTTCCGGCCAGGGCCAGCGACTTCATATAGTCGATATCGCTTTGTAAGGATTTGGACATGTTGGGGCTTTCTGTGGGCGTTTAGGCAGGTTTACGGGTCAGCAAACGGACGCCGCCGAACCAAATCCATGGGCTGATCAGGATTGCCAGGTAGATCAGGCTGATCCACGGCTGATAGTCGACGTAAAATTCGTGCGGCGTAAAGGCGTAAGGGTGTTTCGTGGCTACGAAGGCAATGTAGTCGACGATCATCGAAGCCAGCAGCCAGATTACTCCGAGCAGCGCCACCGTCTGCGGTTTCAGCATGCGGCGCCGGCCGAAATACAGCCCGGCGAACAACGGCCAGACAACCAGCATGACCACCACATGCCACGGTACGGTGGCGACGAAGGCGGGCGCCTTCAGCATGCCAACGCCCAGTTCCTCAGGCGATGGCGAATGGTTGACAATCGCGTAGGTGACGCTGATGGCAGTGGCGATAATGCTGACCAGCAGATAGGCGAGTGCAAATAGCGACAGGGCGCGGACGATGGCAAATTTCTGTGTCGATGTCGTGCTGTCCATGCCTGCACTCCCGCTTTATACGACCGGAGTATCAAAAGTACTTTATATTGTAAAGTTCTTTTTGTCGCGAATCCGGGTGCAGGGGCGTTGCCCCTGCTGCCCCTGCTGCCCCTGCCTATTTCGTGATGATGTCGCGGGATTGCGGGGCCAAAGCCGCCAGCAGCTTGTTCTGCGACGAGAAGGGCACGTCGTTCTGCGTCATGGCTTTTTGCAGGTCCTCGACCAGGGCATAAAAGGCAGCGTGGTCGATACCCAGCTGGGCGTGGGCAGACTTCGAATCCTTGCCTGTATAGGCGCAGCCGCCGTTCAGGATATGGCAGAACTGTTCGACCAGCATGGCCTTGACGTGGTCCCGCTTGGCGGCGACGAAGAAATCATGCGTGCGCGGGTCATCGAGCAGGATGACCATGAAATCGTCGGTGATCTTCACCAGGCCGTCATGACCGCCGAAATCGTTGAAAAGCTTGTCGTCGGTCGCGATCACCGGCGCGACCTGGGAGCTGTCTTCAGCGAAACCGGGTGAGGCGACACTGGCGAGAACCGCGGCGCAGATAACGGTCTTGAACATGGGTATGATCCTTAAAAGCCGACTTGCAGCGAGGCATAGAGACCGGTCTGGCGGCGGGTAACGATATTGCCGAGGTCGGCATAGGCCAGGGTGACCGACATGTTCTTGCACAAGGCATAGGCGGCAAAAACGTCGAACGCCGCCTCTTCCCTGGCCGCGCCGAGATTGTCGGGTTTGGTGCGGAATTCGGCGCCAACCGCCAGCTTGCGGCTGAGCAGCCAGGCGGCCGAGCCCTCAAGCTGGATGTGATACCTGTCGTCGATGCCGCCGAAACCCAGTATGCCGAACTGATTGGCCTTGGTGGCGCGGAGGGTGGCGTTGAGCAGGAGGCTGTGGGACAGATACAGCTTGGTGGCGCTGATATAGTAGTCCGTGCCTTCGTCGTCGCGGGCGCCGAGCGCCTTCACCAGACCGCCGTTCTGGTTCTTCTTGAACTGCATGCCGACCGAGACCTGTGGCACCCAGCTGTCCTGTTCCAGCACGGCGTCGCCCAGAACCCGGACCTTCAGGCCCAGCGTGTCCTGGCCGATAGTGTAGCCATAGCCCAGGCCTAGGGCCGCGCCGACCTTTTCGGTGTCGAAGTCCTGATGCGACCACGACAGTTCCAGCCGGTTGTCGAGCCCGACCAGCCCGCCATAGGAACGGATATCGTAATCGGTGGTGTTGACGTCGGTATAGTAGAGATTGCCGCCGACCTGGCCGTCCGTGCCGTAGCTGCCGATCACCGCCCACGGCGTCAGGCCACCGCCGGCCGCCCCTTCGACCGTATTGACCCCTCCCGTCAGGAGCAGCTTGCCGCTACTGTAGTCCAGGAAGGAGTCCGCGCGGACGCCGCCCGCCAGGCCGGCGAGTGCCGCAGCCAGGCCGAGGGCGCAAAGGAGAGATTTCATGACGTGCCCAAATGTATCTGTTCACCGCACATCTCGCCCGGATATGCTTAAGGCCTGATTTATATCAATTGTGGGAATGCGTTGTTTTTGGAAATTTACCCGGATTTTGGCCTTACGAAAAAGTAATGTTGCGTAAGGGTGGGCTGTGCTATCCCTGAACAGTCGTATCAAATGTTCCGGACCCGTTCCATGCGCGCAATTTTCCTGGCCCTCGGCCTGCTGTTCATTCCAGCCTCGGCCGCCGTGCCGCTTGGCGCCACCGCCGCGGATTATCCCCAGGGCAAACTGCCCGAAACGGCCAAGCCGCTGGCCTACCGCCTGAGTTTCAATATTGTTCCGTCAAAGCCGCGCTTTTCCGGTCATACCGAAATCGATGTTCAACTGGCGGCTCAAACGAGTTCGCTGTTTATGCATGGCCGCGATCTGAAGGTCACCCTGGTGACGGCCACCGGGGCCGACGGTAAGATCGTCAAGACGAAATATACCCAGGTCGACCCGTTGGGCGTTGTCCGCCTCGACTTCGCCAAGCCGCTGGCAGCCGGCAAGGTCACCCTGGCCTTCGACTATGACGCCGCCTTCGGCGATGGCCCGGCCGGCCTGTATCACATCAAGGTCGGCGACGACTGGTACGTCTGGTCGCAGTTCGAATCGATCGATGCCCGCGCCGCCTTCCCGTCGTTCGACGAGCCCGGCTACAAGACGCCGTTCAAGGTTTCCGTCACCACCGACAAGGGCCTTGTCGTGGCCAGCAATGCGCCGCCCAATGGCGAAGTCACCGCCGGCAAGATGATCCAGCACGACTTCTACTCGACCAAGCCGCTGCCGACCTATCTGGTCGCCCTCGTCGTCGGTCCGTTCGCCGTCGCCGAAGGGTCGGCGCCGCCCAGCGCCTATCGCAACTATCCCCTGCCCATCCGCATCATCGCCACCAAGCCGAACGCCGCAAAGCTGCAATATGCGCTGCAGGAAACGCCGGCCATCATCAACCATCTCGAAGACTATTTCGGCCAGGCCTTCCCCTATCCGAAGCTGGACCAGATCGCTTCGCCGGTCATGCCGGGCGCCATGGAAAACGCCGGCGCCGACATCTATGCCGACAATATCATCCTGCTGGATAGCGGCGCCTCGACCAAGCAGAAGCAGGACTTCGGCATGGTGGTGTCGCACGAACTGGCTCACCAGTGGTTCGGCGACTATGTCACGCCGGCCTGGTGGGACGACATCTGGCTGAACGAGAGCTTCGCCAACTGGATGGGCTTCCGTATCGGCAATGAATGGCGCCCCGAGCTGAATATCGGCGCCGGCGCTGTCGACGAAGGCTTCACCGCCATGGACACCGACGTTCTGAAGGTCGGCCGTCCGATCCATGAGCCGATCGTCAACAGCAGCGACATCGACCAGGCCTTCGACACCATCACCTACGGCAAGGGCGGCCAGGTCATTTCCATGGTCGCGGCCTATCTCGGTGACCAGCGTTTCCGCGCCGGTGTCCGCCTGCACATGTCGCGCCATCCCTATGGTAGTGCCACGACCGAGGACTTCTTCGGCGCCCTCGGTGACGCCGCCGAGGACCCGAAGGTCCTGACCGCGATGAAGAGCTTCATCGACCAGGAAGGCGTTCCCGTCGTCGACTTCACCCATGTCGGCGGTTACCTGGTTGCCACCCAGTCGCGCTACGCCAAGCTGGGCGCGACGCTGGAACCGCAGACCTGGTCGATCCCGATGTGCATTCGCCGCGGCGAGGACCGGGCATGCTTCATGCTGGACCTGCCGCAGGGCAATCTCGGCGTCGACAATGTGCCCGGCGCCATCATGCCGAATGCCGGCGGTACCGGCTATTACCGCTTCAGCCTGACGCCGGAAGACTGGGATATCCTGATCAAGACCGGCGCCAGCCTGCCGGCGGGTGAAGGCCTGGCCGCGACCGACAGCCTGTGGGCGCAGTTTGCCGCCGGCAAGCTGCCTGCCGCCAAGTTGATCGATGCCGCCCGCGTCCTGGTCAATAATCCCGACTCGCGCGTTGCCTATGAAGGTGGCTCGCGCCTGACCAAGCTGCATGCCCAGGGCCTGATCTCGGACGATGCGGCTTCCGACTACCGCCGCGTCATGGGCGAGATCTTCAAGCCACGCCTGGCCGCCCTGGGCTTCGACCCCAAGGCCGGCGTCTATGCCAGCGACAGCCCGGACGCCCAGCGCCTGCGGACTCAACTGGTCGGCCTGCTGGCCGGCGAAGCCAATGATGCCGCGATCCAGGCTCAGTTGAAGACGGCTGCGACCTCTTACCTGTCGGGCGACACCGGCGCGCTGGACCAGTCCTTCCTCGATACCGGCCTGAAGGTCTATGTCAGCGGCGGCGGCCTGGCTGCCGCCAAGACGATGTACGAGCGCACCATGACGGCAAGCGACGAGGTCTTCCGTCAGGCCGCCCTCACGGCGATCACAGCCGGCGCCACGCCGGAAACCGCCAGCTGGATCTTTGGCCAGATGGCCAGCGATACGCGCCTGCGTTCGCCGGACCGTTACGCCCTGATCAAGGGCCTGATGGGCGAACCCGGCAGCCGTGATGTGGCCTTTGACTGGTACAAGACCAACTACGAGAGCCTGTCCAAGGGCGTCGGCATCTTCTCGGCGTCGCGCTTGCCGACCCTGGCCAAGGGCTATTGCTCGGTCGACCGGGCGGCCGAGGTCGACTCGCTGCTGCGCCAGAAGGTCATCGCAGCGGGCCGGGGCGTCCTGTCGTTCGATCGCATGGTCGAAGGCGTCCATGACTGCGGCGTGCTGAAGGATGCCAAGTCGGCGGAAGTCAGCCAGGCTTTCAAGGACTCGCATTAAGAGAACCAGAAGCAATTATCTTACAATTGCTGGAAAATCAGGCGGTGAGGCGGTGTAACGCCTTGCCGCCTTTTTCTTTCCATGCCATCCCTAGCGGCAACGAGCGCGACAGCGCGCCTATTGTATTGGCCTTTGGGGATTGAGACGCATGACAGCTTCGACAGACGGGGCGACCGCGCCCAAGAAACACAACATGTTCCTGGTGGTCGGCGCATCGTCGCTGGGCACTGTGTTCGAATGGTTCGACTTCTATATCTTCGCCACCCTGGCGGCGATAATCGGGGCGCACTTCTTCGAGGTCAAGGGAATCAATCCGACGACGGCCTTCATCTTCGCCCTGCTGGCCTTTGCCGCCGGCTTTATCGTGCGGCCGTTCGGCGCCTTCGTCTTCGGGCGGATCGGCGACATGGTCGGACGCAAATATACCTTCCTGCTGACCATGGTCATCATGGGCCTGTCGACCTTCGGCGTCGGGCTCCTGCCGACCTACGAACAGATCGGCATATGGGCGCCTGCCACCCTGATCGGCCTGCGCCTGCTGCAGGGCCTGGCCCTGGGTGGCGAATACGGCGGCGCGGCGACCTATGTCGCCGAACATTCCGACCCGAAAAAGCGCGGGGCGACCACGGCCTGGATCCAGACCACGGCGACGCTCGGCCTGCTGATGTCCCTGGCCATTATTGGCGTCACCCGCCATTATCTGGGCGAAGACGCGTTCAAGGCCTGGGGCTGGCGCGTGCCGTTCCTGAGCTCGATCCTGCTGCTCGGCGTATCGATCTGGATTCGCATGCAGCTCAACGAAAGCCCCGTCTTCAAGGCGATGAAGGAAGAGGGCCGCGATTCAAAAGCGCCGTTTACCGAGGCCTTCCTGCGCTGGAACAATCTGAAGATCGTATTGCTGGCCCTGTTCGGCCTGGTCGCCGGCCAGGGCGTGGTCTGGTACGCCGGTCAGTTCTATACCCTGTTCTTCCTGCAGAACCTGCTGCATCTCGACGCCAATACGGCCTATCTGCTGGTCGGCTCGGCCCTGGTGATCGCCACGCCCTTCTTTATCTTTTTCGGCTGGCTGTCGGACAAGGTCGGCCGCAAGCCGATCATCCTGGCCGGGCTGCTGCTGGCGGCGGCCGGCTATTTCCCGCTGTTCCATGCCCTGACGGTTGCGGTCAATCCGGCGCTGGAACGCGCGCAGATGACGGCCCCTGTGTCGGTGAATGCCGATCCGGCGGCCTGCGCGCTGCAGTTCGACCCGGTCGGCAAGACCAAGTTCCTGCAGTCATGCGATATCGCCAAGTCGTATCTCGCCAAGGGTGGTGTCAGCTACAACAATGTCGTGGCGCCTGCCGGTACGCTGGCAACGATCAAGATCGGCGATACCGTCGTCGATTCCTATGAGGGCAAGGGCCTGACGGGCGACGCGGCCAAGGCGGCGTCGGACGACTTCAAGAAGCGGGTCGGCGCCGCGCTGAAGGCTGCCGGTTATCCGGACAAGGCCGATCCGGCGCAGATCGATATGCCCAAGGCCATGGCGGTGCTGATCGCCCTGGTCCTGCTGGTCACCATGGTCTATGCGCCGATGGCGGCGGCCCTCGTCGAGATGTTCCCGGCGCGCATCCGTTACAGCGCCATGTCGGTGCCGTACCATTTCGGCAACGGCTGGTTCGGCGGCCTGCTGCCGGCGATCGCCTTCACCATCATCGCCACGACTGGCGGGATGTATGACGGGCTATGGTATCCGATCGGCATCGCTGCGGTAACCTTCGTGATCGGGCTGTTGTTTGTTAAAGAAAACAAGAACGTCGACCTGAATCATTAAGGCCGGCTCATGGAATAAACGGCCGATAAAGTAAACGTGCGCCCGGGCTTGGTTGACCGGGCGCATTTTTTTTGTTCCCCTGCGCGCCGGTGCGGTCACAGCTGTGGCCTTCCGGCGTAAATCTTTGTGTATATTGTATTTATTCAATCCAAAGGTGCTGCCATGACCGATTCTCCGACACCCGATCCGTCTCCGACGATTTCGCCCAAGGCCCGGGGCCTGATTACCCGCGTCCAGGACATACTGCTCAGACCGGCGCCGACCTGGGATGTGATCGACGCGGAACCGGCCGACGTGAAGTCCCTCTATATGGGCTATGTCATACCGCTGGCAGCGATCGGTCCGGTAGCGTCGATCATCGGGATCAGCCTGTTCACCCTGGGATTCGGCTTGATTCCCGCGGTGCTGGGCGGGATCTGGGGTTTTGCTGTCGGCCTGGCCATGGTCTATGTCCTGGCGCTGATCATTGACGCCCTGGCGCCCAGTTTCGATGGCCAGAAGAACTTCCTGAAGGCCTTCAAGCTGGCGGCCTATTCGATGACGGCCGGCTGGGTGGCCGGGATTGTCATGCTCATCCCGCTGTTGTTCTTCGTGGTTATCCTGGCAGGCCTGTACAATCTGTATCTGTTTTATGTCGGCCTGCCCAAGCTGATGAAATCACCACCCGAAAAGAGCCTCGGCTATACGGCCGTGGTGGTGATCATCGCCATTGTGCTTGGCGCGGTCGCCGGCGGCGTCGGCAAGATGGTGGCCGGCGGGGCGGCTCTTGGCACCTTCGGGATGATGCCGCATGGCCCCGTCGTGGCCGATAACGGCAAGGTGAGCGGGACGGTAAGGATCGGCGGCGCCTCGGTCGATCTCGGCAAGATACAGCAGGCCACCGACCAGATGGCGGCTGAGGCTTCGGCGCAGCAGAATGGCACGACGACGGTAAAGGTCGCCGATCCGCAGGTGTTGCTGGCCCTGATGCCGGCGAGCTATATGGGGGCCGCGCGGACCGATGACAGCACCAGTTCGGGCGGTGCGGTGGGTATCACGGCGGCCCAGGCCCGGGGCAGCTATCTCGTCAATGGCAATACGATCAGCCTGGAAGTTGAAGACCTGGGAACGGCTTCGGGACTTGGTGCAATGGCGGCGGCGTTGAACGTCAACAGTTCGTCCAGCAGCGCAACCGGTTATTCGAAGATCTCCACCCAGAACGGCCAGATGGTCTCCGAAGAGTATGACCGCGACAGCAAGTACGGTAAGTACTCTGTCGTGCGCAATGGTCGGATAAACGTCGAGGCGTCAGGAACGGTTGACTCGATCGATACGCTGAAGAACCTGGTCAACGGTCTCGACGCGGGCAAGCTGGAGGGGTTGTCGAAGGGGTAGGGCCTGAGGGCCTACTGAAAAGCGCTGGCTCCTACCCTACTATACATCCCTGAATTTGCTTGCAAATTTGGGGAGGGGGACCACACGAAGTCGAGTTGGCGAATGCCAACGAGAATGAGATGTGGTGGTAGGGTTTCTTGCTTACTTTGTAGTGTCCTTCGCATCGAGTATAAGCCCGTTTGGAAGGGTTCAAGTAAGCCAGAAACCCCACCAGCCTTGCCGGCAGGCACACATCTCCGTCTTCGCTTCACTGCGTTTCGCTTGCCGTCGTGCGGTCCCATCGCTGGCGAAAGCTATACTTTCGCTGGCGCTATACCCCAAATTTCTTCGAAATTCAGGGATGTATACGTCTCTGAGCGCGTCGGCTCTGTTTAAGGCGCGCTCTCAAGCGCCGGGTCATAGTCGTGCAGCGGCAGACCGAGGAAGGCCCAATAGTGCGGATAGACGCCGTCGCGTGTCAGGGTGTTGTGATCCGAACCCGCCATGCGGATAAAGACCTTGGGTGCATTGGCCAGGGCGAACAGGCGTTGGCCCTCTTTGAACGGAATGACGCGGTCGCGGTTGCCATGGGCGATCAAAAGCGGCATATGGACGTCCTTGATCCGGGTACGGCTCATATATTTGTCGGTCATCAGCAGCGAGACTGGCACAAAGGGATAGCGCTCCTGGGCGACGTCGGAAGCTGCCGTGAAAGGCGCCTCGAGGATCAGGGTGTGGGCGGGGCGCTGGGTGGCGACGTAGGTGGCGACGCCCGAGCCCAGGGAATGGCCGTGGATGACGATATCCTGGTCGCGGAAGCCTTGCGCCTTCAGCCAGTCATAGGCGGCCAGTCCATCGATAAACAGGCCCTTTTCGGTCGGCTTGCCGGTTGAGTGCGAATAGCCGCGATAGGCCAGGGCCAGGTAACCGACGCCCTGCTTATGCATGCGAATATAGCGGTATTTACCCATGGCGAGCGTGCCGCCCTGACCGTGCAGGAACAGGATAACGGGCTGGCCGGGCTGTGGCGGTTCGTACCAGGCCTGCAGGCGCTCGCCATCGGGGGTGGTAATGCGGACATCCTGGATCTGCAGGCCGCTGACAGCCGGGCCATCGGGTTCGGGCTCGATACCGTAGAGCATATGGCGCTGGTTGACATAGAGATAGCCGACCAGGGCGACATAAAGGAGCGCCACAACCGCGACCGCGGCAAGTGCGATGTTTCTGAGGCGCTGCAGAGCAGGGGACATGGCTATCCTCAGAAAACGGTTGCAGCGAGGACTTCGCCCGCCTTGGGTTGGTGGCGGTAGGTCAGGGTCACGATGGCGAACTCCAGGACCTTGGCGACCACGGTATACAGGCTCAGCCACATCAGAAATCTGATCATGATCGTTGCGTCTTCAGGCATGTGCTTCATATGCGTCAGGATCAGCACGATGGAGCCGATAACGACGACAATCATGGCCCCCGCGACGCAGGTCGTGAGGCGCGCCAGCCACCAGGCGACAATAAGGAACTTGCGCGGACCCGGCACACGGCCGTCAACCCTGTTGAGGGCCAGCACCGCCAGGAATGGCACGACCAGACTGGCCAGGGGTACGAACCAGCCGAGCCACGCCCAGCGCGGCGTGACCGGAAGATGCGTCTGTCTGCCGGCATTGGAGGTCAGCCGCCAGGTCCAGCGCGCCATGACGATCAACGTGCCAAACCGCATCAAGATCATAAGCATGTAGAGCATAACCAGTGGCGCGGCGTCTTTTTCCGCGTTGGGAAGCGTCTGGAATGTCGGCCAGCCCAGGGACAGGCCGGCGGCAAGCAGGATGACGCACGGCAAAAGCTCAAGAGCGGACATGATCTGCAGCGTCAGGGTCATGCCCGCGCCGGCCTTGTGCTTTGTCGGCTGAGCCATGCCATCCCCCCGTTTGAAGACCAACTATCGCCGCTCGACCGACCGCGTGCAAGATTCAATTTACACAGACCAGTTTACAAAACAAACTAGTTCATGTAATGACCTTGTTTATGGAGCGACGGGCTCCGGTTTCCTCAGGGAGAATTATTGTGAGCACTTCGATTACAAGGGACGGTGAGCGCTGGCATGACCTCGACGCCGTTCGCGCCTTCGCCCTGCTGCTGGGCGTTGTTCTTCATGGCGTCATGTCGTTCATGGAGCCGCGTATCTGGATTGTCGCCGACACGGTGACCGACAGCGGTGCCAATGTCGCCTTCTACGTTATTCACATGTTCCGCATGATCACCTTCTTCGTCCTGGCCGGCTTCTTCGCCCGCATGATGCTGGAAAAGCGCGGCATCGGCGGTTTCATCGCCAACCGACTGAAGCGTGTCGGCATTCCCCTGGTCGCTTTCTGGCCGATCGTCATGGCCGCCATCATCGCCATCATGATCATCGCCAACATGCCGGCACCGGGTTCGGCCGCCGCCGCGGCGCCACCGGCTCCTCCGCCGGCCTTCAGCGTGCAGACCTTCCCGCTCAGCCACCTGTGGTTCCTGTATGCCCTGTTGCTGCTCTATACCGGCGCTCTCCTGATCAAGATCGTCACGGACGTCCTGCATGTCGGCAATGTGCTGGGCCAGGTGCTGGACCGCGTCATCGGCATGCTGACCAAGAGCGACCTGATCACCGCCGTCCTGGCCCTGCCGGTCGCCGTCGTCTTCTACAGCAATGATGCATGGATGATGTGGTTCGGCATCCAGACCCCGGACACCGGCCTGATCCCCAACCTGATGGCCGTGGCCGGCTTTGCCACCGCCTTCAAGTTCGGCTGGTGGCTGAACCGCCGCGCCGACCTGCTGGATCACCTGGCCAGCCGGGTTTGGCTGTACGGCCCGGCCGCGATTGCCGGCACGTGGTGGTGCCTGTCGACCGTCGGCAAGATGCCGGTCCTGGCGCCGACGGCCGGTCACGACCACCCGCTGTACTGCATGATCTATCCCCTGACCGCCTGGGCCTGGACCTTTGCCCTGATCGGCGGCGCCCGCCTGCTGCTGCGCAAGGAAAACCCGATGGTCCGCTACCTGGCCGACGCCTCCTACTGGGTCTATATCGTCCACGTGCCGCTGCTGCTGGTCTTCCAGTATCTGGTCAAGGACATGGCGGCCGAGGTCGAGTACAAGGCCGCGATCGTCCTGGTCGGCACCATGACCATTGCGCTCATCAGCTACGCGCTTATGGTACGCTACACATTCATCGGCACGATTCTCAATGGTCGCCGCCGCAGGGTCAAGGCCGGGGCAGCGGCGCAGGAGGCAACGGCGTGAGCGCTGATAAAGATACGGGCACAGATAATGGTCCAGAAGATGAAAAGGTCGGCACCCGGATGGGTGCCGACCTGGCCTTCGTCAAGGGACTGGTCGGTGAAGGGGCGCGCGGCCGCATGTCGGGCGGGGCTGTCTTCCTGGCGGCCGGCCTGTGCTACGGCCTGCAATGCCTGCTGTTGTGGCCCGAGACCATGGGCTGGTTCCACTGGGGATCGTTTGGAGTGGTGCTCGGTATCGCGCCCAGCGTCATCTTCGCCGCCGTGCTGGGTTATGTCCTGTGGACGAACCGCAAGGACGGCCAGAGGGGCGTGGCGACTCGGGCGATCAATGCCGCCTTCGGCAGCGCCGGCCTGGCCAATATGTTCATCGTCGCTGTCTTCGGCTACCTGGCCTTTTATGTCGAAAAGAACATGCTGATCTGGCTGCTGTATCCGGCCGTGGTCTGCGCCTTTCAGGGGGCGGTGTGGTACATCGCCTATATGATCCGGCGCGAACTGTGGCTGGCCCTGGTGTCGGCCGGCTGGTTCATCACCACCCTGGCCCTGGGCCTGCTGATCCGCACGCCACACTATGTCCTGGTGCTGGGCCTGGCCCTGACCTTCCTGATGGGCGGATCGGGCTATGCCATGATGCGATTGGCCAAAAGGGCGGAGACGACAGCGGCATGAGCATGGAGATGGACGATCGGCCGGAGGGGTCGGAACATGACCAGGATATCGGCGCCAACCTGGCCTTTATCCGTTCGCTGGTCAGCGAGGGCGGACAGGTGCAGCGCTCGGCTGGTATCGCCTTCCTGGCGGGCGGCCTGTCGTTCGGCACGCAATGCATATTGCAGTGGGCCGAGATCATCGGCTGGCTGCCATATGGCTTGCTGGGCCTGGTCATCGGCGTCGGTCCGACTATCGTCTTTACCGTCATCGTCTCGTGGCTTGCCTGGAAGGATCGCAAGTCCGGCCAGAAAGGCGTGGCGACGCGCTCGCTCAATGCGGCTTTTTCCAGCGCCGGCCTGGCTAACCTGGTCATGGTCGCGGTCTTCGCCTATGTCGCCATAACCGAGAAAAGCATTCTGCTGTGGATGCTGTACCCGATCGTCATCTGCGCCCTTCAGGGGGCTGTGTGGTACATCGCCTACATGATCCGCCGCAAGGCATGGCTGGCCTTTGTCTCGGCCGGTTGGTTCGTCACCACCCTGATTCTGGGCCTGCTGATCAAGACGTCGCACTATGTCCTGGTGCTGGGGATCGCCCTGTTCGTCCTGATGGGCGGGGCCGGCTATACCCTGATGCGCCTGGCCAAAAAGCAAGCCCCGGAAAGGGCTGAGGGAGAGGACCGGCACCATGGGTGACGGGTTCAACATCAACCGGCTGGACGATGCCATCCACGGGCGGCTGCGCCTGGGGATCATGGCCTATCTGATGGACGCCGAAGCGGCAGACTTCAACGAGCTGAAGTCCGTGCTGGATGCGACCCAGGGCAATCTCTCGGTCCATCTGCGCAAGCTGGAGGAGGCGGGCTATGTCGAGATTATCAAGAGCTTCCAGGGCCGCAAGCCTTTGACGCGGGCGCATATCACACCGGCCGGTCGCAAGGCCTTCGCGGTCTATCTCGATGCACTGTCGAAACTGGTCGAGCGGCGATAATGGCCTCTGATTAGCTGGTATCAGGCAAGATTTTGGCCGCGAAAAGCGCGAAAAACGCGAATAAGTTTAAGCCTGAAAGCTTGCGCGAAGCGCTCAAACGGAATACGCGCTAGCAAAAGATTGCCCAGCGGGCACAAAATTTCAGCGTTCATTTTCGCGCTTTTCGCGTTTTTCGCGGTTCAAAATCCTATAGCTTGCTGCGTAATGAGGTTGGCAAAAGCCAAATCTCAGAAAACATCGGCGGCAGTCGCTTTCACCGGATTAGCCAGCCAGCGCGTGACGCGCGTGACAATGATGATCGTCAGCACGCACCAGACAACCAAAGTCAGTTGCAACAGGGCGTTCAGAGAGACTAGCCCGTTGCCGGCCGATAATAATCGGATGACAAGCCCGATAAGCAGGATCGCGATCTGCAGAAACCACCAAATCAGAATAATTTTCACTTGGCCGCTGTCCTTCCAGTCCGTTGGATTGCGGCTGGCCTGATAGATTTCCTTGACAACACCATAGGGCTTGAAAAGTGAAGCGATCGGAATGAGGTACCAGAAGGCGGCCATCCACGGCCCGCTCTGCAAATCCTCCGTTACGGTTTCGCGTACGGCCTTGTTGGCGAGACCGGTCCACAGGATCAGAAAGCCGAAGTGGAGATACATGGCGATCTTAAAAAGGCTGACCGGCGCAACCGCCGCAGCAAGGTCGTGATAGGCTTGCTCACCCGCTGGCAACAAGCCTGTTTCAACGACAAGCAATCCGGTCAGCCAGAGCGCCAGTATGAACGACGTCAGACGCAGGAAAAATGAAACTATGCGCGGTCCTTGAGCAGTCCGAGTCGCTTCAGCCATGCGCGATATCCCCCATTACTATCCTCTGCACCATCCGGCGCTTTCGGTGGAAAGACAAGCGAAACCGTGACGAAGCTGATGCCGAGCAGCAGGCTCCAGGCGCCCATTTTTTGCAGCGAGACCAGGTGCCAGGCCTTGCCGGAATAGGCCCCGGAATACGCCCATGTTCGCGTATAGGTGCCGATATTTTCCGCCACCCAGAGGAAGAAGGCGGTCAGGCCGGCGGCCAGCAGCAGGGGCATGGAATGGACGGTACGGTCGATACGGAAGAAGACAAAGCTGCGGAAAAACACGACCGCAATCACCGCGAACAGGATGTAGCGGATGTCGTAGACGAAATGATGGGTGAAGAAGTTGATATAGATGGCGATGGCCAGTAGCCAGGCGATCCACGCCTGGGGGTAATGCGAAAAGCGCATGTCGAAGACGCGGATGGCGCGGGCGATGAACGACCCCACCGAGCCATACATGAAGCCGGTGAACAGAGGCACGCCGCCGATATGGAAGATCGAGGCTTCCGGATAGGTCCATGAACCCATGTGGGTCTTGAACACCTCCATCACCGTGCCGATGACGTGGTAGAGACAGATGACCTTGACCTCGTCGACGGTTTCCAGCCGCGTCCACAGCATAGTCGCCTGGATCAGCAGGGCACAGAGCAGCAGGAAGTCGTAGCGATGGACGACCGCTCCGGCCGGCCAAATCAGGTGGGTGACGACGATCAAGAACAACATGGCGGCGCCGAACAGGCACGACCAGGCCATCTTCAGGCCGAACAGGACGAACTCGGCCAGCGGCGCGGGCAGGCGTTGCAGCGTACCGCGAATGAAGCGGCGGGCCGGTTGCAGAAACGGAGCTAAGGGGTGAACGGGCGGGTTGGCCATGACGGTTTATGACGTGCAAATTTGCGGTTGTCATCTGCCGAAAAATACTTGACTCAGTCCAATATATTGCTTTTCCTATCGTCATGACCCAGAACGACACCATTGAACGCTTACGTGCCTTCAACCGCTATTACACCCATCGCATCGGCTTGCTGGCGCCGCAGCCTTATGGCGGCGAGCTGAGCCTGACCGAAAGCCGGGTGCTGTACGAACTGGCGCATCATGGCCCGTTGAAGGCCGGTGACCTGATTACGCAGTTGGGACTCGATGCCGCCTATGTCAGCCGTATTGTCAAACGCTTCACGGCCCTGGGTCTTGTGGCCAAGGCGCGCGATCCGCAGGACGGCCGGGCGGCAATCCTGACCCTGACCCAAGCCGGGCGGCAGGCCTTCGCGCCGATCGATGCAGCGTCACGCGAAGGCCTGGGGCAGTTGATCGGTCACCTCGGTGAGGCGGCGCAGGCGGCTCTTGTCACCTCGGTCAGGCGCGTCGAACGTTTGCTGGAGGGTAGCGGGGTATGGCGGATGCGCGATCTGCAGGTCGGCGATATCGGCCAGATCACGGCGCGCCAGGCCCTGTTGTATCAACGCGAATACGGCTTCGATATCAGCTACGAAGCTTTGGTGGCGCAACTGCTGGCAGGTTTCGTCCAGACTTTCGATCCAGACAGGGAAGCCGCCTTCATTGCCGAAAAGGACGGCGAGGTGGTGGGCTCGGTCTTTCTGTTCCGCGGCGATGAAGACGATGTGGCGAAGCTGCGCCTGCTGTATGTCGAACCGGATATGCGCGGCCTGGGTATCGGCAGGGCGCTGGTCGAGGCCTGTGTCGCGGCGGCGCGCCAACGCGGCTACCGGCGCATGGTGCTGTGGACGCAGAACCATCTGCTGGCAGCGCGGCGCATCTATCAGGCGGTGGGGTTCGCCTTGGTGTCGGAACAGGAGAACCGGATGTTCGGTTGCGACCTGGTCAGCCAAGTCTGGGGTATGGATCTGTAAAGGCGTCGGGTTGACGCAAACGGCCCCATACAGCATGTTCCTGGTCTGTGAAGGGATAAGAGGGGAAATTGCCATGACCGAGTCGACCGATACGGAAGCCCAGCTTCGCGCCGCACGCAATCACATCATCGCCAGTCTCAATGCCGGCCTGTCCGTCGCTGCCGCTATCCGGGCCGCGATTGCTGATGGTATTGATGAAGTGGCAGCACACAATGCCGGCCGGGCGCTGAAGCGTGAAATGGTGCAACTGAAAAAGAGCCGGGCGCTACGTTCCGTCGGCCTGGGCGCCCTGGTTGCACTGGCGGCCTTGATTGTGACCTTCACGCCGGGGCTGAACATTCTGGTGTCCATTCCCTATACCCTGCGCTTCATCGCCTTCGTCGCCGGCATTGCCTATATGGTGATCTCGTTCGTCTATTACGCGACAGCCGAAAGCCGGGTGAAATAGACTACACCCGGATCGACTGGCGGATGACGGAGGCGACGTCCTTGACGCGGGCGCGGATCATCATGAACGGACCGCGACGCATGCCGCAGGATGTCTCGACCGACCACTCGCCCGAGATCTCGTCGTTGTTCTCTCCGACTGTGCCTTCATACTCAACGTCGTGACTGAGGCCGGCGGTACCGTCATAGGTCTTGACGAAGCGCACCTTCCCACCGTTGCTGCGGCCGACGACATGGGCATTGGTTTGATAGAATGCGCCATCGGCATCGTTCATGCCCTCGTGAATCGTGCCGGACAGGCGGCTGCCCGAATCGATCAGCACAGCGACGAACAAGCTCTCGGGAATGTTCGGCAGCGTTCTAATACTATACAGCCCGTTCCACACGCCAGTAAGGGCTGTGCCGGGGTTCAATTCTTTTTTCATTGTTTACTCCCTGGGGTGAAGTCTAATCCTTACAGCCTTAAGGGGCAAACGGCAGATGCGCCGTAACGCCAATTTTGACGCATTTGTGAATAAAAAGGCAGTCGTTTTGCCAGGCCAGTTATCATTTGGCGCCGTAAAGGCGACCTCCGGGGGGGCTTGGCCCGGATCAAGGCGATTCCATCATTGTTCTTACCCAAGTTCTGGCCCAATCATTGTTCCGGCAATGCAATCTTGCTAAGACGGCCGCGCCCGCCATATACCGGCCGCCTTAAGCTGGCCATCTATGGGCTTTTCGCCCGCATCGCCTATGCCGTGAGATCGTTTTTCGTCGCTGGGGATGGGGGCTGCGGGCAATTTTGACTCCCTACCACCGCTGTGATTAAGTATGGCGCTTCGGGGGATGGTATGGTCAATCAGACAGCATATCCGCGCGTCTATCAGTTCAGCCCGCTTAAAAAGCTACAACTCGCTGTTGGGCACCTGATGGTCTGCGCCCTTGGATTTTTCACAGCTGCCACCTCTTACGGGCTTATCGCGCATACTGGCCTGTTGGGCGGCGTAACGCTCATGTTCACGCTCCTGACGCTGTTTTGGTGCACCGGCTATCTGAGCCTGATGCCACGAGTCGCTCTGTGGATCAGAATTGTCTTTGGCCTGGCGGTTATAGGTCTGTGGGCCGCCACGGGTATTCTGGCAAACGATCTCAGCCATATTCCAAAAGGACTGTGGGTGCCTGAGCTTGCTGGCCTCCTGCTGGTTAGCGTGAACTTGTTCTTCCTGCTTCGCTCCCTGCGCGGAAGGCTGGTTCTGCACGCGGACCGGCTTGACTGCCGGGGCATCTTTTTCAGCCGCACCATGTGTTACAGCGAGATCGTCGACAGTTCCGTAGCAAGCGGCCCTATCTGGCAGAACCTACTCAGGCTTGATCTGCGTGACGGTACAAGGCTCGATATTGGGACGTTTGTACGTCCGGATGAGGTGTTCAGAGCCTGGGTCGACGGACTCCCCAACAAACGGCTCCAGGCCAAGCAACGACAATGGGAGGATCAGCAGGCCAATCCCGCCTTCCCGCGTGTCTATCGTCAGGGGCGCCTTGGCCGGGCGGTGGTTTCGCTGCTGGCGCTGATGGTTTGTGCCCTTGGGTGCGCCATACTGGCGATGGCGGGTGACCTGGTGGCCGATCCGGGCCTGAATCTTCTCTTGCGGCAAATGGACGAGGTCCCAATTTTCGCCCTCATGGCCTTCGTACTGATCGCGCTCAACGAACCTCGCCTTGGCATCCCGGTCAGGATTATCCTTGCACTCGTCTTCTCCGGACTCAGCTACGCCTATAGCTCGATCTCCTCGCCGCATATGCTGCCGATTCCGCCGTC
Source organism: Asticcacaulis sp. P2_C5 (assembly GCF_056404555.1). Lineage (NCBI taxonomy): Bacteria > Pseudomonadati > Pseudomonadota > Alphaproteobacteria > Caulobacterales > Caulobacteraceae > Asticcacaulis > Asticcacaulis sp. P2_C5. Next base: position 212,367 of record NZ_JBFUDU010000001.1, read on the forward strand.
GGATCTTGGCTGGGTCAAGCCGACGATAGGCGCGGTCTTTCTTGCCGCGGGCCCCTTCTATATTTACCTTACCCATCGTACGCAATTGACGCTGTATGCTGATAGGGTGGAATACCGCGGCATTCTGGCTACCCGTACGATCCGCAACAGCGAGATTGCCGACACATTCGGCTTCTTGGATACGTTTTTCGGCAGCATCTGCCTCCGGCTGAACAACGGGCGGTCAGTCCGGATCGTCAAGCCCGGTCCATTCGACGCGCCGTTCAGTGACTGGATCAACAGTTTTCCCAATAGAGATAGAGAGGCCGAGGATCGCAATCGCGAGGCGTGGGAGCGCAAGCGCCAGGATTTTCTGGCCAATTCCCCCTTCGGCAACGCGCCTGAAGGCCGCGTCTATAATTTCAGGGCGCACACCCAGGCGCTGAAATGGTTGTGGGTGCCGGCTCTTCTGATTTCGGCAGTAGGCATCTATGGGCGACCGTATCCGCTCTGCGTGTTCGCCGTGATGGCCATGCCCGTAGTGGCGGTGATCATGGTCGCGCTGTCGCATTCGCGATGGGTACTGCACAATGATAAGACGGTCTATCGGGTCGGCATTGGAGCCCAGATGGCTGTAGCGCCGTCGATTGTGCTGGCGTTGCGGACCTTCTTCGATGTCCGCGTATTTGACTGGACGGTTCCGGCCGTTTGCAGCGTCGCGGCGGCCCTGGGCATGATACTTGTGGTCTGCCTGATCGAACGCCGGTACCGGTGGCCGGTCCTGTTGTCGGCCCTTCCCATCTATATGTGCTACGCGTGGGGCAGTCTGATGTTCCTGAATGTCATGCTCGACACGAGCCGCCACGAAGTCTTTCCCGTGAAGGTGTTGAAGGTCGAAGCCAACACCGATAACCTTGTGAAGACGCTCACGCGCCCGGCAGGCCAGCCGGGCGGCGAAACCCTGGCCGTCTATCTCCTGGTGCGGCCTTGGCGGCAGGGCGATACGGTCTGTCTCGCGGTCCACAAGGGTGCGCTGAGCTGGTCATGGTATCACCCGATCAGGTGTCCCGCGGCCTGATCCAATCATTGTTCCGGCAATGCAATCTTGCTAAGACGGCCGCGCCCGCCATATACCGGCCTATGAACCCTATGTCCGACACCGCCCCCATCACCGATATCAATACCCGGACCGCCATCCTGGCCACCGGGGCGCGCGTGCTGCGCACCGAAGGCGAGGCGCTGCTGCTGTTTGCCGGCTCGCTGTCGGAAAGCTTTGTGCGCGCGGTCGAGATCATCCAGGCTTGTCGCGGCCGGGTCGTCATGTCCGGCATGGGCAAGTCAGGCCATATCGCGCGCAAGATCGCCGCGACTCTGGCCAGCACGGGTACGCCGGCCTTTTTCGTCCATCCGGCCGAAGCGTCGCACGGCGATCTGGGGATGATCACCACCGAAGATGTGTGCGTGGTCCTGTCCAATTCGGGCGAGACCGCCGAGCTGTCCGATATCATCGCCCATACCCGCCGCTTCGCCATTCCGCTGATCGGTGTCGCCTCGCGGCCGGGCAGCACGCTCTTAACTACTGCCGATGTTGCGTTGTTGCTGCCAAACGCGCCCGAAGCCTGCGCCATTGGCATGGCGCCGACCACCAGCACGACCATGACCCTGGCGCTGGGCGATGCCCTGGCCGTGGCGGTGATGGAGAAGAAGGGGTTCGCCGCGCCCGATTTCCGCGTCTTTCATCCCGGCGGCAAGCTGGGCGCGCAGCTTCTGACCGTCCGCGCCCTGATGCACGGTGGCGAAGCCGTTCCGCTGATCGGCGAGACCGCCCTGATGAGCGACGCGGTTCTGGTCATGACGGCCAAGAGTTTCGGCGTGGTCGGCATTGTCGATGGCGTGGGGCATCTGAACGGCATCATCACCGACGGCGACCTGCGCCGCCACATGGATGGCCTGATGAAACGCCATGCCCGCGACGTGATGAGTCGTAAGCCGCGGACCATTACCGCCGGCGCCCTGGCGGTTGAGGCGCTGGGTATCATGAACGAGCGCAAGATCACCTGCCTGTTTGTGGTCGACGAGGATGCAAAACCCATCGGCCTGATCCATATTCACGATTGCCTGCGGGCCGGAGTCGCATAAGAGTTGCTGTCATGAAAACTGTCGTCATCATCCCCGCCCGCTACGAATCGAGCCGCTATCCCGGCAAGCCCCTGGTCATGCTGCGCGGCAAGGACGGGGTGTCGAAATCGCTGATCCAGAGATCCTGGGAAGCCGCCCAGGCGGTCAAGGGCGTCGATGCCGTCTATGTCGCCACCGACGACGAACGTATCCGCATCGCTTCGGAAGCCTTCGGCGCTCAGGTCATCATGACGTCAGACCAGTGCGCCAACGGCACCGAACGCTGCGCCGACGCCCTGCCGCACCTGCCGCATCCTTTCGATCTCTATGTCAATCTGCAGGGCGACGCGCCGCTGACCCCGGCCTGGTTCGTCGAGGACCTGATCGCCGCCATGCGCGACAATCACGAGGTCCAGATGGCGACCCCGGTCCTGCGTTGCGATCGCCAGACCTTCGCCAATTTCATCGAGGATCGGCAAAACGGCCGCGTCGGCGGCACCACGGCGGTGTTCGATGCGAAGATGAACGCGTTGTATTTCTCCAAGGAAGTTATACCCTATACGGGCGGGGTCATCGCGGAAGACGCCGTCATTCCGGTCTTCCATCACGTTGGGGTCTATGCTTACCGTGAGGCGGGGCTTCGCGCCTACCCGCGCTGGACGGCGGGTCCGCTGGAGCGCCATGAAGGCCTGGAACAGCTTCGCTTCCTCGAGAACGGTGTGCCCATCCGTTGTGTCGAGGTTGATGGCCGTGGTAAGGTATTTTGGGAATTGAACAATCCGGTCGATGTGGCCCGTATAGAAAGTGTCTTGCCATGATCAGAGCACAACATGTGAAAACACGCGTCATCGACGTCAACGGGATCAAGATCGGTGGCGACGAGCCGTTTGCCCTGATCGCCGGCCCGTGCCAGATCGAAAGCCTGGACCACGCCCTGATGATCGCCGAGAAGATCGCCGAAGCCTGTGCGCCGACGGGCACGAAATTCATCTACAAGTCCAGCTACGACAAGGCCAACCGGTCCAGCATCGGCACGGCGCGCGGCATCGGCATGGAAGAGGGACTGGATATCCTGGCCGCCGTGCGCGACAAGTTCGGCTGTCCGGTCCTGACCGACGTCCATGATGCGCATCAGTGCGAGCCGGTCGGCAAGATGGTCGACGTGCTGCAGATCCCGGCCTTCCTGTGCCGCCAGACCGACCTGTTGCTGGCGGCCGGCGCCACCGGCCGGGCGATCAATGTCAAGAAGGGGCAATTTTTGGCGCCGTGGGACATGGCCAATGTCGCCAAGAAGATTGCTTCGACGGGCAATGAGCGCATCATCCTGTGCGATCGCGGCACGTCGTTCGGCTACAACACCCTGGTGACCGATTTCCGCGGCCTGCCGACCATGGCCCAGACAGGCTATCCGGTTATGTTCGACGCCACCCACAGCGTCCAGCAGCCGGGCGGCATGGGCACGACCAGCGGCGGCCAGCGCGAATTCGCGCCTGTCCTGGCGCGGGCGGCCTGCGCCATCGGCGTGTCGGCGGTGTTTATCGAAACGCATCAGGACCCGGACAATGCGCCGTCCGACGGCCCGAACATGATCCGCATCGAGGAGATGTGCGAACTGATCGGCGTGCTGCGGACCTTTGACGACCTGGCCAAGGGCAAGCCATCGGTGACCTATGCCACGACTTCGGCCAAGGCCGTCGAAGCGGCGGAGTGATGGACATGATGCGGCTGTTCAGGCGGTAACGGTCGTTTTAGGTATCCACAGATTACACCGATTACACAGATTTTAGCGCTGTGCTTTATGCATCGCGGTCGCGTTCGTCTGCTTTCGATCGCAAAGCGATCATTTCCGGCAAATCCACTTACCGCTTCTCGGTCAAGCCACTGAAAAATCTGTGTAATCTGTGTAATCTGTGGATTCAATCCTTCGGAGCTGATCGCCATCACCGATGTTCCCGGACGATGGCGTTACTTTTCCAGAAACGCCTTGAAGGCCTCGGCATAGTCCGGGTGCCAACGTGACAGGGGCGGGCGGTTCTGGATAATGTCGAGCGATGCCCACGCCATGCGCTTTTCATCCAGTTCCCGCGACACATCATTGTCCGGGCACAGGATGTAGAAGTCGCCGCGCTCCAGACTTTGCAGCATGAAGTCGACCGTCTGCTCCGCCGTCCAGGCGCCATCGGGTTTTTCGGTACGCCCGCGCGACGTCATACCCGTCCAGACAAATCCCGGGATCAGCAGATGCGCCGTGACCGCCGGATTGGCGCCGTTACGCAGTTCGTGCTGCAGGGCTTCGGTATAGACCTTCACGGCTGCCTTTGAGACATTGTAGGCCGGATTGCCGGGCGGCGTGGTGATGCCCTGCTTGGAGCCGGTATTGATGACCAGACCGGGCTTACCGCTTTTGATCATCGCCGGCACAAAGGCCTGGCAGCCATGGACGACGCCCCACATATTGGTGTCGATGATCTGGCGCCAATTGTCCGCGTCAAGCACCGAACTGTCGGGGCCGATGGCGGCATTGTTCATCAGGACGGAGATGTCCGTGTACGCCTCGGCGAGCTCCAACATCGCGTCGCGATCGCCAACATCTGCGTCGATGGTCAGGATGCTGGAACCGGTGAAATCCGTGGCTGCGTTGTCCCGGTTTTCCGCAAGGGTACGGAGTGCCGTCGACAATGCCGCTTGATCGCGATCGACAATAATGATGTCCAACCCGATTGCAGCAAAACGCTTGGCGGCGGCCAGGCCTATGCCAGAGGCCGCGCCGGTGATCAGCGCCCTATTGCCGGGTTTCAAGGCAGGATGGGACATGACGAAGCTCCGATTTCAGGCGTCCGAAGTGTGGTCCGTGAATAATTCTCCGCCGGCCGGTGACCAGCGCAGCTCCAGATGTTCGAGCCGGGCGAAGTTTTCGAACAACTGACCCAGGCGATGAAGGGCTGCCGGCTCGGTTCGAATCGAGAACTGACAGGCGCCGTCATCGGGTTCTTTTTCGTAGAGACGCGTCAGGAATTGCACGGCGCAATGGCCGGTATGGTCGATCGTATAGAAACTGAGCCGGAAATGACGGTGCTGCCGCTCTGCCGCATCGTCGGACCCGTATTCATAGACATGGCGGTCATCGGCCTGGCGGGGGAAGGCGAGCAGGGCGCGCCCCAGTTCGGACAGGTCTTCGACGTTGCAATAGATCTCGACGCAGCCGCTGAACAGACCGTTGCCGCCGGCGAACTCCAGATTGAGCGCATACGGCTCCTCATAGGGAAATCGCCGGACTCTGAGCCAGGATGGTGTCATGTTAGCTGGCTAACTCAGAACGGTGAATCCGGCAATACCGACTTCAGCGGATTAAACGCCTGCGAACAGGCGTAGGGCTCGAGCTCCTTCCAATCCCCGTCGGCCATCACCTTGTAAAGGGCGCGAGAGCCGTTCTCGTCCTTGACCAGACTAGCGAATGTAGCCCCCGACAGACCGAAGGTGAAGGTCGTGAAACGTGGTGGTTCGGGTGTATTGGGGTTGTGCGAGCCCGAGACAGCCGGTTGGGCGCCGTCAAACACCACATTGTCGAGTGTAACGTGCAAAGGGTGCTGCTCGTCATAGCCTCGAAACACCACCAGGCCGCCGCCGAATTTAGCGCTGCCGGTATAGTGGAAATTGTTGATCGCGATATCGGCAAAATCGGGGATCAGGGTTCCCGTCTTGTCGCTATAGGCGGTGTCGAGCACAATCGGATTGCGCATATTGCGCATGCAGACGCCGTCGAACAGGACGCGGGTCACCTTGCCGCCGCGCGACGAGTCCGATTTGACGCGCAAACCGTTGCCGCCGGTACTATCCATGCCGTCCATGACGAGGTCGGTGACGACGATATTGTCCATGCCGGAGTCTGTTTCCGAACCCAGCGACATGCCGTGACCGTAGTAGAAGTAGTTGCGGGCATAGGTGTGGTTTTGCGACGGCCGGCTGCCCTTCGACTTGATGGCGACATTGTCGTCACCGGTCGAGATATAGCTGTAGGCCAGCAGGACGTTCGACGATTGCGCCGGGTCGAAGCCGTCGGTATTCTTGACGGTTTCGGGCGTGAAGCAGGTCGCCGGGGTCAGTTTGTCGGGTGTGGTGCCTTCGGGGCAGGCGTAGTCGGGCCTGGTGTAGAAGGCCGTGGGGGTGAGGATCTTGATCCCCCAGGCGGTGATGCCGGTCATGTTCTGCGGCACGATATGGAAGTTGGGGCTGTTGACGAAGGTCAGCCTGTACAGGGTGAAGTTGCTGCCGCCATCGATCTGGACCAGGCGGAAATTGTGCTGGGTCAGGCCCTGTTTCGATTGATAGGCTACGTCCCACCATGAGCGCTTGCCGGCATTGGGGCCGCTGAGCAGCAGGGAGCCGCCCTGGCCGTCGATGCGGCCTTCGCCCATCAGGCCGGAATCGACCAGGTCGGCGCCTTCGATCAGCGAACGGCAGGATTTGACACTGACGGTGTTGGCGGTGCCGCAATCTCCCGGGCCCTTGTCATAGTCGGCCGGATCGCGTGAGGCGTAAAGGGTGGCGCCCTTGTCGATCCACAGAATGACCTTGGATTTCAGGGTGATCGGACCGCTGAGGAAGGCGTCATTGCCGCTGGCGGCGACCAGCTTGACCGCGCCGGACGGGCAGGCGTCGATGGCCTGCTGGATACGGGCTGTGTCGGGATGGGTGTCGCCCTCGGCCTCGTGACTGGTCAGGGCGGCGGATTCGATATCGGCCGACAGAGTAGCGCAGATATGATGCGGATAGTCCGGCTCGCTGACCGTGCCCCACTGGGTCTTGACGGGCGCTTCGGCATAGGCGGCGAACGCCATGGTAACCGGTGTCATCAGCAGCAGTATCAGGAGGCGGCGTTTCATCTCTGTCTCGTTTTTATGGGAGTGGTTCCAGCATAGCCGAGGTGAGTGGGCTTGGCTAGATAGGCAAAAGAAAGGGGTGGAACCGCAGATTTCGCAGATTGGCGCAGATTTTTCGGAGCCCTCACGAAAAAGGATTCATGGACGCCGATCTCCATTAAAGATCGCTTTGCGATCGAAAAACCGGTCCTATAAAAGCGTAAACATCAAAATATGTCTCTGAAAAATCTGCGTCATGGCGGTCCAAAGGCTATACCTTTGGACTCGGCATACTGTCGAAATCTGCGGTTCCCGTTCGATCTTCAACATGGCGGCTATTTCGTGCCACAGGCGTGAAAAAGCAATGTGCCGTGATCCCGCTGGGCGATATGGATTTACACGATTTACATAGCGGCGCGTGCTTGAGATATGCTGGCTGGGCCGTTAAAGGTTGGGCCGGAAACAGGGAAAACGCCGAATGGCCAATGTCGAGCTGCGGGGACTGGAGAAGGCCTTCGGGACGCAGACCGTCCTGAAGGGCGTCGACCTCGCCATACCCGACGGCGAATTCGTCGTTGTGGTCGGGCCATCGGGCTGCGGCAAGTCGACCCTCCTGCGCCTGATTGCCGGCCTGGAGCCGCCGACCGCCGGCGATATCCTGATCGAGGGCAAGAGCGCGCTAAACGACACGCCGGCCCAGCGCGGCGTCGCCATGGTCTTCCAGTCCTACGCCCTGTATCCGCATCTCAATGTCTTCGACAATATGGCGTTCGGCCTGCGCATGGCCAAGATGGCCGAGAGCGATATCAAGCTCGCGGTGGCCAAGGCGGCCAAGTTGTTGGGTATTGCCGACCTGCTGGACCGCCGGCCGCGCGAACTGTCGGGCGGTCAGAGGCAAAGGGTGGCCATCGGTCGCGCCATTGTGCGCCAACCGCGCCTGTTTCTGCTGGATGAGCCCTTGTCGAACCTCGATGCCGGGCTGCGCGTCCATATGCGCCACGAATTCGCCCGGCTGCATCGCGAACTGGCCACGACCCTGATCTATGTCACCCACGATCAGGTCGAGGCCATGACCCTGGCCGACCGGATCGTGGTGTTGAATGCCGGCGGCGTCGAGCAGATCGGCACGCCGACCCAGGTCTACGAAGCGCCGCGCAACCTGTTTGTCGCCGGGTTTCTGGGCTCGCCGCGGATGAACCTGATTCAGGGCGAGGTCGCCGCCATTACCGCCAAGGGTGTCCGCGTCAAGCTGGTCAGCGGGGACACCGTCGTTGCGGCCGTGGCGCCAGGTGGGGCACGGGCCGGAGATCGCGTGACCCTGGGGGTGCGGCCGGAATCGCTGTCATTGCAGGCGACAGGCAATACTCTGGCGGCCACGGTCGACGTCGTCGAAACCCTGGGCAGCGCGCGGGCGGTCTATGCCATGATGCCGCGGGTCGAGGCGCCGGTCTGCGCCATCCTGCCGGCCGGGAACAACTCGCGCCACGGAGATGTGGTGGCGCTGCGTTTCGATCCGGTGGATGCCTATCTGTTCAATGCTGCGGGTGAAGCGTTTGTACGTGGTGGCGCGGCTGAGGCGGCGGCGTAGGGGCTTATCGGCACTTGGTGAGCGCGCGGTTGCGTAAGCAAAAGTTTAACCACGGATGACACGGATGCTGCTTCGCAGCCACACGGATGTATGGTCGGAAGATGTAAGAATTTTGCCGCGAAAAGCGCGAAAAGCGCGAAAAGGGTGCGGCCGAAAATTCTGCGCGCAGCGCCTTCAAATCGTATGACGGCTTGCAAGGGGACTGCCCTTCGGGCGTAGAAAGTCGCTTACTTTTTCGCGCTTTTCGCGCTTTTCGCGGCAAAATTCTTTCTAAATGCTTTCCCGCACCCTAACGATGTAAGCGTTTGCAGCTCCGCCTCTTCCGCGCTATGACAACGGAAAAGGGAAACATCCATGAGCGACACAAACCGGTTGATCAAGACCGTGACCATTATCGGTGGCGGCACCGCCGGATGGATGACCGCGGCGCTGCTGTCGAAGCTGCTGCTGGGCCGGTTCGAGATCAATCTGGTCGAGTCCGAAGAGATCGGGACCATCGGCGTCGGTGAGGCGACCATCCCGGCGATCAAGGTCTTCAACCAGTTTCTCGACCTCGATGAGACCGAGTTCCTCAAAGCCACCCAGGGCACGTTCAAGCTGGGGATCGAGTTCGTCAACTGGCGCGAAAAGCCGGCCCAAGGCCATCACAGCTATATCCACGGCTTCGGCAAGATCGGCAGCGACCTGATGTGGTTGCACACCCATCAATTCTGGCTGAAAATGTTCCCCAAGGGCGGATTCAAGGACTTCGATCACTATGCGCTGAATACCCTGGCGGCGCGGCGCAATCGCTTTCGCCCGCGCCGGCCGGGAGAAGGGCCGCCCATGGCCGATTTCGACTATGCCTACCACTTCGACGCCTCGCTCTATGCCCGCTATCTGCGCGGTCAGGCCGAAGGGCGCGGGGTCAAGCGCATCGAAGGCCGGATCACCAAGGTCGATCTGCGCGCCGAAGACGGCTTTATCGACAAGGTGGCGCTGAACGACGGCCGCGAGGTCGGCGGCGATCTGTTTGTCGACTGTTCGGGCATGCGCGGCCTGCTGATCGGCGATGCCCTGGGCGTCGGTTACGAGGACTGGGACGCCTGGCTGCTCAACGACCGCGCCTGGGCCGTGCCGTGCGAAAGTGCTGCCGTTCTCACTCCCTATACGCGCTCGACGGCGCACGGTTCCGGCTGGCAATGGCGCATTCCTCTGCAGCACCGCACCGGCAATGGCCACGTTTTTTCCAGCCAGCATATGGCCGATGACGAGGCGGCGGCAATCCTGCTCAACAATCTCGACGGCAAGGCCCTGGCCGATCCGCGCTTGGTCAAGTTCCGTCCTGGTAAGCGCCATCGCGCCTTCGAGAAGAACTGCGTCGCCATCGGCCTGTCGAGCGGCTTCTTGGAACCGCTGGAATCGACCAGCATCCACCTGATCCAGACGGGGATTCTGCGCCTGCTGGCCCTGTTCCCCGGCAATGCCTTTGATGCCCGCGATATCGCCGAATACAATGCCCAGACCGATTTCGAATATCGCGATATCCGCGACTTTATCGTGGCCCACTACAAGGTGACCGACCGCGAAGATACGCCCTATTGGGCCTATCTGAAACATATGGACGTGCCGGACAGCCTGGCCCAGCGGCTCGATCTCAGCCGGTCGTCGGCGCGGTTCTTCAAGCATTCGGCGGCCGAACTGTTCCACGAGGAAAGCTGGGTCCAGGTTCTGCTGGGCCAGGGGTTACGGCCGCAGTATGATCCGATGGTCGACATGATTCCGGAAGAACAGATCGCCGGCTATCTGCGCGACATCGAAGAGGTGATCGACGAATACGCTAACAGCCTGCCGCTGCACGGTGACTATATCGCGCAAAACTGCAAAGCGCCGCCGTTGAAGGTCATGGCCTGACTTAAATCACCCCCGCTATTTGACTGCCGTAAGCGCGTAGCAGGTAAGATGGTGTGCAACTCCAGGCGTGGCAGAAGCTGTTGATGTGGAAGTCATTATACGGCGCCGTGCGTGGATTGTCCGGCGAATAGGCTTCCCAGAAGGTGTCGGCGCCGGCCTTCAGCATGCCGCCCCAATAGGCACGCATCATGGCCAGCCCCTCGGCTGCGCAACCGGCGATGAACAGGGCCTCGCAGACATAGTGGTTAAGGTATGGTGTGCCCGGCCGGATCGTGACCGGGTCCTTCAGGGCGTTGCGCAAAGCCGTCGCCTGCTGGGCTTTGGTGCCGACCCCGGCAATCGTCATCCACGCCTGTGAGGCCAGAGACACCTGACGCTTTGGGCCGCTGACGAAGACCTTGGCTTTCGTGTCGTAGAAGGTCGCCAGGGCGGCCTTTTCCATGGCAGCAATGCGCGCGGCATAGGTCGCGACATCGGCTGTTCGTCCCAGGGTTTTGGCCAGTTCGGCGACACGTTTCAGGCCGTAGATATAGATGGCCTGCATGGCGGCGGCGTGATCGAGCGCCGGCTGCCAGTCGACAAATACCCAGATGCCGTCGGGAATGACGAAGACATCGGCGGCTATGTATTGCCGCAGGACCTCCATCTGGCGCAGGGCGGTCGGCCACAGCTGGACGCCGGTCTCGATATCGCCCGACGCCTTGACATAGTCGGCCAGGGTGACGGCGAAAAAGACGGCATAGTCGTGCGGGAAATCGCCCGCGCGCATCGGCTTGGGCTGTTCGAAGACGTCGCCGGGCAACAGCCCGTCGGCGCGCGGAAAGGCGGCCAGCAGATACAGGCAGCGCTTGACCAGGTCGTGATTGGGCATTGTGACATAGCTGGTCAGCGCCTGCAGGCGCAGATCGCCCGTCCACAGGCGCTGGTCGCGGCGGGGACCGTCTTCGAACACCGTCTGCATGCAGTCGCGCAAGGTCGCGGCCGCCACGGTATCCATGTGTTTCAGGTCGTCGGGAAAACGTTCGGGCAGGGGCGGCAAGCTGCCCTTCGCCGAGGTCAGGGCGTGGGCCTGGACGTTGCGGAAGCTGACGCCGAAGCTCGACGAGGTATCGATGACCTCGATCTTGACGAAGCGAAAAGCGTAGCGGCGCGGCAGACGGACGGACTGCGGCAGATAGTCGATCGTCACCACCTCTTCGGGCAGCCACGATTCCGACAGCCAGCCCTTATAGGGATGCAGAGGCTCGGCGACGTCACTTATCACCTCGCCGAAGATGAGCCGCAGCCGCGCCGGAGCGTCGACATTGGGACCGACGCCCAGCAGGTCGAACGACAGGTGGCCGGTGCGATGGCCGTCAAAATCTATGATACAGCTATCGCCCTTGTGCAGGACCAGGGCATCCGCGTCGGGTGCGCCGGCGGGCATGATCTGCCAGCCCAGGGGATGGGTCGGGTCCGCTATCGGCGTGATCAGCCCGAGCGGCGCCTGAAGGGTTTCACTGAGCGTCGGCTTGCACGCCTCGGCTTTGGCCAGGAAATCGGTGTTGGTCGGGCCGAACTGCGTCGCCGTCTTGACCGAGGTCGAGTCGTCCGCCCGGGCGGTCGTGAGACCCAGACTGGTGAAAGCCAGCAGACTGCCGGTCATGCGCAGGAGGTTGCGTCGGTTCATCTTGGTCCCTGATTTTTTATCGGCGTCTTTCTGGGGTGGCGCGGATATTCAGGGTAGGCTTGCCGCCATATATAAGCAATCCGGTGCTGAGACTGTGCAATATTTGGACGTCTCGGAGCCGATATTTTTAACCGCAGATTTCGCCGATTGACGCAGATTTTTCAGAGCACAGTTGGGTTCGATGGAGTTTGATCGCGCGGAAATCCTTAGACGTCGGCAGCCCCACCGGCGCTGCGAAACAGGCTGTGAAAAATCTGCGTTAATCAGCGAAATCTGCGGTTTATATCTTTACGGCTGCTGCGCGGCGGCGTTCATCGCCTGCAAGGACGATTGGAAGCGGTCCGGCGAGTCGAGCATAACCACCGCCACGGCCCCGTTCTGGGTCTGGGTCACCACCAGCATGCCCATGACCGGCACGCCGCCCTTGGTCGCCTGGAAACCGACCTGCGCCATGCGGCCCGACGGATCATCGAGATAGCCCATGACCTGCGGCTGGCCGTCGAAGAACGGGATCAGCTTCATGTAAAAATCACGCGATTGCTGCGGCACCGGCGTGCTGCCCGCCAAACTGGCGCGATAGACATGGCCAGCCTGCGACTGCAAAGGCGTCATGCCCTGAGGTGCGCCCGAGATGGCCGGCGTCGTCCCCGTTGGCCCGCCGGTAGGCTGCATCGGTTGCGGATTCTGCGGGTTCGGGTTCTGAAAGGTCGGGTTTTGCGGATTGGGATTTTGCGGCACGGCGCCTGGCCAGGCCGCCGGCTGCCGTCCGTCGGGATTGTTCATATAGGGCGCCGGCGCCTGGGCGTAGGGATCGTTCTGCGCCATCTGCTGCGCGTTCTGGCCGTTGCGCGCGGCAGGTCCGCCGGGCCGGCCACAGGCGCTGAGGCACAGGATGGCGGCGGCACAGGTGAGAAGCATCAATTTCGACATGGTCATATCCCCTCTGTATACGTCAGGCGTCCGCCACGCCGTCGCCATCGACGTCGTGATCGGGGTTGGTTGCATTGGGTGCGGCGGCTGCAGCGCTGTCGACCGAAGCGACAGCATGGTCGGCTGCGGTATTGCCATAGACCTCGGCGGCGCCTTCCATGCCATGGGCGGCGAAATCAGCGCTGTCGACGGCAGCCTGATGGGCCATGTCGTGCTGGTCGACGGCCTCGTCGATCTCGTGCTGGTCGGTTTCGGCCTCATGGATCTCGCTGTCGGCATCGCCGCCCAGTTCCTCGACTTCGCGCATTTCATATTCGGCCGCTTCGGCGCGATCGTGGGCCGTGGCCCAGTCGCCGTCCTTCATCGCCTCGTCCTGCTCCTTCTGCAGGGTCTCGAAGTCCTCGCGGTTTTCGTCGGCCTTCTCGGTGCGGCCGATCAGGGCGTCGGCATCGTCCTGCGACATCTCGGGATTGGCTTCGAGCGCTTCGAGGACGTCGTCGCGACCCTCTTCGGACAGGTTGGCGATTTCGACGCGAAAGGTTTCCGTCAGGGCTTCGGCTTCGGGCATGGGTGTCTCCGCAGGTCTGGGTTCGCGGCGGTCAATGCCGCCTTCATGATGTTCAGCGTGGGATTGGCGGAGAATGGCGCGCGCCCCCAAAAATAATTATTCCGGCGTGCTGTCCGTTCCATCGGCCGCATGATCACCCGCGTTGTCGCTCGATGTGTCGGGCGTGTCCGGCGTGTCGTCGTGCGTCATGTAAGGATTGAGCGGAGCCTCATCCGCCGCCTTGGCCGGCGGCGATTCGTCGTGCGTTACCGCGTCGGCCGATGACGTGCCATGTGTCGTGCCGTGATCGGGCTCGGCGGTGGTGGTGGCTGTGCTTTGGGCGGTTGTCTGGGCCGAGCTGGAAGCCGCCGCCTGGATCGTTTGAGCGATGACGGACGATCGGCCGCGCCCCTCGTCGCGGCCGTCGCCTGTCAGTCCCTCGGCTTCGACGACGTCGTCGGACGCGCCGTCGATGACCACCTCAGCTGTCGGTGGTGTCGGAGACATGGTCATCGACATGATCCGGCGTGTGAACCGACGTATGATCGTCGACATGGTCAGTGGCGTGGTCTGGGGCCGTATCCGTACCAGCGTCATGGACGTCGTCGGCGGAGGCTTCAACCACGGCGTCATGGACATTATGGACCATGTCCGACACGCGACCGGCCAGGTCGTGCAGAGGGTTCGCCATTTGCGCGCCGGCCGCCTCGACCTGGGGCGGCAGGTTGGGTGCGGGCCCGAAATCGATGCCGCTGTGCTGGACAACGTCCTGGGCGTGGCGCGCAATGTCGCCGAAGGTCGAGTGCGTGAAGCTGTCGGCTTCCACGACGTCGTCGGCGGGGGCGGCTTCGATTATGGTGTTGGGATCTATATCGGGCATGGGTCAGCTCCTTCGGTCAGTCGTCCAGGGTGTCTGGCGGTGGTGCGGGTGGAGACGGTGGCGGGGTTACGCTTAAAATCGTACCGCAGGCCGTATTGGGGCAACGAATCTTCGCCTCGCTGCGTCCGGCCAGCGCGGCTTTCAGTACGCGCAGAGGCCGGCTGCAGGCGACGCATTCGATGCGCACCGAATTGTCCTCCTGCTCGGTCGCCAGGCGCTCGATACGCGCCGATTTCGGCGGCGCCGGGCGGACTTCCAGCACCTTGCGGCAGTCGGGATTGGGGCAGCGCACCTTGATCGCGTCGGTCTCGTTGGGAAAGCGCGTGCGGTCGAAACGCAGCGGCTCGGCGCAGGCGATACAGGTCAGCCGGCAGAGGTTGTCATTGATTGGCGGCGTGTCCGTAATAGGCGCGGGAACGGGTTTGGGTTTCCCGGCCTCGATCCAGTGTTCGATAACGCGGCGCCAGGCCTGAAAGTCGCTTGTGGCGGCGAATTCGGCCTGGAGGTGCAGGCGGCGGCCGAGGAAGGGCTGGTTGCCCAGGGCGATTTCGGCGATCTGGCGGGCTCCCCCCAGGCTGTCGGCGACCTGGCGTTCCAACGCCTCCATGTTCAGCCGCTTGATCACCGGAAAGGACTTCATCGTCCACTGGACGGTGACGCGGCGGACGATATCGGCGCTGCCGACGACCAGGGCCCCGGCGCGGTCGGCGGTGATCTGCGACTGGCGCGACCACGCCATTAGCGGCGCGTCGATGGCGCTTTCGACGATCTTGGCCGGGTTGATGAATTGCATGACCCCGTCGCCCATGATGGTGCGCTGGGAACTGTGGCCGCTCATGAAGCGCGACACCGTGTTCCACAGGGCGTGACCGGCGGCGACGTGGCCCATCTCACGGCCGAGCAGGTAGAGAATCTCGCTCTCGCCGAAATTGAGCAGGACCGAGCCCAGGACGATAAAGGCGCCGTTTTCGTCGCCGAGCGTCGTGCAATCCCACATCTGCTCGCCGGACACGTAGATTTCCGGCATGTGGTTGAGGCCCAATATGCGCGCCGCCAGTATGCCCTGGTTGAAGATCTCCGGCATCTGGTCGGGGCCGAGGCGGATGCCGTTGACGGCGGCCTCCAGCATGGGTCGGCCGAAGCGTTGCGACACGGCCTGGGCGGCGGCATTGACCGGGCCGGAATTGCGCAGGGCACGCATGGCGGCTGCATCCATGTCCCACATGACATAGTCGATCGGCAGATGATAGTCGGACCCGAGCGGTCGCAGCCAGCGGCAGTGCGCGCAATAGTCTTGCTGAGCCGGCAGCCGTGAGCCGTCGCCGCAGGCCTGGCAACGGTGGACCTGGAATGGTGCGACGTAGGCGGGTGCGGCATAGTTTGGCGCAACCGGGGACGCGGCGTCAGTGGCCACGCCGCATCCACCGCAAAAGCGTTCTCCGGCCAGGATGGAATGGCCGCAGTGGCTGCAGAAACGAGCGGAAGAGGGTGAGGGGGCGCCGGTCATGCGACCTCGCTGACGGATGTGGTGACAGGGGCGCTGGCCCAGGCGGCAATCGCGCGGCCAAAGGCGGATGACAGCCGCATCTGGGTGAGTTTGAGGTCGATGACGGCCACACCCAGCAGGCACAGTACAGCGGCCGCGCCGAGGTCGGTAAAGGGACCGGCGACGATCAGGGCGACCATCAACCCGATCGCGGCCGCCAGACACCACCAGGTCGCGGCGGTGGCGCGCAGGCCGTGACGGACCTCGATGATCGAGCCGCCCTTGCCGTTACCCGAAATCGTGACCGTCCAGTCGTGCAGGACGGGCAGGGCCATCAGACGTGACGGTCTGTCTGCGTGACCCCCGGACAGGTTGCGGAAGTCCAGGCTTTCCAGGGCCTGCGCAGTTCGGGCAGCGGCGACATCACGCGGCGCATCGCTTTCGGTCCGGGTCGCTTTCCAGTATACGCTGCCGTCGGACATGGTCAGGATTTCCTCACGGTGGCGGGCGTACGAAAGGGTGCGGCCAGATCGCGGTTTTCGACGACCCGATCGACGCCATAGGCCCGGTTGAGCGTGCGGATAATGATGCATGACGACCGCCACGGCCCGAGCGGCGCCACGGCCCGCCACAGCCGGCGTTCCAGCAGGGTGGCCTGGAAGCGGGCCGTCAGGGCGTGGATCAGCGGGGCGGCGTAGAATACGGCCATCAGAGTAACCAGCAGACCGGTCAGATCAGGGAAGGCTTCGATTTGCAGACAGATGGCCAGACCAGCGGCGCAACTGGCAATGAGCATGACGTAGTAGAGCCAGCCGAAACGCATGCCGAAGCGGATCGAAACCTCGCTTGCGGATCCGGTTTCGGTGACGGCGATGCGCCATTCCTGGATCGTCGGCAGCCACAGGAACCAGCCGGTACGCTGCCAGGATTCCTCGTCGTGGCGCCGGAAGCCGCAGGCCAGGGCCGCCTGCTCGACGCAGGCCTTGGTTCGGGCAGGATCAGCCTCAACCTCGGCGATCACCGTCTTCCAGTAGCTGTCGAACCGATCTGACATGACGGTTACAGGCGATCAAGCAGTTCAGCGCGGCGCTTGTCGAACTCGGCCTCGCTGATCAGGCCCTTGTCCTTCAGCGCTGCCAGCTTTTCGATTCGCGCCACGATATCGTCGCTGTCCGAGGGCTGGGCGGGAACCGGGTCAGGCGCGGGCGTAAACACCTGAGGCGTGAAGGATGGGGCCGCGGCGGTCGGCAGGGGCGTGACATTGGAGGGTGCAGCTTGCGGGGCTGGCTGTTGGACGGGCGGGAGCGCAGCCGGCGTCGCCGGAGTCAGAAGTCGTTTTTGCAGGTCCGCCGCCAGGCGATTGGGCATGCCGATGGCGTAGTCGTAGGCGGCCCAGCCTATCGCGACCACCGATAGGAGCGGCGCTAACGGCCCGATCGACATGGTCAGGAACAGGATGTTGAACGCGCCGGCGGCGACCAGTATGCCGAGCATCAGGAAGGTCGAATTCCAGTCGACCTTGATGCCGTAGACGATGCGGCTGCTGGTTGGGCCCGTTGGCTTCACGCTTACCTGGCAACGAAAGCAGATCGGATTGCCGATGCTTTTTTTGTTCAAGGTGGCGGTCAGGCCGTGAGGCGGGGTCTGGCTGTCGATCTGGCCCTGCATCGCCTGTAGCGCCTGGACGACATGATGGAAGGCCCATTCCGGCGCCATCTGGACATCGGCCGCCTTATCCGTCGCCAGCGGCTGCAGGCCGCTCGAACTGTTAAAGCGCGGCGGCTGCGGCGGCGGGATATAGGCCGGCTGGGCGGGCGTGGCCGCCTGGGCCGCGGAAAGGGCGGTGCCGCAGCTGGCGCAGAAGCGGGTGCCGGCGCGGTTGGCGGCGCCGCAGGCTGGATTGCTGCATAGGGATTGCGGTGTGGTGTCCGGGTTGATCTGGTTCATGGCGGCTCTCAGTTGATGATGATGGCCTGGCGCCAGACGGCGGCGACCTGGTCGAAGGGCACGGGCTGGGTGAATTGGGCCATGGGGTCGTTGATATGGACCAGGGCAATGGGACCTTGCGGTGTCTGCTGGAACGACATGCCGCGCGCCACGACGACATGGCCCATGCCGCCACCGGCTTCGATGCCGATTACCACTGCGTGGCCCTGTTTCAGCGTGCGGTACAGGGTCATGGCGTCGGTCGGCGCGGCATAGGAAGAGGTCCGTCCGCCGAACTGCTGAACCAGACGCTGGACCTGCTGCAGCGAGCCGGTGGTGACGCAGCGCGGATCCTGCTGAACGCAACAGATCTCGGCCGGCGCCTCGTTGGCGGTTGCGACCAGGGCGCATTGCGATGGCGTCTGCGCCTTGCCGCGGCTGGCGGCGATGATCTGCTGCGACACGGCGGCCCAGCACCACACCTTGGTCTCCTGGCTGATATTCTCGATCGGCAGGTCGACCGGGGCCATGCCGTAGGGAATGCCGCCGTCGGTCTGGGCGAACTGGGTTTCAGGGTCTTGCGGCGTCAGGCGCGACTCCGGATCCGTCATTTCGGGCGTCATCATCTGCTGCATCGGCTGCATGATCTGGTCGCGCATGTCCTCCATCTGGGCATTGAACGCGGCCTGTTGCGCCAAGGACAGGCACAGGGGCAGGGCAGCGATCACCAGATAACGCCATGGCCCAAGCGCGGGGTGACCGCCCATGAGGCTGAAACCGGATTTGGGAAATATGGACATATCGACCCCGCCGTAGCTGCGGTCGGACATAACCGCTTCAACAGGATCAGCGTGGCGGTGGCGCAAAACGGATCATGGGCAGATCAAATTTCTTTTGATGGATGCGCGACAGACCGAGTGAGGCTCGCTTTTTCTTCGACAAAAGCGGGGAAACGTGATGTAAATCAATACGCAACGACAGAGTTCGACGCCGCAGGGACGGTGACATGCCGGAAGAACCGCAGACGCTCGTATTGATGGGACGGTGGCGCGAAGGCCAGCCGCAGGCCCGCGACCAGCTGCTGAGCCGTCTCTATCCCGAACTCAGCCAGATCGCCGCCGCCCGCCTGCGCAAGGAATATGCCTCGTCCCTGTCGACCGGTGACCTGATCAACGATGTGGTTCTGCGCCTGATGCAGGTCGAACGGATCGACGTCACCGACCGCGCCCACCTGATCGCCCTGGCCTCGCGCATGATGCGCAACATCCTGATCGACTATGCCCGCCAGAAACAAAGCGACAAACGCCACCACCACAAGGTCGAACTGACCACCCGCATCGAAGGCGAACAACGCCTTGACCTGAATTCGCTCGAAACCGCGCTAATACGTCTGAAGGGCATAGATCCCGCCCTGATGGAACTGGTGGAAATGCGATATTTCGGCGGAATGACGATAGAAGACATAGCGGTGGTAAGCGGCCTTTCGGAAGCCACGGTCAAGCGGCGCTGGGCCACGGCGCGCGCCTGGCTGACCGACGCGCTGATGAATCCGGTGGACCATGCCTGAGCCCTCGTCCCTGGAGGTCGAGCGCGAAGCCCTGGTACTTTTTGAACAGCTGCTCGATATCGAAGACACGGAGCGTGCCGCCTGGATCGAAGCCCAGACCCTTGACCGGCCGCGCCTGCGCGACCGCCTGCTGGCCCTGGCCCAGGCGGATTCGCTGATCAGCCTGAAAACCGGGGCGGCCGTCGAAAGCGTAGAACCCGAGGACGAGCCCGACCATATCGGCGCCTATCGCCTGACCGGCCTGATCGGGCGCGGCGGCATGGGTTCGGTCTATCGCGGCGAACGCATGACCGGCGACTTCACCCACGTCGTCGCGGTCAAGATCGTCAAGCGGGGCCTGTTGTCGCAATCCCTGGTCGGGCGGTTCGAACGTGAACGCCAGATGCTGGCGCAACTGGCCCATCCCCACATCGCCCAGCTTTACGATGGCGGCGCCATGCCCGACGGCTCGCCCTTTATCGTCATGGAATATGTCGACGGTGTGCCGCTGTTGCAGTGGGTAGCCGAACACGCCGCACCGCTGGACCGCCGTCTGGGCGTGTTCGAGGACATGTGCCGCGCCGTCGCCTTTGCCCATGGTCACCTGATCGTCCATCGCGACCTGACGCCGTCCAATATCCTGGTCACCCGCGACGGCGTGGTCAAGTTGATCGACTTCGGTATTGCCCGCCCGGCCGACGAACTGGGCTCGGGCGGCCATTCCCGCGCCACGGCCAGCCTTAGCCTTACGCCAGGCTATGCGGCGCCGGAACGGCTGACCAGTACGGAAGTCACCACCGCGGCCGATATCTATTCCCTGGGCCGGCTGCTCGACAAGCTGATCGAGGATGCCGAAGACAAGCAACCCGAACTGGAAGCTATTGTGACCCGCGCCACCGCCCATGCGGCGGCCGAGCGCTACCCAACGGTCGACGCCCTGCGCAGCGACGTCGCGGCGTGGCGCGCCGGCCGGCCGGTGTCTGCCTTCGGCGGCGGTCGCGCCTATGTCTTCGCCAAATTCGTCCGCCGCAACCGCTATGCCGTCGGTGCGGCCTGCGCCGCGGGCGTCGCCGTCATCGTCGCCTTCGGCCTGGTCCTGATGGCCAATCATCGCGCGGAACTGGCGCGCGCCGAGGCGGAACGGCGCTTCACCGAGACGCGCGCCATCGCCACGACCCTGTTATTCGACGTCTATGACGAGGTCAGCAAGGTCCAGGGCGCGACAAAGGCGCGCGAAATCCTGGCCAGGACCGGCGTCGACTACCTCGAAAAACTGGCCGACGACCGCAAGGCGCCGGTCGATGTCCGCATCGAAGCCGGCAAGGGCTTTATCCGTTTGTCACAGGTGGTGGGCGGTGGCCAGGAGGGCACGCTGGGCCGGTACAAGGACGCCACGGCCCTGCTCAACCGCGGCGAGGCGGTGCTGAAGGCCGTCCATGACGAGAACCCGGGCAATGCCGATGCGGCCGCGGCCTATGCCGGGCTTCTGGTCGAACAGTCGGGCAATAATCTCTATAATGACAGCGATCCGGCCAAGGCCCGCGCCCAGGCGATTGCCGCCGAGGCGATCCTGAAGGACCGGGCGGCAACCCATCCGAAACTGGCCAATACCTATATCCAGGCGATCCAGGCCGAGGGCGATTCCTGGGCATGGGACGACGATTACGTCAAGGCGCGCGACGTGCTGCAGCGCGCCGACGCCTTCTACAAGAGCCTGAGGCCGGAACTGCAGTCGGACCTGACCGTGCTGGGCGGGCGCAGTTCATCGCTGCGGCTGCTGGGTGAGGCCTATCACAAGACGAAAAATGTCGAGTTGGCGCGTTCCACCCTGGCGCAGAATGTCGTGGTCAACCGCGAGCGCGTGCGGCGTGATCCCAACAACCCCAAGGCCTTGCGTGGCCTGATCCTGGGGCTGCGCTACAGTGGCATCGTCCACCGCACCAATATGCGCGACGCCGAGGCTCGAGCAGCCATTTCGGAGTCCTACAGCCTGGCCAGCCAATGGCATCAGCGCGACCCGGCCGATGTCGGCGCGCTCGAACTGGTTTCGGCGACGGGCGATGTCTATGCCCAGGTCCTGACCGACCTGAAGCAGTATGACGCAGCGGAGAAGGTCAGCGACGAAGTCATCGCTGTCCAGCGCCGCCGTGTTGAACTGGCCGGCGACGCGCCGTTTGCCCTGCGCAGCCTGGCGGCGACCCTGATGACACGTGGCGGCAATTTTTATAATGCCGGCCGCTATGACAAGGCGTGCGAGGCCTGGGTGCAGACGCGTGACAGCTATGCGCTGCTCGACAAACGCGGCCAGTTGACGAAGAGTGACCGCGACAACGGCTATGCCGAGGTAAAGGACTTCCTGGCCAGGGCATGCCACCCGCCGCATGACGGCTTGGGGGATGATGTGTGACGGTTCGAGCACGTCCAGCCTGGAACGGGTAAAGACTGAAATTGACAAGCGCATCAATCTGGGCTTTGATTATGTTTCATAACAAATATATTGCCAGGCCGACCGTGCATGTTCGGTTTATCGCGTCCAATAGGACAGGGAGACCTCATGAGACATCGACATCGCTACATCGCGGTCGCCGCCATCGGTTTGGCGACGAGCCTGGCCATCGCTACCGGGGCGCTCGCCCAGGCCTCTTCTTCGGCCATATGCGCGTCCTTTGCCGGCCAGGCGATCGCTTTCGAAGATCATAGTGTCCGCCTGGTTTCAAGCGTCGCGGTTGCGGAGGGTACACCTTTCAGCGTCGCAGCCGGGCCCGGTGTGAGCATACCCGTCAACCTGCCGGCGCACTGTGACGTGACCGGGGTCTTGCAGGAACGCAAGGGGATCGACGGTCAGGCCTATGCCATACATTTCCATATGCGCCTGCCGGTTAACTGGAACCATCGCTTCCTGTTCCAGGGCGGCGGCGGCACCGACGGTGACGTCGGCAATGCGCTTGGCGTGTTGCCGGGAGGACAGCCGGCCATTAACCTGGGTTTCGCCGTCGTCAGTCAGGATGCCGGACACGACAACGCGACCAACAGCGATCCCGCGAAAAACGGTCAGGCGGCCTTTGGTTTCGATCCCCAGGCGCGGCGGGATTACGGACGCACCTCCCTGAAGGCGGTCGCCGACGCGGCCAAAGACGTGATCAAAGCCTTCTACGGCCAGGCCGCGCAATACAGCTATTTCCTGGGCTGTTCCAAAGGCGGCCAGGAGGGCATGGTCTTCGCCCAGGACTATCCTGACGAATTTGACGGAATTGTCGCGGCGGCTCCGGGCTTTGCCCTGCCGCGCGCCGCCGTTGCAGAAGCCTGGGACGTTCAGGCCTTCGGCAAGCTGGTCAGGGTACCGGGTTCCGAAGGCTTCAGCTTCACGGCCCTGTCCGGCGCCTTCTCGTCTTCCGATCTCGATCTGGTCCGCAACGCCATTCTCGACGCCTGCGACGACAAGGACGGCCTGAAGGACGGCATCGTGGCGGACTATCCGGCCTGCACCGACGAAGCAGTCCTGCCCCGGTTGCAGGCGCTGGTATGCGACGACGTCAAGACCGCCACCTGTCTGTCGAAGGACCAGGTCACGGCCCTGATAGACTCGCATAAGGGCCCAAGGGACAGCGCCGGACATGCGCTTTATGCCGGCTGGTTCTGGCCGGCCGGCATCGCCGGCGAAGACTGGAGACTATGGAAAATCGGCTTGAGCAATGGCCAGTTGCCGGCCCTCAACCTCATTCTGGGCGGACCGGCCCTGGCCTCGATCTTCATGACACCACCGACAGCCCTGGGGCCCAACCCGCAGGCCATGGTCGACTATCTGACGCGGTTCGATTTCGACACCGACGCGCCGAAAGTCTATGCCATTGCGGCGCCTTACAGCCATTCCGCCTGGGATGACATCAGCGCGCGGTCACCGGATCTGTCGGCCTTTCGCAAGCGCGGCGGCAAGATGATCGTACCACACGGCGATTCCGACCCTGTCTTTTCGCTCAAGGATACGCTGGACTGGTATGGCCAGGTCGATGCGCTGAACAACGGCGCGGCCGCGAGCTTCGTCCGGGTATTCCCGGTCCCGGGCCTTTGCCATTGCGGCGGCGGGCAGGCGACGGACGGCTATGACGCTTTTAGCGCCTTGGTGGCCTGGGTCGAGCAGGGAACAGCGCCCGACTATCTCGTTGGAACCGCCTCACCTGCCATGCCATGGCCCGGGCGCCAGCGCCCGATCTGCGCCTATCCGAAGATTGCGCGCTACGACGGCAAGGGCGATGCGGAAAAACTCACCAGCTTCGTCTGCACCTGATTGGACACGGCGCCGCTTCGCAAGTTCAGCCGGTAGACCGTGTGGTGATCAGGCGGGGATGGTCAGGCGGGCTTCGAGGGCGGTGAAGTCGACGGCGCCTTCGCCGTCGCTGCAGCGCAGGAAGAGCTCGTGATCCGTCTCCGCGACGCGCATGCCGGCATTGCCCAGCCAGGCCTGGGTAACATCGGCGCCGGCGATCTGGCTGCGCCAGATGTTCCAGACCTTCAGGGTCAGCTTGCGGCGCGGTGCGGGCTTGAACCGGACCTGCACCGCCTCGGGGGCCGTGTCAGCCCAGATCAGCATCTGGGCGGCTTCGACGTCATTGATCACGAAAGTGCCGCCAAAGGTCTTAAGCGCCAGGCCCTGAACGGGTGACGAAGCGGACTTCAAAAGCTGCAGGGTCAGGGCGGCGGGGGCGGGGATTTCATAAAAAGCGTAAAGGGGTTCGTCTTCCCAATCGATGCGCCAGGCTTGCGCCGCCGCGAACATGTCGGCCAGTGTCGTTGTCATCGGGAATCCTGAAGGGGTGGCGCGGCCGGGAGCGGTGTGATCCCTGATGTCGGTGTGAAGCGCCCGGCCTGTCACCGTAGAAGGTGATGAGGTCGAAGGCAAGGACCGCATCGACGGGGCCGGGTGCGGGCGATGGCGAGATCGCATGCCGATCAGGTCCGAAGCCAACACATATCGACGCAATCGTATCGAATAAAGATTACTTTACCGCCATACACTTATCCATATTACGCAGTTGATGTACATTTTCGCGAACGGAGCGGATGCCGATGTCTACCATTGCCGAACGTACAAACCTCCCGCAGGTCCTCCTTGTCGAGGACAATTCGGGAGACGCGACCCTGATGAAACTGGCCTTCCGTCATGCCAGTATGCCCGCCCATATAACCGTCGAGTCATCCGCCGAACTGGGTCTTAAAATGTTGCGGCGGCAGGATGAGTTTGCCGGCAAGGCCTTGCCGGATATCATCCTGCTGGACCTCAACCTGCCGAAAATGCACGGGCTCGAGTTCCTGGCGCGGGTAAAGGCGGATGAGGCCTTGCGAAATATCCCGGTCGTTGTCCTGAGCAGCTCGAATGCCGAGCGTGATCTGGCG
Source organism: Asticcacaulis sp. P2_C5 (assembly GCF_056404555.1). Taxonomy (NCBI): domain Bacteria; kingdom Pseudomonadati; phylum Pseudomonadota; class Alphaproteobacteria; order Caulobacterales; family Caulobacteraceae; genus Asticcacaulis; species Asticcacaulis sp. P2_C5. The sequence continues at coordinate 237,179 of NZ_JBFUDU010000001.1, forward strand.
TCCGCCTACCAGGCCTATGCAAATGGTTTCGTTGTCAAACCCATCTCGCTCGATGATTACGACAATCTGGCCCAGGTCATCGAGGACTACTGGTTTGGGCTTATGCAGACACTGCCGAGGCCTGATGAGATGGATATGGCGAACGTCCCGGATCGCCGACGCAGCACGTTTTAGGCGGTATCGAAAAACGCGCAGAGACATTTCACAGGTCCTGTCCAAGGGCGCCCGATATTGAGCCTTTGATCCCTCCGAGGCGGGGCACCACATTGAGGCTGCGGGTGGGTTGTCATAATATTCACGCGATATTCAACCGAACCTGTCAGGTTTTGCCTTTGCGTACGTCTTATAGGCAGGACCGGGAACAGGCGGATGCCGACATTACAGGGAATGCTCGAAAAGGCTCGCCGCGCGTTGTTGCGGCGCGGCGTCCTTGTGCAGGATGCTGACGACCTGGTTCAGGACGCTTTCCTGCGCGTCGAGGCCTATGAGCGCAATCAGGCTGTACGTTCACGCGAGGCGTTGCTGGTCACGGCGGCGGTCAATCTGTCGCTGGATCGGGCCAGGCGGCGTCGGGACTCACCGTTCGTCGACATGGCCGACGGCGTGCTTGCCGTCGCCGACAACACGCCGCCGCCGGACGAGATCATCCGGGCCCAGGCGCGGCTACGGCGGGCGGCGGAGGGGCTGGACCAGCTGCCGGACAAGACGCGCCGCATTCTGCTCAGCCGGCGGCTGGACGGGACGAGTTTCAAGGCTATAGCGCATGCTGAGGGCATGACCGTCGCTGCCGTGGAAAAACAGGTGGCCCGGGCAACCCTCGAACTGATGAAGTGGATGGACGGATGGTGAGGCGTGAGACAGTTGAGCAGGTACGGGCCGAGGCGGAAGCTGCGGCGTGGCTGGCCCGACTTCAGGCGGATGAACGCTCGCCCGAGACCGAAGCCGCCTTCCGCGCCTGGCTGCAGACCGATGCCTCCCACGAGGCGGCGTTCGAACGGGCCACTGATATCTGGGAAATGCTCCCTGGCGCTGCCGCTGTCCGAGTCGCGACAGCGGCGAATGATGATCGGTCAGCCCGCATGGATCGGGCCGGCCGTCCGCAAGGGCGTCGCGCCTTTGCCGCCGTCGCTGCCATGTCTGTCGCCGCCATCATGGCGGCCGGCGCCCTGTGGGTTACGCGGCCAACAGTCTACGAGACCTTGCCGGGTGAACAGCAGGTGACCACCCTGCGTGACGGCACCCGCGTCTCGCTGAACACTGACAGCCGGATTACGGTTGCCTATGACCGGAAGACGCGCCGTGTGGCGCTGGACCGTGGCGAAGCACTATTCGACGTCAAACATGATCCGGCTCACCCCTTTATCGTCACGGTGGGCAAGGATCAGGTCCGGGCCCTGGGCACGTCCTTCCTGGTGCGGCGCAATCCCAACCAGGTCGCTGTCACCCTTATCCGTGGCAAGGTCGAGGTGTCGCGCAAAATGGAAGATGGCGCGGGCGGCCACCTGGTCAGCCTGGCCATCCTGTCGCCCGGCGAGCGCCTGACCCTGGGGGAGGACGGCCAGCCCGCCCTGGACCGTCCGGTCGTCGATGCCGTCACGGCCTGGCGGCATGGCGAGGTCATATTCTCCAACATTACCCTTCGCGAGGCTGCAGGCGAATTGAATCGCTATGGACAGGTCAAGATCGTCGTCGCGGATCCTGAGGTGGCGGCCTTGCGTGTGTCGGGCGTTTTCGAAACCAACGACGCGGCGGAATTCGCTGTCGCCGTCGCGCAGATGAACCGGTTGCATGCCCGCCGTTCGGGTGGAACCATTGTCCTGTCGCGGTGAGGCTTTGGTGGCGTTTGAGCTAAAATTATTGTCGGATTTGGGAGGCTGATCCGTCTCATTTTCAAGGGGCCCGTTCCAAGATGGCTCCATAACAGGCAGGATATGGGAAGCTACGCTCTGATCATGAGCTTGAATGCCGCACTGGCCTTGGCCCTGATGACCGCACCGGCGGCGCAGGCCCAGGTCGTGTTCGACATTGACCTGCCATCCCAGCCACTGGCCCAGTCCCTGACCGCGTTGGGATCCAAGACCCACGCCAATGTCATTTTCCCGCCCGAAGCGGTGGCGGCCCTCCAGGCGCAGGCCATACGCGGCGCCTATACGCCCCTAGGCGCCCTTCAGGTCCTGCTGGCTGGGACGAATTTGGACGTGACCGTGACGCGTGGCGGTTCCTATATTGTGGCCGTGCGGCCCGCGGCCAATGCGCCGGCGGTCGTGACGCCTTCAACCGAAACCCAGACGTGGAATGACGCGCCGCCACTTACGGTGATCGTCAAAGGCTACCGCCAGAGCCTGGCCCAGGCCCTGCGCTTTAAACGCGCCGCAACCGGCGTCGTGGATGTGGTCGTCGCCGAGGACATGACCAAGTTTCCCGATAACAACCTGGCCGAAGCCATCCAGCGCATGCCCGGCGTTGCCATTACCCGGGACCAGGGTGAGGGCCGCAGCATCACCGTTCGTGGCCTGGGCCCCGACTTCACCCGTGTCGAGATCAACGGCCTGGAGGCCCAGGCCGCAACCGATGGCCTGGCCGAGGGTGTCAACCGGGGCCGTGGTTTCGACTTCAATGTCTTTCCGTCGGAACTGTTCAGCCGTGTCGATGTCATAAAAACCTCGAGCGCCGACCAGCCGGAAGGTTCCCTGGGCGCCACGGTCAATCTGACGACGCCGCATCCCTTCGACAAAAAAGGCTTCCGGTTGGCAGCTTCGGCCCAGGGCAGCTATCATGACCTGGCCGACCGCTGGGGCAGCCGTTCGACCGCCCTGGTCAGCAATACCTTTGCCGGCGACCGCGTGGGTGTGCTGATCTCGGCTGCCTCGTCCTACGCGCCGCTCGAAATTCAGGGCGTCAATAGCGGCGGCTGGAACCAGGGTACGGCCGACGGCGGTTTCTGCCGGCCGACATCGGGGACGGGTGGCCTCTGTGATGTGCCGACCCAGGACCTGGCGGGCGCGACGGCGGCCTTTGCCGCGGTAAACAGGCCCACGACCTATGTGCCGCGCTTCTATCGCTATACCAACCTGACCGGCCACACGGAACGCTTCGGCCTGACCGGCAGCATCCAGTGGCAGCCGTCGCCGCGAACCCTGGTGACCGCCGACCTGCTGTATTCCCAGTTCCGTACCGAACGCAGCGATCATTTCCTCGAGGCAATAGGCTTCAGTCGTGGCGCTTCCCAGGGCGGGAAGCCCGAAACCGTGCCGCTCGAAGCGGTGGTGGATGGCGACAACACCCTGGTCTATGGCCGCTTCGACAATGTTGACGTCCGTTCGGAGGTCGCGGTTGAGAACTTCACCACCATATTCAAGCAGGGGTCGCTCAGCCTGCACCATGACATCAGCGACCGGATCCATTTTGACGGCATGGTCGGCGCCTCCTATTCGAAGTTCGCCAATCTCGAAGTGTCGGCCCAGATCGACCGTTTCAATGTCGATGGTTACAGTTTCGATATCCGGCCAGGGGGGCAGGATCGTCCGGTCATCAACTACAATTTCGACGTCGCGGACGTAGCGAACTGGTATTTTGGCCCGCGCGTCACCCAACCTGGCGGTACGGGCGCGACAGGTCCGGAACTGCGGCTGCGGCCTAATTTCCTGCATAATGGTTTCAGGATCGCCCAGGCCCGGTTCAGCTATGATCTGGCGCCAGGATGGCGGGCGGTGGTGGGCGGCGAGGGCAAGGACTATAGCTTCCGCAGCATTGTCTATCGCCTCGATCAAGGGGAAGCGAATTTCCCCGCCCCTGCCGGTGGGCTCGCCGGCCTCACGACCCAGGTGTGCGGCCTGTCCGACATCCTCCCCGCCGGTTATGGGCCGCCGTGCTGGACCCTGCCGGACATCGATGCCTTTGTCGATCGCTACGACCTGTACGCCAATACGGGGCGTAGTTCTGTGTCGACGACCAATGCGGCGGCGCGCGGTTTCAACCAGGCGGTCTTCGAGAGCGACCGGTCTGTGTATGCCGTTGTCGAATTCCGCGCCACCGCGTGGGGTTTGCCGGTGCGCGGTAATGCCGGGTTGCGCCAGGTGCGGACGAAGCAGGTGTCGGAATTCTTTGCCAACGTGCCGGTTACCGTCGATCCCTCCGGCTACCGCCTGACCCAGGTGCGCCGGAGATATACGGACAATCTGCCGTCGTTCAACCTCGCCGTCGATACGTCGCGCGATACGGTCCTGCGCTTCAGCGCCGCCGAAGTCATTGCCCGGCCGCCCCTGGCCAGCCTCGCGGCGGAAACCAGCGTCCAGGTCAATGGCGGCGCACGCCGGATCACAACGGGCAATCCGTATCTGGAACCGTATCGCGCGACCAGCGTCGACCTGTCGTGGGAATGGTACCCTTCGTCCGGGGCCGCGGCGGCGGTCGGTTTGTTTCACAAGGACATATCGACCTATGTCCAGACCCTGACCCATGTCGCGCCCTACGCCTCGACTGGTCTGCCGGACTCGCTGCTGGCCAATACGGGCGCGATGGTCAGCGACGACTTCGTCATCCAGAGCACGGTCAATACGCCCGGCGGCCCCCTGTCCGGTATCGAAATCAGCTACCAGCAACCATTCCGCCGCCTGCCGGGTCTTTGGTCCGGCCTGGGGGTTCGGCTCAACTACACCTATGTCAACAGCCGCATCAACTACTACACGACCTCGGCCCTGGGCGGCGTCACGGTAACCGCTGACCTGATCTATCTGTCGCGCAACTCATGCAATGCGACCCTGTATTACAGCAAGGGACGTTTCGAGGCGCGCCTGTCGATGAACTACCGCGATGAGTTCCTGACCTCTGTGCCAGGGACCTACAATACCGACGCTTCGGGCGTCGATGCCGCCACCTATTGGGATTTTTCGTCGAGCTATCGGGTGAGTGACCGGGTCACGGTCACCCTCGAAGCCATGAACATCGCCGACCAGCCGCACGTCAACTGGAACGATTCCACCGTGCGCCGCGTCGGCGATTACCGCCTCAGCGGGCGCCGGGCCTATGCCGGGCTCCGCTACAGTTTTTAATCATGACACGAATGAAAGCCGACACATATCCATGACGACAAACCATCCGATCTAGACCCTCGAACCGGCGCCAAGTCGATCGAGAAATTTGCAAGTACAATTAAAAATGACGGCGCGGTCATTTCAGTAACCTTTGCGAATTGTCGCAAGGGTCGCTTGTCGTGCCGAAATTACTGAGTATAAAATGTTGTATTAAAGTACATATAAAAGCAATAGTGTGTCTAAAAAATCATATATGTCTAAATTTGAGCAATGAAGGCTCAAATGGTCGCCATTTTTGCTTATGCACTATTTTATATTGCTAAAAATATGATAATGAAATATCAATGACACCGGTGTCCACCAGGCGTCATGCACAGCAAGTGGCAGTTATCGCCACGTCGGGAAAAACAGGAACATCATCATGACAACGACAGTTCGACGCCTGGGGAGCAGGGGCAATCTTTTCGGCGCTTCCATGTTGGCGCTATCGGTCTGCGGGCTGCTGCCCGTGACCGCGCAGGCGCAAGATGCAACACCGGCTGCGCCCGCGGCGGCCGACGACACTACGGTGGTGGTCGTCACCGGCTATCGTGCCTCATTGCAGACGGCCATCAACAAGAAGCGCCGTGCCGACGTCATGCTCGACGCCATCAATGCCGAGGACATTGCCGACTTTCCCGACGCCAACCTGGCCGAATCCTTGCAGCGCATCCCGGGGATATCGATCGACCGTGACAATGGCGAAGGCCGTCAGATCAGTGTGCGCGGCTTAGGCGGCGACTTCACCCGCGTCCGTATCAACAATCTGGAAGCCCTTTCGACGGCAGGCGCCAATGACGCCGGCTCCACGCCCAACCGGTCGCGCGCCTTCGACTTCAACACCTTCGCGTCAGAGCTTTTCAACTCTTTGACGGTACGCAAGACAGCCTCGGCCGAAACCGACGAAGGCAGTCTTGGCGCCACGGTCGACCTGCAGACCGGCCGGCCATTCGACTACAAGGGGCAGCAGTTCGCCTTCTCGCTCGAAAACGCCTATAACGATAATGGTGGCACCAACAGCCCGCGCATCACCGGGCTTTATTCCAACCGCTGGCTGGGCGGCAAGCTGGGCTTCCTCGGTTCGGTAGCCTATTCGTCCAAGGTATCGGAAAACGACCAATATCGTCGTGGCGGCGGCTCGGCCGACTATACCTATCGCGGCTCGACCTGGGCCGGCAACGAAATCCCCGGTCGCGCCGGCTTCTCGGCCCCGGTCGGGACGACCTTCGGAAGCGTTATCACCAATCCGGCCGTTATCGCTGCCCAGACGGGGTCTGACCCGGCCGCCTATGCCGTCATGTATCCCAACTGTCCACCGCCCGCGTCACCCGCGCCGACAGCAACGACCGGCGGCTGCAATGATTCCCTGGTCAAGTTCCCCGCCCTGCCGTCAGTCGAACAGCAGAATCTCGAACAGAACCGCCTGGGCCTGACCGCCTCGCTGCAATATCAGTTTTCGCCGCATACGCGCCTGACCGTTGACGGCCTGTATTCGCGTTTCGAAAACATGTCGACCATCTACCAGATTTCTTCGGTCGGCCTGAACCGCAACAATACCAATGCCGCCTACAACACGGCCTCGGCAACCACCAGCATCGCCAACAAGCGCAACCTGTATCCCAGCCTGTGCACCTCACGGGCCGAAGACGCCTTCAACCACGCCGTCGATTGCGGCGAGCAGCTCAATGGCTCGACACCGGCCTTCGCCACGGGCTCCAACGGCGCCCCAGCCGTCCTGGGCACCAATATCTTCTCGGTCAATCGCTACAACCTCGATACCTACGACTACTACAACAACCCCAATTCGGTCGGCTATGTCGCAAGCCCCGACGGAATTGGCTTCCGCAGCGCGCTGATCGGCCGGCCCGCGGTCGACCTGCTGGCCGCCCATGTCACCAACGGCAATGCCGACTACCTGCAGATGCGCAATGTCGACTGGCGCTCAGCCGCCGACCGGGGGCATTACACGACCGAGTTCAACCAGGTCTCGGTCAACCTGACACATGATTTCACCGAGTCCTTCCGCGGTGATTTCACCATCGGCACGTCACGTTCGTTCAACCATTACCAAGGTCTGCTGGTCGAGTTCAATTCGATGGATGCCCCCGAAACCTTCACCTATGACGAACGCGCCGGCGGTGACATGCCGGTCTTCGATCCCGGATTCAATACCGCCGATCCCAGTCGCTGGACGATCGTCAAGGGCTTTTCGGGCATGCGCAACTATATCCGCGATACCGAAAACACCTATGATGGCGTCAAGGCCGACTTCACCTGGAACCTGGACGAACACCTGACCCTCAAATTCGGTGGGGTGACGCGCAGCTACGGCTTCTCGACCAATCAGTTTGAACGGCAGACCGACACGCTGAACCCGACGGAAAAGGAAGCCGGGTTGACGGCGGCCACGCTGGGCAACGTCTTCCAGTTCGGGCAGGGTCTCGATGTACCCGAAGGCACCCTGACGTCCTTCTTCGCGCCGTCGATCGAAAAGTTCTCCGACGCCTTCGGCTTCGATTGCAACTGTATCAACAAGTTCGGCGACTTCACCATTACCGACAAGCGCAATCGCACCGCGACCTTCAGCGTCGACGAAAAGACCAAGGGCGTCTACGGCCAGTTGAACTTCAACTACGACGTCCTTGGCCGTCACATGTTCGGCAATATCGGCGTCCGCCAGGTCAGGACCGATATCAGCTCGAGTGGCCAGACGACGATCGGTGCGCCGATCTACGGCACAAACAGCTATAGCGACACCCTTCCGTCCTTCAACCTGGCCTGGGAAGTCGCCCCCGACTTCATGCTGCGCTTCGGCGCGTCCAAGGTCATGGCGCGGCCGCAACTGGTCAATATGTCGCCGGCGGTCTCGGCTATCAGCATCCCGTCGGCCGGTGAAACCTCCGGGGCCACCCTGACCGTCGGCAATCCGAAACTGAAGCCTTTCCGCGCCAATGCCTATGATTTCAGCGCCGAATGGTATTTTGCCAAGAACGGCCTGTTGTCTGTCGCCCTGTTCAAGAAGGACGTCGGTTCCTATCCGCAGACGGTCCTGTACTCGGCGCCGCTGTCGACCTTCCTGGACCAGAACGCCATCGACGCTCTGATCCTGCAGTACAGCACCAATACGCCGGCGGACAATAACCGCATCGCCTATATCAATGCCGACCACGAGGCCACGGCCCGCCAGTATCGCGATGCCCCCGGCGGCGGTCTGTCCGGTTGGGAACTGAGCTACCAACAGGATTTCAAGTTCCTGCCCTGGTATTTCAAGAACACCGGCGTGCAGTTCAACATGACGCATATCGACTCGAAGCTGACCTATATTCTCGATCCGGGCACCGTCAACGCCTCGACCGGTGTGGTCACCAAGGCGCCGGTCTACGGCACAGGGCCCTGGCTCAATGCCTCGCCCGATGGCATTAACTTCACGGTCTATTATGAAACCCAAAAGTTCAGCGCCCGGGTCTCGGCCGCCCAGCGCAAGGGCTATTACACCACCTATCCCGTCGCCTCAGGCGCCTGCGATCCCGGCCTGCAGGCCAATGGCACACCGTGCGACGGACCGTTGATGAACGAATTCGGTGGGTCCGAGGATACGCTGAATGTCGATTTCGCTATGTCCTACCACGTCAATGATCACCTGACGGCCAGCCTCGAAGGCCTGAACCTGACCAATCAGACGACCAACCGGTATTCGTTTAACCAGCCGGTCGTGCTGCAGTACGGTTCGACCGGCCGGACCATCACCTTCGGCCTGCGTTACAAGTATTAGGCGCGACATCCGCAGGCGTCGCTCCTCTCCCGCGCCGTCTGTGGCCCACCTGGCGGGGGTTTCCGAAAGCCCCCGCCATCTTCTCGCCTGTCTCCGATCCAGCTCCCCGTTGTTCGAATGCCAATTCCTACACAGGCTGGCCAACTGGAGCAGGCCGTGGTTCCCTGTACATGCTGCAGGAAACCCGGCCTGCTCCGTTTTTTCTTCGCGCGTCGTATGACTGTATGATTTCGCCCATGGTCCGTCCCGATCGCCGTCGTCTCCTGTGTGCCGCCGCTGCCCTGGTGACGCCGGGCGCTGTCCTGGCCGCGCCAGCGCCCCGGATCATTCGCGTCACCACGCTTGATCGGGCCGGGCCGGGATCGTTGCAGGCGGCCCTGGATGACAGCGGACCGCGCATTGTCGTCTTCGAAGTCGGTGGCGTTATCGACCTCGAACGTCAAAGCCTGAAAATCACCCAACCCTTCCTCACCATCGCCGGCGAGACCGCGCCGGATCCCGGCATTACCCTGATCCGCGGCGGCCTGCAGGTGGCGACCCACGATATCGTCGTGCGGCATATCGCCGTCCGCCCGGGCAGCGCCGGCATGGCGCCGGGCAGCGGCTTCGAGCCCGACGGCCTGACCACATGGGCGGCAAGCCGTGTCACCATCGACCATTGCAGCTTCACCTGGGCGGTCGACGAGGCCCTGTCGGCATCCGGTCCGCGCTTTGAAGGCGCCGCGGTCGACGACTGGCGGCGCAACACGTCGCACGACATCGTCTTCTCGAACAACCTGATCGCCCACAGCCTGCGCAATGCCAGCCACGCCAAGGGGGCGCATTCCATGGGCTCGCTGATCCACGACAATGTCACCGGCGTGGTGATCCGCGGCAACCTCTACGCCCATAACAACGAGCGTCATCCCCTCGTCAAGGGTGGCGGCCAGGCGGTCGTCGCCAATAATGTCTTCGTCAATCCCGGCCACACCTGCGCGCAATACACCCTGGTCGAAGACCAGTGGGCCGGGCACGATCCGGTCGTCGGGCGCATGGTGCTGCGCGGCAATGTCATGCGCGGCGGACGCGATACGCGACCCGGCCTGGCTATGCTGACCTTCGGCGGCGCGGGCGACCTGGATCTCCACGCTGCCGACAATCTGGCGACCTATTCCGATGCCGCACCTGCGCCAATTATCGGCTATTACCAGGCGCGGTCCGACGGCTATGACGACGGTGGGACGTATAAGCCGAAAGCCTTTATCCGCGCCATGCCGCGCGAAAGCCTGTGGCCGCCCGGCCTGACCTTAATGCAAGCGGAGGAAACCGAACGCCGCGTCTATGCCAATGCCGGCGCGCGGCCGTGGTCGCGCGACCCCATTGATGCCCATATCGTTGGCGAGGCCAGGGCAGGAGCGGGCGGCCTTATCGACAATGAAGACCAGGCTGGCGGCTATCCGGTCAGGCCTTCCACGCGCCGGCCCTTCGACGCATTTTTTGAGCTCAAACGCCGCCGCACGGGCGGCCCCGATGGCTCCTCGCATAAGCTCGGGCGGGCGGTCGCCCTTGCCAAGTTGCAATGAGTTAGCGTCATTGCAACTTGGAATAAACTGTTTTTATAGGAACGCCTGATGTCTGACACCAATCGCCGCGACGCGCTCAAATCCGTTGGCCTGGGCGCCCTGCTGTTCGGCGCGCCTGCCGTGGCCGAGGCGGCGACACAAAAACCGACTGTCGCTACCTGGGCAAAAGGCGTCGAAGGCCAGCGCAGGGCCGATCTGGGTGATGGCCGCTACCTCAATCCGATCATGGCCGGCGACCATCCCGACCCGTCGATCCTGAAGGACGGGTCAAAGGATTCGCCCGACTATTATATGACGTTTTCGACCTTTGACGCCTATCCGGGCCTGGTCATCTGGCATTCGAAGGACTTGGTCAACTGGCAGCCGGTCGGCCCGGCTCTGATGCGCAATATCGGCTCAGTGTGGGCGCCGGAACTGACGAAGCATAACGGGCGCTATTTCCTCTATATCCCAACGAAACAGACGGCAGCGCCGGGCAGCAAGACCACCTCCTGGGTCGTCTGGGCCGACGATATCGGCGGGCCGTGGTCGGATCCGATCGACCTCGACCTGCCCAGCCATATCGATCCCGGCCATGCCGTCGGCGAAGACGGCTCGCGCTGGCTTTTCCTGTCAGGCGGCGACCGCGTCAGGCTGGCCGATGACGGACTGTCGCGGATGGGCGAGCCCGAACACGTCTACGATCCCTGGCACTACCCCGCGGAATGGGACGTTGAAGGCTTCGCGCCCGAAGGTCCCAAGGTTACGCGCCATGGCGACTGGTTCTACCTGATCCTGGCGGTTGGCGGTACGGCCGGTCCTCCTACCGGCCATATGGTCATCGCCGCGCGATCGAGGTCGATTCACGGACCGTGGGAACAGCATCCGCGCAATCCCCTAGTCCGTACTACGTCGCTGGATGAGAAATGGTGGTCGCGTGGCCATGCCACCCTGGTCGAAGGGCCATCTGGAGACTGGTGGGGCGTCTATCACGGCTATGAAAACGGCTTTTGGACCCTGGGCCGCCAAACCCTGCTGGCGCCGGTGACGTGGTCGGCCGATGGGTGGTTCGATTTCGGCGGCGGCGACCTGTCGCAGCCGATCGCCAAGCCGAAGGGCGGTATCGCCCAGGCGCACGGCTTCGCCCTGTCGGACGATTTTACGCGCGACCGCTATGGTATCCAATGGACCTTCTTCAACCCGTCGCCCAACGAGGGCCGGCGTATCAGGCGCGACGGCGGTGTGCTGCATCTGACCGCCACGGGTGAGGCGCCGTCATCCTCATCGCCGCTGGTCATGGTGGTCGGCGATCCCGCCTATGAGATCGAGATGGAGATCGAGATCGACGCCGGTGCGCGGGCCGGTCTGCTGCTGTTCTACGACCAAAAGCTCTATTGTGGCCTGGGCTTCGACGCCGATCGTTTCATCACGCATCAGTACGGCATCGAGCGTGGCCGACCGGCCAATCCGCACGGCCGGCGGATGATGATGCGTGTTCGCAACCAGCACCATATTGTCAGCTTCCATACCTCCGCCGACGGTGTTGCCTGGCAGCGCTTCGACCGCGGCATGGAGGTCTCGGGCTATCACCACAATGTCCGCGGCGGCTTCCTGATGCTGAAACCCGGATTCTACGCCGCCGGAACGGGCGAGGCGCGGTTCAGCAAGTTCAGCTACCGGGCACTGTAGGCATGGCCATGGCCTTGACGCGACGTTTCGTTCTGGCGGGTTCGGCCGCCTTCGTGGCGCAACCGCTGCCCGCCCTGGCGCAGGTGCGGGTTACGCTGCGCGTGCCGGCCGATCATGCGACCGTGTCCGAAGCCGTCGCCGCGCTGCCGGCGGACGGTGGCACGGTCGAAGTCGCTCCGGGCGTCTACCGCGAAAAATGGAGCCTGGCCAAGCCGAATGTCCAACTGACCGGCACGGGTGAACGACCGGACGATGTCGTCCTGGTCTGGGGTGACAGCGCCAGGATGGCCGGAGGCACGGGAAAGTCGGCGTCGCTGACTGTCACCGGCGACGGCTTTGGCGCGCACAACCTGACGATTCAGAACGACTACCATCTTGGCAATACAGAGCCTTCGCAGGCGGTTGCCTTGTCGATCAATGCCGATCGCGCCGTATTGACCCGTGTGCGCCTGCTCGGCGCCCAGGACACGCTTTATGCGGCCAGCCGCAAGCCCGGTGTGCCGTCGCGGCAGTATTTTCACGACTGCTATGTCGAGGGCCATGTCGACTTTATTTTTGGCAATGCCCTGGCCCTGTTCGACCGCTGCCGGGTGCATATCCTGGCGCGTGAACAGGCCTTTATCACCGCCCATAGCCGCACGGCGGCGACCGAGACCACAGCCTATGTCTTTGACCACTGTACTGTAACGACGGCCGGGGCAGTCGATTACTATCTGGGGCGCGCCTGGCGGCCCTTTGCCCAGGTCGTCTTTCTCGATACCGATATCCAGGGCCGCATTCACCCCGAGGGGTGGCGCGAATGGACGCCCGGCAAGACCGAAACCTACACCACGGCGCATTTTGCCGAATACGGCTCGACCGGGCCGGGCGCAAACCCCGCGATGCGTGCCTTCTGGGCCGATGCCCTCGATGCGACCCGGGCGCTGGCCTGGCGTCGCGACAACCTGTTCGCTGGCGACCTTACCTGGCTGCCTGCTCCTCCGGAAAGCAAACGCTCATGAAAGCCTTGTCAATACTCGCGTTTCTGCCCGCGCTGGCCTTTCCGGCGACCGCCGCCGACATCACCATACTGCCCCCGCCACCGCCGACGGAGCAGCCGCCCACCGTCACGGATGCCGCCGCCCGAGCCGCCATCAAGCACATCCACACCAAAAAGATCATCCTGGTCGGCGATTCTACGACCCAGGTCGGCAGCGGCTGGGGCGGCGCCTTTTGCGCCAATCATCTGACGTCCTTCGTTGCCTGTATCAATCTCGGGCGCGGCGGACGCGGCACCTTCGACTATCGCGCCGAGGGCTCGTGGGATCTGGCGCTGTCGGAAATGCACGCGACGGGCTACGATCAGATCTATGTCCTGATCCAGTTCGGCCACAATGACCAGCCAGGCAAACCCGGGCGCTCGACCGACTTTTACAATGAATATCCCGCCAATCTGCGCGCCTATGTCACCGAGGTGCGTGCCGCCGGAGCCATTCCTGTTCTTGTCACGCCCCTGACGCGCCGGACCTTCATCAATGGTTCGCTGCAGGACGACCTGGCACCCTGGGCCACCGTCGTCCGACAGGTGGCGCATGAGATGAATGTGCCCCTGGTCGACCTGCATGCCCGCAGCGCCGCTGCGGTCCAGGCCATGGGCGCACGCGCTGCCATAGACCTGGCCGAGACCCCGCCTGCGCCGGACATTTTGGCTGCCGCCGAAACGGGAACGACGATGAGTGCGCCCAAGCTGCCTGCGTCCTCGCCTGCGGCGACGACCGAAGGGCTGGAAACGCCACAGGGCCATCCGACTGTTGTCTTCGACTACACGCACCTGGGTCCCAAAGGGGCGGCGCTGTTTTCGCAGATGGTCACTTTCGAACTGGCACGGGTCGTACCCGACCTGCGCCTCGACCTGGTGCCCTGACCTGCGGTGAACATCGTGAACCCTATCGACATTCCCGACGACGGTTGGCACATCTGGATCGACCGGCAGGCGACCTGGCGGGACGACCTTATCTGGCTGCCGTCGCAGGTCGACCTGGGCCGTCTGCCGATCAATGCCCCGACCGGCGGCTGGGGCGCCCTGCAGCAACCCGACGCGACAGTCAGCCTTCCGGCCACGGCCGAACAGCATTTCTGGGGTCATTTCGGCCTGCGCCCCTATACCGGGGACGAATATCGCTATGCCCAGGATGACGATGTACCGCAGAACGGCGCGTGGCGCGGCGTGTCATGGTGGTACCGCGACATCGAGATTCCCTCTTCGGCACGGGGACAGCGCGTTCTCCTGCATATTCGCGGGGCGCGCCTGCGCGCCGAAGTCTTTCTCAACGAGCAACTGGTCGGCTATTCGATCATGTCCGAACTGCCGATCGACTGTGATGTGACGGCGGCCATGGTGCCGGGTGCGCTTAATCGCCTGGCCATCCGGATCACCAATCCGGGCGGGCGCTACGACTGGCGCGACTCGACCACCATGATGTGGGGGCAGCTGAAGTTGTTCGCGTCGCACGGCTTTGGCGGCCTCGATCGCGGCCTGTCCCTGACCGTGCATCCCTTGGAAGCCCATATTCGCGAAGCCTGGGTTTTGAACACCGCCGATCCGCACCGCGTCACAGCCCATATGGAGGTCGTGCTGACGGGGGCGCGGCGCCATGTCCCGACCGCTGTCCTGTTCGCTTCAGCGATGAAGGTCCAGCCGGCCGATATAGGGCTGGACGTCGTCGATGTTCGTGACGGAGTCGCCCAGGTCCGTTTTACGGTGTCGGCGCCGCTGGCCGAGCTGTGGGACCTCGACAGCCGCAACCTGTATCATCTGCGCCTCGACTGGGGCGCCGACAGCCGCGTCGTCCGTTTCGGCTTTCGATCGTTTGTCGTCGATGGCCTGGGAAGCAATGCCGTGCTGCGGCTCAACGGCCGCCGCATCAAGCTCTATTCGGCCATTTCGTGGGGCTACTGGGGCTATAACGGCCTGTGGCCGACCCAAACCCTGGCACGGCGCGAGGTCGACGCCGCGAAGGCGCTGGGTCTCAACACCCTGCACGCCCACCGCAATGTCGGCAAGACCGATGTTTTTGCCGCCCAGGACGAAGGCGGCCTGTTGCGCGTGATGGAACCGGGCGGTGGCCGGCACGCGGTGGCGCGCGACCTGAAGCCGGGGGAAAGCCTGTCCGAGGCCGATGTTTTCAGTCGCGCCTATATGGTCGAAAAATGCGTCGCCATGGCCCGGACCTTTCGCTCGCATCCGTCGCTGGTCCAGTACACCCTGCAGAACGAGATCAGCGCCAAACTCAACAATCCCGACGTCCAGGCGGTCCTGAAAGCCATCCACGACACCGATCCCAGCCGGCCGGTCGTGCTCAATGACGGCTTCGTGGCACGCGGCGTCGCCCAGGCCATGTACCTGCCGTATGACGACCACTATTACCGTTCCGATCACGAGACCTGGGGCGGCTGGTGGGTCAATCACCAGGGCGCCGGCGACCAGTGGTACGATAAATTTTACCGGTCGAAGGACGACTACATCCATCGCCAGACAGGGCGCGAATTTATTGTTGAATTCGGCGAGATGCAGGGCTGCGCCGTGGCCGACAACCACGTCAAGATCGTCGCCGATATCATGGCTCATGGCGGAAAGTCCTACGATCTCGCTGACCACCGGGCCATTGTCGAAACCACCTCGGACTTTCTCGACAGATGGGGGTTTCGCAGCGCCTTTCCGACGACGGAATCGCTGTTTCTGTCGATCGGCCGCAAAGCCTACGACGCCTGGCAGCATTATGGCGAAAACATCCGTATCGGCGATACGGTCGATATCGCCGCCATATCGGGTTGGGAGACAACGGCGATCGAGAACCATTCCGGCATTGTCGACAACCTGCGCTATTTCAAGGCCAATCCCGACCTGGTCAAATCGAGCCTGCGGCCCGTCCGTCCGGTGGCCAAGACACGCAAGCTGGCCTTCGAACTGGGCGAAGTGGTCGAACTCGACATCTGGCTGCTTAACGATACCGACACGCAATTGACCGGCACCCTGGCCCTGAGCGTGATTGCGCCCGATGGCCAGGCGACGGCGATCGCCACCTGGCCTGTACCGACGCACGTTCGCGACCAGTACAGTTACCTGCTGGCCGAAAAGGTCGTCACACCGGCCCTGACCCAACCGGGCCTGCACAAGATCCAGCTTGAACTACCGGGCCACTGGACCTCGACCTTTGTGCGCGAGATCTGGGTGACCGATACGCGGCCGACCTTCCCGCGACCGTTACGCATCGGTCTGTCGGGCATTGCCAGGTCATTTCGCGACCAACTGCTCCAGATCGGCGGCGTCAGCTTCGAAGACATGCGACCGGGAGGGCACTATGACGGCATCATAGCCTCGGGTCTAAAAGCCGATGAGATCGAGCGGCGCCAGATCGCCGAGCAGACCGGACTGGAAGCCCAGCCTCAGAAGGGGGAAAAGCCCGCGGTCACGCCCGGCGAACTGCCGCAGGATGTGCTCGATGCCGTGCGCCGCGGCATACCGCTGCTGGCAATGGTGCCCGAAGACGGTCTAGCCGACGGAGTGGCGCGGCAGTTGGCCGGACTGGGGCTCTTTACCTATTCCGGCCAGGTCGGCAATCTGCGCGCGCCGTGGATGGGTAACTGGAACTATGTTCGCGCGCATCCGCTGTTTGCCGGTATTCCCGCTGACCAGGCGCTGAGCGTGCTCCATCAGGTGCCCGGAGAGGCGTCGAACGGCCTTATTGTCGAAGGTGAGGGGATACAGGTGGTTGGCGCCTACAGCCGCGATCATGATCGCCGTAACGGGGCAGCGTGTTTCACGGTCGTGAAGAATGGTATGCGCATTCTTTTCCACCGCATGCCCGACATGGCTGCTCCGTTACAAAGGCGTTTTCTTAGCAACGCGATGATGTGGATGAGCACCCGGCCATAGGGAGGAGCGCAACTGCGGACTCCCACGCATTACAGGTTTTGTGTGTAGCCAGATACCGCCACCGAACGCCGGCCAGTACCGCCAGGCGCATTAAGAAGCACTCGACCCCTAAAGCGCCTCGGCCAGGACCGCACCGTGGCTGGCGATCACCCGGGCATAATAGGCCCCACTATCCTTGGGTGTGCGTTCCAGGGTCTCGAAATTGACGTGGACAATGCCGAAGCGCTTGCAATAGCCGAGCGACCATTCAAGATTATCCATGAACGACCACACCATATAGCCGCGTATATCGACGCCGGCCTGGATCGCCTCGTGCACGGCCAGCAGGTGGCTGCGCAGATAGCCAGTCCGCAAGGGATCGCGCACCCGGCCGTCCTCGGCCACCGGCGGATCATAGAAGGCGGCGCCGTTCTCGGTGATGTAGACCGCGATATCGCCATAACGCTCACGCACCCACATCAGCGTATCGGTCAGGCCCTGCGGATAGACTTCCCAGCCCGTCTCTGTATAGGTCGACTGTGTCTGGCGCACTGCCGACGCTTTCAGAGGATAGGCCGTCTCGTCGGCCTGGGTAACCGAGCGCGTATAGTAGTTGATGCCGACGAAATCGATCGGTTGGCGGATCAGATCGAAATCAGCGGCGTCCCACGCCGGCCAGGCGCCGTTGAAGACCTCGCGCAGTTCTGTGGGATAGCTGCCCTTCAGCGCCGGATCGAGATAGTGCTCGTTCATATAGGCCGCCGCCCGCCGCGTCGCCGCGACATCGGCATTGGACTGCGAGGCCGGATATTTCGGCTCGATATTGACCACCAGCCCAATCTCGTGCCGGCCGATCTCGCGATAGACCCTGACCGCCGCGCCGTGTGCCCGCATCAGGTTGTGCGAGGCTATGGGCGCTTCGAAGCGGTTGCGATGTCCGGGCGCGATGGTACCGTGCAGATAACCGCCGTCGCTGACCACCCATGGTTCGTTGAGCGTCGCCCACTTTTTCACCCGGCCGTCGAATGCCGTGAAGACTATCCGGGCATAGTCGGCGAACCAGTCCGCCGATTCGCGGTTCAGCCAGCCGCCGCGATCGTCCAGCGCCGCCGGCAGGTCCCAGTGAAACAAGGTTACGATCGGCTCGATACCGTGGGCGAGGAGTTCGTCGATCAGGCCGGAATAGAAGGCGAGGCCGGCGGTGTTCACGGCGCCTGTGCCTTGTGGCAGGATGCGCGCCCACGACAGGCTGAAGCGATAGGCTTGCATGCCTAAGCGCTTCATCAGGGCGGCGTCTTCGCGGAAACGGTGATAGTGGTCGCACGCAACATCACCCGTATCGCCATTCGGCATATTGCCGGGTGTGTGGCAGAATCGATCCCATATGCTGGGTCCCTTGCCGTCAGCAGACGGTGCGCCCTCGATCTGATAGGCGGCTGTGGCGCACCCCCACAAAAAACCGTCCGGAAACGCGATTTTCCCCATGTTTCGTCCCTTGACGCCACTGATCGGCCGTGCAGGGAAATCCTTAATGAATCCAGAAACACCGCTGTTGGTGTTAGTGATGCATTAAGGTTTCAGCCCTGCACCATCTTCATGTAAACGCTTACAGGGGCGTTGACAAGATTTTTGTAAACGCTTACAGGGCCTGTGTAAGCGTTTGCGAAGATAGACGTAGGGACGGAAGAATGAAGGGTGCGACCCTCAAGGACGTTGCGCGGGAAGCGGATGTATCGATCGCCTCGGCGTCGCGGGCCATCAATGGCCTGGACAATGTCGCGGAAGAAGTGCGCCGCCGCGTCCTCGAAGCGGCCGGCAAGCTGCGCTACGTCCCGCATGGCGGCGCCCGGTCACTGGTGACCTCGCGGACCAATACGATCGGCGTCCTGCTGCCCGATATCTACGGCGAATTCTTCTCTGAAATCATCCGTGGCGTCGACGTCGCCGCGCGGGCCCGGGGCTTGCACATCCTGGTGTCCGGCTCGCACGGCGATCTCGGCGAGGCCGTGACCGCCGTGCGCGCCATGGGCGGCCGCGTCGATGGCCTGCTGGTCATGTCGCCTTTCGTCGATTCACAGGATCTGGCGGCGGTTCTGCCGCTGAACCTGCCGCTGGTCACCATCGCCAGCCGCATCGGCCGCGTCGAGC
This sequence comes from Asticcacaulis sp. P2_C5, assembly GCF_056404555.1. Classification (NCBI taxonomy): domain Bacteria; kingdom Pseudomonadati; phylum Pseudomonadota; class Alphaproteobacteria; order Caulobacterales; family Caulobacteraceae; genus Asticcacaulis; species Asticcacaulis sp. P2_C5. The sequence continues at coordinate 256,295 of NZ_JBFUDU010000001.1, forward strand.
AGGGCTCGATCAGCGTCGATAATTTCGGTGGCGGCGTGACGGCGGCCGAACACCTGATTGAACAGGGCTGCCGCACGGTGGCGCACATTTCCGGTCCGTCCAGCAATTTCGAGGCCCAGGAACGCCATCGCGGCTTTATGCATGTCGCCGGCGAGGCCGAGCTCGACCGTGCGCCGCAGGTCTTCGAAGGCGATTTCACCGAAGAGTCCGGCTATCGCGGCGCCAAGGCCTTCCTGGCGGAATGCGCCCAGTCGGGCGAAGCCATGCCGGAAGGCATCTTCGTCGCCAACGACATGATGGCGGTCGGCTGCCTGCTGGCCCTGCGCGAAGCCGGCAAATCGGTACCCGGCGACGTTGCCCTGGTCGGCTTCGACGACATCCCCATCGCCCGCTTTGTCTCACCGCCGCTGACCACATTGCGCGTCGGTATCTTCGACCTCGGCCGGCGAGGGCTCGAGCTTCTGGTTGCGGCCATGGAGCGCGAGGATCACCTGACTTCGATCGAGGAGCGCGGGGAGGGCGAAGGCGTCATCGTCTCGCCCGAACTGGTGTTCCGCGACAGTTCACGCCGGCAAAAACCGGCCACTTAGTTCCAATCACAGCAAGGCGGCATCAGTCCGTCGCATAATGTCACAAGTTTAGGGATAGTCCGCGCTCTCAGGTAAACGTTTACATGGGGCGCCTTGGTTTAGAAAATGGCTCAAGCCCATCAAGGGCAAGCCAACCGGGAGGAGAAGAGATGATTAAGTACCCCACGCGCCGAACCCTCAGAAACGGTGCTTCGGCCCTGGCCGTTCTCGCCGTGCTGACCTTCGGCGTCATGGCCGGCAGCGCACTGGCGGCCGACACGGCCACGCTTCAGGGTCATGCCGCGCCTGGCGCGACCGTGACCGCGACCGATACGGTCACTGGTCAGAACGTCACCGTAACGGCCTCGGCCGACGGCAGCTACATCATTGTCGGTTTGCGTCCCAGCACCTATCACGTCACCAGCGGTGCGGCCGCCGATGACATCATGCTGGCGGTCGGTGAAACCGGCACGCTGGAACTGACGGCTGCGGAAGCCACCACGGTCGTGACGGTCAAGGGCCGCCGCAACAAGGAAGTCCGAACGTCTGAAATCGCCACCAGCGTGTCGCAGAAGCAGATGGAAAACCTGCCGCAGAATGACCGCAACTTCATGAATTTTGCTGCCCTGGCGCCGGGTGTCAGCGTTTCGACCAGCACAACGCAAAAGCAGTTCCAGGGTGGCGGTGTCGGTCCAGACCAGGTCAACGTCTTCATCGACGGCCAGAGCTTCAAGAACTTCTCCGGCCATGGTGGCGTGTCAGGTCAGGCCTTCTCGCGCGGCAACCCGTTCCCGCAGCTGGCCGTGCAGGAATTCAAGGTTTCGTCGCAGAACTTCAAGGCGGAAATCGAACAGGCCGGTTCGTCGGTCATTTCGGCCGTCACCAAGAGCGGCGGTACGGAATTCCACGGTGACTTCTTCTACGAAGCCCAGTCCAAGGACATGATCGGCCAGCCCTTCTTCGAGCGCGGCAATCCGAAGCCCGACTATAATCGCGAACAGTATGGCATCGACATCGGCGGTCCGATCATCCGCAACAAGCTGCACTTCTACCTGACCTATGAAGGCACCAAGCAGAAGAACCCGGGCGTCACCGTCACCGTGCCGGGCAGCGCGGCCAATGTCGCCGGCTCATTCGCCGATCCGTTTACGCAGGATCTCGTTTTCGGCAAGCTGACCTGGTACGTCAATGACGATGACAAGGTCGATTTCTCGATCTTCAAACGCGACGAATCCGATGTTCGTGACTACGGCGGCAACCGGGCCCGCGAAAGCGCGCGCGACATCCGCAGCACGTCCGAACAGTATTCAGTCGAATGGACGCACCGCGGCGAGGGCTGGCTGAACGAAGCGAGCTTCGCCTATCGTGACGACGCCACCGGCACGCCGCAGATCACCAAGTCGGGTCCGCAGATCACCCTGTCCGATGGCACCAACGGTGGCGAAGTGGCCATTCTCGGCCGTCACTTCTTCGCCCAGGATTCGACGCAGAAGCTGGCCACTTTCAAGGACGACCTGACCTTCACGGATTTCGAATGGAATGGCCGTCACACGATAAAGATGGGCGTCAAGGTCGCTGCCACCGAGCTGGCGCGCAATGAAGACGTCTATACCCAGGGCGGCTATTGGGTCGATATTTCGGGCGGCTACACCTACACCAACCTCGCCGCCGCCGCGACAGCCGGCCGGGTCTATAAGGGACAGGTCTCCCTGCAACCCACCGGCCTGGTTACCGCCAAGGACACCATGTTCGGCCTCTACGCCCAGGACGACTGGGCTGTCGACGATCACCTGACCGTCAATCTCGGCCTGCGCTGGGACTACGAAACCAACATGATGAACAACAAGTATGTGACACCGGCCCGGATCGTCACCGCCCTGGCCGGCTACACGAACTGGACGGCCGCCGGCATCAACTATCATGACTACGTTTCGACCGGTAATAACCGCAAGTCTTTCGCGGGTGAATTCCAGCCGCGCTTCGGCCTGTCGTACGACGTCAACGGCGACCGTGACCTGGTCTTCTACGGCGGCTGGGGTCGTTACTACGACCGTAACGCCTATCTGTCGGCCTCGCTGGAAACCATCGTCAACACCCGTCAAACCCCACAAAAGGTGGCGACCCTGACGGTAGCCGAGACCGATCCGGCGAATTTGCGTGCGGAACTGGCGGCCTCGGGCACGCTGGGTGACGTCTGGCTGCTCAACAACAAGACCCGCGTCCCCTACAGCGACCAGATGAACATCGGCGTGCGCAAGCGCTTCGGCCAGATCCAGACCTCGCTGTCGTTTGCCCATAACCGTTCGTACGACGCCTTCCAGTATGTCCGCGGCAACCGCATGCTGAACGGCACCTTCTCGCCGCTCGGCGACGGCTACGTCATCGACAACTTCCCCGCAGAGGGCCAGCTTCCGGGCTACAGCGGCAAGCTGAACATCGGCGCCAATGGTGGCAAGGCCAAGTACAATGCCGTCTTCGTCACGGTCGACAAGCCCTACAACACGGCCGACCATTACGGCTTCTCGGCGACCCTGACCCTGGCCGACGCCAAGAATACCGGCTCCGAGCATGGCTCCGACGAATTCTTCGCCGGCCCGCGCCAGGACGTCTTTGGCTACAGCTACACCCTGGGCGTCGACAAGATGCGCTTCGTGGCTTCGGGTATCGCCGACGGTCCGTGGGGCACCAGCATCTCGGCCCTGCTGACCCTGGCTTCGGGTTCGCCTTTCGGCTCTATCGACGGCCGCGGCCCGAACCCGCCCAATGCCTGCTGTATCGCCAACCTGTCGGGCGTCTATTTCCCGGAAGACAAGCTGGCCTATCAGAATCTCGACGTCCGTATCGCCAAGGACTTCGAACTGCCGAACGGCAATGTCATTACCCTGGATGGCCAGGTCTACAACCTGTTCGACCACGTCAACCGGGCCTATTCGGCCTGGGGCGCCGGCTCGAACTGGGGCGGTGGCCCGGCTATGAAGGAAAATGGCACGGTCGGCCAGGCGCGGTCGTTCCAGGTCGGCCTGAAGTACAAGTGGTAACTACGTAAATCTGATCCCCGTTGAGCCTGGGGGAAGTGATGAGCTTCCCCCTTTTTTCACGGAGTTTAAGACAGCAAGAAACCCCACCACCATCCCTTCGGGATGGTCCCCCTCCCCACGCTTCGCAAGTGCTACGCGCAGGGAGATATAAGAAAAAATAGCGCCGTTCTTTCTTATATCTCCCTGCGCGTAGCGTGGGGAGGGGGACCGCGCGCCCCTTGGCGCGTGGTGGTGGGGTTTCTTGCTTCCTTACTTCGATGCTTCCATAATCTCGCCACCGCAACAAGCGACCCTGCCTTTACCGAGACCCTCAGTTATGACGATCCCATCGCAGTCCCGTCCCGGCACCTCACGCCGCGCCCTTCTCATGGGCGTTGCGGCGCTTTCGCTGGCCGGCTGCATGCCCGCTGCGCGACCGGCCACCCAGCCCGCCATTTGGGACGATACCCTGGCCGACCTGCACAAACGGACCTTCCAGTGGTTCTGGGACACCACCGACGCCACCACCGGCCTGACGCCCGACAACTGGCCCGATCCCGATTTCTGCTCCGTCGCCGCCGTCGGTTTCGCGCTCACCGCCTACGCCATCGGCGTCAGGTCCGGGTACGTCTCACGCACCGAAGCGGCCACACGCACGCTCAACACCTTACGTACCTTCTGGAACGGCCCCCAAGGCGCGCAGACGTCCGGTGTCATGGGCTATAAGGGCTTTTTCTACCATTTCCTCAATATGTCGACCGGTCTGCGCTATGAGACGACCGAACTGTCGAGCATCGATACCGCCCTGTTCCTGGCCGGCGCCCTGACGGCGGCCGGCTTTTTCGACGGCGATAACGACGCCGAAAAAGAGATCCGCCGACTTGCCGTCGCCATCTATGAAAGGGTCGACTGGACCTTCATGGAGCGCCCCAATGGCCTGGTCAGCATGGGCTGGCACCCCGAATCCGGCCTCAAAGATCACGATGCCCAGGGCCTGATTATCCGCAGCTGGGACCGCTATAACGAAGGTATGATGGTCTATCTGCTGGCCCTGGGCTCACCGACCCACGCCATCAAATCGGAAGCCTGGACGTCATGGACAGCGACCATCGGCGGCACCTGGGGAGATAATTTCGGTGAGCCGCATCTGGGTTTTGCGCCGATGTTCGGCCATCAGTATTCGCACGTCTGGTACGATTTCCGCGGCATTGCCGATAGCTATATGCGCGGCAAGGGCATCGACTATTTCATCAATTCGCAGCGGGCCACGGCGGCCCAGCGCAACTACGCCATCAAGAATCCCGGTGGCTTCAAGGACTATAGCGCCGATGTCTGGGGCCTCACCGCCTGCCGCGGCCCGGGCTATGTCAAGGCAAACTATAACGGCCGTCAGGTCCAGTTCCACGAATACGGCGCGCGCGGTCCGCAGACCGGCGACGGTGAGGGGCTCGACGACGGCACGATCGCGCCGACCGCCGCCATCGGCTCGGTCGCCTTTGCGCCGGACATCTGCGTACCGTTGATCCACGCCCTGCGCGATAAATACGGCGCCGATCTCTATGGCGACTACGGCTTCCTCGACGCCTTTAACCCGTCTTTTCCGAAGACCCTGCCATCGCGCACCGGTCATCAGACCGCAAAGGCCGGCTGGGTTGCCTACGAATATCTCGCCATCGACCAGGGCCCCATCCTGGCCATGCTGGAAAACTTCCGTTCCGGCTTCGTGTGGGACACCTTCTGCCGCAGCGCCGTGACCGGTCCGATCGTCAGGCGGGCCTTCACGGCTGCCGGGTTCCAGACCGTCGCCGCCTCGGGGGACTGGCTGAAGGCAGACGCAAAATGACCCTGACGCGGCGTTCCTTCTCCCGTCTTGCCGCATCAGGCGCTTTCGCGTCGGGTGTGGTAGCGTGTGACCGGCGTGCGCCGCTGCGGGTGTGGGCCATGGGCGTTGAAGGCGAGGGGCTGAGCCGCTTCGCCGAGGCCTTTATGCGCGACCATCCGGGTGCGGCCGTGCGCGTCCAGGTCCTGCCGTGGAGCGCCGCTCACGAAAAACTGCTGACCGCCTTTGCCGCCGACGACCTGCCCGACATCATTGCGCTCGGCAATACCTGGGTGGCCGAGTTCGCCGCTCTGAACGCGCTTGAACCGCTGGACGAGCGCCTTAAGTCAAGCGCCATCCGCTTCGACCGCTTCTTCGACGGCGCCCGCAGCGCCGTGACCATCGGCAACCGCGTGCTGGGCGTGCCGTGGTACGTCGATACGCGCCTGCTGTTCTATCGCCGCGACCTGTTGCAGGCCGCCGGATTCGACGCGCCGGCCGTGACCTGGGGTGAATGGGATGAGCAACTGGCCGCCCTGTCGGGTGCGAGACGCGATGGCAAGTACGGTCTGTTGCTGCCGATCAACGAGTACGAGCCCCTGGTTGCCCTGTGCCTGCAGAGCGACGCATCCCTGCTGCTCGACAACGGCACGCGCGGCGGGTTTGCGCAGGCGCCGATCCGCGAGGCCTTCGCCTATGCCGCCTCGCTGTACGAACGCGGCTATGCGGCGCGCCTGATGCATTCGGAGGTCACCGACTACTACTCGGCCTTCGCGCGCGGCGACTTCGCGTTCATGATCACCGGCCCGTGGAACCTGGCCGAATTCGCCCGTCGTCTGCCGGTCGAGGCGCGCGCCAACTGGGCAACGGCCCTGCTGCCGGGACCGTCCGGACCGGGCGCTGCATCGGCAGGTGGGGTATCGATGTGCCTGACCCGCGCTTCGCGCAACAAGGACCTGGCCTTTCGCTTCATCGAACATATGTGCGCGCCCGCCCGCCAGGCCGAGTTCTACCGCGCCGCAGGCGACCTGCCGCCTGACCGCGCCGCCTGGCCGATGGCCGGCTTGATGGATGACGCCCGTGCGCGGCCGTTTTTCGTGCAGATGAATCTGGCCAAGCCTGTGCCCCGGGTGCCGGAATGGGAGCGCATTGCCAATGAGATGACGGCCGCCCTGGAACGCGTTATCCGCGGACAGGCAACTCTGGACGCCGCGCTGAAGGGGCTCGACGAATTCGCCTGGACGACCCTGGCCAAGCGCCGCGCCATGCTGGAGCGTGCGGCATGAGACAGGTTTTTTCGTGGTCAGGTAAGGTGCCCCCTCCGTCGCTTCGCGACATCTCCCCCGCAAGCGGTGGAGGACTGAGTATTTATGGGTTTCTCGCTTGTACCGGAAAAGCAATTACGCGAGTCCTCCACCGTAGCGAAGCGTCACGGGGGAGGACTCGCCGCCTGTCGGCGACGGAGGGGGCATCCTGTCTTCATCCAGGCAAAGGGTGGCGCTCATGAGGCCCATCCGTGATTTTCTCCGCGAACTGTCGCCCGGCCACGTCTTCGTGGCGCCGGCCCTGCTGATCCTGTTCGTCTTCTTTCTGGCGCCGGTCGCCGGGGCCTTTGTGATGAGCTTCACCGACTTCGACATCTACGCCCTGGCCGACCTCAAAAACCTGCGCTTTATCGGCCTGCACAACTATGTCGACCTGCTGACCACGCCCGTCTTCTGGAAAGCCTTCGGCAATACCTGCTATTTCGCCCTGGTCGCCGCACCCCTGTCGATTGCGGTTTCACTCGGTATGGCCCTGGCGCTCAACACCCCCGGCGTCGGGTTGCGACCGGTGTTCCGTACGGCGCTGTTCGGCCCCTATGTCGCTACCCTGGTCGCCGCCGCCGTCATCTGGCGCTACATGCTCGACTTCCACTTCGGCTGGGTCAATCGCGGCCTCGGCATGGTCGGCATTCCCGCCGTCGACTGGCTGGGTGATCCGCACTGGTCGATGCCGGCCATCATCCTGTTCGCCGTGTGGAAGAACTTTGGCTACAACATGCTGATCCTGCTGGCCGCCCTGCAGAAGATCCCCGACGACCTGTACGAATCCGCCCGTGTCGACGGCGCCGGCGCCTGGTCGCGCTTTGTCCACGTCACCCTGCCGGGCGTCGCCCCCAGCCTGTGGATGGTCGCCCTGCTGACGGTTGCCGGCTATTTCCAACTTTTCGCCGAGCCCTATGTCATGACCCAGGGCGGGCCGGCGCAATCGACCTTCAGCCTGTTGTATTTCATGTACCAGGACGGGTTTAAATACTGGAATCTCGGCCATGCCTCGGCCACGGCCTTCATCCTGTTCGCCATCCTGATCGGCATCTCCTTTATCCGTACGCGGTCACAGGAGGCTTTGGCATGAAGTTGCTGCGCCTGACTGCGCCGAGCCTTGTCGCGACCACGGTCCTGACCCTGGCCTCGCTGATCGCCGCCTTTCCGCTGTTATGGATGCTGTCCATGTCCTTCATGCCGGAGGCCGAGGCCAATGCCTTTCCGGCTCGGCTGCTGCCACGCGATCCGACGCTTGCCAACTATGCCGAGCTGTTCGCCTACCAGCATATGGGACGCTATATCCTGAACAGCCTTCTGGTCGCCTGCCTGGCAACCGTCCTGTCGCTGGCCTTCAATGTCACGGCCGGTTATGCCTTCGCCAAGCTGCATTTCCGCGGGCGTGACAAGCTGTTCCAGACCCTGTTGGCCGCCTTGGTCATTCCGGGCCAGCTGACCATGCTGCCCCTGTTTTTCCTGCTGAAAACCCTGCACCTGCTCAACTCCTATGTCGGGGTGGTGGTGCCGTTGGTTGCCTCGCTGTTCGGCATCTTCCTGGTGCGCCAGTACGCCCAGAGCCTGCCCGACGAGATGCTGCAGGCCGCCCGCGTCGATGGCGCTTCGGAATGGCAGGTCTTTCGCCGCATCGTTTTGCCCAATCTGCGCCCGATCATGGTGACGCTCGGGGTATTTACCTTCCTGGCGGCGTGGAATGACTTTCTGTGGCCGCTGATCGTGCTGTCGGACGACAGCTACTACACACTGCCCCTGGCCGTCGCCTCGCTGTCGCAGGAACATCTGCAAGACCAGGGGATGATGATGGCCGGCGCCACGGTTACCATCGTCCCGGTCCTCGCCCTCTTTGTCTTCATGCAACGCCATTACGTCCGCGGTCTCTTGTCCGGGAGCGTGAAAGGCTAAGCATGACCCATATTTTGTATCCCAAATCCCAGTACCGTCAGCAGGAACTACGCCCATGACCGCTTTTCAACCGTCCCGCCGCTTCCTCCTGAAGGGCGCCGTCGCCACGGCCGCCATGACCGCCGTCGCAGCCCCCGCCCTGGCCAAGGTCAGGCCAGCCGCCGACCCCTTCATCGAAAACCTCATCGCCAAGATGAGCATCGCTGAAAAGGCCGGCCAGCTCAGCATCTATGGCGACTCGGTGCGTTTTGATGGCGCGCCGATCAATCCGACGCCGGCCCAGAGCTCGAACAAGCAGCAGGTCCTGGCCGACATCGCCGCCGGCCGCCTGACCGGCGTGTTCAACGGTATCGGCGTCGAGGTTGGCCGCGAGATGCAGAAGACCGCGATCGAACAATCGCCGCACAAGATCCCGATGATCTTCGCCGGCGACGTCATCCACGGCCTGAAGACCCACTTCCCCATCCCGTTGGGTGAAGCCTCCAGCTTCGACACCGATCTGGCCATGCGCACCGCCCGCGCCGCCGCCGTCGAAGCCACCGCGAAGGGCATCCACTGGACCTTCGCGCCCATGGTCGATATCGCCCGCGACCAGCGCTGGGGCCGCGTTGCCGAAGGGGCGGGCGAGGACCCCTATCTCGGCTGCCAGCTGGCGGTCGCCCGCGTCAAAGGCTTCCAGGGGCCGGACCTGAAGGCCGACGATTCCATGCTGGCCTGTCCGAAACACTTTGCCGCCTATGGCGCCGTCCAGGGCGGGATGGAGTACAACACCGCCGATATCCCCGAAACCACCCTGCGCGGCACCCACCTGCCGCCGTTCAAGGCCGCCTTCGACGCCGGCGCCCTGTCGACCATGTCGAGCTTCAACGACATCGCCGGCATCCCGTCCAGCGGCAATCACCACCTGCTGACCGATATCCTGCGCAGCGAGTGGGGCTTCAAGGGCATGGTCGTTTCCGACTATACCTCTGAAGAAGAGATGATCCTGCACGGCTATGCCGCTGACGGTCCCGACGCTGTGGTCAAGGCGCTCAATGCCGGCTGCGACATGTCGATGCAATCAGGCCTATACATGAAACATATCCCGGAACTGGTTGCTTCAGGCCGCCTGACCATGGCCGTGGTCGACGAGGCCGTCCGCCGCGTCCTGCGCGTCAAGAAGGCCTTGGGCCTGTTCGACAATCCCTACCGTTCGCTCAGCCTGGCGCGCGAGGCCAGCGATATCCGCAAGCCCGAGGCTGTCGCCCTATCGCGCGAGGCCGGCCGCAAGTCGTGCGTCCTGCTGAAGAACGATGGCCACCTGCTGCCCCTGCCCAAGACCGGCAAAAAGATCGCCCTGATCGGTCCGTTCGCATCGGATCGCGACAACCTGCCCGGGCCGTGGACGGTCTTCCCGGACTATGCCAACTGCGTCACCCTGGAAGACGGCTTCCGTGCCGTGGTGGGTAATAATCTCACCGTCGCCAAGGGCTCCGACGTCGAAGCGGCCATCTCCGGCGGGATCGATGAAGCCGTCAAGGCAGCTAAAGCCGCCGACATCGTCGTGCTGGCGATCGGCGAGGGCGCCAACATGTCGGGCGAGGCACAGTCGCGCGTTGACATCTCGATCCCCGATCCGCAACTGGCCCTGGCCGAAGCGATCGCCGCCACCGGTAAGCCGGTTGTGATCCTGCTGAAGCACGGCCGCGCCCTGGAACTGGAAGGGGCGGTGAAGAACGCCCAGGCCATCCTGTGCACATGGTTCCTCGGCTCCGAAACCGGCAATGCCGTGGCCGACCTGGTGTTCGGCGATCATGCGCCGCAGGGCCGTTTGCCGGTCTCCTTTCCGCAGGCCTCTGGCCAAGAGCCGTTCTACTATAACCGCCGCGTCACCGGCCGGCCGCAACTGACCGACGACAAGAACTTCAAGACGCGTTATCGCGAAGTCACCAACGACGCCCTGTATCCGTTCGGTCATGGCCTGACCTATGGCGAGGTGGCCTATGGCGCGACCTCGGTCTCGGCGTCGAAGCTGGCGTGGAGCGGCACCCAAACCGTGACGGCGACGGTGACCAATAAGGGAACCCGCGAGGTGCACGAGGTGGTGCAGCTCTATATCCACGACAAGGTAGCGTCGATTACCCAGCCGATGCGCGAGTTGAAAGGCTTCCGCCATGTCGATCTGGCGCCGGGCGAGAGCTTGGCGGTGTCTTTCACCCTGACCCGCGCCGACCTGCTGCTGATGACCGAGACGCTGAAATGGGCGGCCGAACCGGGCCTGTTCGACGTCTGGATCGCGCCTTCCGCTACCACTGGCACAGGGGCGGTGTTTGAGCTGCTGAAGGGGTAGATATTGCCTGCCGATGCAGCATGTGGCTCGCAAAAAATACCTTAAAATCCTCCTCTTGCTAAACCGGGCGTTAAGCGCGTTGCCTTAAGCTACAGGGGAACGAGGGGATATTCCTGTGCTAGAAGCCAGCCAGACCGACACCCAGGCCGGGCCGCCGAAGCGGCGCCAACTGGGTATAGACGACGCGTCGATCGATTTCATGGGCCGCGCCGCCCGCAGCGCGCCGATGCCGGAAGACAGCCTGACGCAAAGTCCAGTGCGCGACATCACCACCGCCGTCCATGCCCTGGTCGGCCGCCTGCGCCAGGTCAATATGGAAAGCCTGTTCCGCACCCAGGGCGTGCTCAGCCAACTGACTGGGGCCGATATCGAAGCCAAGCTGCGCTTCGAACTGGACGTCCGCCAGGTCAGCGCCGACGTCACGGCCCTGCAAGGCCAGTGCTACCAGGCCAAGCGCCTGCGCCACGACCTGCGTCTGACACGGCGCCAGATCGTCGCCGAACAGGAACGCCTTACCCGCATTATTGCCGCTGCCCGCAACGCGGTCTCTGCGGCCGACGACCCCGACCCCGATCTTCTGGTGCGCTTTGAACGCCGGCTGGGCAATCTGATCGCCCTGTCGGCGTCGAATGACGTCACCTGCGCCCAGATCGCCCTGGCTGACAGCAATATAACCCAACTTATCGATCGCGTCGAAGACGTCTGCACCACCCTGTTCGCCCTGTGGCAGCGCGACGCCCTGGCGGTCGCGCAGTCGGCGGTTCCGGTCAAAAAGGCCTCACCCCTGGCCACTGCCTTCCTGCACACCCACGATCAACTCCTCGCCAAGCTGTTTTGAAAGATCTCCGGATATGAACATGCCCCTGCAAACCCGCTCCCTGAGCGAGCCGTCTGAGACTGTGGTCGTTTCCGGCGGCACCGTGGCCGATCCCGCCGAGGTGTCGCGCCTGCTGGGTACGCTGGATATCGCTGCCCCCCTGTCGATCATGACCTTCGGCCGCGACGTCGCCGACCGCACGGCGGCCTATACCGATACCCTGCTGAGCGCGGCGCGGACCAGCGATCTCGACGATGTCGGCGGCCAGCTCAATGCCATCGTCGTCATGGCCAAGGACTTCAACCTGTCCTCGCTCGACGCCAAATGGTCACGCACGCCGATCGTCGGTGGCCTGCTCAAGAAAATCGCCCTGACCAAGGAAAAAATGCTGTCGCGCTTCGAGACCGTCAAGGGCCAGGTCGACGACCTGGTCGACAATGTCGAACGCACCACAAAGACACTGGAAAAGCGCGCCGGCGACTTTCAGGCCATGTATGACGGCGTTCGCGCTGAACATGCCAGCCTGACCGCCCATGTCGTGGCGCTCGAGACCTTCCTGACCCGGGTCGATGCCGATCTGGATGGCATGGCGGATACCACGGACGACCTCGACGCCTCCGAACGCGCCGCCGTTCTGAAGTCTTCGCGCAACGCTCTGGCCAAGCGCGCTGCCGACCTGAAGGTGCTGCAACACAGCGCTCTGCAAACCCTGCCGATGGTTCGCGTCATGCAGGCCAACAATGTCGCCCTGATCGACAAGTTCCACGTCGTGCGCAACCTGACCCTGCCGGCGTGGAAGCGCGCCTTCCTCATGGCCCTGACCCTGGAAGAACAGAAGGGCGCGGTCGGCCTGGCCAATGCCATCGACGACGCCACCAACGCCTTCATGAAGCGCAATGCCGACCTGCTGCACCAGAACTCCGTCGCCACGGCCAAGGCCAACCAGCGCCTGGTGATCGATGTCGAAACCCTGCGCCACGTCCATGACAAGGTCCTGGAGACCCTGATGGACGTCAAGGCGGCCCATGAAGCCGGCGCCAAGCGCCGTGAAGCCCTGACCGGGGAACTGGAAGGCCTGCGCAACGAAATGGCCCAGGGCTATCAGCGTCTGGCCGGCCGCGGTCCGGCGGTTCCGGTTGCGATGGCGCGATGAGCAGCGCCGTCGATGTGCTGAAGGCACGCTGGGAACGCCTGTGCCTGGCCAATGAGGCCGGCTGGCTGGTCTGGCTGCTGCTCGGCCTGGGCACCGGCGCCTTCGGTATCATCTATCCCCTGCGCAATGAAAGCCTGGGGCAGCTGGTCGAGATTCCGCCCAGCCTTGCGGCCTATCTGAACGGCAGGGATATCGACCTTAACATGGGGGCGGCCTATCTCGGCGGCGACCATATCGGCCCGTCGAGCTACCAGCTATTCAACATCATGATCTGCTGCAGCGTCTGTATCGCCGCCCTGCGCGGCCGCTGGTACCTGTATTTTGCCTGCCTGGCGGCCATGCTGATTCCGGCCTCGTGGCTCGGCACTGTCCGTGGCGACCTGGGCGCCATAGCGATTTTCGCCGGCATACTGGCGGCGGGGCGCAGCCTGTTTACCCGGCAATACAAGCCCATTCTTATCCGTTCCGGCGTTGCCGTCGCGATCGCCATACTGTGCGGCGTCACGGTGCTGCCCAGCCGCGGTGGCAACCTGGTGATTCATCGCAAACCCGAGGCCGCCGAACGGGCGTCGGATCAGCGTCTGTTCGGTGCGCTTGACGCCTTGCCGGCGGAATTCCAGCCGCAGGCGCGCTATGTCCGCGCCCAGCTTGCCTATATCCGGCGCGATTGGACGACCCTGAAAGCGATCGGCCCGCTCGATGCCCGCAAGATCGAGCACACACCCTTTACCGCCAGGCGGCTGCAGGTTCTGCGCCAGACCGTCCTTGATCTGGCCCATCCCGACTATACCAACCCCGTCGGCGCGATCACCTGGTGGGTGCATATCGCCCTGCTGGTCCCTTTGATCGTGTTCAGTGTCGTGGTCAGCCGCCTGCGCAGGCGCATCGGCAAGATCACCCGCATGCAGACCGATATGGACGCCTTGCCACCGCTGCGGCACGCCTTGCGAGAGCTTCAGGCGTGAGCGCTCCGGCCCAAACCCTCCCGGCGCTTGCCGTCCTGAAGCGGCGGGCGAATGCCTATGGCTGGGCCTGTGCCTGGCTGGTTCTGCTGGGGCTGTATCTGTTGGTATCAGGCCTGATCAATGGCCTGCCGGACGCCACCAGCCATACCGCCTTCACCTCCATACAGGTTCATTCCAGCCTCCTGGGCTACTGGCAGGCCATGCACCTGCCGCAGAGCGAGCTAGACCTGCGCCAGATCGCCGGTCTTCCCGGCATGTTGTTTGAAGTCGGGCCTGGCGTGCTCGATATGCTGCTATGCCTTCCCATCGTGGCTTGCCTGATTTGGCGCAAATATCTTTTCATGGTGCCGCTGCTCCTCATCGGCCACCTGTCTTTCCAGGCCCAGGCCGTGTGCGCCCACCGCATCGCCTACCACGCTGCGCCGGTTCAGGCCCTGACCCCGGCCGTGACTGCACGCCTTGCGGCGGACGCCTCTGCCGCCGATGCGCCGCCCGCCTTGCTGCTGAAAGGCGGTGGCATGGTTCCCAGTTGCGACCGGGTGATTGCCGGCAAGGACGGCGCGCCAGCGACAATTGCCTCCGACTGTTCGCTGCCCTTCGCCCAGGCCATGCTGCACCATATCCTGATGCAGCGCGCCTATCTGGCGGGCGACGCCACTACCGCGCGGGCGCAATACGACGCCATCGATCCCAACTACATGCTGGAAACCTGGGGCATAGGGTGGCGCGCGGCCATCGTCCGCGAATGGTTGATCGCCGTGGGCCAGCCGCCGAAGACCCACGTCCCGGCCAATGTCATGGCGATTGGTGATGTTCGCAGGCTCAGTCGTCTTTGCCTGGCGGCCGGTGCGCTGGCTCTGAGCCTCGCCGTCCTGGTCCTTGCCCTGGCCGTGACCATCCGGCGCCGCACCCTGCGACTGGCCGACCTGATACCGGCCACGGGGACGGCATGACGCAAACCTATCTCGACCGGCTGGAGACACGCGGCCGTCGCTACGCCGCCGTGGCGCGCTGGACCGGCTGCGTGGCGGTCTTCCTGCTGGGCCTGTCGCCCCTGTATGCCCAGCCGCCGGCCGGCGATCACGCCACTTTCCGGACGATCGAAATCAATCCGTCGCTTGCCGATTACTGGCCGCAGGTCGGGCTCCAGGTCGTCGATCTCGATCGGCGGTGGTTCGGCCCTGCGCCCGGCTGGCTGGTCGAAATCCTGCCGTGGGTACTGTTGGCCGGTTGCGTCGCGGCCGCCGTGGTCTTTGTCATCCGGCGGCGGGTGTGGCCGCTGGTCGCCTTGGCCCTGGCCGGCGACCTGTGCCTAGAGGCCGCAACGGCGACCCGCAGCACCTTCGGAGTCATGACCCTGGACCCAGCGATCATGACGCCCGTGGCGCGGTCGTGGGCTGATGCTGATGCCTTTGGCCGCACTTCCGACCTCGACCGACGGTTGCTACCCAAGGGCATTGTCATCACCAGCATGAACGGTGTCGTCCAGGTTACCGGCAGCTTCAAACACGAGCAGGTCCGGGCGGAACTGCATTATGAACTGATGCAGGACGCCTATCTGCGCGGTGACGCCGCCACCGCCGCCCGGCATCTCGAAGCGCTGCAGCGCGACGACCTGCCGTTTCGCCGCGCGGCCGACTGGCGCCTGTCCGTCATGCGCGAGTGGCTGGAAAGCACTGAGCACCGGCCGAGCCTGGGCACTTATCGTCCACACACCGCGCCACCCCAGTCCGAGCGCACCATATCGTTTATCAGCTTGGTTGCGGGCCTGATCCTGGCCGCCGTGGCCCTACCGGCCTGGCTGCTGGGTCTGACGATCCGCCGCCGCGCTCCGCGGCTGACGCAGTTGGTCGCCCAGCTTTAGTCGTACCCAACTCTAATCATACCCAACCTTAATCGTACAATGTGGCCAGGCCGGTGATTTCCATCTCGGCCGCCTGGGTGCGGAACACAGGAATGTCGCGGACATATTGCGTGAGCGGACCCTTGTCGAGATAACGCCGGGTAAAGACGTCGAGATTGAACAGGTCGCCGGTCATGTCGAGCAATGCGCCGGTCAGATAGACTCCGCCGCTGGCCCCCATGATCAGGGCAATATCCGACGCCATGGCGCCCAGCCATGCCGTCATGGTGTCGATGGCCTCAATGGCGCGCGTATCACCGGCGTGGGCGGCTGTGATGATCTCGGCCGGGGTCAGGCTCGTCTCGGACTCCTCGTCCAGGGCATGCCAGATGTCGCTTAAGCCTTTGACCGAAATGCAGGATTCGCGCGACACGTAGCCGTTCCTGCGACGGATCGCTTCGATCAGTCGCCATTCGCGCTCGGTCTTGACCGGCATGTCCGAATGACCGCCTTCGCCGTGCAGGGCCGTCCAGCCCCCGACCCCGTCGGAGACCAGCGAGGCCAGGCCAAGGCCATGATGGGGCCCCAGCACGGCGATGGCATGGTCGTCATTGACCTCGCCGCCGCAGATCTGGACCTTTTCATTGCGCCGAAGCTGCGGCACAGCCAGGGCGCGGGCGACGAAATTATTGACGAAATTGACGCGTTGAACGCCCAGCAGGCTGCGGATATCGTCGCGGTCGAGGCTGAAGTCGAGACCCTTCAGATGCAATTCGTTGCTCTGTTCCCAACCGCGCGCCGACATTGCCGCCCCCATCAGGGCGGGTTCCTGCCGCTCGGCCAGGAAGGCTCTTACGTTGTCGTCGAAATGCGCCTTGGTGGCGCAGGTGAAACGCGACACCTGATCAGGCCTGTGTCCCGGTGTTGCCAGGCTGACCCCGATCTGGGGCGCCAGCGACAGATCGCACAACAAAACCTGATCACTCATAGACCTACTCCCGACGCAGCTTATTTATAGTCGCCGCTTGGGAATGAATATGGCCCAACTGTCATAACAAAACGCAAACAGGCTTACCTGTACAGTTGGCGTAAAATCCGCTAGGGCAGGGGCAAGACACGGCAAAACCTCCAGGGAAAACGCCTTGAATATCCTTAACTTTATGGCCGGATTCCGGCCGCGTCCGATGGCGGTCAATCTGCAGGAACGCGTGCGCAGTGCGGTCGGTGCTACCCTCGGCATCGGCTTTACCGCGGCGGTCAGCCTGTGGATCGCGCAAGCTATGCACCTGTCGCCATGGCTGGTGGCGCCGCTGGGCGCTTCGGCCGTCCTTGTTTATGCCGTGCCGTCCAGTCCGCTGGCCCAGCCGTGGTCAGTGGTCGGCGGCAATACGATTTCAGCCCTCGCCGGCCTGATTATTTGCAATCTGGTCCCAAATCCAGTCCTGGCTGCGGCCCTGGCGGTCGGCCTGGCCATCGGCGCCATGTTCACGGCCCGCTGCCTGCATCCGCCGGGCGGCGCCATGGCCCTGCTGGTGGTGATGAGCCACACCACGGCGTTTGAATTCGCCGTCTTTCCCGCCCTGACCAATTCGTTGTTGCTGGCCGGTTTCGGCGTGCTGTACAACAATCTGACACGCAAGCCCTATCCCCATCCGCAACTGGCCGTGGCCGCCCAGCCGTCCGGCCTGATGCGCATCACGCCAGGCGACTTCGCCGAGGCCTTGTCGCACCATAACGAGGTCATGGATATCGATGTCGACGACCTGAACCTGCTGCTGCGGACCAGCGAGATGATCGCCTATAAACGCATGGCCGGTGGCCTGACCTGCGGCGCCATCATGACCGCGAAGCCGGTGACGGCGCAGTTCGGCACCGGCCTGCGTGAAGCCTGGTTGATGATGAAGCAGAACGATATCAAGGCCTTGCCGGTAGTTGATCGGGCAGGGCGGATATTGGGGCTGCTGTCGGAGGAGGATTTTCGCCGCGAAAGCGCTGTGCTTGACGCTGCCGATCCGGCGCGCGGTCTGGCGCGGCTGCTGGAACCGGCGGGCACGGTCCATAGCGACAAACCGGAACACGCCGGCCAGATCATGTCGCTGGTCTATGCCCACGTCCTGGCGACCGAACTGGTGGCCGAGGTCATGCCGCGCTTTTCGGAGGGCGACCACCGCCACGTCCTGGTGCTGGACGAGCGCAAGCGGCTACTGGGCGTGATCAGCGCGTCGGACATGATGCGCGCCCTGTTCCATAAGGCGGCGTGAGCGTCTTTACTTGTTACAAACGCGACGGGCATTTTCCTTGGCGATGTCGATCTTCTCCTGCAGCATATCAGCATAAGCCTTGATACCGTCGCGCTCTTCCTGGGTCTGCATGGACTGCCCCATCAGGGCATAGATGGCGCTTTCAAAGCGGTCGGCGGCGTCCCGGTAACTGATGCAGGCATCCGCATAATTACCGGCGTTTTCAGCGTCGATACCGGCGTTATAGGCCGTGATCGCACGATCGGCGATGGCACCCGGGTCCTCCGCCAGGGCAGGGAAGGCCGCGGTGGACAGCATAAGGGCAGCAAGGAGAATATTGCGGCTGTTGCGGAAAACGTGATTCATGATGTGCCTCGAGGCTTCGGGTGGCGGCTTACCCGCCGCATCATGGAAGCCTATCCGCGGTGGAGCGCGCCCGCATCCCCGGAACGGGTGAGGCGGGCGCAGTTGTTCAAAACTTATGGACGGCGTGGGCGGCCCTGGTCGCAGGTTGTCGCAGTATCGGCCCGGGTAAAATCGGCGACCCAGTTGGTCTCCCAGGTTTTGTCGTCATAGGAGAAGGCCTGTTGCCACTGGGCGTGATCGGCATCGATCTTGTCCCACATGTAGCGTACCTTGATCGGCCGCTCAACGTCGTGGTCTTCGGCATAAAACTCACCGTGATTTCCGGTAAAGCCGCCGACCGTCGGGATCGGGTCCAGCCGGCCCGTGGCGCTGCTGACCCAGTAGATCGACCACTGTTTCTTCGCGACGTCGAATGCTCGCAAGGTCAGGCCCGCCCGGTTATGGGTCGGCATATACAGCTCATCGATCGTGGCCAGCCCGCCGAGATAGGGTGTCGCACATAGGGTTGCTGGAAAGGTCTCCCAGTCGGAACTGCCGGCGCCGCGAACCTTCAAACGCTTTTGCACCGTATTCCAGCCGCCGGCAAAATAGTCGAAATCATGCGCGTCACCCGTTACGTTCATTGAGTAGCCGGGCGCAAGATCCGCCGTGTGGCCGGTGGCGGCCGTCAAGGCCAGGACAAGAATGGTCATGGCGGCGGGCAGATATCTGGACATGTGTGGCTCCTGTGATGGGTTGTTGGCGGAAGCTAAATCACGGTCGCACGACGCCATAACGATAAGTCTTGACCTTCATTTGAATCCCAGCTTCAAATGAATCATGCGAAAACCTCAACCGCCGCTGGAATCCCTGCGCGTTCTGGCGGCCTGCGTCCGGCATGGCAATTTTTCGGCTGCGGCTGCCGAAATCGGCATTACGCCCACGGCCGTCAGCCAGCGCATGCGCGCCCTGGAAGCGCAGCTCGGTGTTACGTTGTTCAGCCGTCACGGTCCACGGCTGTCCACAACCGACCGAGCGAGATTATTGGGTGGCGAGATCGAGCGCGCCCTGGCCATACTGCACACCGCGGTCGACGCCTGCCGCGATGCCCCGCCCCCATTGCGCGTCACCTGTGCACCGACCTTTGCGGCGCGCTGGCTGGTGCCGCGGCTGGCCGTTTATCACAGCCGGCCGGGCGCCGAAGCCATCCAGCTGGACGTCACCCAGACTATCTTGCCGCCGGACCGCTATGATGTCGCGATCCGCAGTGGCCCCGTTCCGCCCGGGGAAGGCGCAGCGATACGACTGATGCCGGAGCAAGGCACGCCGATGCTGAGCCCGGCCCTGGCGCCGCCGGACCGCCCGATGACCGTGGCGGATCTGCTGGACCTGCCCTTGATTCCTGACCCACGCTGGGCGGCGTGGTTTCGCCTGGCCGGTCTTGACGATGCCAAACCGAACTTCATCGCTACCCGCTTTCCTGACTATCTGCTGGAAGCTCAGGCGGCGGTTCAGGGGCAGGGCGTCGCCCTGCTGTCGCCGGCCCTCTTCGGCGGGCTGTGTGATGACGGCAGCTTGGTGGCACCGTTCGCACAGGTGGTCGAAGGTCCGGCCAGCTATTGGCTGCTGTGGTCGCAGGCGGCGCCGGAGCCGGACTTTGTGCTCTGGATGAAATCCCTGTTCTCCCCGGGCGCGTGATCCGGCCGTTCAGCCGGTGAAAAGGTGGTGGAATCGGTTGAAGTCGGCCAAGATGTGGTAGATAACGAAACCTGAAACGAAACTATTGGGGATGGACATGGCCGCAACGCCTGGCAAGATTACGCGTGACACGTCTGAGCGCCGGCGGGAGATCACGGCAATGCTGAAGACACGCGGCAGCGTCCAGGTGGTCACCCTGTCCGAGCAGTTTTCGGTGTCCATGCAGACGATCCGCAAGGACCTGCATTATCTGGAAGAATATGGTGTCGCCAAGCGGGCCTATGGCGGGGCAATTTCCGCCGACATGGTGTCGGGCACGGTCGAGCCGCCGATCGAGGCCAAGCAGACCAGCCACATCGCCCAGAAGGAGCGGATCGGCAAGCTGGCCGCTTCGATGATCCAGCCGGGGGATTCGATCATGCTCGATTCGGGTACCACGGCGTTGCAGATCGCGCGTTTCCTGCCCGATGAAGAGGATATTACCGTCGTCACCAACGACTTCGGCGTGCTGAACGCGCTGACCCACAAGCAGAAGATCAAGATCGTCATGCTGGGGGGAGAACTGCGGCGCAAGAACATGGCGTTTTATGGCGCCCAGACGGTGTCGGCCATGGATGAACTGCTGCTCGACAAGCTGTTTCTGGGGGTCGACGGGTTCGATATCGAGCGCGGCATCACCACCCACCACGAGCCGGAAGCCCAGCTTAATCGCAAGATGGTCGCCGCCGCGCGTCAGGTCATCGCTGTGACGGACTCTTCCAAGTTCGGCCGGGTGTGTTTGCACCGGATCATCGACATCAGCGACATCGACGCCCTGGTCACCGATGCCGAGGCGCCCGACTTTTTGAAGGAGGCCGCTGAACGGCTGGATTTCAAGCTGATCGTTGCCTGATATCGACTCCTTGGGCATCGAGCAGGTTTCCATCTGTGCTCGGCTACGTCTGCATTGAAAGTGCCTAATTTTACAGCAATTTTCAACGCGGAAAGCGCGGAAAAGACGGACAAGACGCGGAAAAGGAGCTTGCGGATCGGCTTGTGCCCGAAGGGCCTTTTATGCAACGCGTGTGGTAACGTTCATGAAAAGAAGGCGTTGCGCGCGGTAAAAAACAACACCCTGAATTTCTGCGTCTTTCCGTCTCTTCTGCGCTTTCCGCGTTGAAGATTACTGTAATTTCAATATATTGCGCCGTTGTCCAATGCCGCCCATAAAGATCGCTGGCCAAGACAATGAGTCAGGAGCCTAATCGCCGAAATATTCACGGCGGGCATTGGCGTAGTAGATCTTGTCGATGACGCTTTTTGGCAGGGCCAGGCCTTTCGGATCGCCGCTGATATCGGCGACGTGCTGGGTCTCAGGGGTCGCCAGATAGGTCCAGTCGGACAGCCAGTAATTATGGGCGACCTGCCTGAAGCTGGCGGTATCCTCGCCGGGATTGAGCGTCAGGTCGGTGCCGTACATGATGCGATCCTGGTACTCGATAAAGAAGTTCCGCACCTTGTCGTAGTCGCGGACCGACTGGTACTGGATCTGGCTGATACGCGCCGCCAGTTCGATACTGGCATTGGGGTGAGCATCAAGGAACTTCGCCGCCTCATCGACGCTCCATTCCAGGCTGGCGAAGTGAGCGCCGACGAACTTCAGCTCCGGATGCCGCGTCACGAAGCGGTCGCGCACGGCCATCAGGTCTTCGTAGCGCGGCTGGTCCGGATGGACGTACATGTAGTATTCCGGATGCTCGCTGAAATAGGCGCGGTCGTTGTTGCTGGTCATCTGGTCCATGGCCAGCCAGCAGTTGCGCGGCTCACCCTGGTGGTTGATCAGCACCTTCTTCGCCGAAGCAATGTGCGCGATTACCGGGTCGAGGCCGGGATCGTCGAGCGAGATGTAGTTCCCGGCCGCGTCCTTTTCGACCATGCCGACATTCTTCCAGATCTTCACTGCCACGGCGCCACGGCCGAATTCCTCGTCGAGATGAGCATTGGTCGCAGCCGCCCAGTCCGGCTTGCCAAAGCCCGCCATGCTAAAGGTGGTGGCGACGTGAAAATGCGCCGGGTCTGCGTCGTGGAATGTGTGCGCCACCGCCGCCTGGTCGGCGAGGGACGGAAAGGCCGGATAGTCGACATTGATGCTCAGCAGCTCGAAGCCGTCCGCCTTAGCCGCATCGACAAAGGCGGGGTCGCTGACATTCACATGGACGTGGGAATCGAACTTCTTCACCCGGGCAAAATCCGCCACCGTATAGCCGCTCTGCCCCGGCAAGGTCGCGCAGCCCGTCATCGTGCCCAGGATCGCGGCGGCGGACAGGCTCATAAGCAGGTGGCGTCGGGTCATGTTCAGGCTCCCATAGACACGAAAGGAAAGAAAACGAAATTTAAAAACAATGTTTGACGTCTTTTTGTTTGCCTTTTTAATATGACTTATGCAAGATCAAAAATGAGTTTGGATAATGGAGGGCGGCCGATGATGACGCAATCGATGACCAGCCGGCGCGGACTGGTTGGCCTGCTGTCGGGCACCGCCATTGCTGCCAGTTTGCCGGCAGGCGCCGCCCGCAGCCAGAACGCCGCTGTCGCCACGATCAGTGATTCCGCGATCTCGATCGATTTCGACCTGGGCCTCAACAGCCGTATCCTGGCCCGCCGTGACGGCAAGACGGTGGCGCTGAGCGATTTCGCGCCGTCGGAAACCGTCACCCTGGCCGACGGCCGCACCATCGAGCGTTTCAGCTTTGCCGGTAAGCGCCAGGCACCGCTCAACGATATCCACGGTAAGGGTGTCGCCTATACTGTGCGCGGCGTGTCGGCCGAAGGTCTCGAAAAGACCGTCGTTGTTGCGCTGTACGACCGTTATCCCGGCTTTGCCATCACCCGCGTCACCTATCGCAATACGGGCGCAGCGCCGCTCGCCGTCGCCGCCTGGACGTCGCACAGCCATATGCTGAAGGGCACGTCCTTCTGGTCGTTTTCGGGGTCGTCGCATGGCGATCGCCGCGACTGGGTGCAGCCGGTCGCTGCCGGTTTCGACCAGCCCAACTATATGGGTATGAATGCCTCCGACTATGGCGGCGGCACGCCCATCGTCGATGTCTGGCGCGCCGATGCCGGACTGGCGGTCGGCCATATCGAGACGACTCCCAAGCTGATCTCGCTGCCGCTCATCGCCGCGGCGGCCGGCGCCGGGGTCGGAATCCGCTACGATCATGCCGTGACCCTGGCGCCGGGCGAAGGCTTTGCGACACTCGACACCTTTGTCAGCGTCCATCGCCGCGACCACTTCGCCACACTCGACACCTATCGCAGGGTGATGGCCGACCGCGGCCTGGCGACGCCGAAGCCGCCGGCCGAATCCTATGAGCCGGTGTGGTGCGCCTGGGGTTATCAGCGCAACTTCACCGTCGACGAAATCGAAGGCACGCTCGCCAAGGCCAAGGATGTCGGGCTCAGCTGGGCGGTGCTCGACGACGGCTGGCAGAGCTCGGAAGGCGACTGGTTCCTCGATACGAAGAAGTTCCCGCGCAAGGACGCGGACATGATCGCCTTCGTCAAGTCGATCAAGGCGGCGGGGCTGCGGCCGCGCCTGTGGCTGGCCCCGCTGGCGGTCGATCCGGGCACTGATCTCTTGCACGACCACACCGACATGCTGTTGCTCGACGCCAATGGCGCTGTGCAGGACATTACCTGGTGGAATTCCTTTTACCTGTGTCCGGCCTATGAGCCGACGCGCGACTATTATCGCCGCCTGATCACCAGGATCATCGGCGAGTGGGGCTTCGAGGGGCTGAAGCTGGACGGCCAGCACATGAATGGTGTGGCGCCCTGCTATAACCCGGCACACAACCACGCCAAGCCGGAAGACTCGGTCGAGCACCTGCAGGACTTCTGGAAACTCATCTACTACACGGCGCGCGCCGCCAATCCGAATGCGGTAGTCGAATTCTGTCCGTGCGGCACGTCCTACGCCTTCCATAATCTGCCCTATGTCAATCACGTGCCGGCGTCCGACCCGCTTAATTCGTGGCAGGTTCGCCTGAAGGGCAAGTCGTTGAAAGGGCTCATGGGGGGCGATGCGGCCTTTGCCGGCGACCATGTCGAGCTGTCGGACGGCGGCGATGATTTCGCCTCGACCGTCGGTATCGGCGGCATTGTCTCGACCAAGTTTGCCTGGCCCGGACCAGGCCACGAAAAGGGCCAGAACTACCAGTTGACGGCCGAGCGCGAGGTGCTGTGGCGCAAGTGGATCGGTCTGTATAACGAAAAGCGCCTGTCGACCGGCCAGTACCGCGGCGAACTCTATGATATTGGTTTCGACAAGCCCGAGGCCCATGCGGTCGAGAAGGACGGCAAGCTCTACTACGCCTTCTATGCGCCGACCTGGGAAGGGGCTGTGGAGCTACGCGGCCTGACGCACAAGCGCTATCGCCTGACCGACTACTACAACGGTGTCGCGCTGGGTGAAGTGACGCCGGCAGCCAATCGTATTCCCGCTACGTTCACACGCTTCCTGCTGATCGAAGCCGTACCTGTTTAGGAATTCCTGATGCCAGAATCTCAGCCTACACCCATGCCCGAGCCGGCTTCCGGCCTTGTTACTCCCGCTGCCGGCAAACGCTGGCTGGCCTATGCCCTGGGCGTGGTCGGGCTGTGGGGCCTGTGGGGCGCCCTTACCGGTATCTCGGCCCAAAAAGGCTTTCCCGAAACCCTGACCTATTGCGTCTGGGCCCTGACCATGATCCTGCCGGCGATCTACGTGTTGTGGAAGGCGGGCTGGAAACTCGATCATAATCCGCGCGCCATCATCTACGGCCTGATCATCGGTCTGCTTGGCGCCGGCGGGCAGATGGTGCTGTTCTATGCCGTCAATACCGGTCCAGCCTATCTGATTTTTCCGGTGATCTCTCTGTCACCGCTGGTGACGATTCTGATGTCGGCGGTGTTTCTAAAAGAACGGACAACGAAACTTGGCCTGCTGGGTGTGGTGCTGGCTCTGGTTGCCTTGCCAATGTTCGACTTCTCGCCGGACAAGGGCTTTTCGTTCATGAACGGCGGGGTGTGGTTCCCGCTGGCCTTGATCATCATGGCGTGCTGGGGTGTCCAGGCCTATTTCATGAAGCTGGCCAATAGCTCCATGACGGGAGAGAGCATCTTCTTCTACATGATGATCACGGGCCTGATGCTGATTCCGGTGGCGCTGCTGATGACCAATTTTTCGGCGCCGATCAATTTCGGGTTGGACGGGCCGTGGCTGGCGGCGGGCATCCAGATTTTGAATGCCATAGGCGCGTTATGTTTGGTTTTTGCCTTTCGTTATGGCAAGGCGATCGTCGTCGCTCCCTTGACCAATGCCGGTGGGCCTTTGGTCACGGCTGCGATCTCGCTGGTCGTCGCCCATGTTATTCCAGGTGAATTCAAGATCATCGGGTTGATCCTGGCCTTGATTGCCTCGGCCTTGCTGGCTCTGGCGGCCTGACACTCAGAAAATCGTTCGTGCAACGCGGTGACGGCACGTCTTTTTACAGTGGAATTTTGGATCACGAAAAGCACGAAAAGCAGAAAAGCACGAAGGAAGCGCGCTGAAAAATCTGGCCCGAAGGGCATTTAATAGAGTTCGTGGCCTCAGGCGCGGAATAAAGGCGCTTCGCGCGGGAGAATTTCCACCCTGAGATTCGTGCTTTTCTGCTTTTCGAGCTTTTCGTGATCCAAGATTCCACCATCGAAGACGTGCCGTCACCGCGTTGCACGAACGAAAAATTTCTGCGCGGCAAAAAATGTAGCCGTTCAAACGCTACAGCGGCCATTTTTACCCGTAGTTTCATTATGTGATAATTTTTACGACAAAAACACACTTACAGCACAAATTGTCATTTTTATATGTTTCGTTTTCATTGTTTTAGTTGCGCTGTTGGTTTCGTTGCGCTAGGTTGCCTTTAGAAACACGCACACGATGACAAAGGACGCGTCATGAAGGCCATGCTCGATCTGATCGCCCGCCACAAGGCAGGGCAGGCCACCGGGATTACCTCGGTCTGTTCGGCGCATCCCCTGGTCGTCGAAGCCACTTTCCGTCACGCGCTCAAGGTCGGTTCGGACGTCACCCTGATCGAAGCCACCTGCAACCAGGTCAATCAGGACGGCGGCTATACCGGCATGCAGCCGGCCGATTTCGTCGCCTTCGTTCACGCCATTGCCGATCGCGTCGGGCTGGATCGCCGGCGTATCTTGCTGGGCGGCGACCATCTGGGGCCCAATCCGTGGACGCATCTGAACGCCGACGAGGCGATGCAAAAGGCCGAGGTACTGATCGCGAAATATGTGGCCGCCGGTTTCCGCAAGATCCACGCCGACTGCTCGATGTCGTGCGCCGACGACCCCGTGCCCCTGCCCGAAGACACCATTGCCCGCCGCGCCGCCCGCCTGATCGCCATTGCCGAACAGACCCATGCCCAGGTTGGCGGCGAACCGCCCGTCTACGTCATCGGCACCGAAGTGCCTGTGCCCGGCGGTGCTCACGAAGATCTGCCCGAACTGGAGGTCACCACGCCGGCCGCGGCGCTGGCCACCATCGAAACGCACAAGGCGATCTTTGCCGGACTGGGTTTGTCGGCGGCCTGGCCGCGCGTCGTCGCCACCGTCGTCCAGCCGGGCGTCGAATTCGACCATCACAAGGTGATCGACTACGACCGGCCCAAGGCCCTGTCGCTGAGCCATGCCGTCGACCGCCTGCCGACCCTGGTTTTCGAGGCTCATTCGACCGATTACCAGACGCCGAAGGCGCTGAAGGCCCTGGTCGAGGACCACTTCGCCATATTGAAGGTCGGCCCAGGCGTCACCTTTGCCTTGCGCGAAGCCCTGTGGGCGCTGGACGCCATCGAACGTGAATGGATCGCGGCGGACGCCCGTTCGGGCTTTCGTGACGTGGTGATCGAACGCATGAAGGCCGAGCCGAAGAACTGGGCGAAATATTACCACGCCACCGGCGCCGACCTGCAGTTCGACCTGCAATACAGCCTGTCGGACCGCATCCGCTACTATTGGCCCGACCGCAACATAGCGAAAGCGCAGGACGTGTTGTTCGGCAATCTGACGCAATCACCGCCACCCCTGGCCCTGATCAGCCAGTACCTGCCCGACGCCTATGCCGTCGTGCGCGACGGCGGTATCGCGCCCAGTCCCGAAAACCTCGTCATGGCCCATATAGGCGCCACGCTCGATGCCTATCACGCTGCCTGTAATCCTGTTAAAATGCGTACCCCGGAGTTGATTGATGCCTGACTCGAAGCCCGAAACTGCAACCTTTCTCGGCTTTGACGAAGCCACACTGGAGCGGCTCGGCGGCCTGTGGACGGCGCGCGAGATCGTCCAACAACCCGAGATGCTGCGCCAGACCCAGGCCCTGCTTATGTCGCGCAAGGTCGAGATCGAAGCCTTCCTGGCGCCGCTGCTGGCGCGTAAGGTCCGCGTCATCCTGACCGGCGCCGGCACTTCCGCCTTTATCGGCGCCTGCCTGGCGCCGGCCCTGGCGGCACAGTTGAAGCTGCGTGTCGAAGCCGTCCCGACCACCGACCTGAGCTGCGCCCCGCAGCTCTATTTCGAGGCCGATACACCGACCTTGCTGGTCTCGTTCGGCCGCTCCGGCAACAGCCCGGAAAGCGTCGCCGCCGTCGAACTGGCCGACCGTTTCGTCGCTGACCTGCATCACCTGGTGGTGACCTGCAATGACGACGGCGCCCTGGCGCGCTATGCCTCGGCTTCATCGCGCGGCTTTACGCTGTTGTTGCCCGAAGCGACCCACGATCGCAGCTTCGCCATGACGTCGAGCTTCTCGTGCATGACCTACGCGGCTCTGTCCATTTTCTCCGGCATCGCCGCCATGCAGGACCGTATTGGCGCAATCGCCGAGGCGACCCAGGGCGTGATCGCCGGCTATACGGCGGCCATGAAACAGGCAGCCGGTGAGGGCTATGAGCGTATCGTCTATCTCGGCAGTCATATCTTCCAGGGGTTGGCGCGCGAAGCCGGGCTGAAGCTGCTGGAACTGACCAATGGCGGCCTGGTGACGATGTTCGACTCCCCGCTCGGCTTTCGCCACGGGCCCAAGACCATCGTCAACAACCGCACCCTGGTCGTCGTCTTTTTCTCCAACAATGCCTATACACGCGGCTATGACGGCGACCTGCTCGACGAACTGCTGCGCGACAATGACGCCGCCCGGGTCATCGCTATCACCGCCCAGGACGGGGTCGGGGTCGAGGCCGCCGATACGGTCCGCGTCACCGGGCTGGAAAAGGCCTGGGACGTCGACCTGCTGTTTCCCTACATAATCTGCCCGCAGATCTTCGCCTTTTATGAATCGTTGCGCCACAACCTGACGCCGGACAAACCTAATGCCTCGGGCACGGTCAATCGCGTCGTCCAGGGCGTGCGCATCCACGAGCTGGGTTAGTCTTTTTTAGAGCTCAAGCGCCGCATGGCTCGCGCAAACGTGCGCGGCGGGCGGTCGCCCTTGCCAAGCTGCGATAAGTTATCGCAGCTTGGAGTTACATTTCTGGGATTGTGCTTATGGGGTATCTACTCGGCGTCGACGGCGGCGGCACCAAGACCGAATTCGTCCTGGTCGACAGCGGCGGACGGGTCGTGGCCAGCCATCAGGGTGGGTCATGCTACTACATCCAGATCGGTTTCAACGGCCTGCACGAGCTAATGGCCGAGGGCATAACCGCCGTCCTGGCACAGGTCTCGGCCAGGCCCGACGACATCGACTTCGCCTTTTTCGGCCTGCCGGCCTATGGCGAGGATTCGGTCGCCGAAGCCATGCTCGACGTTGTGCCGGAAGCCGTTCTGGGCCACAGGCGTTATGTCTGCGGCAATGACATGATCTGCGGCTGGGCGGGATCGCTGGGTGGCGCCGACGGGATCAATATCGTCGCTGGCACGGGCTCCATCGGTTACGGCGAACACGCCGGCCGTTCGGCGCGTGGAGGAGGCTGGGGGGAGATATTTTCCGACGAAGGTTCGGCGCACTGGATCGCCATTTCCGGTCTAAATGCCTTTTCGCGTATGGGCGACGGGCGCCTGGCCAAGGGGCCGCTGTATGACATCTTCATGCAGGCCATGGAGTTGAAGATCGATCTCGACATCTGCGGTCATGTCTTCGGCCGCGAGACTCCGACGCGCGACAAGATTGCCGCCATGTCGAAACTGGTCGCCCAGGCGGCAGGGCAGGGCGATGTGGCGGCGTTGCGTATTTTCGATACCGCGGCGTTCGAACTGGCGGCGATCGTCGACGCCATCCGCCATCGCCTGCATTATGCGCCGGGTGAACAGATCGCGCTGTCCTATTCGGGGGGCGTGTTCAACTGCGGGGCCTTGATCCTGGAACCCTTCCGGCGCCATCTGGGCGCCTTGCGAGCGCTGTTCGACCTGCGCCGGCCGCTGTATGCGCCCAGCGTCGGCTCGGCGATCTATGCTGCCCGGGTGCTTGGCCGGCCGTTTGGTACTCAGGCGTTGGCGCAACTGCCGAAGTTGTAAGCTGTTTGCGGACGGCATTGTCGTTCGTGTAATATATTGAAATAACAGCTATTTTCAACGCGGAAAGCGCCGAAAAGTCGGAAAGACGCAGAAAAAGTAAGTAGGCCGAGGTCTTGCCCGAAGGGCTATCATTCCAGAATGTTGGCAACCGAAGCATCCGTAATGCGCTTCGCGCGGTAAAAGCAGCCGCCAAATTGACCTTACCGAACCTCTTTTCCGCGTTCTGTCCGACTTTTCGGCGCTTTCCGCGTTGAAAATATCTGTAAAATCAGAAATTTAGTCGAATAATGTTGCCGAACGCTGACGGCAACACTCCACCCGGCCAAGCGGAAGAGCCCAGGAACAGCATCACTGGCATTAAGTTGTTTTTTGTGCGACGAATTCGCTAAAAGCAATGATAACGCAACCATATATCGCGCGAAAGCGTCAAATACGGCCCTAAATGGCTTGGTATGTGTCAATTATATTACTTTTTTCCGCTAATCGCCATTAATTTCGAAAGATAATGTAGACATATTTCGCAAAAGGCATATTAATCGCAACTCAAGGCACTTCATCGCATGAAAACGAAACAAGTGGGGCCTGGGAATTGCGGGGGCGCTCGTGCCGCAAAATTCCGACTCTGAATTAAATGCCAGCTAATGAGATAGGGACATCACTATGACAGGAACAAGGAACAGCGGGACAATGAACAGGCGGCTCATCAACAGGCAGGCGTCGTATCTCGCCCTGGCCGCCGCCGCGTCTCTCGCCACGCTCTGGGCCGCACAAGGCTACGCCCAGGACGTGCCCAGCGATAATACTGCCGACGAACCGGAAGTCGTCGTGGTCGTCGGCTCGCGCAAGGCGCTGCAGACGGCGCAGGACCTGAAGAAGAACGCCGACACCCACGTCGATTCGATCACCGCGACCGATATCGGCGCCTTCCCCGACAAGTCGATCGCCGAAGCCCTGCAACGCGTGCCCGGTGTGACCGTGGTGCGTTCGGTCAAGGGTGGCGACGTCATGCACTATCCGGCCGAGCCCTCGGGCGTCCTGGTGCGCGGCCTGACCCAGGTCAAGTCCGAGTTCAACGGCCGCGACACCTTCAGCGCCGGTTCGAGCTATGGGCTGAGCTGGGAAGACATCTCACCGGAAATGATGTCCGGCGTCGACACCTACAAGAACTCGACCGCCGAAATGATCGAAGGCGGCATCGCCGGCACGGTCAATCTGCGTACCCGCCTGCCCTTCGACCAGAAGGGCCATCTGTTCTCGGCCACGATCGAGGGTGACTATGGCGACCTGAGCGGCAAGATCACGCCCAGCGCCTCAGCCGTGTGGTCCGATCGCTGGCGCACCGATCTGGGCGATTTCGGCCTGCTCGGTAACCTGGCCTATTCCAATATCCAGACGGTCAGCCAGGGCGCGACGATACCGCGCATGATGCCGTTCGCCGCCGGTACCTATACCAGCCAGATGAACTACATCCCGTCGGGCGTCAGCTACAACAACACCGTCTACGACCGGACCCGCAAGGGCGTGTCCCTGGCGGCCCAATGGGCCAGTCCCGATGCCACCATGAAGGCGACACTGCAATATAACCGCTCGCAATACGACAACGAATGGAACGAAGACCAGCTGCTCAGCTTCTGGGCCTGGGTTGATCCGGCGACGACGACCCATTCGACGGTATGGACCGATGCCAGCCTGTTGCAACCGCCCGACGCGCCGGGCCTCGGTATCAACGAAGCCGGCGGCGGCACGCCCTTTACCTTCGGCAGCGACGGCCTGTTCCAGACGGGTGTCATCACGGCCTCGGCCGGCGGCTGGGGTTACGGCGGCATCGCTGACTGGGGTGTCAGCCCCGTCTCCTATGCGCCCGGCTCGACCGACCAATACGGCACCTATGCCCAGTACGGCATCAACCTGCCGGCCTATAAGCCGTGCCTCAATTCGGGTGTCACCCACGCCAACCAGCCGTGCCGCCTGGCGCCGCAGCTCAACCTGGCCACCCGCTACAGCAATGAAACGCGCGTCGTCGATGACGTGTCGCTGAACTTCGTCTGGTCGCCGACCGAGCGCCTGCGCTTCAATGTCGACCTGCAGCACGTCGTGGCGTCCAACGTCCATTACGACATCACCTATCGCAACAAGACCTGGGCCGATCTCGGCCTCGACCTGACCGGCGAATATCCGAAGCTCTCCTTCCATTCGCCGTCGGGTTACAATGTCGTCGGCGCCAATCCGCTGACCGATTACCGCAACTATTCCAACGAATCCCTGATGGACCACCTCGAGGACAGCAAGGGCACGATGAACGCCCTGAAGATCGACGGCGCCTATCGCTTCGAAGGCAAGTGGCTGGACGAACTGCGCGTCGGTATCCGCAGCGCTGAGCGCAAGCAGCTCAACAAGTGGTCGGCCTACAACTGGGCCAGTATCTCGAGCGACTGGGGCGTCAATCCGGCAGATTCGCTGCATCTCGATGCACCGACCACCTATAATCCGGACGGTTCGGTCAAATTCCAGGGCTATCCCGGCACCTATTGGGAAACCCGGTCTTTCGGCACCGACACGCTGGACGGCGGCCTGCTGGCCCAGAACGACTTCGTCATGCTGAAGCGCGATTATCTCAAGGATATCGCCCTGATGGACCAGACCTTCAGCGCCAAGGCGCAGACGGCCCATGGCGGTACCGCGTCCTCGACCTGGAACTCGATCTGCAACCGTCCGGGCAATACGGCCGGCACCTGCTACACGCCGGGTGAGATACTCGATATCGATCTGAAGACTGACTCCGTCTATGCCATGCTCAAGTTCGGCGGCAAGGACACGGAAATCTTCGGCGGCATCACGCTGAGCGGCAATATCGGCCTGCGCGTCGTCCGCACCCAGCTCGACAGCGCCGGCGCGGTCAACTACGCCGTTCCGTTCACCGCCGGCGACCTGCTGTGTCAGCCCCTGACGCCGGAACAGATCGCCGCCCTCGGGCCGAACCAGTATCCCGTCTCGCCGGGCTGCCTGGCCCTGGCCTCGACCGACGATCAGCACTTCTCCAGCGGCACCAGTACGCCGATGGACGTAAAGACCGAGCACAGCTACAGCCTGCCGAGCCTGAACCTGAAGTTCGGCCTGCCCGACAACTGGATCATCCGCCTGGCGGCATCGCGCGCCATGTCGATGCCCGATATCGGCCTGCTCAAGAACTACATGACCCTGCAACGCAGCTTCCTGCCGCAGTCGGCCATTGCGGTGGGCAATCCGAACCTGGTGCTCAACAGCGCGGGCCAGCCGGTCAGCTACAAGTTCGGCTATGTCGGCAGCACGGGTAATCCGCGGCTGAAGGCGATCCAGGCCGATCAGTTCGACCTGTCGGCCGAGCACTACTTCGCCACCGTCGGGTCGTTCACCTTCGACCTGTTCTACAAGAAGTTCTACGACTACATCCAGAACGGCACCTATGTCGTCCCGATGACCAATGCCGGCGTCACCCGCGACGTCGTCGTCACCGGACCGACCAATGGTGAAGGCGCCAGCATCAAGGGCTTCGAAGTCGCCTATCAGCGCTACTTCACCTTCCTGCCCGCCCCGTTCAACGGTCTTGGCGTCCAGGCCAACTACACGCACCTGCATAACGAAGGCGTCAAGAACAGCCAGTTGATCCTCGACTCGTCGGACGGCAGCACCAATGCCCGCTCGTCACAGTCCGGCATGATCAATCCGGGCCGTCTGGAACAGTTGTCCGACGACTCGTACAACCTGATCCTGATGTACGACAAGGGTCCGATCGGCGCCCGCCTGGCCTATAACTGGCGGTCGAAATACCTCAACTCGGTCAATGACTGCTGTATCGGCTTCCCGGTGTGGCAGGAGGCCGAAGGCTTCCTCGACGGCTCGATCCGCTATGCCATCACGCCGCATATGGAAATCGACCTGCAAGGCAGCAACCTGCTGGGGGCGCGTCCGGTGATCCTGCAACAGGTCAGTGGGCCGACGGATCTCAATCCGAACCAGGAGGTCAAGTTCATGCCGGCCGGCTGGTTCAACTACGATCGCCGTGTTCAACTGAGCCTGCGTATCAAGTATTAAAGCGCAATCCGATAAAGTGGACGCCACTTTTCGGTTAAATTGCGCGACAAAACAAAAGGTTAGAGCGAAATGACGATTCAACATAAAGTCATTTCGCTCTAATACGAACCGTGGCGCCCGCCTCTTTCTCCCTGTTTTTGGGCGGGCTACTTCGGGCGCACGGTGCGAAAACACCGTGCGCCCACTTTTGCGACAGGACATGACATGCAGCCGGGCCATATAAGAAACGTTGTGATCCTGGGTGGCGGGACCGCCGGCTGGATGACGGCCGCCTGCCTGGCCAAGGTTTTCGGACCGACCCATCTCAACATCCGGCTGGTCGAATCTCAGGACATCGGCACGGTCGGGGTCGGTGAAGCCACCATCCCGATGATCAACCTGTTCAACGCCATACTGGGGATTTCGGACGCGGACCTGATCCGCGAAACCGAGGCGACCTTCAAGCTGGGCATCGAATTCGCCGACTGGCGCAAGCTCGGTCACAGCTATTTCCATCCTTTCGGAACCTACGGCGCCAATATGGAGGGGCTGAGCTTCCTGCATTACTGGCTGCGTTTGTCGGCCGCGACCGGTGCGAAGGACTACGGCCAGTTCAACATGGAAAGCCTGGCCGCGCGGCTAGGCAAATGCGGCCATGTCAGCCTGCCCGATGCGCCGCAACTGAAGCTCAACAAGGCCTTTCACTTCGATGCGAAGCTCTACGCCCTGTTTTTGCGCCGTTATTCCGGGGCGCGCGGCGTCGAACGCATCGAAGGCACGGTCACAACCGTCGGCCAGAACGCCGAAAGTGGCTTTGTCGAAACTCTGGACCTGTCCGATGGCCGCCAGGTTTCCGGCGACCTGTTTATCGACTGTTCCGGTTTTGCCGCGCGGCTGATTTCCGGCGCCCTGGGGGTCGCCTTTGATGACTGGAGCCACTGGCTGCCGTGCAATCGCGCCCTGGCCGTGCCGTCGGAACGGGTAGCCGCACCCATCCCCTATACCAGGGCGACGGCGCGCGAAGCCGGCTGGCAATGGCGGATTCCGCTGCAGCACCGCACCGGCAATGGCTATGTCTTCTGCGACGGCTTTATCAGCGAGGACGCGGCGAGGGCGAAACTGCTCGCCAATCTCGATGGTCCGGCCCTTGCGGAACTGCGTCTGCTGAAATTCACCACCGGCCATCGCCGCAGGATGTGGGAGAAGAACGTCGTCGCTATCGGCCTGACTTCGGGATTTCTCGAACCTTTGGAATCGACCTCGATCTTCCTGGTCCAGAGCGCCCTGGCGCGGCTGGTCTCGCTGTTCCCACGCGACGGCATCGACCCGGCCGTGTGCGACAAGTTCAATCACGACATGCTGGCCGAATATGCCTCGATCCGTGATTTCCTGATCGCCCACTACAAGCTGACCGAACGTGACGACAGCGACTTCTGGAACACCTGCCGCACAATGCCCATCCCCGACAGCTTGGCGGCCCGGTTGGGCATTTTCGAGCGCCACGGGATACTGATCGAACAGCCGTTCGACCTGTTCAAGGAAACGAGTTGGTTCGCCGTGCTGATGGGGCAGGGGCTCAACCCGCAGGGTTACCATCCGGCGGCGGATGTCCTGCCCGAGACGGATTTCATGGAGCGCATGAAACACCTGCGCAAGATCATCAACCAGGGCGCTTCGTCCCTGCCCCTGCACGACACCTATCTGACCCAGATCAAGACAGCGAGTTGAGATGAAAGTGTTTCTGTTGACGGCACTGGTTGCCCTGTTGCTGGCCTCACCGACCTATGCCGAAACGCGCCTTGGCGTGGTCAGCTACTGGGGCGGCGAGGTTATCGACTATGACCGCATACCGGACGGCAGCCTGGCCATCCTCAACCCGAGCAACGGCATTTTCGTTTCCGACGGCCAGGGCATGAACGTCGTGCCGTTCGCCGATAACTACAAGGCCGTGGCGCGGCGGGCGACGAAGCACGATGTGGCTATGCTGGGCTATGTCCCGACCGGCTATTTTCATCATGACTGCAATGTCGTCGGCAAGTGCCAGACCTGGACGCGGATCGAAGGCCAGGTAAAGGCCTATTTCGCCGAGATTCCCGGTTTGGCCGGCATCTTTTTCGACGAGGCGGCGCCGGCGGACTGGTCGTGCGAAGCCTATGTCGCGGAGTATCAGAAACTGCGCGACATCGTGCAAACCTACCGGCCGGGAGCTGTGATCGCCTTCAATCCCGGCATGGCCGACCTGTGCGCCGTCACGGCCGCCGCCGCCGGCGAGTTCGTGGTGCTGTTCGAAAGCGACGGCGATACCTTCCGGCTGCAGGACGCCAAGATCCGGGCGGCAACCGAGGCCGCCCGAGCGCGCGGCGTGCGGTCGTGGCTCGTGATCAACACGGTGGCGAAGAAGGCCGAAATGCGGACTGTCGTCGAAGCGGCCAAGATCTATGATCCGGATTTTCTCTATGTCGTCGACGTGAGCGGCGACTGGCAGGCCGGCTACAACACCTATGGCGCGCTGCCGCTCTATTGGCGCGATGAAATCCTGGCCGTTACGGGCAAAAAATAAGAGGAAACAGGGATGATCAAAACCTTCAAACCCGCACTCTGGCTCGGCCTGTTGCTGGTCACCAGCGCCTTGTCTCCCTCGGCCTTTGCCGCCACGGACAGCCTGGCGCCGACCGGCCAGTGGACGGGCAACACCCAGGGCGCGGCGCGCACCCCGCCCATGGGGTGGAACAGCTGGAACGCCTTTCGCACCGAGGTCGACGAGGGCAAGGTGGTCGGCGCGGCCACGGTCCTGGTCGACAGCGGGCTTTCGAAGCTGGGCTACACCTATGTCAATCTCGACGACGGCTGGTGGCTGAAACGCCGCGCCTCTGACGGGCGGATGATTATCCGCACCAAAATCTTTCCATCGGCCGCGACCGGTGGGCCCGACGAGACCAGTTTCAAGCCCTTTACCGACCGGCTGCACAGCATGGGGCTGAAGGTCGGCATCTACACCGATATTGGCCGCAATGCCTGTTCTCAGGCCTACGACCTGCACTCGCCCAACCTGCCGGAAGGGACCGCTGCCGAGCGCGAAGTCGGGCTCGATGGCCACGTCGATCAGGATGTCGACCTCTATTTCCGCCAGTGGGGCTTCGACTATCTCAAGGTCGATGCCTGCGGCGCCGCCAATTTTGCGCCGGGCAGCGACCTGGTCGTCAAGCAGGGCTATAACGGCTTTCCGCCGATCCTTGATGCCCAGTCGATCAACCGCACGGATGTGCCGGCGATCCGCGAGCGTTACCGTCATATCGGCGCTGCCTTGAAGGCGGCGCGACCGTCGGGCGACTTCGTCCTGTCGATCTGCAATTGGGGCACGGCCGACGTCCGTACCTGGGGCAAGGAGGTCGGCAATAGCTGGCGGACCAGCGGCGATATCACGCCCAGTTGGACGCGCATGCTGCATAATTTCGACAGCACGGCCAACCGCGCCCTCTATGCCGGCCCCGGTACATGGAACGACCCCGACATCCTCGATATCGGCCACGGCGAGTTCGACGAGAACCACCTGACCGAGGCGCGCAGTCATTTTTCACTGTGGGCCGTCATGGCCTCGCCCCTGCTGATCAGCTACGACCTGCGGCACGCACCCAAGCCGCTGATGGACATCTGGAGCAATGCCGACGTCATCGCCATCGACCAGGACCCGGCCGGCAACCAGGGCGTCCTGGCCTACGATTCCGACGACGTCCAGATCATCGTCAAGACGATGAGCGACCCTTCGCAAAAGGCTGTGGTGCTGTTCAATCGCGGCAATTCGCCGGAAGAGGTCAATCTGACGGCCGCCCATCTCAAGTTCGACGGCGCGCCGATCACCCTGCGCGATTTGTGGTCGAAGGAGACGTCTGCGATGACGGGGGAGGCGACCTTTACCCTGGCGCCGCATGAGACGCGGACCTTCATGGCCACGGGGCATCGGGCTCTGGCGGATGGTCTCTATCTGTCGGAAATGCCCGGCGCGATCCATGTGGCGGAGGACGGCACGACGATCAAGCAGATCGATCCGACCGTCCACCGCATGCCGGATCCGTGGGGCGGCACGCGTTCGTCCGGCTCGCGTCCGTCCTATACCGGCTGGGGCGGGGCGCGGATCGATGCGACACCGTATGGCCAGAACTTGGCGATCGGTGATACGGGGTTTGCGACCGGACTGGGCCTGTTGTCGAATTCGCGGCTCGAGGTCAGGAACAGCGGTAATTTTGCGCGCTTTGAAGCTAGGGTCGGGGTCGACAATTCGACGTCGAATCTCGATCGGCCGGTGCAGTTTTTTGTCTATGGCGACGGAAAGCTGCTGGCCAAGACGGGTGCGATGAAGTTCGGCGATGCAGCCAGGGTGATCGATGTCGATGTGCGTGGTGTCAAGATCGTCGAGCTGGTGGCGCGCGACGGGCATGCAAAGAACGAACTGCCGGTTGTCATCACCTGGGGCGAGGCGGCGCTGCGGGGGCGGTGAGAGAAGAACGGCTATCGCGTATGGCTTCGAAATCCCCCTCTTCCCGTCTCTTTACGGGGAGAGGGTGGTCCGGAGGACCGGGTGAGGGGCAATCCACGACAGTTGCAATGGTCTGGTTAGCGGTCGATTGACATCGCATATGACAAACAGGCCCTGTCGATCAATTAGACATTAGAAAAGCTCGAATTTGAACTGGCGTGGATGCTATTTCGACCGTGGAATGCCCCTCACCCGGCGCTTCGCGCCGGCCTCTCCCCGTAAAGAGACGGGAAGAGGCGGATTTTAGGAAAGGCCTCGAGCGATAGGTCGTCTCTGGTTAGGCAGCGGGCTCTTCCCTGAGGCGGCGTAAGCGGCAATATGCGCACCTGAACAGCGATTCTGCCGGGAGAGTGACGTGAACTGGAAAGACCTGCTCAATACGACGCGCCTGATGTCGCCCGACTATCCCGAGCGTCCCGGGCGGCCGATGTATATGCAGGACATCGACCGCATCACCTTTTCGGCGCCGTTCCGCCGCCTGGCCAACAAGACCCAGGTCCATCCGCTCTATGACAACGACCATATACACCACCGTCTGATCCACAGCCTGGAGGTGTCCAGCGTCGGCCGTTCGCTGGGCGTCGAGGTCGGACAATGGCTGGTCGACGGCGGCGTTTTGAGCGAAGCCGAACGCGACAAGGTCTCGGGTATCGTCCAGGCGGCCTGCCTGGCGCACGATATCGGCAATCCGCCTTTCGGACATTCCGGAGAAGCGGCGATCGGGGGCTGGTTCGAGGAACGCTGCGACACGCCGCGCGGCATTTTCGCCGAGCTCGACCCGAAATACATGCAGGAATTCCGCAAGTTCGAGGGCAATGCTCAGGGCTTCCGCATCCTGGTGCGCAACGAAATGTACGTCAATGAAGGCGGCATGCGGCTGAGCCTGGGCGTACTGGGCGCCTTCACCAAATATCCGGCGACGGCCAATATCAGCGCCCGCCGTGCCGACGCCTATTGCGGGCTCAAGAAATACGGCCTGTTCGAAAACGACGTCGAGCTGTTCGCCCAGGCAGCCGGCGCCCTGGGATTGCCTAAAGCGGCTTCGTCGCAAGGAACGTGGTGGCGCCGCCATCCGCTGGTCTTCCTGATGGAGGCGGCCGACGACATCTGCTACAACATCATGGACCTGGAAGACGCCTTTATCAGCGGTGACATTACGTTCGAGCAGGCGGACGCCCTGCTGTCGCCCCTGTTCCAGTCCAACCGCGAAAGCACCTACCGATCGAAAGCGGCGCAGATTTCCGCCATGCGTGCCCGGGCGGTCACCGGCGCCATTGCCGCCTGTGTCGAGGCATTCAAAGCGAATTACGATGGCCTGATGAGTGGTGCCTTTTCGTCGTCCCTGATCGAGGTGTCGTCCAAGGCCGAGGCATTCGCCAGGATCCGCGACATCGCACGCGAACGTATATTCAAGGCGACGCGAAAGACGGAACTGGAGGTCTTCGGCCGCAACGCCCTG
This sequence comes from Asticcacaulis sp. P2_C5, assembly GCF_056404555.1. Classification (NCBI taxonomy): domain Bacteria; kingdom Pseudomonadati; phylum Pseudomonadota; class Alphaproteobacteria; order Caulobacterales; family Caulobacteraceae; genus Asticcacaulis; species Asticcacaulis sp. P2_C5. The sequence goes on from NZ_JBFUDU010000001.1 coordinate 295,882, forward strand.
TACAAGACCCTGGACGGCCTCGTTCCGCTGTTTGACGAGCTGTGCCGGCTGTCGTGGAACGTCGACGCCCTGTCGTCCTATCACAGGCAACTGGCCCGCGCGCTCGACCTGGACCTCCATGGCGTCGACAATGCCTATGACGCCCTGCATGTCTTGACGGACTTTGTCTCGGGCATGACCGATCGTTACGCCGTCAAGGTCGCCGAGATGCTGTACAGCCGATAGACCGATCGATAAGGCCGTGCGACGTCAAGGTTGCTTTGGATCAGACAGGCGATATTCAAATATGACCGTCGAGATTGGCGGGACCGTAAGGGTTTTTCCAAGGTCCAGCCCGACGTCCATTGTGGCGACGATGTGATCGGAGCTTGTCGCACTATTTTGGACATCGGCCGCGTTTCCGGTGATCATCCACCTTTGACCCTCGCCCGTGATTTTTAAATTCCGGAGATCCAGGACCAGGGTTTGCGGGGACAGGGTAGCGTTGACGACGCCAAGGCGCAAACTCTGGCCATCCGGCGCCAGGGCGGCGATGACGTCGAGCGGCCAGGTCGGGCTGCCGGCATTGACTTGCGGATGATTGAAACCAACGACGTACTTGGGATCGGGCTGAGGTGCATTTCCCGACACCATGAGCGGAATAACGCCCTCGCCAAATTGATTGCCATAGAGCTTGAAGACGGTCCCGAGCGAATTCAGTTTGGCCGAGGTGGGCGTGATATCCATGGTGGACGTGCCGGTCGTATGCGCCGTCATGGTCAGGAAATCCGTGTGGCGCAGCATTTCCTGGAAAATCATGCTGTAGGCGAGTGTCGTCCGCAATCCGTTGCGATTGAACCTCGGCCCCATATAGGCATACTCGTCCATCGACATGAAAATGTGGTTCCTGTCGATCTCAGGAAATGTCTTGCGATAATGTTCCCACTCCACGGCCTTCATGCGAACATGATTGGACGGGGAGCGCACATATTCGAGCAATTCATCGGCGGCCGGCGCGTCAGGCCGCTGTTCGCCGGTATCGTACCAATGCTCGGTAATGCCCTGGAATGTGCCGGGTGCGCCGGCCAGCAGGCCGCCTGTCCAATCTTCCTCGGTGCCATAGCGTGTTTCCGCGATGGCGGGCGTCATGTTTATTTTTTCACCATGGCCCTTGCCCTGGTCGGGCATGGCGCCTGACGCGATGATCGTAATACTTGGATCGACCTTGCGCATGGCGGCGGCAAAGTCCTTGTGTTTGATGACGTAGTATTTGAGCTGGGTTACGCCGATCTGCCACATGCCGTAGGGCTCGTTGCCGATGTTCCAAAGCTTGACGCCATAGGGCTCAGGGTGTCCGTTGGCAGCGCGCTTGGCGCCCCATTCCGACGAGGCCGGGCCATTGACATACTCGACCTCTTCGGCGGCGGAATTGGCATCGCCCAGGCCGGCGTTCACGGTGATATAGGGCTCTGTTCCGACGAGTTTTGCGAGATTGAGCCATTCGTCTATGCCGATATCGTTTGTCTGCATGGCATCCCAGGCGTAGTCAAACATCGGGGTGCGCAGGTCGCGCGGTCCGAGCGCCGTATGCCAATCCCAATCCGACAGAAAATTACCGCCTGGCATCCGCCAAAAGCCGGAGTGCAATGAGCGCGCGATCGAAGTCGAGTCCGCACGCCAGCCATCGATATTGTCAGCCGGCATCAATGACACGGTGCCGACATGCAATGTCCCGGTGCCCTTGGCGGTCAGCTCGAAGCGCCCGTTGAGGCTGTCTGCATGGGCTGTGAAATTGAAGGGCAGGCTTTGCCAGCCTGTGGCCGTAGTGGTCAGGTTCACTTCCTGACGATCCGCACTTCCTTCGCCACTTACCAGGGCGATGCGAATAATGGTTCCCACGGGGGCGTCGACCACAACATGACCTGTGTAGGCCCGGTTGCTTTCCAGGCCCAGTCCGGACTGAATGATGCCGGAAGGGTTTGACGAATCGAGATTAAGCTTGACCGATTGCGCACCGACATAGGGATGGCCCGTGTCCATCGTAACGTCGTCTGTCCCGCCGATCCGGTCCCAGTAACGAAGTTGCGAAAAAGGCCGCGCCGGTTTGGCGGGGTCCACTGCAGCCTTGGGGGCGCCGAGCGGAAATACAAATTTCCGGTCATCGAGCATTTCCGACCAGAGCGTGCGCGCAACCAATTGGCCGATGGGCTCAATAAACATGCCGTATTCGTAGCGGCTCACAGCCGGGCTTCGCTGATTGCCGTCGATCGTGACGCTGATCGGCCCTTCCGCCGCCTGGAGCGACGGTGGCAGGGCAAGACCTGCGGACAGACATGCGCCGATGAGAAATACGCGTAGTTGGCAGGCTGCGGGACGTATCGTCATTTGGACTTCCTTCGAGAACCAAAAAGTCGCCCCGCACGAATGCGGGGCGATCAAGTCGTTGGGTAGGCCAGGGGCCTGACTCTGGCAGACGCGGTCAGGCGGCGCGCGGTTTAGAATCTGCCTTTAACGCCGACGGTAAAGTAGCGTCCCATATCATCATGGAAGCCGGCAGTCGGATAGGTGAGGCCTGGGACACCAGCGCCTGGCAATAGTGGTGCGCGTGCATCGCCAATATTGCTGATGTTGAGATAGGCTTCGCTCTTGCCTGACATGAAGTCGAACGACTTGCTGATGGTCAGGTCGATCACATTCATAGATGGCAGGTAAGGGATGACAAAGTTTTGATTATTGCTGGCCACCGAAGGGTCACTGGTCGCCTTTCTTGCCTTGCCAATATATTGATCCTGAATGGCCACTGTCCAGGCGCCGTTGACATAGGACAAGAAGGTCGTTTGCCTGTATTTAGGTTGGAATGCCCATTGCTCAGCGGTTCCAGGAATATTGACCGTCGTATTGGTGGGTTGGACGCTTATCAAGGTTCGCGCAGTAAAGCGACCTGGCAACCAAGACACGACATCTTCCATGGTCCAGCTATAGTTTGACTCGATATCATAGCCACTGATCGTTGAGCTCGCCGCATTGAGAGGTGAACTGAAGATTTTCGTCGGGAAGTTCGCCGCAGTCTTGTAGTTCGGATCCGATGGATTGGTAATCGGGCGCACAGCCAGGGAACAGAAGTTTGACGAGTAGGTCGGCGCGCTGGCAAGACACAGGTTTTGAATAGCCGCATTATTGTAGCTGATATTCGTGATGGCGTCTGTCATATCGGTTTTGTAGTAGTCAACCGACAGGTTAAAGTTATGGATAAAGCTTGGCGTAAAGACGACACCAAGCGTTGTCGTGCGTGCAATTTCAGGCGTCAGGTTTGCATTACCCGAGACTTGAAACTGTGTATTTTGATTCACGCCCGTCAAGAAATCCGAGAAAGTCGACGCCGAAATACCAGCCGGTTGGTAAAGATCGTTCAGGTTGGGCGCCCGAATGTCAACCGACTGGGTGCCCCGCACGTGGAACATCGAGTTAAGATGCCAATCCAGACCAAGCTTCCAGGAATGAACGGCATCAAAGGTTGAATACTTGGTATAACGACCCGCGGCATCCAAGGTCAGGTCGTCAACAAGGGGCAAGTCCTTCAACAAAGGAATGTTGAACTCAAGAGCGGCTTCGTAAACGTTGTTCTTCGCATCAACCGGGTTGTTGACGTTTTGAATCCACAATGCCGGTGCTGCACCCACGCCTGCAGAATTCCCGGTAGCCAAGCACAAACGAAGACCGGTACAATTGACGAAATCCGTCGCCAACGCATTGGTGGTCATCTTGTAGGTCTGGTAACGGATATCTGCCGAAGCCGCGGCTTTGATCTCACCCGCCGGTAGTCCGAAACCCAGACCGCCGCTGATGGAGGCCCCCCAGTCTTGCATGGTCTGTTTCAGGGTCCAGTGAGTTTCCTGAACAAGATAATCATATGACGCCGCCGATGGGCCGTTCGGATCCACAATGTTGGTGGGCACGCAACCCGGATAGAGCGCAGAATAGGCAGCCTGGGTCGAAACCCAGCAGACGACTGTGCCGCTGACATTTACGCCGTTAACAATCGTGCCTGGCGGCGCGATAACCGCATCTAGCGAAGCCAAATACCTGTCGTTGCGTTGGTTGTTTGGGTTCGAGACCGTCAACTCGCTGGAGCTGTTGCTATAGTGGAGATCCCAGTCAAAATTACCCAGCGTCCCCCTGAGACCGGTTTCAAAGTTGACACTTTTTTGATTCGATAGGGTCTTGTAGACGCGGCCTTGTGGACCCGCGTCCTGACCATCGATCTTGTTCCAGATATAGGAGGGGACAGAAAGGTAAGGTGTCGAAGGCGGCGCTGGCGTGGTCGCACCTGGCATCACCGTGCCATCGTAGCTAATCCTGTCCTGGGCTGTCAGCGGGGGGTTTGGCAAGCAGCGATAGCCGGTTGCCGCAGGCGTGCCGCAGGTTATACCGGCACCCAGGGCCGCTTGAGATGTGGGTGACAGATACGGATTGTTGGCAAAGATCGTGCTTGGACGTCCCGAGCCGGACGAGCTCACAACCGTATTGACCCAATCCGACGAGACGTCGGCTTCGGCCAGGCTGATCTGAGCATAACCATGCACATTATCAGAAAAATCATAATCAAACCGGCTGAAGGATTCCTTCATCTCAAGACCTGAGCGGAAGGTGCCGAATTTGACGTAACCACCGTTGCCGCCGCTATCAATGGTGCCGCTTCCCGTAGGTGTACCGCGCGTCAGCGGGCCAAAATTGCCGGGCGAAGTGACGGTGTAGCCATTGAGCGCACAGGCTGAGCCGCAGTTTACAATGCCGGTCATTGGCTGGTTGTTAACGCGGGCAAAGGGCGTATTGGTAAATGGATTCGAGACCGATCCGTTACCTGTCAGAAACCAAACCTGTCCATCCTTGGCGTAAGGACGATCCGTATTGAGGATCTTGTCCTGGTGGCGGTAGCGGAAGGAGGTTTCAAAGTGGCCGCGGCCGTCAAAAAGATCGGTGCCCCACGCCGCGGAGGCCGAATGCTCTTGGCCGTCACCATAGTTGGAAATGCCGGCATCGACCTTATATTTGAAGCCGGTAAAGTTCTCGTCGATGACAAAGTTGACCACACCAGAGACGGCATCCGAACCATAGACGGCCGAGGCGCCGCCGGTGACGATGTCCACACGCTTCATCAGGATTTGCGGCAAAACGTCGATATTGACCGTGCCGTCCTGATTGTTGGGCGCGACGCGGTGACCGTTGAAAAGCACAAGCGTGCGTGAAGGGCCGAAATTGCGCAGGGCGAGCACGTTACCGCCGTTGTTGTTGGCGCCGTTGCCCTGAGTACGCGGGGTGCGGCCACCGACAATTTGCGGCAGCTTGTTCAACGCATCGGGAACGTCGCTGGGCGTGGTTTGTGCCAATTGGTCCGTCGTTATGGCCGTGATCGGTGTCGGTGATTTTTCGTTCGTCTTGATCAGACGCGAGCCCGTCACCGTAACCACCACGACGTCGGCTGGGTCCGTCTGGGCCGCAGCCGAATCAGTAGTGGTTTGAAGCGGTTCGGCAGCGGCGACCGTGCCGGCCATCGTAAGAAGTGCCGCCAGCGACACCGTGCAGGCCAATATCGACCTTTGAGTCCACGTAGTATGTGGATTACCCTTTTTCATCTGAGCTTCCTTCCCGTTGCCCCTGAGGCATTTATTATTGCGGCGCCTTGCCTGTTGTTCAGGCTCTGATGGCGTTTTCGCATCCGGCAAAACGACATTGCCAGCCGATAAGTCAGACCATATGTGCGTGGTCGCAGAGATGCAACAATCAATATGACAGACAAATAAAATCCATACATTCCGTGGCGCATATGTCACGGGGGCGTCCCAATAGGTGTGCTTTATCGCGCCTTCAGGTGGCGAAATTGGAGATTATTTTCGTAAAAATACATTAAATCAATGTTTTATATATGGCTTTTAGTTTCCTTTTGTCGATAATGTAAGAGGGGTTTGGCAAGTTGATTGGCCTGCGCGTCGCCTGCGCAGAGGGTGCGCACGATTTAGTCTGCTTTAATTGACGTTATAAGGTAGGACCTAATTGCCGAATTCAGCCCGGTGGCCGCCCGCCGCGAGGTTTTCGGACCATGGGTGAATATGTCGCCTGACCGATACCCGGGTCATGGCGTGAGCTCTGCCGGCCCTGGCGTTACTCAGGGATATCGGTTTCCTGGTAGCAGAACCCGTCAAAATCAGCGGCGAGACGCGCTCCGGACATGTCCTGACACGCCATACCGACAAAGGTTCCGGTAAAATTCGGTACGATTTGCGGTCCGGCCTCGTCGGACAACTGACTCATGTCCAGGACCGTGCTGAACCAGGTCCAGTCGTCGCCGGCGCGCTGCCGGTAGCCAAAGCGAAGTTCGCCATAGATGACCTCGGCCCTTATCTCGACCGGCCCTTCGGCCAGGGTGCATACCATCGAGGTGGCGATGGAGTCGGCATCCGGAACGTCGGAGATGATGCGCAAATGCCGCCCCGACGTCGCGTCATGGGTAATGCAGCAATAGTGATACTTGCTGGCATTGTAGTAACAGACCAGGCCGGCAGACTGCTGGAAATTCCGTGGCGAATAGTCCACCGTCGTCGTGGCTGTGAAGCAATAGGCCTGCTGACGCCGGGCGACCAGCGCCTGTTCGAATTGGCTTCCCAGGCTTTCGCGCCCGTAAAGGCGCAGAAAACCCGGTCGATCGGTCAGGCTAAACAGTCGCTCCGGCTGCGGCGATCTCAGCCACTGAAACTCGGCCGGTAGTTCCGCATCGTCAAAGTCCCGGTGTATGGCCTCAGGCGGAGGGGGCAGCGTCTCGGATTCTGTCTCAGGCACCGGACCCTGTGCCGTGAGGACGGGCAATCCGCTGCCATCCGCCGTCTCCAGCCAGCCCTCGGCATTCCAGCGCAGGGGCGCAAGCGAGGTTTCGCGGCCCATGACGCAGCGGTGACGGCCCGGCAGGGGCCGGCCGCACAGGTAGGCGATCCACCAGCTTCCATCCGCGGCCTGCACCAGGTCTCCGTGGCCGGCGCGCTGCAGCGCATGGTCCGGGTGTCCGCGCGTTGTCAGAACCGGTCCGGTCGGACAGGCCTCATAGGGTCCGTCGATGTGACGGGACCTGGCCACGGTTACGGCGTGTCCCCATCCGGTGCCCCCTTCGGCAACGATGAGGTAGTACCAGCCTTCACGCCGCAGCAGATGGGGGCCTTCGGTAAAGCCGAGATCCGTTCCGGCAAAGATCACGCGGCGTTCGCCGATCAGCGCTTTTTCGGCAAGGCTGTATTCCTGCAGCACGATGCCGCCGAAATGCTGTTGCTCGGGACGATGGTCCCACAGCATGTTGAGCAGATAGGTCTTGCCGTCGTCGTCATGAAACAGCGACGGATCAAATCCGCTGCTGTTCATCAGGACGGGGTCGGACCATGGCCCCTCGACCGAAGGGGCTGTGACGAGGAAGTTGTGAAAGTCGCGCAAGGCAAGTCCGTTGGCGCCACTGACGGTCGTTCGCCCGTATCTCAGCACGACGGAATAGACGAGATGAAAGAGTCCGTCCTTATAGGTCAGGCACGGCGCCCAGACCCCGCAGCCGTCGGGCACGCCGCGTAAATCCAGCTGGCTGGGTCGCTGCAGCGGCCGATTGACCAGGCGCCAGTGGACGAGATCGCGCGAGTGGTGGATCTGGAGTCCGGGGAACCATTCAAACGTCGAGGTGGCTATGAAGTAGTCATCGCCGACTCGCACGATCGAGGGATCGGGGTTGAAGCCCTTCAGGACAGGGTTACGAATCACGAAAGAGTCTCCACCTTGGCCGACTTCGGTTTGATCAACAGCCAGAGCAAGGCTGCGCCTACCAGATCAAGGCCGCCGATAAGAATGAAAAAGGGTCCGTAGCCGGTCTTTGCGACCAGGAGGCCAATGGCCAGGGATATGAGCAGGGCGCCCAGATTGGCTGCCGTGCCGACCATGCCGGCGACGGTTGCGACTTCACCGCGGGGGAACAGGTCGGACGCCATGGTAATCACATTGACCGACAGGGTCTGGTGGGCAAAGGCGCCGACGCAGAGCAGGGCGATCGCCACATAGGGGCTGGCCACATAGCCGACAAAGGGAACGCAGACCATCATGCAGGCGCCGATCGTAAAGGCCCAGCGGCGCGAATTGACCAGGCTGACGCCGCGGTTTTGAATCCACAGGGCAAGGGCCGGGCCGAACAGGCAGCCGAGGTCCGCGGCGGCAAACGGCAGCCAGGCAAACAGGGCGATATGTTTCAGATCGAAACCGCGCACCGTGCTCAGATATAACGGCACCCAGAAGACCAGCGTGCCCCAGGTGGGATCGGCAAGAAAGCGCGCGATCGCCATGCCCCAGAAATTTCGCTGGGTCAGTATGCGCAAGGGGGAGGGTCTCGGCGCTACGGACTCAAGGTGACTTTCCTGGCCGGCCTTTATGTAGTCATGTTCCGGCTTGGAGAGCTTCTTGTGGCGGTCCGGTGACTGGTAGCAGACATACCACAGCACGGCCCACACCAGGGCGAGGCCACCGGAGATGATAAAGGCGGCCTGCCAATTGTAGCTGAGAATGGCCCAGGCCACCAGCGGCGGCGCCAGCATGGAGCCGACGGACGCACCGATATTGTAAATCCCGCTGGCGAAGCCCCGCTCTTTCGCAGGGAACCATTCCGCCACGACCTTCAGCCCGCCCGGTTGCGCTATGCCTTCCGCGAAACCCTGCAGGCCGCGCAAAAAGGCCAGGCCCTGCCAGTTTGTGGCCAGGGCATGGGCCATGGTTATCACGCCCCAGGCCACGGCGAACAGCGCCAGGCCCAGTTTCAGCTTGACGAGATCCAGGATGTAGCCGGCGATCGGCTGCAGCATGATGCCGAACTGAAAGATGCTGGTAATGACGCCGTAGTTCTTTTCGGTCATGTGCAGCGACGTCATCATGGTCGGTGCCGCGACGCTGAGCGCGCTTCGGGTCAGGTAGTTGATAATGGTCCCGAGCATGACGAGGAAGATTATCCCCCACCTTGTCATTCCTGTGTTCTTAGGCATTCCGCCCTCCCATAGCCGTCAGGCGAAGATCGCTCGAAAAACAGTTCGTGACCAGCTTAACCGCATGCCAGGCAAGATATCTGCGTTGGCTTCAGGGACTTTTTTGCCCGGAGCCAGGTTTGCATCGTCTATCGCTATCACATTATGTCTGATTTTATCAAGCGCTGACAGGCCCAGAAACAAGACAATTTACGACGCGTCAGTCTGCGCTTCAGCCTGTATGCGCTTCAACGCGCCGCGTTTCGGTTGCGGCGGGCGCGGCATAAATCCAAAAATTGTAATTAATTATACATATTTATCAATGCTATGCAGGTTCTGTTTCGAATGCGAGAAAGCTGCGCCCTGCCGGAGGGGCTTGATGGGCCGAACTGGGGCTGGGTCTTTTTCGTTCTCTTACGGCGCGCAATGTTCGCCAAAAAGGTCTTACATATTGAGGTGGATGTTGTTGATGTCAGGCTTATGGGCTATTTCAATATCCGCCAATCAAATATAGCTTTTGACTTACAGTATGCCGAGAGAATCACTATGGCCAAGAGAACCACTATGCCAAGAGAACCACTATGCCAAGAGAACCACTATGAGTGAATCTGGCAGCAAGCGGCTGGCAGCGGACTGGAATGACGAAGCTCTGGGATCGGGAAAACTGGGCGAGCTGCATACGCAGCTGGCGCAAAAACTGGGCATCGATATTCTCGGACGGAGATGGCTGCCGGGCGAGATCTTGCCCAGCGAAGTCGACATGGCCAACATCTATGCAATTTCACGCTCGGCCGTGAGAGAGGCCATCCGGACGCTCGCTGCCAAGGGGATGGTTGAGCCGCGGCGCCGGCGCGGCACGTGCGTTACCGAGCGCACGAAGTGGAACATGCTGGATCCGGATGTCCTCAGCTGGATGTTTGCGTCCAGGCCCGATGACTTGCTCGTCAAGAACCTCTTCGAGATGCGCCTGATCCTCGAACCGGCCGCCGCGCGGCTGGCCGCCCAAAGACGGACCGACGCCCATTTGGCGGCTATGTCGAACGCCTTGAAAATCATGGGGCGGGAGACACTTCTGACTGACAAAGGGCTTCAGGCCGATATCGACTTTCACGCCGCACTGATGGCGGCGGCCGGGAACGAGCAGTTGTCGGCCCTGAACGCGTCGATCGGCGCGACGGTGGCGCTGTCGAACCGCTACAAGATCAAGCACAATATTCTGGGCCGCGATCCCGTCCCGGCGCACATGGCGGTCTATGAGGCCATTGAACGTCGCGACGCCGAGGAGGCCCATTGGTGCATGCAATATCTTGTCAGACTGGCCGTGAAAGACCTGTTGCATATGGATGCGATCGAGGACCTGCCGTCAAAGGCGTTTGAGGACCTACCGTCAAAAGCGTTTGAGGACCTGCCGTCAAAGGCGATCGAGGACTAGAGCGCAAACACCGAATTTATGGCCTCTTTATTTCCGGGCCTAGCCAAAGCCGCCTAATTTTATGTTTGGCGCCCTATGATCGACCTGGTGGAATTTCTGTTGAAAGCCAGGTTGCTATGCCCGACACATCGGTAAGCCATAAGTTTGTCAGAAATCTGTGGCTACAGCAGGGACTCGACCGCGATATGGTCGGCATCGAGATTGGTCCGTGGTTTAGCCCGGTCGTGCCGCGTTCGGACAACTGGGACACCGTCGTCATCGATTTTTCCAGTACGGGGGAATTGCGTGAACGTGCCCGCACCCACAGCTCGGCGGAAATACAGTCCCTGGCTGGAAAAATCGAAACCGTCGATATCGTGTGGAGCGGTCAGTCGCTTGAACGCGAGTTGCTGGCGCTGAACCCCCAGGGTTACGACTACCTGATCGCCAGCCATGTCCTGGAGCACCTGCCGGATCTGATCGCCTTCCTGCAGCAGCTTGAGCATGTCATGAAGCCTGGCGGCATCCTGTCGATCGCTCTGCCCGACCGGCGCATCTGCTTCGACTATTTCAAGCCGCTCAGCATGACCAACGACCTGCTGGCCGCCCACAGACAGCGCCGCACGCGCCATACGCCCGAGACCATTTTCCAGGCGGAAGCCTATCAGAGCTGGCTCGACGGCAGCGCTGCCTGGTCACGCAAGGCCGTTCCCGACGTCAGGCTGGTCAGCACCCTGCGCGCGGCTTATGAGGTGTACCTGGCTGATGTCGCCCTGTCGGAGCAGCCGGACCCGCCCTATGTCGACGCTCACACCTGGATCTTCGTGCCGTCCAATTTCAGCCTGATCATCCTTGAGCTCAACGCCCTGGGGATTATCGATTTTCGCATACGGCGCATCGAAGACAGTCCGGAATGGTCGGAATTCCTCATCCAGCTCGAACGCGGTCCGTGTCTGCTCAACGAAGCCGAGCTCGAAGCCGAACGCCGGCGGTTGTTGGGACAGATGATGAAGGACCAGCAGGGGATACCGGTACAGGTTGTTCGTTAGCCGCAATCAGGATGACGATTTTGGACGGCATCGATTGTCGCGTAATACTATGAAACTACACCAATTTTCAACGCGGAAAGCGCGGAAAAGTCGGAAAGGCGCAGAAATTCAGGATTTAGCTTTACCGCGCGAAGCGCCTACCTGCAGAGTAGGTTGCTAATATCTTGAAATGGCAGCCCCTTCGGGCGCAACCTTTGCCGCTGGCTCCCTTTCAGTGTCTTTCCGACTTTTCCGTGCTTTCCGCGTTGAAAATTGCTGTAAGATCAGTAATTTTCGCGAAAGGTGTAGCCGAACACAATCTGTCCTAGGCCACCGCTGCCCTCAGCTTGTGCTCCACAACGGCCGCAGGGGCGTCGGGCAGCCGGAACGCCTCCTTGATAAAGCGCACATGTTCAGGCCCGAAGGTCTGGCCCCAGTCATCCGGATAGCGCATCCCCAACGCGTTGTTTAAGCGCGTCTCACGGTCGTCGATCCGCTGGATCGCCGCCGCGATTCCGTTGACAAGATCGTCCAGATTAGGCTCCGTCGCGATGACGTTCTTGCACAGCTTGTTGAAATAGGCCTGGTTCTTCACCCCGAAAGTATTGGTGACCACCAAGGCCCCTGAGCCGCCAAGGTCGAAGGGCAGGAGGCTCGGATGGGGCGACGCCATCAGGCACAGCCCCAGATCGAACTGGCCGATCGCCACCTGATAATCCGCCAGGTTCATCCGCTTCATCTGCCGCAATTCGACATTGCGGGCGATGCGGATGGTTGCCTCGCCCAGGCCGACCCCATAGAATTCCCAGCGGTTGCGGGCAAAAATCCCCCGCCGATAGGCTTCGCACAGCGCCAGGGCGCCAAGCTCGAACATGTTGCGATTGACCACCGGCCGCGAATAAAAGGCCAGTTTGTACATGTGTGAATCGTGCGCCAGGAAGGTCTCGGGATCCGGCAGGTATCGTGCGCAGGCATTGTTGAAATAGGTGTGTTTGACCTCACCCGAAGCAAACCGGCCGATCTTGTTTTTGACGAAGGACTTCTGCAGGGCCTGAGACGAAAACAGGGCGTTGAAATTGAACCTGTAGGTTTCGTCGGCGACGCAGAAGGACGACCCACCAGCGTAGAAGTTGGTCTCATAGTCCTGGATCAGGTACAGGAACGGTCGCCTGCCGATCTCGTCCATGATCTTGCGGGCAAAATGGGCGCTGTACCACACGGTCGCCACGCAGTTGTCGTCCGGCGACACCCGAAGCGGCGCCTTGCGTTCGCCGATATAGAGCACCTCCACCTCGTCGAACAGATTGACCATGTCCGGATAGCCCTTCAGCTTCTCGCGGAACTCGGCCTCGTTGTAGTAAAAATTGTCGAACATGACGAGGCGCACATTGAACCCGCAACGCGCGATGAAGCGCGCCACCTGGAATACGCCGAAGAAGCCGGCCGACATCGATTTGAACTCGAACGCCGGCACCAGCACATTGATGCGCGTCTTTTCGTTCGGATCGACCACCACATCGGGCAGGTCGTAGATCCGGTTCAGCATCAGGTGCAGGCGATGACTGTCGTAGGGTTCCTTGAAATTGGCTCTTAGCCCCTCGGCGCGGCCGAATTGCAGGTAGTGGACGATGGCGCCACCGCGATAGGGATAGACTTCGCCCACACTGCTGTAGTTTTCGAGATAGGCGTCCTCATCGAAATTGGTCGGCAGCGCCCCATAACGCTTTTCCAGCGCCGCGATCGCGACGTCGACATTGCCGTAGCGCCCCTGGACCAGCCCCGTCGTCCGGTAGTGATCCAGCGCCTCGTCCGGGCTCAGCTTGGCCGTATCGGCGTAATAGGCCTGGTAGAAGACCGGATCGAAGACGACCGGCGCTTCGTCGGGCTCGCCGCCAAGTTCCTGCTGATAGACACCCTCTGCATCGACATAGGACCGAGCCTGGTGGAAATGCGTCTTCACCTGGTCGAGGAATTGCCGCAGCAAAATCTCGCTGCCCTCTGTCTTGTCGCCCCCATGACCTGATAACGATTCCGCATAGGCGGCGGCGTCGAAGATCGGACCGGGCCGGCGATTTTCCGCCGCCCCGTAGCGGATATAGTGGACCAGGGGATTCAACTGCGTCAGCGCGACGTCGCGATAGGTCTCGATATACCAGGCGCCATCGAAATAGGGATTGGGATTGAAGCCCATACGATGACCGGTTTCGAGATAATGCACCACGGCATCGTCTTGCGGCGAACATTCGGCGCCCGCGGTCAGCCGGTACCATGTTTCGTCGAACAGCCCGGACTCACGGACCAGGGCGACGAACTTATCCTTGAAGAGGACGTTGGACACCAGATTTTTTGCAAAATTGAGTCCGATAAGTGCCTGATGTGCCATACTGATTTTTTGCCATCTCTACTACATGCCGAAGTTTTTTTGATTGTTTCAGGAGTGGCTCGGGACGTTGCCAAAGCCGCTTACAAAGTCCGCCGTTCGCGCTTGGCGTGGTCGGCAGTTGGCAGATCAGGCTCACCTGCCAATGCAATCCGGCGCCGCCGGTCAGACTCGTTCCCCTCATTGGTAGGCCTTAGACTTGCACTGAAAAACTGGCTCGCACCCTCAAACGATCACAATCCGGGTCAAATTTTGGATGCGAGAGGCAGTGTAGTTTACTGGTTTCACGTGAAATCAACTTCCGGGCGTAGCTCTGGCAAGGTTCACGAACGTTAACTGTGTTCAATATGTAGTAAATATTCGATGCCGATGAGTGCCGAAATTAATCACATTTCGGATTTCCAGATTTAATCTTTACAGATTTTTTATCAATCGCAATTTCGGGCCAGTGGGGGTGGATATACTAAAGCAGGCTAAGTACTTCGTAATTTGGCTAGAACGATCACACGCTTTTCAACGCTCTTGGCTGCCTGACGGCATCTGACGGCGCATCCTGCCGCGGCAGGTTGGCGGTAAAGGTTGTCCCGTCCTTCTCCGATGACGTGACATGGATCTGGCCACCGTGGGCGACGATGATCTCCTTGGCGATGTAAAGCCCCAGGCCCAGATTGACGCCGGTGACAACCAATTCGCCCTCGGTTGCGGACTCGGCTCGCGTCAGGGCGTCGAATATGCCGGGCAGCGCGGCAGGATCGATGGGCACGCCGTCATTATGTACGGATATGGTCACGTCCTTATCCGTCCCGCGAACGGTAACCGCAACGGGCGCGCCCTTGAAGCCATACTGGACAGCATTGCCGATCAGGTTCGAAAAGACCTGGCCCATGCGCGCCTTGTCCCACGCTCCATCCAACTCTCCCGAGGCGTGATATTCGAACGTCTGTGCCGGATGCAGGGCACGCATTTCATCGACCAGCAGATTACTGACAAAGCCCATGTCCATGGGCTCGGGGCAGATCGGCAGGCCTGATCCAAGGCGCGCCTTGGTTATGTCGAGCAGGTGAGTGACGATCTCGCTGGCGCGGCCGGCGCTGTCGATGATCTGGGCCTGAAGCATGGCCTGGCGTTCGGACAGCTGTCCGATGCTGGTCGTCAATTGCGCCGACATCAGGACGGCGCCGAGCGGATTGCGCAGATCGTGGCTCAGTATTCCGAGGAACAGATTCCGCGACATATCCAGCTTGGCGGAGTAATCCTGTATGGATTCGATCAGGATCTGGTCGATCGACTCGTTGAAGCGCGTTTGCTCGTGGATATCCTTGCGGGATACATCCTTCAATGACGCGTCCCAGAGATTGATCACACTGGCGCGCAAGGCCCGATATTCCGAGACCATCTGATCGAGGTTAAAGCCGCCGGCATGGCGCAGCGAGGCGTGGACCTCCGCCGCTGTCGGCTTTGGGCTTTTCGGCTTTTCACCGTGTGATTTCTCGATCTGTTCGGATTGCGTCTGAGCGCTTTCAATGTCGTCGGCAATGAAGGCCAGAATTTCCTTGATATGATCGCGCAAGGCGAGCGGCGTTTGTGCGCTGCCGGACGCGATAAGCGTCTTGGCAAAGGCTTCCCATTCCCGAATAATCGCCGTGTTGTTTTCGCGAATAAATATTGCAAGTGCCATCGGTTAGTCCCCGAGACGTGAAGCGACACAAATTATGTTTAAGGCTCCAGATTTTTTTGATCTGTTCGGATCATGACGCCTGAAATCATAGATATGGGCTTATTATATCTTTTCAATCTGGGGTGGGAGGTTCGGAATATACTCAGTTGGGGTATTATGGCTCCCTGTCCTACAGTGTCTATGTTAGACAGAGTCGCGCTACTCCACGCGCGAAATCGGAATAATCGAGACAATTCATGGCAGGCCGTTCGACCAGGAAAAGTGCGGCGATGGCGTCCGTGAGCGACGCCTCTGCCAGGCGACTGCAATTCGTCGTGGTGGGCATAGGCGCCTCAGCAGGCGGCCTTGAGGCGGTGAGCGCCCTGCTGGATGTCTTGCCCGCGAAAAGCGGCATGGCGTTTGTCCTGGTGCAGCACCTGGACCCGACACATGACAGTCTGCTGGTCGAGATACTGAGCCGGCGCACAAAACTGAAGGTTATGGAAGCGCGGGACGGTCTGCGCGTGGCGGGCGATCATCTCTACATCATCCCGCCCGGCGCCTATCTGTCGCTGTCTGCCGGCACCTTGCGGCTGTCCGAGCCGACGGAACGGCACGGCACGCGCCTTCCGTTTGATTATACGCTTCATTCCCTCGCCGAAGCCTACGGACCAAACGCGGTTTGCGTTATCCTGTCAGGCAATGGTGTGGACGGAAGTCTTGGCTTGAAATCCGTCGTCGACAAGGGCGGCATGGTTATTGCGCAGGACCCGAACGAGGCCGGCTACGCCGGCATGCCGCAAAGTGCGATTGCGACGGGCCGCGTCGATCTCATCCTGCCGGTCGCGCAAATCGCTGAGGCGCTGGTCAAATACCAGGTTCAGATGGCAGAGACCGATGCGCCCCAGTACATAGCTGCGGCGAAGAACCCGCCCGAATGCCTGCCGCAGATCGTAGAGCTGCTGCGCGAAAAGACGGCGCAGGACTATTCCCTGTACAAACCCGGCACCCTGTTGCGCCGCATTGAACGCCGGATGACCCTGGCCTCGATGAAGCCCGACAATATGATGGGTTATCTCGACCGGTTGCGCGTCGACGACGGCGAGGCCGTTCAACTGGCCAAGGACCTGTTGATTCACGTCACGGGTTTCTTTCGCGACCCGGCGGCGTTCAAACTGCTGGCCGACAAGATCATTCCGGACCTGATCAAGGCGCATCCGCGCGACATGCCCATTCGCGTGTGGAGCGTCGGTTGCAGCACCGGAGAAGAGGCCTATAGCCTGGCGATGCTGTTTCGCGAGGCTCTGAGTGCGGCCGGGCGGGATAACAGGTTGCAGATCTTCGCCTCGGACGCCGACCCGGACGCGATCGCCACGGCGCGCAACGGGCTCTATTCGACCGAGGTCGAAGCCGATATTTCACCGGTGCGGCTCAAACAGTACTTTTCGAGGGAAGCCGACGGGTATCGGGTCCTGCCGCAACTGCGCCTGTGCGTCGTTTTTACCGTGCAGGACGTCCTGACGGATCCGCCGTTTTCCCGGCTGGATTTTGTGTCCTGCCGCAATCTGCTGATTTATCTTGGTCCGGAAGCGCAGGCCCGGGCCATATCGCTGTTCCACTTTGCCCTGCGCCAGGGCGGGCTGCTGCTGCTGGGCGCTTCCGAAACGCCGGGGTCTGTCGGCGGCCGATTTGAGGTTGTATCGAAGGCGGAGCGCATTTTTCGCCAGGTGGGCCGAAGCCGCCCAGGCGATTTTGGCTTCTCGCGCAACGCCTGGACCGGCATCCGGACCCAGGAGATCAACGAGCCGGCAGCCGCGGCGCCCAACCGGCCGACTGTTGCCGACTTCTGCCGTCAGTGGACGATCGAGACATCGGCGCCGGCAACCGTACTGGTGAACGCAAACCATGACTGCCTCTTCAAGCTGGGGCCCGTAAGCCGCTTTTTAACGGTGCCGGAAGGCGATCCGACAACCAATATCCTCGCCATGGCGCCGTCAGGGCTACAGTCCGCGCTGCGCGCCTGCCTGATGCTGGCCGGCCGCAGTCCTTTAGCGGACCCGGCCAAAGAACCGCCGGCAGGCCCGAATTCTGCACCGGTCACCATGTCCGCCAGCTATGTCAACGCCCAGGGTGACAGGCTGGCTGTAAATATCGAAGTCAGAACCTGTCTGCGGGAAGGTGAGCCGCTTTTCCTGGTCAATTTTGTCGAGCGGCGTCACAGCGTGGATGCATCCAGCCGGCGCGACAAGGGCGCCCCCGACTTGAGTGACGACGACTCCCGTATCCGCGCCCTGGAAATCGAGCTCGAGCGCACCTATACCGAACTGGAAGCCTTGGCCAGGACCTTCGAAATCGCCGGCGAAGAGCAAAAGGCGATCAATGAAGAGGCGTCGTCGGTCAATGAAGAATACCAGTCGGCCAATGAAGAGCTGTTGACCTCGAAGGAGGAGCTGCAGTCGCTGAATGAGGAACTGACGGCCCTGAACAGCCAGCTTCAGGAGACCCTGGACCGGCAGAGGACAACCGCCAATGACCTGCAGAATGTCCTCTACAGTACGAATGTCGCGACGCTGTTTCTCGATCTCGATCTCAATATCCGCTTTTTTACGCCCACGACGCGGTCCCTGTTCAACATCATCGCAACCGATATCGGCCGGCCGCTGTCGGATCTGCATTCCCTTGCCTCCGATACGGCCCTGGCCTCCGACGCGCGGGAGGTCCTGCGGCATCGGGCGCCGGTAGAGCGGGCCATCGAAACATCGCAGGGCCTGTGGTTCCTGCGCCGGGTCATGCCTTATCTGAGCGACGAAAGCAGTGTCGATGGTGTTGTCATAACCTTCACCGACATTACCGAACGCAATCGCATCGCGCGCGACCTGCAAGCCGCCAAACAGGCGGCCGATCTGGCCAATATCGCCAAGACGCGCTTTCTTGCGGCGGCCAGTCACGACCTGCGGCAGCCCCTGCAATCCCTGGCCCTGATCCAGGGTCTTCTGGCCAAGGCGGTCGTTGGCGAGAAGGCGGAACAGTTGGTCGTCCGGCTGGACGATACGATCGAGACCATGTCGGGCATGCTGAACACACTGCTCGACATCAACCAGTTCGAAAGCGGCATGATGCGGGCGAACAAGATCAACGTCCCCGT
Organism: Asticcacaulis sp. P2_C5; assembly: GCF_056404555.1. Lineage (NCBI taxonomy): Bacteria > Pseudomonadati > Pseudomonadota > Alphaproteobacteria > Caulobacterales > Caulobacteraceae > Asticcacaulis > Asticcacaulis sp. P2_C5. The sequence continues at coordinate 314,511 of NZ_JBFUDU010000001.1, forward strand.
CAACGAGATCTTCGACCGGCTCAGACACGAGTTCCTTTACCACGCCCAGGCGCGCGGCCTGACCTTCGAGGTGGTGCGGACCTCGCTGATCGTCGTTAGCGATCCGGTTCTGCTGGAGCAACTGATCCGCAACCTGTTGTCGAACGCGATGAAGTATACGCCGGCCGGCGGCGTCGTCCTGGGGTGCCGCCGTCATAAGCACTGCGTCAAGATCGAGGTCTGGGACAGCGGCATCGGCATCAGCGAGACGGACCAGGAGACGATCTTCGAGGAATATTATCAGGTCAACAATGCGGCCCGGGAACGCAGCCGCGGCCTGGGCCTTGGCCTGTCCATCGTCAAGCGCCTGGGCGATGTCCTGGACCATCAGATTTCGGTCCACTCCCAGCCCGGCAAGGGCTCGGTATTTACCATCGAGGTGCGCAGGCTGGAGGTTGCACGCACAGGGGGGAAGGCGGATGGCTCCGGGGCAACGGACAGGCCTGCGCGGGTGAAGACCCTGACGGGCACCATCCTGGTCATCGAAGACGATCCGGAAGTGCGCGGCCTGCTGCAGATTCTGCTGGAAACCGACGGCCACCGCGTGGCTGCGGTGGGGGATGGGCCCGCCGCCCTGCTTTTGCTGCGCCAGGCCGGCCTCGTGCCCGACCTGATCGTGGCGGATTATAATCTGCCCAATGGCATGACCGGCGTCGAGGTCGCTGCACAGTGCACGACCATCCTGAACCACAAGGTTCCGGTCATCATCCTGACCGGCGACGTTTCAACAGCGACCCACGATGCTATCGAGGTGTCAAACGCCGTTCAGATGAACAAACCGGTTACGCCCAGGACCTTGAGCCAGGCGATCCAGTCGCTTCTTGCAACTTCGCGGTCCGTGCCAGTTGGCTCCGTTTCCGGCTCTGCTTCGGGGGGAGTGCCGGCCCTGATCTATGTCGTCGACGACGACCGGGCTATTCGCGACGGCGTAAAATCCATACTGGACGACGAAGGTTTCAGCGTGTCCTGCTTTGCCAGCGCCGAAGCGTTTCTGGCCTCGTATGAGCCCGATCGGCAAGCCAGCATAGTGATCGATGCCGGGCTTCCCGGCATGAGCGGGCTTGAGCTGTTGAAGACATTGCGGGCCGGCGGACATCATCTTCCCGCCCTGATGATAACCGGCAGCAGTGATGTAGCCATGGCGGTTGAGGCCATGAAGGCGGGGGCGACGGACTTTCTTGAAAAGCCCGTCCGGCCGGCAGATCTGATCCGTGGTGTCAGGCGCGCGCTGGCCCAATCGATGGATATCCGTTCGCGTCATGGCTGGCAGGCTTCGGCGGCGCGGCATTTAAGTGATCTTACCGCCCGGCAGCGGCAGATCATGCACATGGTCCTGGCGGGACATCCCAGCAAGAATATTGCGACCGACCTGAAGATCAGCCAGCGCACGGTCGAAAACCATCGCGCCGCCATCATGGCGAAGACCGGCGCGAAATCGCTTCCCGCCCTGGCGCGCATTGTGATGGATGCCGGGGACCCAATATGACGCACATTTTTTGTAACTGCCCAGCCGGGTTAACGCCTTGAGCTTTCCAAGCTGTGGGCGCTCTTCAACTTGAAAAGCAATGAAATTACGGATTATTTCCTTCTCCCCACCTGAGGGGAGAAGGTGGGCCAGAGGCTCGGATGAGGGGTTCTTCTGACCGGGAAGCTGTTCTGAATGTGGAATTTAACCCCTCACCCTGCGCTTCGCGCTTCCCTCTCCCCTCAAGCGGGTAGAGGGGAAATATCTACGATTTTGCTGTTTATGCGACCACTCCTGGCCACTTGGGAGTTACCATTTTTTTCAGCTCAAGCGCCGCATGGCTCGCCGCATAGGCGGCGGGCATGAAGCGTCTTTGGCGCCCTTGCCAAGCTGCGATGACGCTAAGTCATCGCAGCTTGGAATAGGTTTCAATCGGAGGATTTTCGCCATGGCTCAACGTCTGCAGGGCAAGATATGTGTCGTCACCGGCGGCGCCAGCGGTATCGGTGCCGCCATAGCCACCAGCTTTGTCCATGAGGGCGGGCAGGTCGTGGTGACCGACATAGACGCGGAAACGGGCCTCGCCCTGGCCCAGTCCCTGGGCCCGACCGCGCATTTCAAGCGTCTTGACGTCACCCGGGAAGACCAGTGGATCGCCGTGCTTGACGAGGTCGCCGCGGAATTCGGAGGCGTGGACGTCCTGGTCAATAATGCCGGCGTTACCGGCACGGGCGACCGGCCCCATGATCCCGAAACAACGAGCCTGAGCGACTGGCAAAGGGTGCTGCATATCAATCTGGACAGCGTGTTTCTCGGCTGCAAGCATGCTATCCGGGTCATGCGCGCGACCGGCAGGGCGGGCTCGATCATCAACATGTCGTCGCGCTCGGGCCTGGTCGGTATTCCCCATGCCGCAGCCTATGCCGCCAGCAAGGCCGCCATCCGCAACCACAGCAAGACGGTGGCCCTGTACTGTGCGGAGCAGAATTCAGGTATTCGCTGTAATACGATCTTTCCTGCCTCGATCCGCACCCCGATGTGGGAAGCGATGATCCACGGCAAGGCGGAGGAAGCGGCCCTGATAGCCGGCATGCCGTTGCATCGTTTTGGCCGGCCCGAAGAGGTGGCGGCGGTGGCGGTACTTCTGGCGTCTGACGAAGCCACCTATATTACCGGCTCGGAATTCAACGTCGATGGCGGCATCATGGCGGGGACCGCCACGTCACCCAAGTAGCGTGTCGCGACCTGTGCTACACCCGACCGAGATATGCTCGCGCCAGCTGCTCTTTGAGGCGCGACAGCCTTAAGAATATAATAGGCGCTGGGCGAGAATTAAAAAAGAAATACCAAATCACCACATAGAAAACTTATAATAATTATTGCCAAGCTTAAAGCGAGTTTACTTTTTTATAGTCATCGATTGTTAGTATAATGACGACCTGTAAATCTCTGAAAATTGGATGTTTCGTGAATGACCCCAAACCTGTTTGGGGTCATTTGTTATGCTGCCTCCCTTGAGTCCGCAACATCTGATCGCTGAATGAATATGTGGAAGTGATCGGAGCTGTTCCATGACGACGAATTGGCCGGAAGCGGGTCATCAGACCGGCGCTTCCGACACGGCGGAGAGCACGGAGCGCAAGCGCGCCGATGAGGTCCTGCTGCAGACCGGAGCGTTGCAGAACGCCATATTTAACAGTGCGAACTTTTCCAGTATCGCTACCGACGCCAAGGGCGTCATTCAGATCTTCAATGTCGGCGCCGAACGCATGCTGGGCTATACGGCTGCCGAAGTCCTGAATAAAATTACGCCGGCCGATATTTCCGATCCCCTGGAATTGGTGGCACGCGCGAGCGAACTCAGTATCGAACTGGACACCGCTATCTCGCCGGGCTTCGAGGCGTTGGTGTTCAAGGCTTCCCGCGGCATCGAAGATATTTATGAGCTGACCTATATCCGCAAGGATGGCAGCCGGTTCCCGGCGGTGGTGTCCGTGACGGCCCTGCGCGACGCCGACGGGACTGTCATTGGCTATCTCCTTATCGGCACTGACAATACCGCCCGCGAACGGGTCGAAAAGGAACGGCAGCTCTTACTGGAGGCGCAGGAGGCAACCAATGTCACCTTGCGTAACAGCGAAGAAAAGCTGGCCGTTACGCTGAATTCCATCGGTGACGCGGTGATCGCCACCGACGGCCAGGAGCGCGTGACCTTCCTGAACGTTGTCGCCGAACAGCTTACGAACTGGACTCTGGCGGAGGCATTGGGCCGGCCGGTGTCAGAGATATTTTGTATCATCAGCAAGGAAACCCGCCAAGCCGCGACGATCCCGGTGAGGGATACCCTGGCGATGGGCAGGATACACGGTCTTGCCAACCATACCGTCCTGCTGGCGCGGGACGGTCGCGAGTTCGATATCGCCGATAGTTGTGCCCCTATTCGCGACCGCGACGACAAGGTCATTGGCGCTGTGCTGGTGTTTCGTGACGTGACCGCTGAATATGCCGTGCAACAGGCCATGCGCGACAGTACGGCGATGATTCAGACGGTTCTCAACACGGTCGCCGATGGAATCGTCACCCTGCACGCCGATGGCGGCATCGTGGAGAGTGTCAACCGCGCCGCCGAACGCATGTTCGGTTACTCGGCTGACGAATTGATCGGTAAAGACTTCAGCCTGATCATTCCGGAACTTGACCGTGAACAACGCAAAGGTTCGCTCGACTATTACAAGCCGAGCGAAGAGGCGCAGGCTTCGGGCATAGGCCGTGAGGTCATGGGCCGGCGCAAGGACAACAGCTACTTTCCGATTGAGATGGCCGTCAATGAAATGACATTGGGCGGGCAGCGCTATTTCACGGGCATCCTGCGCGACACGACGGCGCGCAAACTGGCCGATCAGGCGCGTCAGGCAAGCGAGGCGCGGTTGGACGGCATTATCGCGTCGGCCCTGGACGCCATTATTGCCGTTGATTCCTCGCAGCGGATCACGCTTTTCAATTCATCCGCTGAAAAGATATTCGGACTGACGTCCGAAGAGGTATTGGGTTCGAGTCTCGACCGCCTTATTCCGCAGCGCTTTCGCGTCGCACACCGGAGTCAGGTAAAGGGCTTTGGCGCAACGAAACTCAGTAACCGGACCATGGGCATATCCGGCGAGATATTTGGCCTTCATGCGGATGGCCACGAGTTTCCGGCCGAGGCTTCCATCTCGCAGCTTGTGGTGAATGGAGAAAAAATCTTCACGGTGATGCTGCGCGACATTACCGAGAAAATTAAGGCGGAAGAGGCCTTGCTCAAGGCGGGTGCGCTGCAAAGTGCCATCTTCAATAGCGCCAACTTCTCCAGCATCGCCACTGACGCCCGCGGCGTTATCCAGATATTCAATGTCGGCGCCGAGCGCATGCTGGGCTATGCAGCGGCCGAAGTGATGAACAAGATCACGCCGGCCGACATTTCCGATCCACTGGAGCTGGTGGCGCGTGCCACGGCTTTGAGCACCGAGCTGGGCACAGCTATCATGCCGGGGTTCGAAGCCCTGGTGTTCAAGGCGTCGCGCGGCATTGAGGACATTTATGAGCTGACCTATATCCGCAAGGATGGCAGCCGGTTTCCGGCCGTCGTGTCCGTGACCGCTCTGCGCGATGCCGACGAAACCATCATCGGCTATCTGCTGATCGGAACGGAGATCAAGGCCGGAGCCCTGCAGAGCGCCATCTTCAATAGCGCCAACTTTTCCAGCATCGCCACCGATGCCCGGGGCGTCATCCAGATATTCAATGTCGGCGCCGAACGGATGCTGGGCTACACGGCCGCCGAGGTCATGAACAAGATCACACCGGCGGATATTTCCGATCCGGAGGAGGTGATCGCGCGTGCCCGCGCCCTGAGCGTCGAGCTTGAAACGCCGATAACGCCGGGCTTTGAAGCCCTTGTTTTCAAGGCTTCGCGCGGCATTGAAGACATCTATGAGCTGACCTATATCCGTAAGGATGGCAGCCGGTTCCCCGCCCTGGTGTCGGTGACGGCCTTGCGGGATGCGCCAGGCACGATCATCGGCTACCTGTTGATCGGCACCGACAATACGGTGCGTAAACGGGTTGAAGAAGAGCAAAAAAAGTCTGACCAGCGGTTGCGCGACCAGCAATTTTACACCCGCTCCCTGATCGAATCCAATATCGACGCCCTCATAACCACCGACCCTTTGGGCATTATCACCGACGTCAACAAGCAGATGGAAGCCCTGACCGGGTGCACCCGCGATGAGTTGATCGGCGCACCTTTCAAGACCTACTTCACCGACCCGGATCGGGCGGAAGCTGCCATCAGCCTTGTGTTGCGGGAAAAGTCCGTCACCGACTACGAGCTGACCGCCCGTGCCCGCGATGGGACCAGGACCGTTGTATCCTATAATGCAACCACGTTTTACGATCGGCATCGCACGCTTCAGGGCGTCTTCGCGGCTGCGCGTGATGTCACGGAACGCAAGCGGGTCGAATCGGAGTTGCGGCATGCCAAGGCCGCTGCGGAAAGCGCCAGCCTGACCAAGTCTGACTTTCTGGCCAGCATGAGCCACGAGATCAGAACCCCGATGAACGCGATCATGGGCATTGCCGACCTCCTGGCCAAGACGCCGCTCAATGAGGAGCAGGACAAATATGTGCAGATCTTCCGCCGTGCCGGCGACAATCTGCTGAATCTGATCAATGACATTCTCGACCTGTCCAAGGTTGAAGCCTCGCAGCTCGAACTCGAGCGGTCAGGTTTTTCGCTGATCGGTCATCTGGAAAAAATAATGGAGATGGTGGCCGCCAAGGCCCAGGAAAAAGGCCTGGTACTGGTATGCACCATCGCACCGAACGTTCCTGCCAATATCGTCGGCGACGCCATGCGCCTGAGGCAGGTCCTGCTCAACCTGATCGGCAATGCCATCAAGTTCACCCAGGCCGGGCAGGTTTCCCTTTATGTCGACCTGGATGAAGGCGCTGCCACGCCGGCGGTCCTGCGCTTCGCGATCACCGATACCGGCATCGGCATTGCCAGCCAGAAGCTTGGGCCGGTGTTCGAACGTTTCACGCAGGCCGACTCATCCACGACCCGGCGCTTCGGCGGCTCGGGGCTCGGGCTGACAATCTGCAAGCGACTGGTCGAACTGATGGGCGGGCGTATCTGGGTCGAAAGCGAAATCGGACAGGGGAGCATGTTTGCTTTCACCATGCCCCTGGACATCTGGGATGAAACGGCGCGCCCCCTGGCTACACTGATCGAGGCGGGTCTTCATCTGAACCTGCGGCCTTTGCGTATCCTGCTGGCCGAGGACTCGCCCGACAACTGCGTCATCACCGTGGCCTATCTTGAGGATACGCCCTACCAGGTGGATGTCGCCGAAACCGGTGCCATTGCGTGCCGGATGTTTGAGAGTGGTCATTATGACCTGGTACTGATGGATCGCCAGATGCCCGTTATGGATGGTTTAACGGCAACCCGGACCATCCGGGCTTGGGAACGCGACCACGGTTTCAAGCCGATACCGATCATAGCCCTCACCGCCTCGGCCCTGAAGGGGGACAGGGAAATGTGCCTGGCTGCCGGATGCACGGACTTCCTGACCAAGCCCATCAAGCAGGAGATCCTGCTAAGCGCGATCAAGAAAAACACCCTGGCCGATCGGCATGGTTCACCTGGCGAACGCGGTCTGGAGCCTATCGTTCCGTTCAAACTGAACCCGAAATTGCTCGCCCTGGTTCCGGCCTATCTGCTGGATTGCGGCAAGACGGTCACCGCCATGCACAGTGCCCTGGACAAGGTCGACTTCGTCACAGTGATGTTTCTCGCGCACAATATGAGCGGTTCCGGGGGCGGCTATGGACATCCGGTCATAACCGACATCGGTGTTGCGCTGGAAGGCACGGCGAAGCGCGCCGATCTCGATGCATCGCGCATATGGGTGGGCGAATTGTCGAACTATCTGTTGTCGGTTGACGAACGGGCGATTTGAATATTTCCGCAAGGCGGAAGACATGGCAGGTCCGCGGTTAGCCCGCGCGAAGCTGTTGAACGAAGGACTTTACCTCGCGCTGAAGGTCTGCCGCCTGACCGGAAAGATTGCCCGACAGCGACATGAGTTGCGTCGAGGCCGCACCCGTCATTTCCGCGGCGCGTCCGACCCCGAAGATATTCTCCGTCACCTGCAGCGTTCCGTCGGCGGCCCGGGCGGTATTGGCGGCAATTTCATTGGTGGCTGCCCCCTGCTGTTCAACAGCAGACGCCACGTTGGAAGAGATGTGTCGAATATCTGCAATCGTGGCAACAATCTTTTCGATCGACTCGACGGTGCGCTGGGTGGCGTTCTGGATCTCGGCCACCTTCTTGCCGATGTCCCTGGTCGCGAGCGCGGTCTGGGTCGCGAGTTGCTTTACCTCGGAAGCAACGACGGCGAATCCCTTGCCTGACTCCCCGGCGCGCGCGGCTTCGATGGTCGCGTTGAGCGCCAGAAGATTGGTTTGCGACGCGATGTCATTGATCAGGTTGACGACTTCGCCAATGCTGTTGGCGGCGCCGGCCAGGGCCCGGATCTCTGTTTCGGTGTTGTTGGCCTCATCGGAAGCTTCAGCCGCAACTGCGGCGGCCCTGCATACCTGAGCATTAATTTCACGAACCGACGCATCCATCTCTTCCGTCGCGGCGGCTACGGTCTGCACGTTGGTCGAGGCCTCTTCAGCGGCGCCCGTAACGACCTGTGCCTGACGTGCCGTCTCTTCCGCCGTCGCTGACAGGCTGTGGGCCGCGTCGGAGACCTCGCCTGAAGACCTTACAAAGGAATCCGCCAGGGCGCCCATCCGGCCCTGAAAGTCGTCGGCTATGGCGTGGCGGGCCATGCGCATGCGTTCGGCATTTTGTGTTTCACTCTCAACCGCCTGGGCGCGCAGGCGTTCCGCCTCCTCAAGCCCCTGCCGGAACAGCTCGGTCGTTCTGGCCATGGCGCCCAGTTCGTCCCGGCGATCCTGTCCGGGGACAGTGAGGGAGAGCTCTCCGTGTGACATGGCCGTCATGGAAACGGTCAAGGCCTTGACGGGCGCGACGATGCCGGATCTCGTCAGCCAGAAGGAAAGGCCCATGATAAGGAAAAGGCCTCCCAATACAGACACATAGGTTACCATAACAGCCTTATTGGCGTCGGATTGGAGCCTGGCTCCGAGCGCGTTATTCTCCTGAACCGTTGCATCCACCATCTTCGAGATGCCACTATTAACCACCAGTATGGGCGGATTACAGCTTTGCGTCATGGCTGCGATCGCCGCTTCACGCTGCCCGGACCTGGCCAGGGAAATGGTTTCCGCGCACGTGTTGGTGAGGGCTGAGTTAAAGTCTTCTTTGAAAGCCTTAAGCGCCTCGGCTTTGCCGGGCATACCGACTATGGCCGTATCGATGCCCTGGTTAAAGGCTGCCTTACCCTTGGCAATATCATCAGACGCCTTGCTGAGTTCCGCGTCGTTGCGGGCTGTGATCAATTTCAGGATCGATCGAACCGTCCAGACACCCTGCCGGCCCGACTGAGACAAGGCGACAGCTGAGCTGGCCGGTCCGGTCAAGGCCTGATCGTAGGCCCTGGAAATGTGCGTCATCTGTGACGAAGAAAAAACAACGGCGCCCACCGCAACGACAGCCATCAGCGCCAATAATGCCAGAACCTTGCCGAGCATGGGTATGTTTTTGAATGACATGAGAATTCCTCAACCTCTATGACCAAAACCCATTCCACTACGTCTGAACAGGATACTGAATGTTCGGATCGTGTTGCTCGCGATCTGATTATTTTTGAGTGTCTTGCGCACGCCTCGAATTCGTTTCGGCATTCACGCAAGGGCCGGTTTCAACAGGCAATATTCTGAGCGTGGTCTGGCTATCCTATTTTTTGGAGTATCATTCTTAATTCCAGATTAAATTTACAGCCGTACGCGCTTATTCGCCGCTGGCCGGGCCTTAATGGACGGCTTGTAGGCGCTGGATCTACGATGGGTTGCAATAATTCATGGGGGGTTGCAATAATTCATGGCCGCGTCGCATGTTTTCGGCCGCTATTGAAGCTATAGATTTACAGCTTCCTTATAATAAATCCGGGCAAACTTATTAGCTTTTCTTAGGGCCTTGATGCTATATTTGGTGACGTCGGCATACTTCAACACTGTTGGTCGATGTCATCTGACCATGGTGTATTATGACGGATAAAGAGTTGCCTCAGGCGGCGGACGCGAAGAATTGGCTTGCCGCCATCGTCAGTTCTTCTGACGACGTGATTATATCCAAAAACCTCGACGGCATTATTCTGACGTGGAACCGGGCGGCGCAGAAGGTTTTCGGTTATACCGGCGACGAAGCGATCGGAAAACACATCAGCCTGATTATTCCGAACGATCGGATCGACGAGGAATATCTGATCCTCGGCAAGGTTCGTAACGGCGAGAGCATCGACCATTTCGAAACCGTGCGCCGTACCAAGGATGGGCGCCTGCTCGATATCAGCCTGACCGTCTCGCCGATCATCGACGACGAAGGCAGGATCGTCGGTGTCTCGAAGATCGCCAGGGACATATCCGCCGCAAAGGCGGCGCAGCGCGCGGCCGCTCACCTGGCCGCTATCGTCGATTCATCCGATGACGCCATCATCAGCAAGGCACTGGATGGCACGATCACCTCATGGAACCAGGCGGCGGAACGTTTGTTCGGCTATACGGCCGACGAGGCCATTGGCCAGCATATCAGCCTGCTGATTCCACCTAACTGCCTGTCGGAAGAGGCGTCGATCATCGGCAAGATCAGGGCCAATGAGCGGCTCGAGCATTACGAAACGGTCCGCCGCACCAAGTCCGGGGACATCGTCGACGTCTCCCTGACCGTGTCGCCCATTCTGGACCAGAATGGCAATGTGGCAGGCGCGTCCAAGATCGCGCGCAATATCAGCGAGCAAAAGCGCACCCAGGTGCTTTTGGCCGAAGCCGGCCGGCGGCGGGAAGAGTTCATGGCCAATATGAGCCATGAGCTTCGCACGCCGATGAATGCGATTATCGGGCTTGGGCACGTTGTCAGCATGTCGGAAGGCTTGCGCCCGCGCGATCGCGAAGCCATGGCCATGCTGCGCAGCAGCGCCGACAGCCTGCTGAAGCTGATCAACGACCTGCTGGACTTTTCCAAGATTGACCGGGGCCAGATCGATATCGAGGAACAGGAGTTTGACCTGTGCGAAACGGCCAACTCCGTGGTCAAGCTGCTCGATGTCAAGGCGAGGGAGAAGGCTCTCTCCCTTGACTACCATTATGAGCCGGAACTGGGTGATCTGTATCGCGGCGACGCGTTTCGCATCCAGCAGATACTGACCAACCTGATCGGCAATGCCATCAAGTTCACGGAACTCGGCCGTGTCCGTGTGCGTGTCATGCGCGGGGCCGCGGTATCGGACGTCGTCTTCGAAGTGAGCGACACGGGGATCGGCATTCCCCTGGCCAAGCAGACGACGATTTTCGACAAGTTCACCCAGGCCGACTCGTCCATGACCCGCCGCTATGGCGGTACCGGTCTCGGTCTTTCCATTACCCAGGCCCTGGTTGACCGCCTTGGGGGGCGCATCGAGCTTATCAGCACGCCGGGCATGGGTTCGACATTTACCGTAACCCTTCCGCTTGTACGGGCGCCGGCCAACCCCGCCAGCGCCGCGCCGTCGGTGCAACGCAACACCAGAAATATACTGGTCGTCGACGACTATCCGGCCAATGCGGTGGTGATGGGCAGTATTGCCGAGCACCTGGGCTATGGCTATGACGTCGCCGTCAACGGGATGGAAGCGATAAAGCGTGTCGGGGAAACGGCTTATGACATTGTCCTGATGGACGTGCAGATGCCGGGCATGGATGGATTTGAAGCGACGCGGCGCATACGGCAGCTCGAGCTCGAGAAGGGTTTTCCCGCCGTGGCGATCGTCGCCGTCACGGCGCATGTCCGATCGTCCGACCGGCAACAGTGCCTGGACGCCGGCATGGTCGATTTCATTCCCAAGCCCTTCCATCCGGAGCAGATGGGGGCCTTCCTCAAGCAATTTGTCCCGGCGGGTTCAAGGTCGGCTGAAGCGGACGGCACGGGCGCTCCGATCATTCACTTCAGCGATCATCACGTGCCAAGATCACGGGCGTAGAGCGGGTCACGCCCCGGTCTGCGCCTGGTCTTCGGCCTGTTTCGTCCACCTGATGATCAGCTTGCCGATCGTGCCGCCCTGCACCAGCACAGCGAACAGCACAACGACATAGGTCGCCGCCAGTATCATAGTCTGGCCGCCACCCAAAGACAGGGCCAGGGCGATCGAGATGCCGCCGCGCAGGCCGCCCCAGACAAGCGTCGGCATGGCCAGCCTGCCCAGGCGCTGGAACGGATGCAGCACGATCAAGGGACCGGCGACGGACAGGGCGCGCGCGACCAGGACCAGGGGAATCGCCGCCAGGCCGATCAGGAGCAGGCGCCAGTCCGCCGAAATCGCGATAACTTCGAGACCGATCAGCAGGAACAGGACGGCATTGAGGATTTCATCAATCAGCGCCCAGAATTTCATGACATAGTCGCGCGTCGCGTCGCTCATGGCCTCGGCCACGGCGGCATTGCCGACGATCAGGCCCGCCACCGCCATGGCCACAGGACCGCTGACGTGCAGCACGCTGGCCAGGCTGTAGCCCCCCATGACGAGAGCCAGGGTGATCATGACCTCGATATTGTAGTCGTCGATGCTGCGCATCGCGACATAGGCAATGGCGCCCGTGACGAGTCCCAGGACGATGCCGCCGCCTGTTTCCTTCAGGAAGGCCAGACCGGCATGGGCGAGAGAAAAATCGCCGCCGCCCGCCGCGGCCGCCAGGACGATACCGAACACGACCACGCCGATGCCGTCATTGAACAGGCTCTCACCCGCCACCGTCGCCTGCAGGGTCGGCGGGACGCAGGCGTGTTTCATGACGGCCATGACCGCCACGGGGTCGGTCGGGCTGATCAGGGCGCCGAAGACCAGGCACCACAGGAACGATACCGGCAGGCCGATGAGCTGGGTAATGACATAAAAGCCCGCGCCGACCATGGCGGTCGACAACAGGGTTCCGATCGTCGACAACAGCAGGATATGCCAGAAGCCGGCCTTCATGTCGGTCCAGTTGATGTGCAGGGCGCCGGCGAACAGCAGGAAGGACAGCATGCCGTTCATCAGGGTCGTGTGAAAATCGATGCGGCTCAGGAAGCCGGTGACGAGCGGCGACAGGCCGAGATCCGGCACCAGGCGATCGGCGGCGACGACAAGCAGCGACGCGACGGCACCCATAAAGGTCAGGCCGACCGACGCCGGCAGCTTGAAGGTCCGGTGATTGATGTAGCCCAGGACGGCCGCCAGCACGATCAGGACGGCGGCGGCATCGAACGGGCTCAAATGGGATATTGTCATGTCACAAGGACTTTCACGGACGCCCGTTCGACTATAGGACGACCGGCGCGCCGTTTTCAGCCAAAATCGGCATGGACCTGCCGATTTTCGCCGGCCTCCATTATGGCTGGGCCGGCTCGGTCAGGTGCAGCCACACGCCGAAAGCCATGAGGGCCCCGGCAACCAGCAGTCCCAGGGTCCATGGCTCGTGCAGGAAGGCCAGACCGATGACGGCCCCGATGAAGGGCGCGGTCGAAAAGTAGGCGCCGGTGCGCGCGGCGCCGATTTCGCGCAGGGCGAAGACAAACAGGACCAGGCTGGCGCCATAGCCCAGCAGGCCGATGACCAGGGCGAGGCCTGTTGTCCCCGGCGAGGGCAGGTGCGCGCCGATGATCAGGGCCAGTGTGACATTGGCGACGCCGGCGATGACGCCCTTGATACTGGCCAGGGTCGGCGCATCGACATGCGAGATTTTCGATGTGCAGTTGTTGTCGATCGCCCAGCACAGGCAGGCACCGGCAACCGCCAGTGCGCCGGTGACGCCGGCATGGCCGCCGAGTCCGCGCAGGGCTAGGATGACGGCGCCCAGGAATATGGCCAGCATGCCCCAGCCGATCCGCCGGTTGAAAGGCTCGCGGAAAACCAGCCACGCTATGACGGCCGTGAACACGCCTTCGAGGGTCAGCAACAGCGATGCCGCGGCGCCGGAGGTGCGCGTGAGGCCGGACATCAGCAGGGCGGGGCCCAGGGCGCCACCGAACAGCACCGTCGCTGCCAGCCACGGCAGGTCGGTCCGTCTCAGCGTCGCCCCGGCGTTTTTAAGGCTCGTGAAGCGGACGATGGCGACGCCGCAACCCGAGCCGAGATACAGCAGACCGGCCAGCATCAGGGGGTCGACGCCGCCAATGATGGCCTTGGCGGCCGGTGTCGAGGCGCCGAAGAGCAGGGCGGACAGCAGCGCAAAGATGCCGCCGCGTTTTACGTCACCCAGTTTAAACTGAACCATCGCTGTTCCTTAAACGCCACGACCAGATCCGTCGAGGCTCATGATCGAACAGGTTCGACCGATGACTCTTTTTCGTCATTCGCAGCGTTAATTTGGGGCAGCATCTATCTTTGAAGACACATCGTGAGGCATTCCATGCATAAACTCATTCTGCAGATGCAGGTTTCCGTCGACGGCTATGTTTCGGCGGCGGCGCCCGGGACGAACTGGCAGGTGTGGAACTGGAGCGATGACTGGACGTGGGACGCAGCCCTGCGCCGCGAATTCAACGCCACGCTCGCCAGGGCCGGAGGGGTCCTGCTCAGCCGCCCCATGATCGAGGAGGGCTATCTCGACCATTGGACCGGCGTGGCGTCGAGGCACCCCGATGACGACGATTTCGCCTTTGCGCGGCGGATTGTCGCCGTGCCGAAAATCGTCGTGACCAACAAACTTGATCGTCCGCACTGGCCCGCTACGCGTATCGCGCATGGCGACCTCATCGACGCCGTGAACGCCGCCAAGGCATCATCCGAGGGCGATCTGGTGACGTTCGGCGGAACCGGGTTCGCACGCGCCCTGCTGCGCAACGGACTGGTCGACGAGTTGCAGCTGTATGTCAATCCGGCGGCGATCGGCGCCGGGTCGAAACTGTTCGACGATGCCGGGCTGATGCGTTTTACGCCGCTTGAGGCAACGGTCTATGAATGCGGCATCGTTGTCGTCAAATACCGTCCGCTGTCCGCCTGAGATGGCGAGCGCGGGCCGACGTCAAAGGGTAGACGCCAGGACGCCCGGTCGGGTCAGACGTCGCCGAGGATGTTTTCCATGCGCGTTTCACCCTTTATCGGTACGCCCATCTGATGTTCGTAATCAAGCGCCGCCCGGCGAATATGTGCGCAGGGCGAGACTGGACGAATCGCGACGCTGTCTCGAAACGTCCAGTCTTGAATGGAAGGCGATCGCCGCGCGTTGCGGGATTGAAGCGGAAACGTTTCGTCGCGCTTTCGTACGGGAATACGGGATTTCACCGCAACACTATGCCGCGAGAAACAAGGCGTGACGGCACGTCTTTTTTATCCCGGCGCCTTGCTATGCGCCCTGTTCACCAGCACACGAAACAACCAGAACAGCATTGCGCCGACCACCAGTACGGCCGGAACGGACAGCACGCCGCTGGTGCGAATGGCCTGCGGGAAGACCTGGGTCTGACCCTCAAAGAAGGACGAGGCGGCAATATACAGCGCCAGGCACATGCGCCACAGGTGGCGCGCAATGCGATGGCGGCCGGTGGCGCCCCGTCGCACAATAACGCTTATGTCGAGCATGACCGCCAAAAGCGCCACGCCTCCCCAGAAAAAATACACGCCGGCGGGAATGGCGTAGTCCTTGGCATATTCCTGCAGATGGCCGGTTGCCACCTTCTGTCCGATCGCCAGGGCGGAAAAAGCGACACCTGCGCCGACCACCGCGGCGATCACATCGAGACGGCTGACAAGGGGCGTCCTGGGCTTTACGGCGAACCAGGCGGTAAGGACCAGGTAGGCGGTCAGGACGCCGACAATGACGGTCATCAGGTTCGGCATGTACCAGGCCATGCACGTCCCGCTGGCCGCCATGCCCAGCATGGCGATGACGAAGGCGGCGCCGGCGGCCCTGTGTCCCGGGCTGCCCTTGCGCAGCACGAGTGCCGCAGTACCGCCGATCAGGCCGATGCCGCCTGAGGCTATGTGAAACAGGAGAAGGGGGGACGGGCTCATGACTTCACCTGTGCGCGGGTATTGATCCCCAGTATCAGAAGCCACAATCCCATGATCAGTTCATAGGCAAGCGCCAGCGCATAGCTCAGCTGTATCTGGGCGGCGTATTGGGGCAGGAAGAGGGTGGCAAGGCCGCCGGCCAGCAGGATGGCATAGGCCAGCAGGCCAAACGCCGACAGTCCCTGTGGAACCAGGTTCGATTTGAAAAACAGATAGCTGAATACCAGCGAGCCCAGGCTGATAAAGACGACGACCAGGACATAGGCCGACTCGCGCGCCATCAGGAAGAGCGCGCCGAGTGCAGGGGCAGCGTCACCGCCGACGACGTCCAGGGCGATAAAGGCCATCAGGACAGCGACTGTGCCGAGCGTAATGGCGCCCGATCGCCAGAGGAGGCCCAGCAAGGCCAGATTGTTGTCGACGGACCTGACCGTTATGTACAGGCTGACAATCAGCAGGACATCGGCGGCGAACATGACCAGGTCACCCACCAGTCCGGCGCGAAACAGGTCCTGGTGGCTGGCGATGTTGAGAACGGACTGCCGCACGCTGTCGGGGTCGAGGAGGACGCTGTCGACCAGTATCCAGGTGAGGAGGGCGGCGGTGGTGGTCAGCAGATAGGCAAGGCCTGCGACCCTGTCGTAAGGTTTTGCCGGGTGGCGAACGGGGATGGTCACATAAGGTCTCCGCAGTGATGTGGGCCGGTCGGGGGAATCGCGGTAAACCGCTGCACCGTCCTTGCCCTGTCACGTCACGTCCATCGTCCTGACCTGTAGGTTCGGACGCTTTTTTTGGCTATGGAAGCTAGGGTAGGCTGAAATGTCTTTGCTTTACTGAACCAGGAAGGCGCCAGAGTGATCGCTGCGCATATGACGTCTCTCATCAACTACGGCCTGCCCGCGCTGGGTATCGGTGTCGGCATGACCGTGCTGGCCCAGCTCGGCCTGCGCTGCAAAAGCGCTGCCCGGCAGGACCGGCGGCCCATCCTGGCCATGGCTGTGTTCGTGACCGTCGTCATGATCGACCTGTATCTCGGCACCGCCGATATCAATGCCCCGAGCGCCGAGGTGGCGTGGCGCCTCAGCCTCGGCCTGGCCCTCATGCCCGCCCTGCCGTTAAGTCTTTGGGTCTATGTGCGCAGCCTCACCGAGATGACCCTGGCGCAGGATGGCCCAGATTCAGACCCAGGCCCAGACCCGCGCCCAGACCTGAGACGCCACCTGGTGGCGCCGTTGATCGCCGCCATAAGCGTGCTGCCCCTGTTCGCCTTGTCGGCGCACGCCAAGGCCGCCCTGGTCGCAGGCGTGTTCGTCAGGGAAGAACTGGTTCTCGAAATCATCGCCCTGGTCGGGACCCTGGTCAGCTGGGGGATCTGGATCGTGATGCTGGTCGTCTACGGGATCGCCATTGTGCGCCGGCTGGTTAGTCATCGCCGTCGTATCCGCGACCTCTACTCCAATCTCGCGCCCGTCGACCTGCGCTGGGTTCACGTCCTGATCGCCTGTATCTCAATCGCTATTGTGCTGACGCTGGCCGACCAGGTCTCGTCCTTTGTCCTGCAGCGCTCGCTGGCCACGCCGGCGACTGGCGTCCTGTTCGGTATCGCGATCCTGTTCGTTTTCGGTATCTTCGGCCTGCATCAGGACGCTTCCATGCCCCATTGGCGCGGTCGTGATGGCGACGGGTCGGACAGAGATGCGCCGGAAAGGGATGGGCAAGCGCCGGACGAACCAGCGCCGGATAGACTAATCCCGGGTGGGCCTGGGGCCTGCGCGGCCGGTCCATCCTATGCGCGCTCAGGCCTGGACGAAGACGATTGCCGCCGGGTCGTCGGGCGGCTAGATGCGCGCATGCAGCAGGATCGGCTGTGGCGTGATCCGTTCCTCAATCTGTCGGGCCTGGCGCACAAGGCCGGCGTCAAGCCCAATGCCATCAGCCAGGCGCTCAACACCCATCTCAGCCGCAACTTTTTCGATTACGTCAACGGTTGGCGCATCAACGAGGCCTGCGAGCGGTTGCGCGACAGCGACGACAGCGTGATTGGGGTCAGTGAAACTGTCGGCTTCAATTCCAAGTCGACCTTTAACGCGGCCTTTAAAAAAGCGACCGGCCAGACGCCGACACAGTATCGGGCAGGCTCCGCGGCCAGACGCCCTGACAAGCCGTAATTTGTAAGACATGGATTGGCGGGATCTGGTGGAGCCCCGGCGTCGTTTTCCCCTGTTTTCTCTCGGCGATGGTCGCTTCAGGTTTGACACTGCCGCGATGAAAATATATGCAGTGTACTGATGAATTTCCAGCTCATGTTTTGTTACTGGGTATAGCCGGGAGCGTGCCCAGGAAGGCCTGACGGGCAACGGTCGAGCCTTCGTTATACCCTGGTCCAGCAATAGGGGAGGCGGAACGGCCGTAAGCGTCCGGTGACTGCGTTTTGTCTCGCCGTCGAACTGGGCGAAGGTCTGGACATAATTCCGCAGATATCATTGACAAAAAAGCTGAAAATAAGATTCTGCGCATCCTTAGCAAAGGTGCCAGCCAAATGGGGCGCGGAAAACGCCAGATGATAATGGGAACCATGGGCGCAGTCGCATCCATGGGAGGCTTCTTTTGGTACGGTATCACTTACCATGTCTTCGGCGGCCAATTCAGAAGTGACGCGAAAACTTTCATATTCTTTGGCTGGATATTGCTTGCATTCTTCTGTTTTGGCTTCGCCGGAGACGGAATAAAAGGTGGTTTAAGGACTGCTGGATATTTTGCGGGGCTGGCGCTGGCGGCGCTTTGCGTCGGCGTATTGCTGGGCCACTATCGATAGCGCGCCTTTGAACCGCCCGCCGGTAATGGCCGGCCGCTGCGAATTGCCTATGGTTAATCGGGATTCGGGGCACCACAGCTAGTGGTGAACAAAGCCGGAACCGGTGCGAATATCTGATTCTTACACGTTTTGTTTTCGCGCCGTTCCGTGACTCGGGCCGATGTCGTTAAGGTTCGCCGGCCTTGGCGGGGATGTAGGGTAGCCATCAATAGAAGATGGTTATGCCGTCGTCGCCGCGCTGTATTTCACCGTCGCCGAACCAGCAGCTGTTGATGAAGGTTCCGATCTTACGGTAACCGGTCAAGTCGGATGGCTTCAGGATATAGCCATCGGCCCTGAGTGTCCTGGCATTGCCGATATCGTCGGGCAGACGGGAACTGGTCAGCACGATGACGGCAATGTCGTGCAGCCAGGCTTCGGCCCTCAGATCGGCGAGCAAGCTCAGGCCGCTCTTTCTGGGCAGGTTCAAATCCAGAAGGACAAGGCCATAATAGTCCGGAGGCGATTTGGAGATCATCTCGGCCGCGGTTTCCGCGTCGTGCGCCGCCTCGACCTCGATGGCCGGATTGGCCTCCATCAGGCCGCGTTTCAAAAGCAGAATCTCGGCGGCGTTGTCTTCGACAATGAGAACGCGCAGGCAATCGTTTTGAGGCGTGTCAAGTTGCATGGACGACCATTTCAGACCCTGGCAAAACGCATTTACGACGGGGTTGGTTGCACGGCCAAACGAATATTGGAGCGGGTGAAGGGAATCGAACCCTCGTATTCAGCTTGGGAAGCTGCTGCTCTACCATTGAGCTACACCCGCAATCACAAGGCTTTGCGTTAGAGTTTTTCCTAGTGCCACAACGATGGCTGCGCCGTCAACACAAAGGCGGTGGATTTCAAGGTCATCTGGTCTGCGGGCGTCAGTCGATGTCATAGCCGCAGAGCGACAAAGCTTTATAAGCTGTGGATACTGGGTCTGCAATGGTTTGCGATGGCCCGGCAAATGGCATTTGATTCATGTTTCCTGATAGCCCTTGCGCGTTTTTTCCAGTGTCAGTTTTACAGCTTCACGCCGGGCGCGGTCCTCGTCATCAAAGGTCTTGAGCACGCGCTGGCCGTTGGTGCCGATCCGGCCGAACTCGACGATGAGGTCGCAGCCGTTGACGCCGACACGCCAGAACTTACTCGACGTGCCTTCGACAAACTGGAACTCCTTCATGCTGGCTGCGACCGCGCCAGCCGGCGCAGGCGGCAACGCGTCCATCGGCAGATCGGGAAGGCGTGGTTCGGGTGCCGCTGCCGGCGGGCGGGCCTCGGCGGCCAGGGTGACGCCGCTGAACGGATCCTTGTCGGCCAGGTCCCAGCTGGAGCGGGTCAGTTCCTGCTCGATCCGATCGATTATCGCAGACCGCCCGCGCCGCCACGAGGCCACCGGAACATCGAGCACGCGCCAGCCGAAGGCACGAAGTATGGCCGGGCGGAAGACGAAGCGTTCCTCGACCGAGCGTGACTCAGGATCGTCGCGGTCCAGCAACAGGCCAAGGGCATAGCCATCGCCGGCGGGGTTGACGATTGCCAGGTCGCAGCGGAAGCTGGCGCCGCCGACGTGTTCGTGCACCACGTAGCCGCGGTCGCGCAAGGCCGTCGCAATGGCTTCACGGACGGAATCGTCAGGCAGGTCGCCGCCAAAGGTGCGCGCCGCGTCGGGGTTCAGCGTGCTGAGCACAGCCTGGGCATGATCGTGCGCCCCGTTCGATTGCGCTTCGGCAAAGGCCAGGAAGCTGCGCAGGGCCCGGGCGCCGTCGTTGTGAACATTGGTGATCGCCTCGGGCGCGATGGTCGAGATGATCGCCATGTGGCGGCGCGCCCGGCTGAAAATGACGTTGAGGCGCTTTTCGCCGCCGCGTTGGTTGATCGGACCAAAGTTCATCACCATGCGGCCGTCGCGACCCGGCGCGTAGCAGACGCTCATCAGGATGATGTCGCGCTCGTCGCCCTGGACGTTTTCCAGGTTCTTGACGAACAGGCCATTGAACTGCCCGTCGTCCTCGCGAACATATTCCCGCTCGAGCGCTGCCGCAAAGGCGCTGTCCTCGGCAGCAAGCCGGTCCAGCGCCGTTTCGATCTCATTCTGCTGGGCTTCGGAAAAGGCGACGATGCCCAGGCTTTCCCCGGTCGCCCGCAGCAGCAGTTCGCGGACCAGACCGGCGATATAGCGCGCCTCGGGCACATTGCTCCGGCCTTCGTAGAGGCCGTCGGCGATGCGGTGCGCGGAAATGGGCATGGCCAGCAGGCGGGTAACGGCGGCGCGCCAGCCGGCTTCGTCGTCAGACTGGGCCGCCACCGGCACCTCCACCACGGCGCGCAAGGTGCGATCGGGGATGGTGACCAGTTGCCCGCTGTAGAAGGCGGCGTTGGAGAAGCTGATCAGGGCTTCGAAACGGCTGCGATAGTGCCAGGCCAGGAGTGTGGCCGGCAGGTTGCGCGCCGCCTGGTTAAGCAGGCTGTCCGCATCGAGCAGGATGGAGATGGTTTCGCCGTCTTCCCAGGCCTGGACCTGCATGTCGTCCTCGTCGAGTGAGGTCGAAAAGAAGCTGGTCGGCGGCAGCTGCATCTCGTCGCCGACGATGATCACCTGGTTGGACCGGCACAGGGCGGGAACCGCCTCTTCGGTCGGAATCTGACTCGCTTCGTCGAAGATCACCACGTCGAACAGGTCGGGACTGAGCGGCAAGGTGTCCGAAACCGACAGCGGACTCATCAGCCAGATCGGCTTCAGGTCATTGACTACCGCGCCGGGATCGCCACTGGCCAGGTCGCGGATCGAGCGATAGCGCATCGACTTGCCGAACTCGTGCTCGAGCTCGCGGCGACCGGTGGCATAGGCCTTTTTCAAGGCGCGTCCGGCATTGTCGAGCTGGGTCACCGACTGTTCCGAGACCTTGACGTGATCGCGGAACTGGCGATGCAGGGTCGCCTTGATCGCCTCTGCATTCTCGTCGCGCAGTAGGGCGCGGGCGGCGTCGGCGCGGCGTGAGACGGACACCAGGCGTTCGATATCGAAGCGCCGCACGTCGGGGCGTTCGCGTTCGAGCCGCGCAATGGCTTCGTCGACGACCAGGGCTTCGATGTCGAGCAGCGGCAAGGCCAGGGCGCGCAGAGCGGTGGTGACGCCGGGGTGCGCCTGATGCAGTTCGGCCAGGGCGGGCAGGAGATCAGGCAGGTCGTCCAGGGCTTCGCGCAGGTCGCGAAGTGCTTCTTCGAGCTGGTCGAGGGTAAAGCGCGCGACACCGTCTAGCCCTTCGGAGAGGCAAGTGGCCAACTGGCGCAGGACATCGGCGAACTGCGCCTCACCGGCCAGGACGTCGCGCGGGCGGCCCGATTGCTGCGCGCCTTCGATCAGCCGGCGGCGGGAGGTATCCAGGCGATCGAGGCCGGACAGCTCAGCCCGCAGCGCCATCAGCCCGGGCACATCGTCCGAGTGCAGGCGCTCGCCCAGTTCGACCTGGGCCTGGGCCAGTTCAGCGGAGGCCGCCTGGTGCGTGGCGAGCTTTTCGAGCACGGACGACACGCTCGGGGTAACCGCGTGGGCGGAGAAATCGTAACGAGCGTGCACGGTTTTGTGCAGGCTCCGCCAGGCGCCGCTGAACAGCCGCAGGAAGGAGCCTTCCTTGGCCCGCGCCAGGTCGAGAGCGGCCTCGGTATCGCCGGGGTCCAGCGGATCGCGCCAGTTGGCTGCCTCGGCCGCGGCGGCGTCGCAACGCGCTTTCAGCCGCTCGATGCGCGCGACATCGGCCTGGACGCGCTCCGACGCCTGCGATGCCGGATCGAGCAGGTCCAGGGACCGGGCGAGGCCGGTTTCGACCAAGCGCTGGGCCAGGCCCGCGATCGCCGTCGCTTCGTCCAGCGGTGTCGCGCCATTGACCACCAGGCTACCACCTTCACGCCAGCGATCGAGCCGTTGCAGCAGCCGCTCCGCCGTGTCGATCATCGTCTCGGCCCGGGCAAAGGGGCGCGCGTCGGCGATCGTCGTGGCATTGATCCGGGCAAAGGGATGGGCGGCCAGGCTGGTCTGGCCGGACAGGTCGCGTACCGCGCGGAAGGTGCGTTCGGCCATGGGTCGTGCCGCATCCCACGCCGCAAGCGGCGGAAGCTGTTCGCGCAAGCCGTGCGCGATACCGGCCGGCGCCGCGGGCAGCCGGGCTGCGCGGCGGACAATTGCGCGAAGGCTTATCGCGCCCGTCCCGGCGCCGACCGCGGTATCGTACTGGGCGATGGCGGCGAGATGCTGTTCCAGGGCGGACACCGTCCGCCCGCGGGTCTTGCGCCTTTGGTCGAGCCCGTCGGCTGTCTTGCCCCAGGCCTCGTAATGCCCTTTGAGGTCGGCGATAAAGGTCTTCTTGTCTTCCTGGGAGTCGTGGATGATGCAGGCCAGCCCGTCGAGCCCGGCCTGTCCGAGGCGGTGGAAGACGACGTCAAGCGCGGCCCGTTTTTCGCAGACGAACAGCACGCGTTTCCCGCGCCCGGCATAGTCGGCGATGAGGTTGGTGATGGTCTGGGACTTGCCGGTTCCCGGCGGCCCCTGGATGATAAAGCTGCGGCCGGTGCGGGCGAGGCCGACCGCCGCGTCCTGGGTCGCGTCGGCGGCAACGACGTTCCACTGCTCTGCGACCGGCAACAGCGGCGGCATCTCCTGCGCAAAGGGGCGCGGCTCGATCGAAAAGACCTGGTCGAAGGCCGGCAGGGCCTCGGGCCGGTCGATAAGTTCGGCATAGTCGCGGACCAGCGACATCTTCTTGTAGTTCAGGTTGGCCAGGGTCACCTGGGTCAGGTCCAGCTCCCAGGCAAATTTGTGGCCGTCACTGCCCCCCCGGGCGTAGCTCAGCGCCTCGGTTTCGGCATGATCGGGCGCTGCGTGATCGGGTCTGGGGCGCAAAGATCCGCCTGAGGCGATGCGCTGGGGCAGAGGCGAGGGCCTGACGAACTTTTCAAACAGGGCATGGCCCAGCGGCCGGAAATCGTCGCGGGCATAGCTGAAATCCGTCCGGGTGCTGACCGCCTGGCGACCGGTATTGCGGCGCTTGTTGAAGCGATTGACGCGCTGGACGGCCTTGCGATGGATGAGCTGGATCTGCGGCTTTTCTTGCAGGTCGAGGCGCACGCCCGGCTCGCTGGCGTGGATCTGGCGCAGGATATCGGCATGGACCTCGCCCAGGCTGACCTTCGCCAGGTCGATCTCTTCGGGGAGCTCGATCGCGTAGAGCTGGCGCAACATGTGACGCAGGGCCGGATTGAATTCGGCGACCGTGTCGGCGCAGCGGACAACATACTGGTCGCGCACGCCCTTGGCCTTGCTGACCTCAGCCGGCAGCCACAACAACGGCGAGGTGATGCGCTCGTTCGGCGCTTCCTTCAGGTTATGCCAGTGCAGGAAGGCGACGACCAGCCGGAGGTGGCTGAAGCCGTATTCGGCGCGATCACGGCGGGTTTCCTGAATGAGTCGGTCGAAGGCGCTCGACAACTGCGGCTGATCCTCGAAGCGAAGCCATGGATTGAGCGGCGTCGGCTTGCCCGACAGGACGGTGTCGACGAAGCGGCCGGTCCAGGTACAGAGCTGCTCGGGCCGGATCGATTCGATGCGCATGACGATCGGCATGCTGGCTTCGGTCAGGTTGACGTTGGACTGGGTCGAGCGGAAATGGATCAGCTTGTTGCGGCGCGACAGGTCGAACAGGCGGTCGCGCAGATGGGCCAAGACTGCACCGCGCCGGTTGGCCACGCCGTGATTGGCGGCCAGCACCTTTTCGACGTCGAGCGCGACCGGCTGATCGCGATAGGTTTCCAGCCGGCGCGCCAGCTCGCCCATGTCGGTCGCGCGTTCGTGGCGGTTGAGCGTCGTCGCTTCGAGGATGATCGAGGCCAGGACCGGATGGAGCCGCGGCGCTATGGCGAACAGGTTCGACCGGTGCATGGCGAACCGTTCGACGTCGCCGGCATCGCTGAGGTCGATACCGCAGGCGAAGGCGGCCATGATCATGCCGACCAGGAAGACGTCGGTGATTTCGTCGTGGTGGCCCAGTTCGATTTCCCAACTGCGCAGGCCGGTCAGGTAGACCGGCTTGGAAATCGTTGTGTCTTCACCGCCCGGTGCGCTTAGATCGTCGACCTGTGTGCCGCTGGCTTCGTCGTTGGTGACGCGGTATTCGCCGATGATCTTGAGCGCGGTCGACACCTTGGGCTGGACGCGGTCGATGGCCGCCAGATGGCTGGAACGCGCCTGGCCCGACGGATTGACCAGTTCGAGCCTTCCGTCGGCTGTCTCACGGATTGTGCCCAGGGTCAGGTCGGCAACCGCGCCCTGTTCGTGCAGGGCCGCCACCTGGCGCATCAATCCGGACATCAGGTGGATGATGTCCTCCGGCGGCAGGACATGGTCCAGTCCGGCCAGGGCTTCGCTTAGCTTGCGTGGTGCGGCGGGGGTAGGGGCGGAGGTGTCGGGTTCGTCTTCGCGCATGGTCAAACCGCCTTCGCCGCGCGGACCACCAGGCCGTCGGTCGCCCTTTTGGTCCATTTGAGATCGCGTTTGAGGGCGGCCTTCAGCTGGTCGACGGCGCCGATCGATTGGGCGGTCTTGGCGGCCAGGATCATCAGGTCATCGGTAAGTTCGGGGTCGCACATGGCGCAATCGAACATCAGGGCGATGAAATAGTCGCGGGTGGGATCATCGATGCGGTCCGGCCCGATCCGCGCCAGATCCAACGGCGCTTCGCCCGGGCGGAATTGCGGAAAATAGCGCCGCACCTGGGTCAGCACCGCGTCGTCGGCATCACCGTCGGGACGGACGAAGCGGGCCAGAAAGCCGCGCGTCATGTCTTCGAGCTGGCGCTGGCGCAGCAGGTCGAGGGCCTCGATCGACACCGGCCCTCTCAGCCTCTGCTCGATCCACGACTCGGTCTCCTCCGCACCCTGCCACCACAGCTCGAGCGCCCGTGCGCGCAGGAACGATTCCGGGTGGGAATAGCCGGCCGACTTCGGGTTGCCGGCTTCGAGTTCACGGGCCTGGCGCAGATAGGCGGCCGGATCGACCGAGGTCAGGCCGGTCATGACCTTGACCAGCATCGACACCGCCGGCGCCACATCGCCGACGGCGAGGGCGGCGCCGCGATCGGCATACAGTTCGGTGTGCAGGCTGAGCAGCCGCGCGGTTTCGCGGTGCGACGGCGTGGCGTCGGGGAAGGACAGGGCGAGGTCGAGGACGCGGCTGGCGATGTAGTAGGCGCCGTTATCGGCCGACCAGAGCTTGTAATGGGCCAGTTCGTGACCGAGCAAGGCAAGCAGCTCGTCCGGCGCCAGCCGTTCCAGCGTCGGGCCGGAGAAGACGAGGTGGACTTCGCCGGGAATGTAGTAGAGTGCTGCGTTCATCGTGCCGTCGCCGGCCTGGTAGAGCGTGACGGGCGCCTCGACGCCCAGCTTTTGCATGGCGGTGGCGCAGGCGGCGAAGACGGCGGGGTGGCTGTCGGGTTCAAGCCGATAGGTTTCGCGCAGCATGCCTTCGCGCACCTCCTGCGACTGCTGCAGCCGGACATTGGCCGAATTCGCCCAGTCCCAGACCTGGGGTTCGTCACGCCTGAGATAGGCGACGAGGTCGCTGTGATAGCTGAGCGGCGTCAATGCGTGCTGCGCTGCCGAATCTGCCGCTTCCATATCTTGCCCCCCTGCGTGCCGCGAATCCGGGAATCCTAATGAAAGGAATCGATACCTGCCAGCCCTTAATCATCGGTTGCGGTGGGAAACCAATTGAGGGGAACGCGTCGGGACCCGCACTCCGGTACAATCCGCGTGTCGTTAGTCATTTGTGTAGACAGAATTAAGGGTGTAAGTCACGGTTGAGTTCCACGTATCCACTGCATCTTGAGATTATTTGGCTACATAAGCGGCCAGAAATGTCCGAACACGCGGAACAGATTGAACGGCCGGAGGCCCCTGAGAGTCCAGAGCAACCCGAGCGGCCGGAAATAGCCCTGCCTAGGATTCATTTAAACGGCCGACGGATCGCCGACGGTACCCGTTATGTTCAAGCGGAAAGACAACGCATGCGGAATTTAGGTCTATCCCTGGCGATCATGGTCGCCATTTCCTTGGCGGCCCTCGGCTCTCCAGCGGGCAGCCAGACGGCAACCAATCCCGCCGCTGAGGCGGCGCAGACGGCTCAGCTTCCACCGCTCAGCGACTTTGTCGGGACCTACGCTTACCAGGGCGGCACCATCGAGATCGTCGCGCCTGATGGGCTGGTCGCGGTGCTGGACGGCGGCAAATACCCGCTGCGCCGCAAGACGGCGGATGTGTTCGTCAACGGTGGCGGCGCGGATGTCACCTTCCATCGCGGCCCCGATGGCGTCGTGACCACCTTTGAGGACAATACGGGCCTCAACCGGCGTCTGTCCGCCCAGGTCTCGGCGAGGACTAAAGCGGGGTTCCAACCCCGGCCTCCAGGCTCGCCGCCCTATCGCTACCGGTCGCCGCGTAACCTGCGCGACGGAATACCCGTAGGCGATGTAGCCAAGTCCGGCCTGGGCGCCGAGGCGGCCGGTCGCATCGTCGCCGGCATCCTCGATAAGACCTGGGGGGACGTTGACAGCGTGCTGATCTTCCAGGGGGGCAAGCTCGTGTTGGAGGAATATTTCTACGGCTATGATCGCGATACGCCGCACCAGCTGCGCTCGGCGACCAAGTCGGTGGTCGGCGCCGTTGTGGGCGCGGCGGTCGCCAACGGGGCCGTCACTTTGGACGAGCCGGTCTTGCCCCGACTCGGCTATGCGAACCTCGCCAATCCTGACCCGCGCAAGTCCGCCATCACCCTGCGCCATTTGCTTACCATGCAGTCGGGCCTCGATTGTGACGACCATGTGGCCGGCTCTCCCGGCGGCGAGAATCAGCTCTACGACACCCCCGACTGGATCCGCGTGATGGTTGACCTGAAAATGGTCGAGACCCCCGGCACGGTGGGCCATTATTGCACCGGCGCTGTCTTTCTCGCCGGTCGCGCGGTAGAAAAGGCGACTGGCCGCGCTCTGCCCGACTATGCGCAGGAGCACCTCTTCAGCCCCTTGGGCATCCGCCGGGCCGACTGGACCTGGAACCACGACCTGACCAGCGCTGACAAGCAATTCGGCATGATGTCCATGCGTCCGCGCGACATGCTGAAGTTCGGCATGCTCTACGCGAATGAGGGGCGATGGGGTAAGAAACAGGTCCTGCCCGCCGCCTGGGTGAAGGACTCTCTGGCATCGCTCAGCACGGTCGAGAACACCGCCTACGGCTACTACTGGTGGCGCATGTCTGTGCAGGTCGCGACACCGGACGGCCCCCGTCGCGTCTACATGAGCGCCGCGCAAGGCAACGGCGGCCAGAAAATTTACCTCGTACCCGAGCTCGACCTGATCGCCGTCTTCACGGGCTCGCGCTACAATACCGGCGACGCGCCTCCGAACAAGATCATGGCCGGTGTGGTGCTGCCCGCCCTGCTGCAGGCGCGCGGTGTAAAGGGAGATGTAGGTGCGCCAGCCCATTGATGCCGCCTCGGCCTCGAAGCTATCCTTATCCGTCGGCCGACAAGTTTGGAGCGGGTGAAGGGAATCGAACCCTCGTATTCAGCTTGGGAAGCTGCTGCTCTACCATTGAGCTACACCCGCAATCACAAGGCTTTGCGGCGGCAGTTTTCCTAGAGCAAAATGACTTTAGAAAGAATCGTCATTTTGCTCTAACTCTTTGCTTGGTCGCGCAATTTAGCCGAAAAGTGGTATCCACTTTATCGGATTGCGCTCTAGTGCGACAGGGATGGCGGCATCGTCAACATCAACGTGGCGGATTTCAGTCGATGTCATAGCCTGAGAGCGACAAGGCTTTATAGGTCTGTGGATATTGGGTCTGCAGCGTGTGGCGGTCGGCGAGATCGGGCCGCGTTTCGCGGAAACCACCGACGGCGCCCTTGCGGACCTTGAGGTCGTTGATATCGCCATTCCAGTTGTCGATACCGATACGCTGAAATTCCCTGGTGCGGCCGGTACGGCTGACCTCGACCTCGAACGCCTGCATCTGTTCGAAAGACGAGGCCTCCAGCGCGCCTTCGAGGGCCGTGCGGTCAATCGGCTGGTCGCCGAGAAACTGCAGCAGCTTCGTGAATTCGGCCTGCGGCTCGCGGCGCAGTTTCGCATATTCCAGAAGAATCTTGCGCCCGCTGTGGCGGTCGAACAGGTCCAGGTACAGCTGGTGCACCGTGCTGATACGTTCGATGCCGTAGATGGGCGAGGCAATGAAGTCGTCCAGGGTGCCGCTGGGGACGCATTCCATAAACCTGTCAGGGTTCAGCCGCTTGATGAAGTAGTAGTAGGAAATGACGATGTCACGCGGGTCGCGGATCAGCAGGATCAAGGGTTTTTCAAGGAGCAGGTCCTCGTATTCGACAAAAGGCGTGCCTTCACGGCCTTCGAACAGGTCGAACCAGCCGGCCGTGAAACAGATTTCCGGCGTTGCGTCCGTCGGCGGGATGGTGCGTGATTTCAGGCTGAATTCGTTGCCGAAGGCCTTGGTCAGATAGGTCTGCAGAAACCAGCGGACCCAGGTGCGCCCGGCCTTCGGGATCGACAGGAACAGGACATCGCTGGCCGCCAGCCAGGGCGTTATCTTGTTCCTCCGGGCCGTGACGGCGGGATCTTCATCCGTCAGACTTGCCTCATTCATCCTGGTCTCCGTTCGACTGGCTATGTGCTTACCACCTTGGACGCGCCTGTACATAAAATCAATCGGGCGGCCCTGGCGGGGAAGCGCCACGCAGCGACGGCGTGCGGGGCGTAAAAAGCGTGGAGATAGGTCGTCTTGCACGCCCCCGACAGGCAGCCGGTTATCTGCGCGCCGGCTGCGCCGAAATCGCCAAACGTGATGATGCCGGCAATGAAGCGGTTGATCTCACCCGGTTTACCGAAGCCCGGCTGGCCCGCCATGTCGAACACCACAATGTCGCCGAGTTTGGCGGCGGAAGGCGTGATTGGGTTCAGTGGAAGTGCTGTGCCGTCACGGCTCCAGAGCGCGTCGATGGTGATGGGGGCGCCGATGCCGGCTGCCACAGCCATGATATGACCGGCGCAATCCAAAGTGCCCGAGCCGGCGCGGCCGCCGAATGCGCCCGTCGTGCCACGACAGGCCAGGGCCCAGGCGGCGATCTCGGCGCCACTGATAGATGGGGTGAAGGTGGAAGCGGGGGAATAGGCGTTCATGGTCATCTCCGGCGCTGGAAATGACCATAAAGGCGGAAGTGTCCGCCGTCAAGAAAAAGCGGAAATAAACGCGTATATTTCCGCTTTTAGCGGAAAAAAGCGTAGTCCCGTTCTCTGCGCTTCACTTAGTATTCGCTTGCCCTCGGGCGGTCGGCACGTGCCGCCCCGCCCCGCGTGGCAGTGAGGTATAAGTCATTACGGTTTCGGGCCGCCCGGCGGGGCATCGCCGCCGTCTTCGCCGTCATCCGCGTCACCGTCTTCGTCGTCGCTGATCTCGAAATCTGCGTCGGATGGTGGCGGGAAGGGATAGGGCCACACCACCGGGGCTGCGGCCGGGGCCGGGACGTTCTCAACGTCACGACTGCAGAAGCGGCAAACCTTGGCTTCGCGCTTGATCCATTCGGCGCAGTGTGGGCATTTCAGATTGCCGGCGGCGATCGCCTTGTTGTCAAGTGCCGCGCCGGTGGGCTGGAGGACCAGGCTGTGGATTAGGGCCACGATCCACAGCGCCATGCCATAAAGCCACCAGGTCACGAAATCGCGGCCTTTGCTGCTGGCAATAGCGGCAGGAATCAAGCCTATTACGGCAAGAATGCCAAGCCAGAGTAAAAGAACTTCCATATTCAAACCCCACTTATAGTTGGCATCATTCGTGCATTTCGAGCCAGGCCACGGCCAGGTCGCGGCCTTGCTTTTGCTGAGCGGGCGTCAGTCCGGGTTCGATGATTTCAAGGGTACCAGGAGGACCGCCGAGACTATCCGAGATAACCGCCCATTTTTCAGCCTGAATGCTATTCCTGGCAACGCCATCTCCAAGAGCATAGGCGCTGGCGACGAAGTAGGCGCCTGTCGGGTCACCAG
Organism: Asticcacaulis sp. P2_C5; assembly: GCF_056404555.1. Classification (NCBI taxonomy): domain Bacteria; kingdom Pseudomonadati; phylum Pseudomonadota; class Alphaproteobacteria; order Caulobacterales; family Caulobacteraceae; genus Asticcacaulis; species Asticcacaulis sp. P2_C5. Next base: position 345,147 of record NZ_JBFUDU010000001.1, read on the forward strand.
CTTCCGCCGCTTTGACATACCAGGAAAAGGCAAGCTTGTGACCGGGATCCGGCCGGACACCTCCGTCATAGAAGTTGCCGAGAAGTACCATCTTTTTGGTCTCGCCGTGCTCGGCCTGGAATGCGGTCAGGCCAAAGAACGACTTCTTACCCGACGACGACTGATAGGCATCTTTGGTGATAAAGGCGGCAAGCGTGGGCTGGGTATACAATTGGTCACAGGCCGTTTGCAGCGCCGCAAATCTTGCTTCCATCCTGTTAAAAACCGCCGGCGTGTTTTTGGAAAACGGTTCAAATGTAAACCTGACCACATTGGCTTCACTGGCGGCCACCGACTGCTGCAAGATGTCTTGTATAGCCGCGCCGCTATAACCAGACGCCCTTAACCGATCCATAGCCTCATCGATGCCCTGCTGAACAACCTCAGGATCAACATCGAAGCCGATGGCCACGCACGCCCCTAACTGATGGACATGGGACGCGAGTGCGCGGAGGTCGGCTTCGTACCGGCTGGCCTTCGTTGTAAGCGGGCCAGCCCAGGCACTGGACGCCGCGGCGGAGAGCAGGGCTATAAGCCCCGCGGTCATGATACGCTTCATCGATACCCCCTCTGATCATGTTAAAGCCGTCTGGCCACCCAAACCACCCGACCTACGATATTCACCACATCGGCATTGACCGTATACTGGTTGTGCGCCTTGTTTTCCGAAATAAGCACAACCTTTGGAGGCTGGCTATAGGGGATCATCTCGAGCCGTTTAACCACGGTGGCCGAGCCGTCCCAGATGACGAATATGCCGCCCGACGCCGGATTGTTGTCGCCGTGGTCGACAACGACGCGGTCGCCCGTGCGCAGCAAGGGCTCCATGCTGTCGCCGCGGACCTCGACCATGGACAGCGCGCCCGGTGACAGGCGCAGTTCGTTCTCGATATAGGCCCGGTTGAACGGCCACTCGGCCTTCAGCGCTTCGCGGTCGATGACATAGCCGCCGCCGGCCGACACCTTGATGTCGTATTCGGGCACGGTCAGAAAGGCCGAGGCATCGCCCTTGCGCACCGTTGGGCGGTCGTCGAAGTCGGGAAAATGCGCATTGGACTCGTCTTCCATGCTGCGGGCCAGCCAGTCGGTCGTGACGTCCAGGACCTGGGCCAGCTTTTCCAGGTTTTCGCCATACACGCTGCGTTTCTTGCCGATCAGGATGTCGCGAATGAAGTCCTTGCCCAGGCCGGCCTCGATCGAGGTCGGATTGGGACGCTTGTTCAGGTCCTGAAGGCGCTGGCGCACCCGGGCGGCGAACGGCGTGTCGACGATTTCTGTAATCAGGTTCATGACGGAACCATCCGCTTCCGTGTTTCGGAGGTCAAGGCGTATTTTTCCGCTTGTAAACGCGTAAAAATCCGCTTATTATCCGCTTAAGGCCAAAATATACGGATATTTTCGCGAAATAGCGCGGAAGTACGGCCGCAATGTCCCTTCTCAATAATCATGGAAGCGAAAATGCCCCCTTTTGATCCCATACCGTCAGGAACAAAACATGAACACAAGTGCGTGATCGAGATGGATAACAGTCTCATGACGCCTGTCCTGTCGCGCTGCATCGACGCGCGGCAGTGGCAACACGTCTCCGCCATGACCGGGCTGAGCGAACATGCGGTCCGCCTGGCCTTTGATCCCGGCTATGGCGAGCCGAAACGCAAGGCGCCGCTTTTCTCGTCACCGGCAAAAAAGCCAATCCCGAGGCGGCGCAAGGTCGGGCGCAACACGTCGGCGACGGCGGAATGGACGGCAGGCGTACGTGCGCGCGCAAAAGGCCTGGGGTGGTCGATGGCCGATCTCGCCCGGGCCGCCGGGATGGAACATCAGTCGCTGCGCACCATGATGGCGCCGTCCGGCCACATGACGGCGGTCAACCAGGCGCTCGTCATCTCGGTCCTGGCCCGGGCTGAAAATACTTAGATGCGCGCGCCCTACATCCCCTTTTATGTCGATGACTTCGACGGCGCGACGGCCCACCTGTCGCCGGCCGAGGAGGGCATCTACATGCGGCTGATCAAGCTGGCCTGGCGCTCGCCGGGCTGCGGGTTCGCCAACGACCTGGCCCTGATTGCGCGCAAATGCCGGGTGACGGTGGTCGAGGTCGAGCCCGTGCTGAACGAGTTTTTCAAGCTGTCGCGCGGCCGTTGGTTTCAGCCGCGGCTAAAGCGCGAACATGACAAGTTGGCCAACACAAAACGGGAACTCTCGGAGGCCGGTCGGCGCGGTGGTTTTTCCAAAGCTTTGAAACAGAAGGGGAAAAACTCTGGCCAGGCCACGAATTTTTTGAAGCAACCAGAACCAGAAGCAAAACCAGAAGCAGAGGAGGTGGGGACACCCCATGGCCGCACTTACCGCACATCGGCCCAACGCAACGAGGCCAGCACAGTCGATGCTTTCCGCCAGGTGTTTGGCGGACTTGCCTCTGGCGCGCCTCAGCCTGACGCAACTGCTGGCACAACCGAACCGGCCGGCCCTGGTGGCTGAGGCCGAACGCGTCCTGGCGGCCAATGCCCCCGCCGGCGAGGCCGAGGTCGGGCGCGTCATCTTCAATCTGCTGATCATGTACGAAAGCTTCGATCGCCGCGCCGCGCCGTCGAAGACCCTGGTGGTCGAGCAGTGGCGGCGCAGCCTGACCGGCTGGCCGCTCGATGTCCTGGAAAAGGCCGCCCAGAGCTGGATCAACGGCGAGAAAGCCTCCTTCACACCCCAGCCCGGCGACGTCGTGACGGCCTGCGAACGGATCGGCGGATTCCGCCGTTCCCTGGCCCGCAAGGCGTCGAACTTCCTGCAGATCCAGCAGGCGCAACCGTGAAAATTCATAGGAAAGAAACCGACATGAGCAAGCCAGAGCACAGCTTCATCACCGACCGAACCGTTATCCGCAGCCAGGGCGTTGATCCGTCCGTCTGGCCAAGCGCGTGGTATGTCCTGCGTCACAGGACGGACCCGCGGGCGATCGCCCTGATGCTGGCCGACATGGCCGCCGAGGGCTTCGACGCCTACCTGCCCCAGCTGTTGGTGAAACGCCGGGTGATGCGTAATCGCGTTCTGTCGTCGCGCAAGGAATGGCTGTCGGAGCCGCTGTTCCACGGCTATCTGTTCGCGCGGCCGAACGGCAAGCCGGCGCGCCTCGGCAAGAGCCTGACCCAGGTCTATGCCATCGAAGGCTGCCGGCCTGTCGGACGGGCAGCCCTTTGTCATCACGCTGAACCTTTACTTCACGACCGGCCTGACCTGCGTGACGTCGGCCGTGATGGATGTAACCTTCGGATACAGGTAAAATCATGAAACTCGATCTTAAAACCTTCGTTGTCTGGTCGCTGGTCGGCATGTCCGTCATGGTGCTGCTCATGACCTATGCGGCGGGCTGGCGCACCGGGGACTTCGCCGTCTTTTACGAAATGGCCAAGCAAATCATCGTTTCCGGTCTGGTCGGTGCGGTCATCGCCAACATCCTGGTCGGATCGCATCGCGCGCCGGCCGAACCGCCCAGGGAGGACGCCTAAACATGAACGCGACAATTCTCCTGTCGATCGTCAGCGTCGCTGCCGGGTGGTTCTGTACGGTTGCCCTGGTCATCGTCTGGGCGGTCAGGCTTGAGGACAGGGTCAACCTGATCCAGGCCAGATGCGACGCGCTGAAAGAGGGCGACATCAATCTCCAGCGCCAGGTCGAAGACTACCGCAGCCATACGGATGGCAAGATCGACAAGCTGGGCGACGATATCAAGGCACAACTGGCCAGGATCTATGACCGCCTGGACAAGAAGGTCGACAAATAGGCACCTACGTTTCAGCCCCGCTGGTATCCAGCGGGGCTTTTTCGTTGGCTGGATCATTCCGGACCTTGGATTGTGAGAATGCTTGGTTGTCATTTGGTCGCGGCGCCTATCCAAACTATTGGATATAGTCGCTGGTCCAAACACGTATGATAAGTCTAAATTGAACAATCGTCTTGTCCGCAAAGCCCAACCTAATGTCCAGGATGTTGCAAATGAAGCTTGCTGTGGCTTTTGCCGTTTTTGCCCTGCCGTTTCTTCTCCCGAACCCTGCCGCTGCGGCACCGCCGGTTCAACCTACATTTTGTAGCGAACTAATTTGTGCGGATATCGCAACGCGCGTGACGGTTGGGGACAAGATTCTGTCTTCGCCGACGCTTTCGCTTGATCATGACAGCCGGTACGATGACGGTTTTCGTGTGAACTATGGCGATGGTCTTGCTTACGAAATAGATGTCGTGAAGACGGATTTGAAGGCGTGTGATGCTCCCGATGCAAAGACGGTCGCCGATGGCAATACCCACTACGTCGTGCGACGCAAATCCGATCGGGCCTTCCTGGAATATGAAGGTCTAAAGTGTTTTGAAATTCACATAACCACGGCGAATAGCTGTTCCATCTGCTTGGAACAGTCTCTGCAGCTGGTTTGGATATTGTCCGGTCGGCGCATGTATTTCGAGAGCGGCCAAAGCATTACGACACCGTTCGATTTGAAGCTGAACATGCGTGGCCTGCTGCCCGCTGGCTAGGTCGCTTTCCGTACACATGATCGACGTTTTCCTACCTGTTCAAACGGCGCGGGCTATGGCACATCTGCGCGAACTTGCGCAGGAGCTGTCTTCATGATCCGTCACATCGTTCCGTTTCGTCTGAAGCACGCTAAGGGTTCGCCGGAAGAGGCCAGTTTCCTCGCCGCCAATCGCGCCCTGGCTGACATTCCGGGTGTGCTGGATTTCGACCTGACGCGCCAGGTCAGCCCGAAGAACAGCTTCGATTACGTCGTCTCGATGGCCTTTGCCGACCAGGCTGCCTATCAGGCCTATAATATTCATCCCGCGCATGTCGACTTTGTCCAGACGCGGTGGATACCCGAGGCCGTCGAGTTTCTCGAGATCGATACGGTCGCGTTGTAGGGCGGGGTTGGGTTGATGCCGGGAAGGCCATTAATCTCACCTAAATAATTCGCGTCCATTCGCGTTCATTCGCGGTTCCAACTATTGCATAGGCGACGTCGCTAACGACCGAGTGGGTTTGTCGTGGAGTCGACGCATTGCCCCTCAGGCTCGCCGCCCCGCGCCGATCGCCGTCGCTACGCTTGGCTCTCGTCCTCTCTCCGTAAGAAGAAACGGGAAGAGGTGGATTAAGAACGCCTCGAAGTTACATGCGATAGTGCTGCGCGCCCGCATGTAGGGCTTTTTCTCCATCCTCGACGCGAAATATAACGCTTGGTTCACGCATATTATCGCGTGGACGGAGAAATTTTTTGCGCACCATCGATAGCGTAAATGCCCATTGCGCAGCCTGTGGCACGGTCCAGGCGTTCTAAAAACCTATTGAAAATCAATAAAATAATCGGCTTTGTTGAGGCAATTAAGCGTCTCGCGCAGTTTATCCACATATGTGGATTGTCCGGACACCACATATAGAAATTTGTGGACAGTCTTAATTCCATCCACACCATATGTTGCGGTTTTTAACCATTGGTTTACTATACCTAGACGGCTGGGGAGAAAATCCCTACGGGCATGTCTATATATTGTGGTGTGTAAGCTTGCGAAACGCAAGTCGTATGGGTCTCAACATATGGACCAACGGGAGAGTGAAGCATGAGTTGGACCGACGAACGCGTGGAAACGCTGAAGAAACTGTGGCAGGAAGGTCATTCCGCCAGCCAGATCGCCAAACAATTAGGCGGGGTCACCCGCAACGCTGTCATCGGCAAGGTGCACCGTCTGGGCCTGTCCGGTCGTGCGGCGCCGTCGCAGCCGACCCGTCCGCTCTACAAGCCGGCGCGCCCCGCGCGTCCCGTCGCTTCGCACAGTCATAATACTGGCCATGGTTCCGGACACAGCGCAGGTCACGGTACCGGACACGCCCCGCTGCCGCGTCGCACCGAACCTGTCATTTCGCGTCCGGTGATCTCGACGCCGGTCGTGCCCTATGTCGAAACGCCCGGCACGGCGACCGTGCTGACACTCGGCGCCAAGATGTGCAAATGGCCGATCGGCGATCCATCGTCGGACAGCTTCTCGTTCTGCGGCCGCCGCGCCGATGACGGCACGCCCTATTGCGTCGAACACGCTCGCGTCGCTTACCAGCCGTCGCAAAAGACCAAGAAGCGCGACACCGGAACGGATTTGTCGCGCAGCCTCAGAAGATACCTGTAGGATTAGTTCAGCACCCGGCGCGCGTCGGGCAGGTCGAGCGAAAAGGCCGGGATAACGATCTTCACCGGCAATCCGTCTTCGCGCGTGAACATATAGTGCCCGCTCATCGATCCCGAACTGGTCGATAGCGGGCATCCTGACGAATAGGTGTAGCTGGCGCCGGGTTTCAGAACCGGCGTTTCGCCCACAACGCCCGGTCCGTCGACCTTTTGTACACGGCCGCGCGCGTCCATGATGGTCCAGTGCCGTGTCTTCAGCTGCATGGTGTCGGCCGAACCATTGATCATGGTGATGTGATAGGCCCACAGATAGCGTTCATCGCCCTCGTGGTCTTCCTGCGGGACATAGTTGACCTCGACGCGGACGGTAACGCCATGACTGGTGTGCTGGTAGGGCATGCTTATCCGTCTGCTAATCCACTTGCTGATGTGCGCATCCTCTCTTAAAGATTGATCCACATAAAGAAAAGAGACAAGCCTATTCCATGACTTCAAAGCCCGCTCTCGTCGATATCCCCCTGCCGCAAGGCATACTGCCGATGCAGCACCTGGCGGAGCTGGTCGATGCCGGCGTGGTGACCAGCGACAATCCCTTCGATGCCGACCAGATCCAGCCGGCCAGTATCGATCTGCGTCTTGGCGCCCGGGCGTGGCGGGTGCGCGCCTCGTACCTGCCGCGCGGACGCAAGGTGTCCGATCGCCTGCCCGATGTGGTAATGCACGAAATGGACCTGGGCCGCGGCGCGGTGTTCGAATCCGGCTGCGTCTATATCGCCGAGCTCCAGGAAGGGCTGAACCTGCCGCGCGGCATCTCGGCCCGGGCCAATCCGAAAAGCTCGACCGGCCGCGTCGACGTCTTTGTCCGCCTGCTGTCCGACTATGGCTCGCTGTTCGACGACGTCACCGAAGGCTATTGCGGCCCGATCTATGTCGAGATCGCCCCCCAGACCTTTTCCGTCCTGGCGCGCACCGGCACGCGGCTGAACCAGTTGCGCCTGAAGCGCGGCCTGTCGCCCAAGCTCTATACCTTCGACTGTGGCGTCGACCTGACCGGCGACCTGGTCGGATTCCGTGCCCGCCGCCACGCCGGGATCATCGATCTCGACCATATCGGCGGCCACGATCCGCGCAAATACTGGGAGCCGCTGTACCAGAACGCCGGCCAGCTACTGCTCGATCCGGGTGAGTTCTATATCCTGGCTTCGAAGGCCAATGTCGAGATTCCCGTGCTGGAAGCCGCCGAGATGCTGCCGATCGACCCGAGTGTCGGTGAGTTCCGCGTCCACTATGCCGGCTTTTTCGATCCCGGCTTCGGCACGAAAGAAGCCGACGCCCTGGGCTCGAAAGGTGTGCTGGAGGTGCGCTGTCACGAGACGCCATTTCTGCTGGAAGACGGCCAGACCGTGGCGCGGCTGGTCTATGAGCCGCTGACCGAACGCCCGACCAAACTGTATGGCGAGATGGGGTCGAACTATCAGCGCCAAGGACTGAAGCTATCCAAACACTTCAAAGAGTGGTGAAATCGCAGGGGGGATAAGGTGGGGCTAGTACCCAGGTTTTTGCGTGTGATCGTACGCTCCACCCTGGCGGTGGTTATCGTGCTCGTCGCTGTGATTGTGGGAAGGTGGCTGGTGCCCCACGCTCCGCCCGTGGCGGCCGTCGAAAAGTCGCACTGGAAGACCTTTACCAGCCGCGGCGGCTGGTCGATCCGCTATCCGGAAAACTGGCAGGTTCTCAGTTGCCACACCTGTACCGACCCGACCGAAGCCGGCCTGTTCGTGATCTTCTACGATCCCGAGGACACCAAACACGGTTTGATGGTCGATCCCATTGTCGACAGGGCCGCCGGCCAGAACGAAAAGGCCTGGTTCGACAGCGTGAAGACGACTGCGAACCTGAATCCGATCGTGGAGGAGGCATCGATGAAGGTGGATGGTCGACCCGCCCGGCGAGTCCTCTACCAGCATAAGGATGGATCGCAGGCGGACGATATCTACGTCCTGAACGGCAGCCACGGTTACCAGATCGGCGACATGGACCGCGTGCAGCCGGCCTATCCGGTCTATCAGCAGATGCTGGCCAGTTTTCACTTCACCGACGGAGCCGAAAAATGAATTGGGCAGCATGGTAGCGCGCATTATCGCCTTTGCTGGGGCGGTCGCCGACCGCAATCCTCGCGGCCTGACGGGGGGCGCTGTCGTGGCGCAGGCCTTGGCGCAACACACAGGCCAAGGCGTCGAAACGCTCGACGGTTCGGGCTTTACGGGTAAAGCCACCTGGCCCGAAGCGCTCGAAGTCGCGACCGATAACTTTCGCATACTCCAGGCCACGTATGAAGACCTGTTGTGCGCCGGCGATCGGCCGATCCTGGCCATGTCACGTTGCGCGGTGGGTCTGGCCAGCGTGCCCGTCGTAGCGCGCCACCGCCCGGATGCCTGCCTGGTCTGGTTCGATGCCCATGGCGATTCCAACACGCCGGAAACGTCACCGACCGGATACCTCGGTGGCATGGTGATCAGCGCCGCCACGGGTCTGTGGGACAGCGGTTTCGGCGCAGGTTTCGACCTTGGCCAGGTCGTGCTGGTGGGCGCACGCGATCTCGACCCGGCCGAGCAGGCCCTGATCGATAGTGGCCGGCTGAAACATGTGGCGGCAGGCGAGGGGGTTGCGACACGATTGGCCGACGCGGTTGCGGGCCGGCCGGTCTATATCCATCTTGACTGCGATGTCATGGAGCCTGGTCTGGTCCCGACCGAATATGACGCGCCCGACGGCCTCAGCTTTGCGGATTTGTACGGCTGCGCTGTAGTGCTGGCTCGCAGCGAGGTCATCGGCATCGAGATCGCCGAATTCGAATCCGAGTGGCCCGATGGCCGCCCAGGTTCACCGGACGGGCTTGTTGCAGCACTTGCGCCCGTTCTGGCGCGTCTGGCCGAAACGTAAGAATTTCCCCACAGATTAGCACAGATTTTCACAGATTTAGAAAGGCGCTTCGCGCCAACAGATTCCTGTGGCCAGCGGGAAGGTCCTTCGGTAGTGCATTGAAAAATCTGTGAAAATCTGTGCTAATCTGTGGGAAAATCTCTTCCTTAATTCACCTTTGCCGCGCCCGCCGACTTTGTCCGCTTGCGCGCCGCCGCAACCGGCACTTCGACCTCATCATTGGCCGGTACCGACACCGCGAATGGATGCGGCCAGTTGGCCGGCGGCGTGAAAGCGCGCACGCCCTCATCGTGGATCAGCACGCCCGGACGCGCCGGGTCCAGCGAGAAGCGCTCGACCAGGGGCGTCTTGTTGCCCTTGAACCCGCCCATCATCTTGGCGATCCGCGCCAGCACGATCTTGAACGGCTCCAGTATTTTCGGCGATTTCGCCACCGACGGATTGAGCCCGAACCAGCGTCGCAGCAGGCCGTTGGCATACAGAACATTGGCGTGCCACAGCGACTTCGGCGTCATGAACTCGATCGACAGCGAGACATTGACCATGTCGCCATTGACGATGCGGTGCGGGGCATTCTGCGGCCAGGTCAGCATTTCACCGGGCTTCAGATCGTGGATCAGCGCCTTATCATCGAAGGCCGCCGTATAGGGCAGGTTCTCGTCGCTCTCGCGCAGGGCAATGCCTTCGATCTGGGCGTCGGTGAAGAAGCCGGCGTCGACCGGATAGAGATAGACCTTCTTCACGCCGCGGATCTGCCACAGCATGACCATTGGGATATCCAGGTGATAGACGACGTGGGCATTGGGCGACGAGATCAGCAGGCCCAGGTCGTTTTTCAGGTTGGTCTGGCCGGTCTGCGCCTTGACCTCGGCGAAGACGCGGTCGCACAGTTCGCGCACGGCGGCGTCGGCGTGGTTGACGCGGCGCAGGTTCAGCCACAGGCGTCCGGCCTTCACGGCGTCCATCAGGGCGCGGCCGTCGAGATTGTCGCTTCGGCCCAGATACCATTCGCCGAAAACCGTCGGATCGTAGCCCATGGTGAAGACCTCCAGGCTCTCGCGCGGATAGCGGTCGATCAGGGCGATCAGGGCCTCTTCGCTGAACAGCTCGCTGTCGCTAAGCTCATGATTGAACAGCATATTTTGCTTGCCGAAATCGCGGCGATTGTCGTCTGTCCAGGTCAACAGGGTCATTGTGAAACTTTCTTCTTTAACAGCGCTTGTCCGTAAAACTTGATTTTGAAGGGCGGAAACCACAGGACCTTGCCCAGGCCGCGCGCCGCCTTGTCGATCAGGAACGCGGTTCGCGGCGAGCGGATCAGCCAGGCGCCGGCGGCGATGGCGCCGAAGACAGCGGCCTGGACCACGCCCTGGGCCATCCACAGGCCGCAGCGCAGCCAGCGGCCATTGGTGCCGGTCGAATGGCTGGGGCCCTGGCCGTAGGCAAAGCCGCGGCGCAGGGTGTAGTTGAAGGTGGCGCGGTGCGGCGGCACGTCCTCGAAGACCGGCGCATCGGCGGCCCAGGCCATGATCTTGCCCTGGGCCTTCATGGCGGTGAACAGGATATCGTCCTCGCCGCCCATATCGTTCTGCAGGGCCGAGAAGGGCGCGCGGTTGCCGTCCAATACACCGGTGCGGATCAAGGAATTGCCGCAGCCGTAATAGTGGCTGAGGATCTGGGACGTTTCTGGGCCGTAGCGCGAAAAGAAGCCTTCGTAATAGGGCCGATAGCGTTCGACGCCGGCCGGAATCCGCGCCGTGACGGGACCGAAGACGACATCGGCGGCATATAGCGCCTGGGTGGCCAGCATGCGCGCCAGCCAGCCGTCGGGCGCCTCTTCGTCGTCGTCCAGGAAAGCGATGAAGGCCGCGTCGCACAGGGCGACCGCCGCATTGCGCGCATTGGCGACGCCGGTGCGTGGTTCATGGACGAAGACGACCGGGAAGGGCGCGGTCAGGGCGAAGGCCTCGACCTGCGACCGTGCTGAGGCTTCCGGGCTATTGTCGCAGACGATCAGATTGAGCGCCACGTCCTTGATCCCCGTCTGCGCGGCGATCGAGCGCATGGCCGTGGCCAGTCCCTCAGGCCGGCGGAAGGTCGGGATGATGGCGCTGACGGTTTTCAACATAGGGCGAATTTGTGCACTGTCAGGCATGTTCCGCCCCCTTCAGGCGCTGCGGGGCCTTGCTCAAGGCGTAGCCGAAGCCGCGCAGACGGGTCATGGCGTCCAGCTCCAGGCTGGCGATCACATCCATGCGGCGGTCGACGCGCGTCAGCAGGCCGTCGAGCGGACCCAGAACGCCCTGGACGGCCTTGGCGGCATGCAGGAAGCTGCGTTTCAGATGGCCCTGGGGCGAGGCGGCGAACACGGTCGCATTGTGGACAATGCTGTGGCTGTTGCAGAAGGCCGGCTTGTAATGCTGCTGGCCGGTCGACAGGTCGTACCAGGTGATGCCGGCATCTTTCAGTGGCATGCGGCAATCATTGAGGAATATCTGACCGGGCGACAGGGCGCCATAGGCCGGATCGTAGCTCGAGACCCAGGGATGGGCGCGGTCGTGCAGGCGCGGTCCGAACTGATACATCAGGGGCGTATCGCCGGCCATCAGCGTGACCAGGCAACCGTGCAGCTGGTCGCGCGGCGCGTCACGCAGATTGATCATCAGGCGCCTGACCCAGCCGGCAGAGAGAAAGTCGTGCAGGCCGGTTTCACGGACCTGGGTGCGCTTCAGCTTCAGCATGGCGTCGAAATGGGCGCGGCTGGTGTCGTCGATAATGAAACGGGGCTCACCCAGCTCTTCGGCCATGTGGCGGCGCAGGCGGTTGATATTCTTGGTGTGCTTCTTGGGCACATTGTTGACGGGGTCGTCGGCGCTGAGATCCATGGCGTAGGCGTCGTCGGCCACTGCGGTATTATGCACCCGATTGCCAAAGACCATGTACGGATCGACCAGGCCCGCGACCTGAAGGCGGTCGATCCCTGCCAGTCTCAGGGCGTCACTAATATGCATCTGCGGATTGGGAAAGGTCAGCAGGGCACTGTAGTCGGCAAAGGGTGCGCCGGCGGGCCGGGCGAACGCGCCTGGACGTCGATGGTGGGCCAGAAAGCCGACGATTTCGGCGCCGCGGCGATAGACGGCGACATGGACATCGTTGCGCACGCGCGCCACCGCCTGGGCAAATTCGGGTGACAGGATGGGCGAGGCGAAGCTGTCGGTGGCCGTCATCATGGCACGCCAGCAGGCCAGGTCGCGCGGGGACAGGTCTTTGACCTTGTGCACGGTACAGGTGAGCATGAACGTCTCCGAGACAGAACCGGTGAATACGCCTGTCGCGTGCAAGGTCCGTGCCGCCAGAATTATCAAAATCCAGTAAATATAAGGTTTTGAAGCGTGCTTAAGGGCGGCTTAACAAACAGGGTTAAGGGCCTTAAATGACAAGCGACACTGTCATTATGACAAGGGTGCTTGACATGAAGCGGGGCTGAATGTAAAGGAAGCTTGTCATTTGTTGTCAGGGGTGGTTATCATTATGAAACAGACCAAAATACCGTTTATCGGCGCAATTCTCCTCCTGGGGATGACTGCAGGCATACTGGCCGGATTTAACCGCCATTGGGGTGGCCTGCCGAACTTTCCGCTGTATGGCATACTGATCGACATCTGCGCCGTGCCGGTGTTGATCTACATGTTCATCTTTGCCCGGCGCATGGCCAAGGCTTCGATGGACGAGTTTTCCATAACCAAGAAGCGCATGGGGGCGCAGGTCGGCTTTGTGATCGGCTTTGCGCTGTTTGCCATCACCGGTGTGGTGCCGCTGATCTTTCCGCATGCCTACAACGCCTTTATCGCGACCCTGGACGGCGCGAACGAAGGCTTCATCATGGGCAGGGTGTTCGGCATGGCGCCGTTCGTCATCGGCCTGTTGATCGGTCAGGTCACGGCCTGGCTGCGCTATCGGTAAGGGCGGGATTCATGAAACGGATCAACTATATCCTGGCGGCCGCTGTGATCATTGGTGTGGTCGCCGTGCTCGGCTACAATTTGTCGAGTTCCGGCGTGGGGCTGCATGGTTTGGCCGCCAAACCTCTGACGGTGACGGTCTGCGTCGCGCTGTTGCTCGCCGTCCTGCTGCCCTTCAGCCTCGCCAACTGGCGCAGGCTGGATGAAGGCCAGCAGGAGGCGCAGAAATGGGGCTGGTTCTGGGGCGCGGGCTTTGGTTTGCTGCTGCCCTTGCCGGTGGTGTTGATGTGCAATTTTGCGGCGCCGGGGACGGTGTTCGGCGCCGGGCTCAGCGGTGAGCAGGGCTTTGTCCTGGCCTATGGCACGATCGCCTTCAGCATAAGCCTGTGCTACGGCGTGGCCTGGCTGATCTGGTGGCTCAGGCACAGATGATGGAATTTGGAAAGCAAGAAACCCCACCACCACCCTTCGCCAAGGTTTCGGGTGGCAGGCCACCCATCACCTTGTCTTGGGCGGTCCCCCTCCCCGTCGCTACGCGCCAGGGATGTATGCGGAGGTTCCTTTTTTTCTTACATCTCCCTGCGCGAAGCCCTTGCGAAGCGTGGGGAGGGGGACCGCACGAAGCCAAACGAAACGAAGTGGAGCGAAGGCTGCGTGGGGTGGTGGGGTTTCTTGCTGCCTTAATAAGACGACCGACTCGACGCGTCATCGCTGCGGATACCAGATCATGAAAAACCGCATCAAGGTGCTGCGTGCCGAACGCAACTGGTCCCAGGCCGACCTGGCTGACCGGCTCAGTGTGTCGCGCCAGACCGTCAACGCCATCGAGACCGAAAAGTACGATCCGTCCCTGCCTCTGGCCTTTAAGATTGCCCAACTGTTTGCTTTGCGGATAGAAGACATCTTTACGCCCGAATGAATCTGCATCCTGGGGGAAGATGTATAAGGTAAAATGCAGCCTGATCGCCTTGGTCGCCCTGGCCTTGACCTGCGTGCCGGTGGTTGGCAAGGCAAAAACGAGAGCCCTGGCCATCCCCGCGCGTCAGGTGGCGGCCATGTCGCCCCATCCGCTGATGTGGGTCATTCGCGACAAGGATTCAACGCTTTATCTGTTCGGCAGTATCCACGCCATGCGCGAAGACGCCGACTGGCTGACCCCGGCCATCCGCCAGCGCTTCGACGCCAGTGGAGAGGTTTGGCTGGAGATCGCCAATATCGGCGATACGGCCCAGATCCATCAAGTCGCGCGCAAATATATGCTCAATCCGGCCAATGATATGACCGCGGGGCTGAGCGAAGACGAGGTGCACGATCTCGACCGGCGCCTGGCGGCCTACGGCATGAGCAGCCAGGGGATGATGGGCTGGCACAAATGGGCGATTGGCCTGATCCTCATGCAGCGGCAACTGGTGGATATGGGGCTGGAACCCGACAACGGCATAGATGTGACGTTTGACCGCCGGGCCAAGGCCATGTCCATGTCTGTCAAGGGGTTCGAGACCATGGACCAGCAGATGCAGGTCCTGTCACCGCGCAACGATGCCGAGGATATCGAGTCGCTGCGCATGACGCTGAAGGAGATGGACGAGACGCCGGAGATTATCGACAGCCTGATCACCGGCTGGCTGAACGGCGACGAGGCGACGCTTCGGCATTACCTGGTCGACAAGCTCAAGGCCGACGATCCGGACGGCTATCAGCGCTATCTGGTCGGCCGCAACGCTGCCTGGGTGCCGCAGATCGAACGGATCCTGGCCGGCAAGGGGACGGTGTTTATCGCGGTCGGCACAGCCCATCTGGTCGGCCCGGACAGCCTGATCGCCATGCTGAAAAAAGACGGCATCAAGGCGAAGGCGGTCAAGACGGGGCATTGAACCGTCCGTTAACGCAGATCGTGTAGGTTGAGTTCGCGTCGGGAACGGGGGCCAACATGGATGTCAGCCATATTCGCAGCGGTTTGACCGCCAAACGCCGCCTGAACTTCAGCCTGTCACGTCCGGTCCTGATCGCCATCGCGGCCGTGGCCGGGTTGGTCCTGCTCGGCCTGGTCATATGGATGATCCTGGCACCGGCGACTGGGCGCAGTTCCGCCGCGGCGACGACCCATCTGACGCCGGCCCAGCTCGATGCCCGCGACGCCCAGACGGGTGCAATCGGATCTCCGCTATTGTGGAAGGTGTCCGGCAAGGACGCAACCGTTTACCTGTTCGGCAGCCTGCACTATCTGCGCTCCAAGATGAACTGGATGGACCAGCGCCTGTTCCACGCCTTCGATTCCAGTTCGGAAGTATGGTTTGAGCTGGCCGAGGTCGACCATCCGCAGCCTTACGACCTGCGTCAGCCGGCCTATATGGCGGCGCGGCCGGTCCTGGTCCAGGGGCTGAGCGAGACGGAAAAGGGCCAGTTGGCGACCCTGTTGAACCGCTACAACTACACGCTGGACGACATGGCGCGCGTCAAGCCGGGTGTCATGGCGGCAGCCATCGAAGAACTGGACACACGGGCAGGTGGCTTCGACTTCGATCGTGGCGCCGACAGCACATTGTATAAGCGCGCCAAGGACATGAAGAAGCCGATCAAGGGCATGGAGACGTTTCGCGACCATTATGCCTATGTCAACCGGATGATGATGCGTGACAATGGCCGCGGAACGCAGGACCTGAAGGACGCTCTGGCGGCGCATTTCGGCACGGCGCCGGTCGAGGATATTCATGTCCTGGCGCGTTACTGGCGTGACGGTGATCAACGCGCCATTACGGCCAGTGTGGCGCGGCAAAGGGCCGGCGATCCGGAGCTGGACGCTGTCTTGTTGGACGAACGCAATACCAACTGGATGCCGAAACTCGAGACCCTGATTGCCGGGGACAAGACGGTCTTCGTTACGGTCGGCGCATTCCATCTGGTCGGCCCCGGCGGATTGGTGGCGCAACTGCGGGCCAAGGGCTACACGGTCGAGCGGGTAGATCCTTAACAACTGTTTCAAATTGATCCTTAACGAAGGGTTAAAACGCGGCCCGTGACTTGCATGGGGCAGGCATTCGTCCTGTCCAGCAAGGGGTCGTCATGACCAAGCTTACCAATATCCAGGAGTACCAAGGCGTTCCGGAAAAGACCGGGCAGTTGAGCTGGTTGCTCGACCTCGGCATTATCCTGACCGCGGCGGCGTGCGTTGTGGTGACGACCGTCGCGGCCGGCATATCGCTGCACGGCTCGCGCCAGGCGCCGGCGTCTATCATAGCCTTCAACGACCAGGGCGACGCGACCGCCATCGAGGCGCGGTCAGGCCCGATGGGTGCGCCCTTGCTGTGGGTGGCAAAGGACCGGGATTCGACCGTCTATCTGTTCGGCAGCGTTCATCTGATGCCGCAGGACACTGACTGGATGGATCAGCGCTTGTTCGCGGCTTTCGACAGCGCCGATCAGGTGTGGTTCGAAACGCCGAACCTGGATCGCCTGCCGCCGGTTGGCGACAGTCAGTTGAGCGCCGGGGCCGACCTGGCTCTGTTTCATCGCGCCCGGGTGCTGGACAAGCGCGTCGGCGGCTTCGAAGGCAATCGCCAGCCCGACGGCCGTCATGGCACCGGCTTTTCCGATGACGGTGTCAATGTCGACGTCAAGGCGTGGCTGAGCGGCGACCAGAAGGCGATGACCGAGCAGGTCGTCACGCGCGCCAAGTCCGATCCGGAGATCTACCGCCTGTTGCTGCGTGATCGCAATGCGGCGTGGTTGCCGCGGATTCAGGGCTTGGTCGATGAACCGGGCGTATCGTTCGTGACCCTGGGCGCAGCGCATATGGTCGGGCCCGATGGGATCGTGGCACAGCTTCGCAAGCGCGGCGTCAAGGTGACCCGGATGGACGTCGACAAATAAGAGAGGCTTATGGCAGGAAACGGCCAAAGCTGGCGCCGCCACCCATAAAGGCGGACTGCGCCTGATTGCCGAGCATTGCCCCATCATTGGACAGAATGTCCCTCTGGCGCGCCGCCGTCTGGGCTTGCAGGCTTTCGTCGCCCTTTTCGGCGTCATAGGTCTTGGCCGTCGCTTCCGACACGCCTGATAAGGCGTCGGCGACGGTGGCGCCAGTGCCCGAGACGCCGTTCATGGTGACGCGAACGCCGCCTGACGGTAGGAGATCGATGATCGGCGTGGGCATAGAGTCCATGAATATCCCCCGTGATTTATTCCAAGCGCGATAATGCTCGCTCAACGCGCTTGGCAAGGGCGACCGCCCGCCGCGCACGTTTGCGCGAGCCATGCGGCGCCTGAGCTGAAAAAAGCGCTTCCCTAACAATATTGACTTTTAGGCCATATGTCTACAAAAGGCGCGCCTAAGCCCCCCATAGCTTAGCTATCTTGTGTCCCTTGCGCTGTCGCCGGGGATATTTTGCCTTTTTGGAGGAGTCCAATGGCTGAAGCCAATGATCATCTGTTCGGTGTCTATGCACGCGCGCCCATCGAGGTCGAACGCGGCGAAGGCGTCCGACTGTATGACCGACAAGGCCGAAGCTGGCTGGACTTTGTCCAGGGGATCGCCGTCAACGGACTGGGTCACGCCGCCCCCGTGCTGATCGAGGCCATGACCGCCCAGGCGAAGAAGCTGTGGCACGTCTCCAACATCTTCTCGATCCCCGGCCAGGAAGAGCTGGCGGCGCGGCTGTGCGCCCACAGCTTTGCCGACAAGGTGTTTTTCACCAATTCCGGCACCGAAGCTGTCGAGTGCGCCCTGAAACTGGCGCGCAAGTACCACGCGTCGAAGGGCCATGACGAACGCATCGATGTCATCGGCTTCGAAGGCGCCTTCCACGGCCGCACCTACGCTGCCGTCACGGCTGCCGGCAATGAAACCTACCTGAAGGGTTTCGGGCCGAAACTGCCCGGCTTCGTCCATCTGTCGCTCGACGACCACGACGCCATCCGCGCTGCAGCCGAAGCTTCGACGGCGGCTGCCATCCTGGTCGAACCGGTCCAGGGTGAAGGCGGGGCGCGCGCGCTCAGCGACAACGAGCTGCGTTTCCTGCGCCAGCTGTGCGACGACAACGGCCTGCTGCTGATCTTCGACGAGATCCAGTGCGGCATGGGCCGTTCGGGCAAGCTGTGGGCCTATGAACATTCGGGCGTTGAACCCGATGTCATGTGCGTCGCCAAGGCTCTGGGCGGTGGCTTCCCGATCGGCGCCTGCCTGGCGACCGAAGAGGCGGCGTCCGGCATGGTCGTCGGTTCGCACGGCTCGACCTTTGGCGGCAATCCGTTGGCCATGGCCGTCGGTATCGCTGCGTTCGACGAGATTGCCAGCCCGGCCCTGCTCGACAATGTCGAGAGGCAGGCCGGCTATCTGAAACAGCAGCTGGAAGGCCTCAAGCAGGCTTGGCCGGACATGATCGACGAAGTCCGCGGCAAGGGACTTCTGGTTGGCATCAAGGTCAAGCCGAACAATCGCGAGCTTATGGCCCTGGCGCGCGACAACGGCCTGCTGATCGCCGGCGGCTCGGACAACTGCGTCCGCATGCTGCCGCCGCTCAATGTCACCGAAGCCGAATGCCGCGAGGCGATTCAGTTGCTGGAACAGACCTTCGCCGCCGCGCGGGCAGCCGCAAAGGAGACCGCATGATGAGGCATTTTCTCGATATCTGCGATCTGTCCGCGGCGGACCTGCGCGCCATTGTCGACGACGCCCACGCCCGCAAGGCGGCCCGCCAGGGCTGGACGCGCGGTCGCGCTGACGCTGATGCGCCGGCGAAGGACCGCGTCCTCGCCATGATCTTTGAAAAGAACTCGACGCGGACGCGCTTTTCGTTCGACGCCGCCATGCGTCAGCTGGGCGGCAGCGTCATCATCTCGACCGCTTCCGACATGCAGCTGGGACGCGGCGAGCCGATCGAGGACACGGCCAAGGTCCTGTCGCGCATGGTCGACGCCATCATGATCCGCGCCAACCGCCATGACGATGTGCTGCGCCTGGCGGCGGCCTCGACCATTCCGGTGGTCAACGGCCTGACCAATATGAGCCATCCGTGCCAGATTCTGGCCGATATCCAGACCATCGAGGAGCATCGCGGGCCCATAGCCGGTAAGGTCCTGGCCTGGGTCAGCGACGGCAACAATGTCTGCAACAGCCTGATCCATGCGGCGGCGCTGTTCGGCTTTAGCCTGCGCATCGCCTGTCCGGAGCTTTACACGCCGTCGGTCGAGGCCATGGCCTTTGCCGCGCAGCATGGCGCCGATGTCAAGGTGGGGCAGGATCCGGAGGCCGCCGTACGCGGGGCTGACGTGGTGCTGGCCGATACCTGGGTGTCGATGGGCGACCTCGACCACGACGAGCGCCTGAAAGCGTTTGAGTCATATCAGGTCAATAGTCAGCTGATGGCCCTGGCCAAGCCGGACGCCTTGTTCCTACATTGCCTGCCCGCCCATCGTGGCGAAGAGGTCAGCGATGCGGTGATCGACGGGCCGCAGTCGGTGATCTGGGACGAAGCCGAAAACCGGATACATGCGCAAAAGGCCGTCCTAACCTGGTGTTTTGGCACGTCATCCTTGGGCGACTAGTACGTCGGCGGCGCTGGCAGGTACCAAGTGTACCTGCGGCGCTTGCCTCCTGCTATTCGCCGCAAGGCTGCCGGCCAAAATCGGTGCTATACATCCCTGGCCCGAAGAGACGGGGAGGGGGACCGCACGAGCGCGAATTGGCGATAGCCAATGAGACGTGAGATGTGTGCCTGCCGGCGAGGCTGGTGGGGCTTCTTGTGTCCGAGCTAATCAGTTACCGTGGGAACTGGTACGGACTCGGCTGATCCGTCGCTAAACCCAGTCGGTGCATCAATACCGTAAACCAGAACAGGGTGAAGACCGCGGCCAGCAGCATCAGAAAGCGCCACGGCATCATCCGCGGGCCTTTCAGTATGTTCATCGGACGTGCGCCAAGCCACCCGAACAGGACGGTTAACAGGGCTCCCCCTGCCAAAAGAATCACATTAAGGATGAGTTCGGAATCCATGCCTCTCCATGCCGTAAAGGCGGAAAAGAGGCAAGAATATACGTCGGGCAGGGGTCTCGCGTGCCGCGCGCAGGGCATTTGTACATTTCCACAGGAACATGTGCGAACACCATATATTGCGGTTAACAATGTGTTTACACCCCAGATTATGCGGTCTAGGCTCGCGTACTGGACGTAAAGTAGGGAAGTCGCATGAGCGCGAGCGCACCTTGGAGTGTTAAGGGCATTGATGCCAAGGCCAGAGAGGTCGCCAAGGATTTGGCGCGCCGATCCGGCATGACGCTCGGTGAGTGGCTCAACCAGATGATTCTGCAGGGTGAGGACGTTGGCGCCCTGATTTCGCGTGAACGCGAACGCAGCGAACCGCCGCTCGCCGCCGCCCGTCCCGCAGGCCGGATTCCCGAAGCCGAGGTCTATGACGACGAGGACGAGGAAGCCTACGAGACGCGTTTTGTGCCGCGTACACGCCGGGCGCAGATTCAGCGTGAACCCCAATATCGTGATGATCCGTATCGTGACGAACGCTACCGTAACCAGGATGGCGAACCGCACCATCGTGAGCCGCGTTATGCGGATCCAGAACCTCGCCCCGAGCCCCGTGTCGAAGCGCGCCCCGCGCCCCGTGCAGCTTTGCGTCCCGAAGGCCGCCCGGCAGCCTTCTCGTCATCGGCTCGTACAGTAGGTTCGCGGGAACAGGCTCTCCGCGAACCGGCCCCCCGTCCGTTGTCGTCCAGCGATCTGCGCCGCGCTTCGATTTTTGACGATCGGCCGCGCATTGAAGCGTTCGAAGACCAGCAATATGCCGCAGCGTCCGACGACCTGTCGCGCGTCGCCCGCGCCATAGAAGGCTTGGGTTCGCGCATTGAAACCTCGGAGAGTCGTTCGGCCAATGCCGTGCGCAGCGTCTCCAGTGCCGTCGAATCCCTGCTCAGTCGGCTTGAGCGGTCCGAAGCGGCGCACGAACAGACGCGCGAGGAAATCCGCGGCCGGCTGGAAGAGCAGTCGCAGGAGGTCCTGACGACCTTCGAGCAACTGAACCGCCGAAATGAGGACGAGCGCCGGCGTCTGGAAGAGGAACGCCGCCGCGTCGAGGAGGACCACGGTCTGTTCGCCGATCGTCTGGAACAGGCGGAACGCCTGATCGACGCCCAGGCCGAACGTCTGGAAGGCCTGTCGGGCCACGTCCGCGAAGAGCGCGACCGGATGGCGAAGATCGAGGCCGGACTGAAGAGCAACCAGACCGTCGAGACCATCAAGGTGGTCGAAGGCGCCCTGGGTAAGCTGGCCAACCAGCTGTACGAAGGCGATATCCGCACCCGCGAAACCGTCAAGGACATCCGCGAGGACATGGTCGGGCTGTCGCACCGCCTGGCCCAGATGGAGGTGCGCGATCCCGAGCGCGCGGCCCAGGGCGCGATCGACAAGGTCGTGGCCAAGATGGCCCAGCGTCTGGAAACCGCCGAAGCCCACACGACAGGCGCCATCAAGACGCTGGAAGCGGCCTTCCGCAATCTCGAAGGCCGGCTCAGCCGCGCCGAGGAACGCGGTGATGTCTCCGATCCGGAAGCGGCGCGCTCGCTGACGGAGCTGGCGTCGGATCTGTCGCGCCGGGTTGAGGAAAATCGCCAGGAAATGCTGAATGCGCTTCAGGCAGGCAGCAAGGCCAATACGGAAGACGCGCTTACCGCGGTGGTCAGCCGTTTCGAAGCGCGCATGGAGCAGGCGGAACGCCGCTCGGCCGCCGCCATCGAACGCATGGGCCAGGAAGTCTTCCGCATGGCCGAAACACTAAACCGTCGCGTGGCGACAGTCGAGGAAGCCAATTCGTCCGGCCTGACGCGCCTGGGCACCGAAGTGACGCGCGTTGCTGAAACTATCGAAACGCGGGCCGGTCGCTTCGAAAGCGCCCATGCCCAGGCCCTGGAACGGCTGGGCGGCGAGATCGCCCGCATTTCCGAGCGGCTGAGCGTCAAGATGACGGAATCCGAGCGCCGCACGGCGCAGGTCCTGGGCGGTGTCAGCGAGCAACTGGAACAACAGCGCGAGCATAGCCGCAGTGATCTCGCCGAGCGTATTCGCCAAAGTGAAGAGCGCACCGCGAAGCTGCTCGAAGACGCCCGTACGCGCATCGACCAGAAACTGGCCCATGTCCAGACGCAAAGCCTGCTGTCGGAAGCCGGGGTCAAGCCGGCGCCCGCCCATGTGCGTGCGGAACCGGAACTGCCCAGCGCCTTCGCCCCAAATCCGTTCGCTTCCGGCCCTTTTGAGGCGCCGGCCGTAGAGCCGGCGACCGACCTTCAATCCAAGCCGTTCGGCCAGTTTTCCGGCGGCTTCGATGATGATGAAGCTGATGTCGAACCCGAGCCTGCGTCGCTGTCCCAGGCGCACGCCCAAGTCCAGACACGGCCCGGACGGACAAGCGATGACTCGGTCGATTTGACCGGGCGCCTGCTGAGCGCCGTGACCGACTTCAAGCCGGAGTTCGATCCGTTCGAGGACGGCGACGACGAGGACTTCAGCGCCGAGCTGATGAATGCGCCGCTGAATCCGCGCACAGCGCGCGGCCATGCCATGGCGCAACAGCAGAAGGCGGCAGCGGCGGAGCCGGCTGACGACGAAGACGACAGCGACCCGTTCGCCGATATCGATACAACGCGCAAGACCGCACCCCGGCCCGATCCCAGAAACGACCCCCGAGTCGATCCACGCACCCAGTCGGGCGTCTATGCGGCACGAACGGCTGAGCGCCAGACGGTAGCTCGCCAATCCGCTTCTCATCCCTTCCCGGACGATGATGACGAGGCCGGCGTATCGGTATCGACGCGCGACGCCCTGGCCGCGGCCCGCGCGGCCGTTCGCGCCAGCATCGAAGGCGACGACAAGTCGCTGGGTTCCTTGCGCCCCGGCGCTTCGCGGGCCAATGCGGCCCAGGCCAAGCCCACCAAGGGCAAGCCCGGCGAAAGCACGCTGATGAAGGCGCTGAAAGCGTCTTCCCTGGCGACGCTTTTGGTTGGCACTTTGATTGGCACGGGCGTCGTGGTGTATAGTCAGCACAAGGCCGATGGCGACAAGACCAGCACGAACGGTGGTGGCGATGCGACACCGATCGCCGCGGCCGTGCTTACGCCGGAACCGGCGGCCGACGACACGCAGAACCAAGCCAACCTGCAGGCGCGTCTCGACCTCGCCATGCAACAGATCAAGGCACGCAAGCCTGGCGCGGTCGACGTGCTGAAAGAGGTCGCCAACCAGGGCTATCCGCAGGCCCAGTATGAACTGAGCCGGATCTATGCCGGCGAAGGTAATCTGGTCAAGGAAGACAAGTTGGAATCACGGCGCTGGACACAGCGTGCAGCCCAAGGCGGCGTCACCAAGGCGATGTTCTATCTCGGTATGCAATATTACGGCGGTGACGCCGGGACGCAAGACCGCAGCATGGCGGCCATGTGGTTCCGCAAGGGCGCCGAGCGTGGCGACAAGGACTGCCAATTCAATCTCGGCCTGTTGTATCAGTCGGGTGAGGGCGTGCCAATCAATCCGACCGAGGCCTACAAATGGTTGAGCCTGGCGGGTAAAGCCGGCGACCCGGTGGCGGCCGCCCGGGCGATCAGGGCTCGTACACAACTGAACGAAGCGCAACTTCAGAAGGCCGATGACGCCATTGCGCGTTTCACGCCGATCAGCGACGGCGCACCGCCCATGGCTAGCTCCGCATCGCAAGGCTAGGGTTTTTCGAAATCCGTTGTCGCCAAAAAGCGTTGTGACCGGCCACGGCTTAACGTAGGTTAATGCCGTGACTGATATATCCGTACATATCGCCGGTGCCGAACCCTTGTGGTGGCACGGTCTGGCGCCAGGCATGGCGTTGGGCCTGACGCCTGTGCGCGCCTTTGTCAGTGACGCCGGCAGCGGACGTGACATCGGTCTGCCCGAAGCCCGCGAACTGTGGGGCCGCGAACCCCTGATCGTCGCCAATGCCACCCTGATGCGGTCGCGGCTGTTCGGCAACCGCCAGTCCCGGGAAGCCCGCCACTTCGACGTCCTTGAACTGTTCGCCTTTATCCGTCCCGCCCAGTTCTGCGCCCCCTCGGCGGCCGGCCTGGCCCTGACCTGCGGTTACGATGAACCTGAAACACCCCAGGCCCAGGCGCAGGTCCTGGCGTCCGTCGTGTCGGATCTGTGCGAAACCCTGAAGACCTCGCCGCTCGGATTCCGTCTCGCCGCGCAGTCGGGTGTCAAGCTGATGGCGAAACAGGGCTGGGTCTGGGCGCCGCTGGTTCAGGCCGTGCTGGATCGGACCGAATTGCCGGCCGACTATGTCCTGCCGCCGGCGCTCGATATCTGGCCGCTGCTCGAGGAATGGGAAGACCAGCCGCCGGAAGGTCAGGCGCGCGCCGTGGCCTTGTCCGAGGAAGAGGTCACCCAGCATCTCGGCCGCGACCTGCAACGCGCCGGGCTGGACGAACGCCGGCCCGAACAACTGGCCTTTGCCCTTAAGGCGCGCGAGATCTTCGCCCCGAAATGGATGAAGGACCAGCCCAATATGTGGCTGCTCGAGGCAGGGACCGGGGTCGGTAAGACACTGGGCTACCTGGCGCCGGCCCATGCCTGGGCCGAAAAGGCGCAAGGGCAGGTGTGGATATCGACCTATACCAAGGCGCTGCAGAAACAGATCCACCACGACACGCGCGCCCTGTTCGATAACCCGCACGAGCGCGCCGACAAGGTGGTGGTGCGCAAGGGGCGCGAAAACTATGTCTGCCTGCTGAACTTCCAGGAACGCCTGGCGGCCATGCACAGCGCGCCCGAACTGATCATGGCCGTTCTGGTGGCGCGGTGGGCACTGTACAGCCGCGACGGCGACATCATGAGCGGCGATTTCCCGACCTGGCTGCCGTCGCTATTGCCACCGGGCACACCGGCCCAGGTGTTCCAGACCCTGACGCCCGGGTCGCTGGTCGACCGGCGCGGTGAATGCACCTATGCCGCCTGTCCGCATTACCGTGTCTGTTTCATCGAGAAATCGGTGCGCAAGGCGCGCTCGGCGTCACTGGTCATCGCCAACCACGCCCTGGTCATGTCCCAGGCGACCTACGACCTGCGCGATCGGGCGCGCGCCGATATGCAGGCGCAGGCCGAAGGCGCCGACGTTCAGGAGGACGCCGACGGTCCGGCCCTGTCGCGCATCATTTTCGACGAAGGCCACCATGTTTTCGAAGCCGCCGACAGCGCCTTTGCGACGCGACTGTCGGGGCTGGAGGCCTACGAACTGCGGCGGTGGATCAGAGGCAACGAAGGCCGTTCGCGGCGTGGCCGGGGGCTGGAGGCGCGGCTGGGCGACCTGGTTGCCGGCTCGGACGACGCCAAGAATGCCATGAAGGAGCTGATCCGCGCGGCGCATGTCCTGCCGTCGGATGGGTTTTCGACCCGGCTGGGTGTGCGGACGCAGTCGGGCGGCGGGCTCGATCCGGTCGGCCCGATCGAGGCGCTGCTGGTCGAAGTTTATCAGCAGATCGATATCCGCCAGGGCGAGGCGCGGTTGCGTTCGCGCTTTTCGCCGGACAATGAGCAGGGCGGCGAGTGCGAAGCCCATCCGTGTATCGATGGCGTTGCGGCGGCGGCCAAGTTGGCGGCGCGGGCCCTGGCCGGGATCGAGGCGCCTTTGCTGGCCCTGGTCCGGGCACTGGAGGACCGGCTGAACAGCGGCGCCGAGCTGGAACCAGCCGACCGGATTCGCATCGAAGGCGCCTTGCGCGGGCTGGAACGGCGGGCGCGATTATTGCTGCCGGCGTGGCGGTCGCTGCTACAGAAATTGGCCGTGACCGAAGGCGAGGCCGTGGTCGACGAAGTCTCCGCCCAGACCATCGACTGGTTTTCGACCGAGGTGATCCGCGGCCGCATCGTCGATGTCTGCCTGAACCGCCACTATGTCGACCCCAGCCTGCCGCTCGCCGAATTTGTCCTGAAGCCGGCTCACGGCATATTGGTGGCGTCGGCGACCCTTAGTGACGGCACACGCATCGGCGAGGCGCCGAGCGAGGACGAGGAAAGCGACCGTTTCGCCTTGGCGCGGCAAAGGACGGGCGCCAATCACCTGGTCATGGGAGCGCGGACCGCGCGCATCGCCTCGCCGTTCGACTATGCCCATCAGGCGCGACTGTTCGTAGTGACGGATGTCAGCCGCGACGATCCGCGCGCCACGGGTGCCGCCATGGAGGCTTTGTTCAAGGCGGCCAAGGGCGGCAGCCTCGGGCTGTTTACTGCCATCCGCCGGCTGAAGGCGGTCTATGAGCAGATCAACCGACCCCTGGGCGAGGCCGGCCTGTCGCTCTATGCCCAGCATGTTGATCCGCTCGATGTGTCGGACCTGATCAGCGTGTTCCGCAGCGAGCACCATTCGTGCCTGTTGGGTACGGATGCCGTGCGTGACGGCATCGACGTGCCGGGCCAGGCCTTGCGGTTGATCGCCTTTGACCGGATTCCCTGGCCGCGGCCGGATACCCTGCATCGGGCACGACGCCAGCATTTCGGCAACAAGCTGTATGACGATGCTCTGACGCGCGCCAAGCTGGCCCAGGCCTTCGGGCGGCTGATCCGCAAGGCCGACGACCGGGGTGTGTTTGTCATGTTGGACTCGGCGGCGCCGACGCGGTTGTTCAGCGGCCTGCCCGAGGGCGTGGTGCTGCAACGCTGCACCCTGGCCGAAGCGCTGGAATCGATCGCAAAATTTCTGCACGGGTAGGTTTCGAAGGGCGCAAGAAATGAAGCTGACTTTTTTCTGGGAGTCGTTGCACGGCAGACTGGAGCCGTATTGCCGATCCGACACCGTAAACGACGCTGGCTTCGATATTCTCAGCGATTTCCTGTCCGACTATGAGGGCGTTAGACTCGTCCATACGATACCCTGGACGGCGGAATGGCTTGAACGACTTGAAGCGATCATGACGGGCCAAGTCGCTGTTGCCACGTGGTATAAGGGAGAAGGCTGGGCGGTAATAGGCGCCGAGGTATCGACCCTATTCTTTTTTGAGGAAGACAATTCTATGACTGTAGCTACCGTCATCTTGCGGCGGGTATTAACAGCCTGGCTCGAATTTATGCAGTCGACGCCAGATGCAAACGCAACAATGGAAATAGAGCTTTAACAGAATCGCATCGGCTTTTTATAGTCGCTGCTTCCCATCGCGCGCGCCGTCTGGCATGAGTAAAGGTTAACGAGGGAGCACACCGTGGCCTTAGACGACATCACCGTGACACCGAAGCCCCGCCGCCATCGCATCGGCCTGTTCGGGCCGTTCATCGTTGTGCTGGTCCTGATCGCCGGATGGAGCGCCTACTGGTTCTATGTCGCCCACGAAGTTGAAAAGCGCATCGCAGGGCATCAGTCGGTGCTGATCGAGCAGGGTTACCAGGTCTCCTACGATCCCTTCAAGGTCAAGGGCTATCCCTACCGAATGTTCGTCGAGCTGAAGAACCTGACCGTGGTGGCGCCGTCGGGCAAGGGCTTCACCACCCCCGACCTGCAGGCCGAGGCCAATGCCTATGCGCTCGACAAATGGGTCATGGTGACGCCCCAGGGCCTGACCCTGTTCCGCGGTCGAGTCGACGGCTATGATCTCGGCAAGGTCGTGGTATCGGGCAAGAGCCTGCGCGCCAGCGCGTCGGGACTGACCAAGCCCGTCTATAACCTGGCGGTCGAAGGCACCAACCTGACCCTGGTCCCGTCCGACACCGAACATCCCTTTGCCTTTACCTCCGCCGACAAGTTCGACGCTTATCTGCGTCCGACGGCCAATGTTGCCGACTCGGCAGATTTCCTGATGCGGGTCAGCGGCGCCCACGGCCAACCCAGGAGCTTTGTCGGCGACGTCTCGCCGGAAAAGCCGCTCAGCCTCAGCGTCGAAGGCGTTTTGAGCAAGTTTTCCGCCTTTAACGGCGAAGGCGGCGTCAAGGCGTGGGGTGCAGCGGGCGGCCTGGCCAATGGCGTCAAGGCGCAGATGACGGCCGGCGAGCTGAACCTGCTGTTCCACGGCGACGGCCTGACCTCGGACGATACCGGGCGTTTGAAAGGCCAGTTGATGTTCGAGATGTCCGGTACATTCAAGCCGCTGGACGTGCTGGGAGCGCTGCGCCTGATATCGCCGGAGAACATGACCCTGGCGAAGCCCTTGCTCAACATGACGCTGGCCACCCAGGGGACGCAGAAGTTCACCCTCGATTTTCACGATGGCGCAGCCTATATGGGCCCGCTAAAAGTTTCAGATGCGCCTATATTGCCCTAGTCGTTTCCATTGTCCGCAATTTCCTGCAATTCCGGCGAATCTTTTCCTGAATCGGGATTTTATACTGTCGCTCGACTTGTTCACGCCGGCGTGAAGGCATAGGGTAAGCGTTTTCAGCGCCTACTGAAAAGAGCCGTGTTTTGACCACCCTGACCGACCTTCGAAGCCAGATCGACGCCCTGGACAGTGAATTGCTGCGTCTTGTCGATGCCCGCGCGGCACTGGGCAAGGCGATCGGCGAGGCCAAGTCGCGCGAAGACGCCGCCGCAAGCCAGGCGTCACTGCTGCGCCCGGACCGTGAGGCCATGCTGATCCGCAAGCTGCTGGCCATGCCGCGCCAGGCGGCGTCGGACCAGGTGGTGGTGCGCATCTGGCGCGAACTGATCTCGGAAAACCTGCGCATCCAGGGTGAAGGTCGTATCGCAAAAGGGGGGGGCGGCCTGCACCTCAATCTGGTAGCGCGCGAGCATAATCAGGAAATCCTCGTCTGGGCGCGCGAGCGCTTCGGCTTCGCCCCCAGCTTCGGCTATGTCGATGACGCGGCGGCGGCGATCGCGGCGTCGCGTGACGTGCGCCATATCTCGGTGCTCAGCCTGGATCCGCGCGGTGGTGCGTGGTGGGCGCGGCTGCTGGCGGAAAAATCGGTACGGATTATTGCGGCCTTGCCTGAAATGTCTCGGGCAAGGCCGCATGCTGTTGCCCTGGCGGCCATCGCGCCGGAGCCTACCGGTGACGACATCACGTTCTGGGTCAGCGATTCCGCCGAGCGCGAAAACCGCATCATCGACGACCTGAGCCGGCGCGGCTTTGCGGCCGAATTCCTGTGCACGGCGCAGGGTTTGAAGCTGTTCTCGCTCGCGGGCTTTGTCCAGGAAACCGACGACCGGCTGCGCGGCGCCCTGGGCAGCCTGTCGGGCGTCATCGGCTCGGCGCCGCGGATTTAAGAATTTGGAACCGCGAATAAACGCCAATGAACGCTAATAGGGGGCAATTCATCCGCGATCGAAATCCGACACGTCGTTGAACCGCCATATATATTCGCGTTCATTGGCGTTCATTCGCGGTTTCCCTTCTCCAACACTGGCTTGTTCTTGCGGCGAGAGTTGGCTAAAGCCATCGCATGACCGAACAAAGCCCAATCTCCGCCGCATCACCGTCGCCGAAAGCCGGAATCCTCGATATCGCCCCCTATGTCGGCGGCAAGTCGAAGATCGACGGCGTCGCTGAGCCGATCAAGCTGTCGTCCAACGAAAACGCCCTGGGGTGCAGCGCCAAGGCCGCCGCGGCGTTTGCGGAGGCGCAGGCCAAGCTGTTCCGCTATCCCGATGGCCATGCCGGCCCGCTGCGCACGGCGGTTGCCGCCTATCACGGGCTGGAACCCGAGCGCCTGGTTTTCGGTAACGGTTCGGACGAGGTCTTCGCCCTGCTGAACCAGGTCTATCTCGAGGCCGGCGACAATATCGTCACGGGTGAACACGGCTTCCTGGCCTATCGCATCTCGGCCCTGGCCTGCCAGGCCCAGGTTCGCCTGGCGCCGGAGCCCGACATGCGCGTCGAGATCGACGGTATAGTCGACCTGGTCGATGCGCGGACCAAGATCGTCTATATCTCCAACCCGGCCAATCCGACGGGGACATGGAATACGCCGGAGGAAATCAACGATCTGCGTGCCCGCCTGGCGCCCGACGTGCTGCTGGTGATCGACGAGGCCTATGCCGAATTCGTCGACGAACCGACTTGGGAATCGGCGCTGGAAATGGCGCGCGGCCGCGACAATATGGTGGTGACACGGACCTTTTCGAAGATCCACGGCCTGGCGGGCCTGCGCGTCGGCTTCGGCTACTGTCCTGTACCGGTGATCGAAGCCATCGACCGCATCCGCCTGCCGTTCAATGTCAACCTGCCGGCGCAATATGCCGCTGTCGCCGCCCTGTCCGACCAGGCCCATATCGACGCCTCCAAGGCGCAGATCGTGTCGTGGCATCCGCGTATGGTCCAGGCGATCCGCAGCCTGGGCTTCGAGGTCGGCCGGTCGATCGGCAATTTCGTGCTGATCCGTTTCAAGGATCGTGACGAAGCCGTTCGGGCCAACGAATATCTGATGAGCCAGGGCCTGATCGTGCGTCATGTCGCCAATTACGGCCTGCCGGCCGCTCTGCGCGTCACCATCGGCAAGGACGAGGAAAACGCAGCGTTTCTGGAAGCTCTGGGCCGGTTTGCGGCGCTGCGGTAAAGGGTCGCGTCGAATGATTTTTCGCGATATGTTAGACGTGTAACGAGACATTCGAAGACTCATGCCTGACCAGACCACGACATCATCCGCTGCGACCCGCGTTGCCTTCGGCCAGGGCTTCCTGAAGGACTGCTGGTGGTTTGCCGCCCTCTCAGGCGACCTGAAGCCCGGCAAGCTGCAACGCTATGTCTTCCTGGGCGAGCCCGTTCTGCTGGGGCGCGATCTCGACGGCAAGGTCTATGGCATCCGCGACATCTGCCCGCATCGTGCAGCGCCCCTGTCGGCCGGCCAGATGTTGCGCGAAGGCTCGGGCTGCGTCGTGCAATGTCCCTATCACGGCTGGACTTTTGATACGTCAGGGACCTGCACCAAGGTGCCGTCCCTGACTGCCGACCAGCCGATGGAGGTCGACAAGATCCGCGTGCGTAACTACGACGTCCGCGAACAGCAGGGCATTGTATGGATCTATATCACCGCCGACCTGCGCCGCCCGGCCGAGCCCGATCACGCGCCGCCGATACTGCCCGGCGTCGTCGGCGGCAAACCGATTATCGTCGAAACCATGGATTTCGACAGCCATATCGATCATGCCGTGGTCGGCCTGATGGACCCGGCGCATGGCCCCTATGTCCACCAACAATGGTGGTGGCGGTCGGCCAAGTCGCAACTATCGAAGATCAAGGATTTCGAGCCGCGCGATTTAGGGTTCGCCATGGTCCGCCATGCACCTTCGAAGAACAGCCGCGCCTACAAGATCCTGGGCGGGGCGCCGGCGACCGAAATCACCTTCCGCCTGCCCGGCATACGCTACGAGCATATCGAGATCGGGACGCAGCAGGTGCTGGGCCTGACCTGCCTGACGCCGATCGACGAGACGACGACGCGCATCACCCAGATATTCTGGAGCGACCACGGCCTGTTCCGCCTTATCGCGCCGCTGTTCCGATTGGGCGCCAAGGCCTTCCTGAAACAGGACGGCGACATGGTCAATCTGCAGAATATGGGGCTGAAATACGATCCCAGCCTGTTGTGGATCGACGACGCCGATACACAGGCCAAGTGGTATCAGCAGCTCAAGAAGGAATGGCTGGCGTCACGCGCCGAGGGCCGCGCCTTCGGCAATCCGGTGAAGGCCAAGACCCTGAAATGGGTCAGCTGACCTCGCCGCCACGCGGCGCAGGTGAAGAACGGCCAGATGTTGTCCACCTTGATATGACACCATGAGAATAGGTATTCACGCGCCGTGAATTCGTATTCTCCGTGCGGCAGGCCGCGAACATGCTAGCCCTCATGTAAAATATAACGCCAGGGGGCAAGCATGAAACCATCCGTCGACTATATCGACTCTCTGACGCCGTTGCGCGGCCTGGCCGCCCTGTGGGTCATGCTGTTCCACATCGATGTCAGCCTGTTTTACCGCGACATGGGCGCCCTGGTATCGCGCGACGCCACCGGTATCGTGTCGCATGGCTATTTGTGGGTCGATTTCTTCTTCATCCTCAGCGGTTTCATTATGGCCCACGTCTTCGGCGCCGCCCTGAGCGGGCCGGGAAAGGCGGCGCAGACGCTGGACTATCTGTGGGCGCGGCTGGCGCGGATCTATCCCCTGCACCTGGTTTGTCTCGGCCTGGTCGTGGTGATCGCACTGGTCTACCCGCTGTTCGTACCTAACGTTAAGGACGGATCGTGGGAGACCTTTATGGCGTGGAAGGCCATTCCGTCGAACCTGCTGCTGACCCACGCGATGAACCAGCACGTCTATCTTTCCTGGGACATCGTCTCATGGTCGATTGGAGCCGAATGGTGGACCTATGTCCTGACGGTGCCGGCGATCGTCCTACTGCATAAGGCGCCGGCGTGGCTGGGCGGTCTGGCGGGGTGCGTAGCCTTTGCCGGCCTGGTAGCGCTGGTCTTCGCCCTGCCGGACCACAACCTCGATATCACTTTCAACTATGGCTTTGTGCGCTGCCTGTGCGAGTTCATCATCGGACTGGCCGTGTACCGCATCTATCGGGCCGGCGGAATGACCTGGGCCGGCGGGGATCTGATCCTGGTCATTTTGTTCGCCGCCGTCGTCGTGGTCTTTCATTTCAAGGTTCAGGACCTGGTCATCGTGCCCGTATTTGCGGTGATGGTCATGGCGGCGGCGCGCAATCGCGGCCTGTTCCGCAAGGTCTTGCAGACCGCACCCTTGCAGTATCTCGGACGCATATCCTATTCGCTGTACCTGGTGCATGGTGTGGTGTTCAGCGCGTGCTGGTTCCTGCTGCCGTGGATCAAGACCCTGTACGACATTGGAGAACTGAGCCCGGGCTGGAAGCTTGGCTATGCGGCCGGCTTTGCCGGGCTGACGATCGCGGGCGCCTCGCTGACCTATGCCCTGGTCGAAAAACCGGCGCGCCTGTGGCTGCTGGGCCTGCGCAAGGGTGCTGCCGCCGGCACGCATGTCTGATCTAAAGTTGCGGTGAAAACCAATTATGCTTTGGCGTGGATGGAGCGATTTTGTACGCCCGACCGACGATAACGCACCATAGGTAATAGGACCACAGGACGATTACGGAAAAGCCGGTCAGGTCACGCCAGTCCCCGGACATCGAGGTCATCTTGCCGACTGACCATAGGATTTCCCAGACGACCGATACCAGGACTAAGGCCAGAAGCAGCCACAAAAGCAGGTTGGTGTTGCGCAGGCGAAAGTCGTTCAGCGCAATGTCCGGTGCATATTTGCCGACGCTGAACAGCCAAAGAAGCAGGGCTGGCGGGACAAAGGCGCTGCTGATGAAAAAAGCAAGTAGGCTGTCATCATAGCGCAGTAAGCCGGATGCTGCGCTGGCAATGTCCGATACCACGCCTTCGGTGATGAACCATGCGGAACCCAGCAAAAAACCGAGCAACGGCAGGGTGATGAGAATGGCGCGAGGCGGTGTGCGCAGGCCGGACCGCAGGATCAAGGCCAGTATCCCGATAAACAAACTGACACCGGCCAGGTCGAGCGTAGCGAAATGGCTAAACCTGCGTGGCAGGTGGTCCGGGTCGCCTTCAAGATTTTCCGCGGCCACGCTGAGCAGACCATCGCTGCCCTGCATAAAATGCCAGTTCAACACAGCAAAAACGCTGATTCCCAGAACGGCCAGTGCTGTCAAAATCCACCTTAGCAAGCGGCTCACGGCTTAGGCGCCGAAGCGGCGAGCGTCCTTCAGGGCGTTTTCCGCCATGGCGCGCAGGCCCGGATGCTCAGGCTTCATCGCCGACAGATCGGAAAATACCTGATGCGCCTTCTTGTACAGCGGGCCGGCCTGGTCGAAGGCACCCTGCATTTCGCGTGCCTGGGCCAGCCGCGCCACGGTAATGGCGTGGGCCGAGCGGGCGGCGATATCGTCGGGGCGCAGATAGGCGGTCATTTCGTGCAGCCGGGTGAGTTCTTCGAGGGCGTCGCCGGCGGCCTGGACATTGCCGGCCTTCATCTGCAGGTCAGCGTATGGCGTCAGCAGTTCGGAGCGCACGGACGGGTCGCTGATCACCGCCAGGGCGCGGCCGATAACCGGCGGCAGTTTGGCAGTGTCGCCCGACATCTGGTAGCGGCGCGTCAGATAGAGGTGGATATTGGCGTCGCTGGGGTCGAGTTCCGAAACCTTTTCATAGGCGGCCAGAGCCTTGCTGTCGTCGCGGCCCATATGCAGGGCGCCACAGACGCGCCACAACTCGGCGGCCTCTGCAGTCCGCCCCTCGGTGGCCAGGACGTCGGACTGGGCCTGCAGCGCCGCCGAAGCCGCGCCCAGGTCGCCCGAAGCGATCAGCTTGAAGATCTGCGCGCTTTGCGGCGCAGGATCGTAATAGAGGTGCGAGATGCGGACGCTCAGTTCGTCGGCCGCAATGGCGCGGGTCGAATCCGGCCACACCGACAGGGCGGTCTGGACAGCCTGGCGAACCTCGGCCTCACCGTTGACGGACGGCTCGACTGAAGGGGTTTCCACAGTCTGAGCCATGACCGCTTCGACAGGAATCGCTTCAACGGGAATGGCTTCAACCGGAGCACTGTCGGACGGGGAGTCGATAAAGCGCATGGCCGAATTGATGACGGCGCTGATATCGCTTTGCGGCGCCGCGCGGGGGACAGTCATCGGCTCAGCCAACAGGGCGGCTTCCAGCGGATCGTGAACTGTGACGGTGGGCTCAGCTGCGGCTGCCTGAACCGGGGCAGCCTCAAGTGCTGCGACTGCGATATCCGGACGGATCGGAATGATCTGGGCGCTTTCGGGGCGCGCAATATTTAGGCCATGGGTTTCGGACAGGGCGGCGTCAGCATCAAATGTCGGCGCGGCGGCGGCTTCCGATATGGGCTCTTGGGCGTGGTCGCGGCTCAGAAAGGAATCCGAAGCGTTGTCATGGAAGATGGCGGGTTCCAGGGATGGCATTTCGACCGTCTCAACGGCCTCATCACGCGTCGCGCTGAGACGGCTGGCGTCGAACGCCAGGCTTCCGCGTTTTTCCGGTGCGCGTTGTGCAGCCATCGTCATGGTGTCGTCTGCCGACATGATGGGCGTTTCGACAGCGGCGGCCGGCACAACGGTCAGCGGAATGGCTTCCATGGTGGGGCGCGGCTTGGCGGGCTTCGCCTTCGGCTGTTGCGGGCGGCTCGGGATCAGGCCCCGAATAGTGCCGATAAAGCCGATAAGAAACAGGAAAACACCGCAGGCAAATACGCCTGCCCAGGTTCTTTCGGCACGGGCCTGATTGACCCAGTCGATCGGATGCGGGTCGAGAAAGGGCGCGTCGCCCTGAACCAGCGCCACGGCGCAGACAATCAGCGCCACGACAATCAGGGCGATAAACGGTGTCACTCTCAGTTTCGCCGGAGGGGCAAAATCCTCCAGGGTCGAATTTGTGCTGCTCATTCCGGCCCCCGGCCATGCTACCTTAACAAACCTTAACCCCAGCTTTGGCGTTATGGCAATCTTAACTTATCAATCCTGTATCAGATTGATGAACAAAGGTCACGTCCGCGACTGTTGTGCAACTTTCCGGCCAAGCCTTGCATCCCGCTCTACGCCTCTGTAATAGTCGAACATATGAAGAACACGATTCGGATTCTGGGTCTCGATCCCGGCCTGCGCAGGTTGGGCTGGGGGTTGATCGATGTCGAAGGAGCGCGCCTGTCATGGGTGGCGCATGGCGTCATCGAGCCCGCTCATGATCAGGATCTCGCTGTCAGATTGCTCAATCTTTTCGATGGCTTGACGGAAGTGATCGCCCAGTGGCAGCCCGACGAGGCGGCGATCGAGGAGACCTTCGTCAATATGAATCCGTCGTCGACCCTGAAGCTGGGCCACGCCCGGGCCGCGGCCATGCTGGCGCCGGCCAAGGCGGGATTGCCGGTGGCGGAATATGCGGCGCTCGATATCAAGAAGTCGGTGGTCGGCGCCGGACGGGCAGACAAGGAGCAGATCCTGTTCATGGTCAAACGCCTGCTGCCCATGGCGCAAAAGTCCGAAGACGGAATGAAGGCCGATGCGGCCGATGCCCTGGCCTGCGCCATCACCCATGCCCATAAGCGCAAAATGGCTACCTTAAAACGCGCCATACAGCAGCCCTCAAGGAGCATAGCGTTAGGGCAAACGAAAAAAGGTGCTGCATGATTGGACGTCTGCGTGGACCGCTGTTGGAAATCGGCGACGAGGAAGCCCTGATCGAAGCCGGTGGCGTTGGCTATGTCGTGAAATGCGGCGTGCGCACCCTGGCCGCCATGCCCAAGCCGGATACGGAAGTGATCCTGCATATCGATAGCCAGACGCGCGAAGACGGGACGCGGCTGTACGGCTTCCTCAACAAGGATGAGCGCCAGGCCTTTCAGGCGCTGCTGGGTGTCCAGGGCGTCGGCCCCAAGGCAGCGCTGAGCGTGCTCGACGTGCTGACGCCGGTGCAATTGGCCCAGGCCGTGGCGCAGGACGACAAGGCGTCGGTCGGCCGGGCCAATGGCGTCGGGCCCAAACTGGCCCTGCGCATTACGGTCGAACTGAAGGGCAAGGTCCTGACAACGGCGGTCTTCGAACCGATGGCCGCCCGCACCGCCGAGCCGCTAAAGGCGACGGTCAATGGCGAGAGCGTCGCGGCCCTGATCGGGCTGGGGATCAGCGAGATGCAGGCGCGGCTGGCGGTCGAGTCGGCCTTGCGCGATTTGGGTCCCGATCTGAACAATGGCGCGGCCTTGCCGCTCGTCATCCGTACCGCTTTGAAACATCTGGGTAAGTAGGCATGGCGCGTATCGTTTCCGGCGAATCCGACGGTGATTTCGATGAGCGGGTGCAGGACCGTGCGCTGCGGCCGCAGACCTTTGACGATTTTGTCGGCCAGGCGCCACTAAAGGCCAATCTGAAGGTCTTCGTCGCCGCCGCGGCCGGCCGGGCCGAGGCTTTGGATCACGTGCTGTTCTACGGCCCGCCGGGTCTGGGCAAGACCACCCTGGCGCAGATTGTGGCGCGCGAACTGGGCGTCGGGTTTCGCGCCACCTCGGGACCCGTCCTGGCCAAGGCCGGCGATCTGGCGGCGATCCTGTCGAATCTCGAGCCCAATGACGTGCTGTTTATCGACGAAATTCACCGGCTGAATCCGGCGGTCGAAGAAATCCTCTACCCGGCCATGGAAGACTATGTGCTGGACCTGATCATCGGCGACGGGCCGGCGGCGCGCACGGTGCGCATCGACCTGGCGCCCTTTACCCTGGTCGGTGCCACGACGCGGGCCGGCCTGCTATCGACGCCACTGCGCGATCGTTTCGGCATTCCCCTGCGTCTGGAATTCTACTCGCCCGAGGAACTTGTGCGCGTCGTCATGGGCACGTCGCGCAAGATGGGCGCCAACCTGTCGGAGGACGGCGCGTTCGAGATCGCTTCGCGATCACGCGGTACGCCGCGCGTGGCGGGGCGGCTGCTGCGCCGGGTGCGCGATTTTGCGGCGGCTGACGGCGTGGCCTTGATCGACAAGAAGGTCGCCTCAAAGGCCCTGGCGCGGCTGGAGGTCGATGCTGTCGGGCTTGACCATTCCGACCGGCGCTATCTGAAGGCGCTGATCGAAAACTATGGCGGCGGACCGGTGGGCTTGGAAACTCTGTCAGCGGCGATTGCCGAGGCGCGTGACGCTGTCGAGGACATGATCGAGCCCTATCTGCTGCAACAAGGCTTTATCCAACGCACCCAGCGCGGCCGGATGGCCTGTGCGCGCGCCTATCTGCATCTCGGTCTTACGCCGCCGGCGCAGCCGACGACCACGCCGGACATGTTCGAGGGTTAGGCCTTTTTCGAGAGCCAGTAATCGGCGCCGAACAGGCCCGAGCCATGGGCGATCAGGCCGAAGCTGAGCAGGAAGATGTAATAGTTTTCCGCCACGCCGGGATAGACGAAGGTCGCGATGACCAGGGTCATGCAGAAGAATCCTACGGCGGCAAGGCGGGTGAACAGGCCCAGCACCAGCAGGACCGGCAGGCTCAGTTCGGCGGCGGCCGACAACAGGGCGGCGATGTCGGGCGACAGGACGGGCACGTGGTATTCGTCCTGGAACAGGGCGATGGTCGTCGTCCAGCTGCGGATCTTAGTCAGGCCGGAAAAGAAGAAAAACTGCGCCAGATAGAGCCGGATGGCAAGCAGGGACAGGCCCTTCAGCCAGGTGATGGCGCCGAGGCGGGTTTCCAGTTGGCCATAGGCATGCGCCAGGCGGGCTAAGGGGGACGGGGCGGTCATGGTGTCGGTGGTCATGGCAGTTCCTCAGATGTTATCGGTTATGAGCAGGCCGTGCTGCACCAGTCCGGCGAGCAGGGACTGCAGCAGGGTCATGTCGTCGGCGGACGGATCGAGCCGATCCAGGGCGGTCACCAAAGAAGCTTCGCCGGCGACCAGGGTGATGAACTGCGACTCCAGCGGAGCCAGGCAAAGCTGAATGATAGCGTCGTGCGGATCGCGGGCGACAAGGATGTCGCAGGCAATAGGGCGGATGCGCGGCAACGGTTCGCCGAGCAAGGCGGCGGTATGGGCAGCCCGAATATCGTAGCCGAGTTGCAGGACCGTGGCGGAAGGATGCAAGCCGGTGCGTGCAGCCGGATCGAGCAGGGCCTCGAAACCGGAACCTATTGCGTCTTCGGCATGATGGGCGCGATGCAGGGCCTGTTCGTAACGTGCCAGATCCGGCAACCAGGTCAGGTCGCCGAGATGCGGATGCGAGGCGAGGCCTTCGCCAAAATCCCTGCCATAGGTCGTGACATCGCTCCGGGTCAGGGGATGGGCGCGAATATAGTCGCGGGCAAAGGCCTTGAAGGCCTCGTCGCCCAGCACTTTATGCGTTGCGGGGTAGATTTCGGCGAGGGCATCGATCAGGCCGAATAACCAGGTGTCGTGGTGGATGCGTAGCGCAGGATGTTGCGGCGGGGTTTCCGCTGTGATGGCCTGCAAAAAATCACGCTGAAAAGCGGCGAGGGTGCGGGTATCAAACATGAACCAGACTCCTGCCCAATGCCGCGTGACGGTAACGGTCGGCGGCGGCGGCCTCATCCAACAGGACGTCGACGGAAGGAATATCGCTGTCCCATTCGATCAGGGTCGGGCGGTGGCCGATGGTTTCCAGCGCCTGGGCATAGAGCGACCAGACCGGCGCCGGCACGCGCGCACCGTGGGTGTCGATCAGCAGGTCGCCCACCTTCGTGTGGCCGGCCAGATGATATTGCTGCACCTGGCGCGGCACCGTGAACCCGGCCAGATAGGCGCCAGGATCGCGGCCCAGATTATGGGCACTGACATAGATGTTGTTGATGTCCAGCAGGATGCCGCAGCCGGTGCGTTGCGCCAGTAAAGTCAGGAATTCGGGTTCGTCGAAATCGAGCCCGTCGAAAGCCAGATAGCTCGACGGGTTCTCGATCAGGATCGGCCGGCCGATGGCGCTCTGGAATTCGTCGATATGCCGGGTGAAAATGTCGAGGGCTTCGACGGTGAAGGGCAGGGGCAGAAGATCGGGGACAGCTGTATGGCTATAGGCCGACCAACTGAGGTGCTCTGACACGAGGCAAGGATCGAAACGCTCGATCAGGGCTTTGAGCTTGCGCAAATGGTCGCGGTCAAGACCGTCGGCCCGGCCCAGCGACAGGCCGACGCCGTGAAACGACAACGGGTAATCGGCGCGCAGGCCTTCGAGGATCTTCAGCTTTACGCCGCCGCCGAAGTAGTTCTCGCTATGAACTTCGAGAAAGCCCACATCCGGTTTCTGCGCAGCGATATCCGCAATGTGCGGGGCGCGCAGGCCGATACCGGTGGTGACGGGGGGGGCGGACATGGGGATTTTGCTTTGCGGGATGAGCAGTTGGAATTGCCCCCTCCGGCGAGACAAGCTCGCGACGCCACGGGGCGCCCACCTCCCCCGTAACGCCCTTTGGGCTACAGGGGAGGACTGAGTAAGGGAAATCCTCAGTAAAGCTTACGAAACGACCTTGCCGCCGGCCAGTTTGGAGCAGGTGCCGGAAGGCACATAGACCCATTCGTTCGGGTCGCGATCGGAGGCGGCCTGGCCGGCGCAGGTATGGGCCTTGGTGGCGCAGTCGTTCATATGCGCCTTGGCGACGCCGGCGCACTTTTCGAAGCCGTCCTTGGCTTCGGCGGCGTTGGAGATCAGGGCGGCGCCGCCGACGAGGGCGGCCAGGGCGGCAGTGACTTGCAGGGCGCGAACGGTGGTGTTGGACATGGGCGGGTTCCTCAGATGAAGTGACGAAAACGGGAGCAGCGTGTGCATCCTGACTGAGCATTACGCCGCCAGGTCAAGCGGGGTTACAGCCGTGTCGTGAAATTTTATCTGGCCTAATGGCGGTGCGGCGGCTTAGATGCGGGCTGGCCGGATTCGTCGCCCCAATGTTGTCAGGCCAAGTCGTCGGGCCAGGATGTAACCTTATTCGTTATGAACACGTATAATTCCGATGAGTGGCAGACGTGGATGCGTGCGGCGCAAGGCGGTGACGCACCAGCCTATCGCAAGCTTCTGGGCGCCCTGCGTCCCTGGCTGCTATCGTATTTTCGCCGCCGTCTGAAGGGCGGCGATGTTGAAGACCTGGTACAGATGACCTTGTTGAGTTTACATGAAAAGCGCCACACCTACGATGCCACAGCCCCCTTTATGCCGTGGATTGCCGCGGTCGCGCGTCACAAGCTGATCGACTATGTCCGCAAGCACGGCCGCCACGTCCATGTCGAACTGGACGAGGCCATGGGGATCGAGGACGGATTGAAGCACGACCTGGCGGCGCGTGACGTCAAGGTGTTGCTGGACCAGTTGCCGAAGGACCAGGCACACATCATCACCCTGCACAAGCTGCAGGAACTGAGCGTTGAGGAAACCTCTGCCGCGACGGGCAAGAGCACGTCCTCCGTCAAGGTCATCGTCCATCGCGGCCTGAAGAAGCTTCAGGCGCTGGTTGGGATAAAGGGGGTGGCCGATGAGTGATCCTCTCCTCGATCAACTGGCGAACGGCCTGAGACCTGTCAAACCCCTGCGCAGCGGTCCGCTATGGATCGGCGCTGGCCTGGCGCTTGCCTTTGCCATTATCTATATCCTGAAACTCTTCGGCCTGCGTTCTGAACTGGTCGGGCTGTTGCATGGCCTGTGGCCGGCCCATGGCATAGCGGTGATCAAGCCGCTGATCTTCCTGGTCACCGGTATTTGCGCGCTATGGGCGGTCAGCGGCCTGGCGCGCCCCGAGGGCCGGCTGAAACTGGTTCACATGGCGCCTGTCATTGTCCTGCTGGGCATTGTGGTCATCAGCTTTGTGATCGACATGCTGGGCACCGGGCGCGAAGACATAGCCGACGACCTGAACGGCGGCGTTATGGTCTGTTTCTCGACCATATTATGCGGCGGCATGGCCGGTCTGGTGATCATGTGGCGGCTGTGGCTTCGCCGCAGTGCGACCTCGCATCCGGTGCTGCTGGGCGCCATGGCCGGCCTGGCGTCAGCGTCGCTGATGGCCTGTGCCTACGCGCTTCACTGCACCATGGACGCGCCGGTCTATATCCTGCTGGTCTACAGCCTGGCTGTGGCGGTGTTTACGGGCTTTGCCGCGCTGCTGGGCGGGAAATTGCTGCGCTGGTAGGTTTGGAACTCAGGCTGTCTTCAATGATCCCGGCGGATGAAGCCGTGGGTCGAGCGCGAAGGGCATCTGCTGTTTGAGACGATATGCGCCTTTGGCCCTTTCAGCGTCGAAGATCAGATTCCAGCTTTGTGACGAAACGGCGCTTGGAATCAAAACGAACAGATGTTCCGACATGAGCTTGTCACCAAAAGCCTGCTGGCCTGCGCCCGGTGTACCGGGCACAAGCCAGTTCGGGTTGGGTACCATGTCCGGATTAACGACATGGATTGTCGTCGGATCGATTATTTCCAGGGCGGTAAGGACATGGGGCACGGTATCGAGGGTATCGAAACCCTTATGGACCGCGACCTCCAGAATGGCCGTCGATGGATCGAGCGCGCAGTAGACAGTACGCCTGCCTTTCGAATTCCAGCGCCCGCCGACCCGGTAGGCGCCTTCTCCACTGTCCCAGGTGGCCGCATAGATCCTGGTGTCGAGGCGCCAGGCAACCATCTCCCCGCCGCCAAGCG
Organism: Asticcacaulis sp. P2_C5; assembly: GCF_056404555.1. NCBI lineage: Bacteria > Pseudomonadati > Pseudomonadota > Alphaproteobacteria > Caulobacterales > Caulobacteraceae > Asticcacaulis > Asticcacaulis sp. P2_C5. The sequence continues at coordinate 387,383 of NZ_JBFUDU010000001.1, forward strand.
GTGACGGCAGTGGCGTCACGCGTAGACACCGTATTCAAGACGTTCGAGGTGATCTTCCACGATTTCCACGCCGGCGGTCGTCGATAGCAAATCAATAGGTCTGCGCTGGTTCAGGCCGAGCGCCGGCTTATTCAGCCATTCTTCCGCTGCCGACTGAGTGCCAAGGACGTGAATGGCCTTCGCCAGAATCTCAGCGAACTTCCACGTTCGGCCGCTTTGTTCCTGACTCAGTGGTTTGGTGTCGGTGTCCTTCTTACGGCGCTGGAAGGTCCGCAGGCTGATGCCGAGCGCTTTTTCCATGACATCCGACTGCTGCATGACGGGGACATTATGGACCAGATGTGTAAGCGCCGTGTTGGGAAATCCGGTAAGGATGGCTTCGTGGGCGTCCAGCCGAGAGCGCACACGGCGGAAAAAAGGACTATCGCCGCCCAGGAGATTTACGACGACCTGAAACTCCCCTTGGGCCGGAGCCTCAACCGCTTTTATCGCCACCATCTGCCTGTCCCCGTCACGTGTCGTAAAATAAATGACACATGGCGCAAAAAAAATCAAGAGGAGGCTGAGGCGCGAGGCTCAACGGCTGGAATCAGTTGGTCTTCATCAGGGCTTCGCGGATGGGCAGGAAGCGGTCGTTGAACGGCAGGATACCGGCGCCGCGGGCCGCGGCATCCGTTGCCAACTCGGCGCGCATGACCGGCGCAATCGCCTTGATGCGATCGCTGACCGTGTCCATCCGGTTGTTCAAACGCGTGCACAGCTGTTCTATGAACATGGCCGGCAGCCGTCCGCCGATGAAGTGGGCTTCGGGGTTTATAGCGCAGGTCATGACCAGAAAAGGTTCGAACATATAGTCGGCGGCGCGGTCCAGCCAGGCCTCGACACGCGCCAGGCCCAGTTGCGGCAGGTTTTCCAATTCATCTGGAGTCGACACCTGGAAGCCGGCCTTGCGCAGATAATCATACAGCGCGTACAGCGATACCTGGTCTTCCAGGGAACGGACCTGGCCGTTTTCGTCGCGCACCGGAAGAAAACCGATTTCGCCGGAACGTCCGTCGGCCCCGCGGTAATAGTGGCCATCGATCACCAGGCCGCCGCCCAGGCCGGCGCTGATGATGGTGTAGATAAAGCTGCGCATCTGCAGGCCGTGGCCGAACTGCATTTCGCCGATCGAAGCGGCGGCGGCATCGTTTTCGACATAGACCGGCACACTGACCGGCAGGATATCGGCGAACAGGGAAGCGACATCGACCGTCGACCAGATTTCGTAGGCGTCGGGGCGGTTGGAGACGGGCACGCGGCCCAGGTCGTCCGGGATGCCGATGCCGATGCCGATCAGGCGATCGATGTCGATGGCCTGCGAGCGGATAATCTTGTCGACCTCGGCCTTGAAGAAGGCAATGACGTCCTGCGGCATGGCGAAGTGGACTTCACGGCAGACGCGGGCCCGGACATTGCCGACGAAATCGAGCGCGACAATGGCGATATGGTCGCGGTCGATATTGAGGCCGATGGAAAAGGCGCCGTCCGGATTGACCACCAGCTTGGTCGCCGGCTGGCCACGGCCGCCGAGTTGGCGCCCAGCCTTCAGGATCATGCCGTCATTGAGCAGACGCTTGGTGATGTTGGCGATCGCCGGCGCAGTCAGGCCGGTCAGGTCGGCGATGTCGGCACGGGTAATGGGCGCTCCGGCCGCGCGGACGGCTTGCAGGGTGACGCGCTGATTGTGGTCGCCGGCCCGTTCCAGATTGGTGCCCGAAAGCGAATCGCCCAAGGAATGGACCCTGGGCTCCGAGCGCGTGGCGCCGGTCCGTTCATCTGCCGCCATTCAAGCCCCCTCCTGGGGAAGTCGCAGTCCATATCGTCGCTAACGAGACGGACTATTATCTTTTGAAACAAGTCTTTGCTTGTTATGTACGCCTTGATCCACTGTCAACGGTGGCCTTGCGGCGTTCTCACGTTCCGCAGGTCCGCTGATGTGACAAATCTATAGGTCTTATCGCTTCAAAAGGTAAGGGTTTTCTTGACGGACGCAAGCCGGCAGGTGCGGTCAGTTCTTGCGGTTATGGCGCCGGCCGATAGCTGACAAAGGCCAGATGCGTGCTGTCGGGCGACCAGGACGGCACATTCATCGTCCCCTGGCCACCGAACAGGCGCGCGACAACGACCGCCGGGCCACCCGTGGCCGGCATGATACGGATCGTCACATCCTTGTTGGCGGGGTGATCGCCGACCGTGACGTCGGTGCCGAACGACACGAAGGCAATCCATTTGCCGTCCGGCGACGGGTGCGGGAACCAGTCGCGGCTGTCGTCGCCAAAGGTCATCTGTTCGGCGCCGCTGCCGTCGGCATGCATGCGCCAGATCTTCATATTGCCGCTGCGCACCGAGTTGAACCAGATCCACTGGCCATCGGGGGAATAGTCGGAGCCGTCGTCGAGGCCGGGCGTGGTGGTCAGGCGGGTTTCCGGTCCTCCCGCGGCCGGTATTCCGTAGACATCGTAATCGCCGTTGCGGTTGGCGATAACGGCCAGGGTCTTACCGTCGGGCGACCAGCCGTGCCAGTAGGACGGCGCCTGTTCGGTGATCAGGCGCGGCTCGCCACCCGTCAGAGGCAAAACATAGACGCGCGATTGATGATCATCACGGGTCTGGTCGCTGATGGCCAGCCACCGCCCGTCCGGTGACAGGCCATGGTCGTTGTTCAGCATATTGCGTGTGCCGGTATCGAGCAGGGCGGGGGTATGGGTGTCGAGCGGCAGGGTGAAGAGATGGCCGGCGCTGTTAAACAGAAGCGTCTTGCCGTCGGGCAGCCAGTTGGGCGCCTCGATATGGTCGGTGGTATGATAGACGACCAGACGGAATCCCGTCGCGACCTCCAGCGTTTCCAGCGTGCTTTCGGTTTTGGTCTGCGGTGTGACGACCGGCAAGGGGGCGGTGGCGGCCAGCTGGACGTCCGAGAAGTCGACCGTCTTGGTGCCGGTGTCACTGTGGGCGCAGACCGCCAGGCCGATCAGATAGGGCCCGTCCAGCTTCAGTTTGAAGCCGCCGCCGGCATGACGCAGCACGCCATCGGGCCCAGCGACCGACATATAGACATAGTCGCCCTGGCGCTCCAGTTGCAGGCGGCCGGGGCCGGGCTGGATAGCCTGGATCTCGTAGGTCGGACCGCCGGTGACTTCGCGGATCTGGATGGCGACATGGCCGTTCTGATGGACGACGACATCGGCATAGGGCGAGTCGGCAGCCGCACTCTGGCGGATCATCACGCCGGCCTTGCTGTGCGGATCGGTATTGCCGGCGACCCAGGCCACGGTGGCGGCGATGGTCTGGTCGCCCTGGGCCCGTTGCGAGACGAGGTAGAAATCGTCGGCGCCGGCCCAGATGTCCTTGCCGCCGCCGGTGATGCGATAGGTGCCGGTCTTGGCGTCAAAGGTCGCCGAGCCCTTGGCTGGCGGCGCGCCGATATCGGTCTTTTGATTGAACTGGCCGAGTGCGTCGCCGGCCACGGCCGGGCTCGACAGGACCAGGGCGGCCAGGGCCGCGAATACCAGGCGTTTCATGACGTTGTCTCCCACACCGCGGTCTTGCGCCGCAAATTGTAATCGATTTCGATTAGCAGATCAGGCGCGAGGCGTACAGAGTCGTGCGAAAACGTCGGAGTTAGGTGTGTCCAGAGAAAGATATTTATCCACCGATTACACAGATTAAGAATTTAGAGGATTTTTTTCGGGCGCGTGTCTGAGCCGTCTTCATTAACCTCGATACTTCTTAAAGGCGCTTCGCGCCGATAAGACGCCGATCGAAACAATCTTCGTCAGAACAGGATGCTGAAAAGCCTCTTAATTGTTAATCTGTGTAATCGGTGTAATCGGTGGATTCAAAACCCTTCACTGCACCTCAGACCTTGAAGAATGAGTCGTAGACCGCCTCGTCGACCAGGTTCATATTATACTGCAGCATATCGATAAACTCATGCAGGCCCGTCGAGATGATGTGCATGGCTTCCGAGGTCGAGATCGTCTTGGTCAGTATGGCCATTTCGATCACCGCCTTGTTCGGCCGGTCGCTGGATTCGGCCAGGGTTGCCAGGACCTGTGACGCCGTGTCCAGGCAGAAGGCCACCGAACGCGGGAAGGTCTTGGCGAACAGCAGGAACTGCGTCACGTCCTTGTAATTGATGGTGTGAAACTGCTGGCGATACATTTCCAGGGCATTGACCGATTTCAGCACCGCGCCCCACTGGACTGCATCGTGCGGCGTGTCGACATAGTCGGCATTGGGCAACAGCAGGAAATATTTGACGTCGAGCAGGCGGGCCGTCTTGTCGGCCCGTTCCATCAACTGGCCAAGCCGGGCAAATTGCCAACCCTGGGCGCGGCTCATGGTGTTTTCCATCAGGCCGGTCATCATATGGCCGGTCAGCCGTACCTTGCGGTAATAGTCCATCAGGTCGGCGACCGAACGTTTGCGGCTGTGTTCCTGGGTCAGGTGGTACAGTTCGTTGATCTTTTCCCACACATCGACCGGAATGACTTCGCGCACCGTGCGGGCGTTTTCGCGCGCCCGGTAGATGCATTGCAGGATCGAGTTGGGATTCTTCTGGTCGAAGGTCAGGAACTTCAGGACGTTCTTTTCGTCGGCGATCCTGTAGCGCTTATTGAAGTCCTCATCGTCACCCGAGGTGGCGACTAGCGGGTACCACTGGGTGGCCTCGCGATCGAGGGTGAGATCGAGCATCAGGTGAGTATTGACGTCGATGAAGCGCGCGACATTGTCGGCGCGTTCCATGTAACGGCCCATCCAGTAGATCGAGCTGGCAACGCGGCTTAGCATCATGCTCCGCCCTCCCGCAGGTCGCTGTCTTCGCCCAGGACCCAGGTGTCCTTGGACCCGCCGCCCTGCGACGAGTTGACGACCAGGGAGCCCTTTTTCAGGGCCACCCGTGTCAGGCCGCCGGGCAGAGTGAAGATGCCGTCGGAGTAGAGCGAATAGGGCCGGAAATCGACGTGGCGGCCTTCGATACCGTTGCCGATCAAGGTCGGCGCCCGCGACAGGGCCAGGGTCGGCTGGGCGATATATTCGCGCGGCTTGGCGGCGATCTTGGCGGCGAATTCCTTCTGCTCGGCCTTGGTCGATTTCGGTCCGATCAGCATGCCGTAGCCGCCCGACAGGTTAACCGCCTTGACCACCAGCTTGTCGAGGTTCTCGAGCACATAGGCCCGCTCACTGTCGTCCTCGCAGATATAGGTTTTGACATTGTGCGAGATCGGCTCTTCGTTGAGGTAATATTTGATGATCTTGGGGACATAGGCATAGATCGCCTTGTCGTCGGCTATGCCGGTGCCGGGCGCATTGGCCAGGGCGACATTGCCCTTCTTGTAGGCCCGCATGATGCCGGGCACACCCAGAACCGAATCCTTGCGGAAGATTTCGGGGTCGATAAATTCGTCGTCGATGCGGCGATAGATGACGTCGACGCGCTCCAGGCCGTCGGTGGTGCGCATATAGACGATATCGTCCTGGACGATCAGGTCCGACCCTTGCGCCAGGGTGACGCCCATCTGCTGAGCCAGGTAGGCGTGTTCGAAATAGGCCGAGTTGAAGATGCCGGGCGTAAGCACGATGATATTGGGATCGTCGCGGCCTTCCGGAGCGATATATTTGAGGGCCCGGTACAGCTGGTCGCCATAGTTCGATACCGGCCGGACCTTCATGGTGTGGAAGGCCTGCGGCGTGATTTGCTTCAGGACGGCGCGATTTTCCAGCACGTAGGAAATACCCGACGGGCAACGCAAATTGTCTTCCAGGACGTAGAATTCGCCATCGGCGTCGCGCACGAAATCGGTGCCGGAAATATGCGTCCACACCCCCTTCGGCGGACTGAGACCCTCGCACGGCTTCAGATAACAGGACGAGCTGAAGATCAGTTCGGCCGGGATGACGCCGTCCTTGATGATCTTCTGGTCGTTATAGACGTCCTGGATGAACAGGTTCAGCGCCATGATACGCTGGGCGATGCCGCGTTCCAGCTTGTCCCAGTCGCGCGCCGAGACCAGGCGCGGGATGATGTCGAAGGGCAGGATCTTTTCGGTGCCCTTCTTGTCGCCATAGACGTTAAAGGTATTGCCGGACTGATACAGCGCGCTTTCGGCCATAACCTGGCGCCGGCGCAGTTCAGGCCGGCTGAGCGTGTCGATCCAGTCGACCAGCGGTTTGGCGGCGGCGTGCGGGACGCCATCCTGTTCGAACAGCTCGTCGTAGAAGCCGTGGGTCTGGTAAGTCTCGAGCGTCACGCGATTCTGATTCCTCTATAGGCTTCCTGGTACCCGATAAGATTGTGGAAGTCCCCCCTCCGGCTCGACAAGCTCGCCACCTCCCCCGCAAGCGGTGGAGGACTGATTTAAGGTAGACGATTGACCACGCATTCTCAGTTTAATTAAAGACCTCATTCATGGTTACTTGTACTCTAAGGGTTTCCTTGCCGCCGCCCCGGTAGATGGTGCCCTGGGTCGGTGTGGCGTCGCGGTAATTACGGCCCGCAGCGACGCGGATATGGTCCTGCGTCACCAGGCAGCCATTGGTCGGATCGAAACCGCGCCAGCCGAGATAGGGGATATAGATCTCGACCCAGGCGTGGCTGGCGTCGGACTGGATCTTATTTTCGTAATTGGCGCCGGTGAAGATATAGCCGACCCGGTAACGCGCCGGCAGGCCCAGCAGGCGCGCCAGGCAGATGAAGAGATTGGCGAAGTCCTGGCACACGCCTTCGCGCGACGCATAGACATCGAAGGGCGTCGTCTTCAGCGAGGTCGAGCCCGGCACGTAGCGGAAGTCGCGATAGATGGTCTGGTTGATGTCGTTGAGCGTGTCCATCAGGTGCTTGCCGTTACGTTCAGCAAAACTCATGGCGTAGATCAGCAGTTCGGAAATCTGGGTCTCGGGCAGTTCCGGCGGCAGAAGATAAGGCTCCATCATCGTCCGTTGCCACGGCATCATGGTCGTCGGGATGAAGGTTTGGCGGCGTTCGGGCGCCAGGTCGTCAGGCGCCAGGCCGAAGATCTTGACCAGGCTGCGGCACGACACCGTCAGCTTCTTGTACGGCTTGATGATGCTGTAGTGGATGGTCTGGTTGCCAAAGACGTCGTCGAAGCGGATATCCTCGCCTTCGGACGACAGGCTGAGCGTGCAACTCATCACTTCCTGCGTCGGATCTTCGACCGGCATCAGGCGGAAGATGTGGGTCGAATGCTCGACCTCATGCTCGTAGGAATATTCCGTCGAATGAACGACGTCATACAGCCGATAGGTCAGGGGCGAACCGTCCGGCGCGTGGGTCAGGGCACGGGCGTTCAGCACATTATGCTGGACGTGCTTCATCTGCTGCAGCGACTGGACGATGCTGAGTTGCTGGGCCTGGGCCTGCTGGTCGGTAAAGGGCCGCGAGGCCGGGCTGCGCGCCGCGCCGGGGCGGACAACGACGCCTTGAAGGTGGCCCTCTTTTTCGTGAAGGACCTTCTCCGGCACGATGGGTTGCGCCTGGGCCGGCTGGCCGTCCGACCTGTCGTCCTTCTTGTTGGTCCACTGGATGGCGCCGCGCCGCGAGATGATCAGTTGGCCGGGCTGCATCGGCTTCCAGTCGCCGCGCTCGAACGGTGTCGACGAGAAGACAAGGGCCGTACGGAAGGTGTCGCGCGGATTGCTGAGCGCGAACGAGGCGGACTCGGCGTGGTAGCCGGCTTCGCTGTGCGGCGGCTTGATGCGGCTGTAATAGAGCCGTGTTTCCGACTGCGAGCCATAGAAGGCAGCGACCGTCGTGCCGTCGGAAATGACCATGTCGGCCGAGCCGAGATCGTCGAGTTGCAGGAACCAGCTGAGCAGCACCTGATGATCGACATCGGCCAGGCTGCGCGCGCCGTAGTCCTGGACCTTACCCAGCAGGAAACAGAAGGCGGCTTCCGAATCGGTGCGGCCCATGGGCTCGAGGAAGATCGACTTGTTGAAATGCAGTTTCTTCAGCGCCGCCTTGTCGAGGTCGCCATTGTGCATATAGACCCAGTCCTGGCCAGCAAAGCTGCGCGAAAAGGGTTGGGTTTCGAGATGGGTATAGCCGGTGGCGGCGCCGCGGACCTTGCAGAAAAAGACGGTCGAACGGAAGGAATCCCAGTCGTGCATGGCGCCGCGCAGGGAGCCGGTGTCACGGGCGGACGGATCCTTGGCGACGACGGCGCCCTTGTTGTCGCCGGGATACCAGCTGAGACCCCACCCCAGGTTATGCTCACCCTTCTGCGGTCCCTTGCGGAACTTGAGGTCGATCGACGGCGAACTCAAACCGTCGAACGAAAAAGCCAGTATGTCACTCGAAATCGCACTCAAGGAAAATTGTCCTGTATGTTGCATTGCAACTAGACTTCGTTAGAAACCGGTTGTCTAGTGGCGTCGCGTTGAAGATGACACTTTTTTTGCGATTCCGTAAACGACTTGTTTCCAATGTCTTGTTTCCGGACAAGAAAATTTAGAGGTTTCAGGCGGCATGACCATATTGGCGGCGCAGCACCACGTCAGTGACTACCGTTACGATCGTCCGATCTCTCTCGGAGCCCAGGTCATCCGACTGCGGCCGGCACCGCACACAAAGGCCCACGTCCAGTCTTACAGCCTGAAGATCACGCCGGAAAACCACTTCATCAACTGGCAGCAGGACGCTTTCGGCAACTATCTGGCGCGGGTCGTCTTTCCGGAAAAGGTCAGCCAGTTCAAGGTCGAGGTCGACCTGGTGCTGGAAATCCGCGTGTTCAATCCGTTCGATTTCTTCCTCGAAGATTCGGCGATGAAATACCCGTTCAGCTATGATGCCAGCCTGCACGAGGAGCTGACGCCCTATCTCGAAATCAAGGAACGCGACCAGATCCTGCTCGACTATGTCGCCTCAGTCCCCGACCTGACACCGGGTGGCGATGTCTGGGGCACGGTCGATTTCCTGGTCGCCTTTAATCAAAAGCTCAATGTCGATCTCGGCTATACCCTGCGCATGGAGGCCGGCATCCAGACCTCGGCCCAGACCCTGAACCTGTTGCAGGGTTCGTGTCGCGACATGGCGTGGCTGGCCTGCCAGATACTGCGCCACAAGGGCCTGGCGACGCGCTTTGTGTCGGGCTATTCGATCCAGCTCAAGGCCGATGTCGAATCCCTGGACGGGCCTTCGGGCGTGTCCCAGGACATTACCGACCTGCACGCCTGGTACGAGGTCTATCTGCCGGGCGCCGGCTGGATCGGGCTGGACCCGACATCGGGCATGTTTACCGGCGAAGGCCATATTCCGCTGTGCTGCACGCCCAATCCGGGTTCGGCGGCGCCGATCAGCGGGGCGCACGAACCGTGCCAGGCGACGTTCAACCACGAAATGTCGGTGGAGCGCATCTACGAATCGCGCCGGGTCACCAAGCCCTATTCCGATGCCGAATGGCGCGATATCGACGCGCTCGGCCACAAGGTTGATATCGCCTTGGATAAGCAGGATGTGCGCCTGACCATGGGCGGCGAGCCGACCTTCGTCTCGCTGGACGACCGGCTGGGCGACGAATGGCACTTTACCGCCCTGTCCGACGCCAAGAAAAAGCTGGGCTATGACCTGTTCCAGCGGTTGTCCGGCAAGTTCGCAAATGGCGCCCTGGCCCAGCACGCCCAGGGCAAGTGGTATCCCGGCGAAATTCTGCCGCGCTGGGCGATGAACATGTTCTGGCGCCACGACGGCAAGCCTTTGTGGCTGGACGCCACACTGCTGGCCGATCCCGAGGCGAAGCCGGCGAAAAAGCTGAAGCCGGACATGGCTGGCAGCTTCCTGAAGAGCCTGGCCGATGTGCTGGGGGTCGGTGCCGGCTACGTCCTGCCGGCCCACGAGGATATTCCGTACCTGTTATGGAAGGAACAGCGCATCCCGCTGGAAGGCGAGATGCTGACCGCCGATATTTTTGAAGCGACCGAGCGCAAGCGGCTGCAGTCGCAACTCGACAATGACGTGGGCAAGCCGACGGGCTATGTCCTGCCGCTTGCCTTTTCGGCCAAGACCAATGGCTGGCTATCCAACGGCTGGAAATTCCGCACCGAGAAGATGCTGTTGCTGCCCGGCAATTCGCCGGTCGGTTTGCGTCTGCCTTTGAGCGCCCTGCCGATGGTCGAGCCGAAACTGGCGGAGGCGCACTTCTTCCCACCGCGTTCGCCGTTTGCGCCGACGGAGCCGCTGCCTGAAGCCGCCGGTGCGGTGGCCGTCTATGGCGCGAAAATCGGCGCCAAGGTCAAACCCGCCAAAGCCGGCCCCAACGGCCTGATCCGCAGTGCCATGTGTGCCGAGGTCCGCGCCGGCAAGCTGTATCTGTTCCTGCCGCCGCTTACCTATGCCGAGCACTATTTCGATCTGATTCACGCCATAGAAGCGGTGGCCACGCAGACACAGACGCCAGTGGTCATCGAAGGCTACGGGCCGCCGCGCGACCATCGCGTCGAAGGCATGTCGGTGACGCCCGATCCCGGCGTGATCGAGGTCAATATCCAGCCCGCCCGGTCGTGGGACGAACTGAAATTCATCGTCCAAACCGTCTATGAAGAGGCGCGTCATGCCCGTCTGGTCGCCGACAAGTTTATGATCGACGGCAAGCGTATCGGCACCGGTGGTGGCAACCATATCGTCATGGGGGCGAGCAAGCCCGATGACAGTCCCTTCCTGCGCCGGCCCGACGTCCTGGCGTCGATCATCGCCTTCTGGCAGAACCACCCCAGCCTGTCCTACCTGTTCTCCGGCCTCTATATCGGGGCGACCAGCCAGGCGCCCCGTATCGACGAAGCGCGCCATGAATCGCTGTATGAACTGGAGATTGCCCTCAAATCGATACCGGACGGTGGCGCTGACGTCTCGCCGTGGCTGGTCGACCGTCTGTTGCGCAACCTGCTGGTCGACCTGACCGGCAATACCCACCGCGCCGAATTCTGCATCGACAAGCTCTATTCACCGGATTCCGATCGCGGCCGTCTTGGCTTGCTGGAAATGCGCGGCTTTGAAATGTCGCCGCACCCGCAGATGAACCTGATCCAGTCGTTGCTGATCCGCGCCCTGGTGGCGACCTTCTGGAAGAAGCCCTATCGCGCGTCGCTGGTCCGCTGGGGAACGCAACTGCATGATCGCTACATGCTGGGCCATTTTGTCCACGAAGACCTGATGGAGGTACTGGACCTTCTGGCCGCCAACGGTTTCAAGTTCGGCCGCGACTGGTTCATTCCCTTCTTCGATTTCCGCTTTCCCAGTGTCGGCGAAGTGCAGATCGGCGGCGTCACCCTGGAACTGAAAAACGCGCTCGAGCCCTGGCCGGTCATGGGCGAGGAACAGAGTGGTGGCGGAACCTCGCGTGGCGTCGATTCCTCAGTCGAGCGCATGGAGGTTATCCTGTCGGGCGGGGTCACGTCGCAGCATGTCGTGACGTGCAACGGCCGCCGTCTGCCCCTCAGCGCCACGCGCGACGGCAATGTCCAGGTCGCCGGCGTGCGCTACAAGGCCTGGGCGCCATGGTCGAGCCTGCATCCCAACCTGCCGGTCAATACACCATTGATTTTTGACGTCCTGGATACACGGCTGGAACGGTCGCTGGGCGGCGCCAAGTACCACGTCATGCATCCGGGCGGGCGCAATTACGACACCCTGCCGCTTAATGCCAACGAGGCGGAGGGCCGCCGTCTGTCGCGGTTTGAAGCCCCGACCCACACGGTCGGCCGTGTGAAAATCCCGCCGGCGGAGCATAATCCGGACTATCCGCATACGCTGGACCTGCGCTGGAAGCCATAAACTGGCCGTGTTGCGGACTCCGTTAACCCCTGCTAACTTCGCATTAACTTTCAGGGAGGGGTTATCATGGCCAAGAAGAAACAGGGCGGCGGCATGGGCGTCGCCGTTGTCATCGCATTGGTGATCATTGGCGGCATCGCGGTCGCCGTCACGCAGGATTTCAAGACCGGCCACAACAGCCTGGTCGACTATTTCCAGGCGTCATCGGGCAGCCCCGAAGCGCAGTACCAGCAGGCGCTGAAGCTGCAAAGTTCCAAGGTACTGGGCGCCGGCGACAAGGCCCAGGAATGGTTCGAAAAGGCCGCCAACCAGGGGCATGTCAAGGCAATGCTGGCCCTGGGTGACCTGCACAATGCCTCGCAAAGCGAAGCCGATGGCGACATGGCCGTGTCATGGTACGAAAAGGCGGCCAAGGCCGGCAGCGTCGAGGCGATGCGCAAGCTGGGCATCTGTTACAGCATCGGCCGTGGCCGCGCCGAACCCAATCTCGAAAAGGCCAGGCTGCAGTTTGAAGCCGCCGCCAAGGCCGGCGACGCCGAGGCGGAGCAACAACTGGGCCGGATGCTGATTGGTGACGGGAAGAATGCCGCCAAGGTCGCCGAGGCAATGGTGTGGCTGCAAAAGGCCGCCGACCAGGGCAATATCGGCGCCTATGCCGCGCTGGGTGATATCTATTACAACCACCGCGGCGGTATGAAGGACGACACCAAGACCGTCCTGTGGCTGGGCAAGGCGGCGGAAGCCGGCGATATGGACTCGCAACTGACCTACAGCTACCTGTATTTCAGCGGGCGCGGCGTCGCCAAGGATCGCGCCGAGGCCTACAAATGGGTGGCGATCGCCTACGACACCAAGCTGCAAAAGGCGCGTTCGGCGCTGTCCTTCCTGGAAGGCAAGCTGACCGAGGCCGAGATTGCCGAGGGTAAGGTCCGAGCCGATGCCTGGCGCAAGACCCATCCACAGGCAAGGGCAGAAGGATAAAGATTGCCGGATTGCACGGTTCAAAACCCGGGTATGAAGGGTCGCATAAGGTGCAAGGGCCGGTCGTGAGGCTAGCCTCTATTGTGCCGGGGCGCCCGACAGATTGATGGTATTGGTCGCAATGCCGCCAAGTATCATGGCGCTGAATGACACAAAGAGCGTGGTGGCAACAATCAAGGCTACCTTGATAAGGGAGGCCTTTTCAAACATTGCGGAGACATTGGCCATGGCTTCCCCAAAGCCTATGCCGAGAATAACGCTGCCATTGCCAATCAGGGTCGTATAGACACTGACGCAGAAGAAGAAGCACCAAAATGCCGTTGCCAATATCGCAGCGCCTGTATTTTTTTTATATAGCTTCATTATTTCTGGTGTCAGAAGCAGAGAGCATGAAAATGCCAGCGCTGCAATACCGCAAAATATGTATTTGAAGAGATTATTGGCTTCAAATATATTCGATATTGCCAATGTAGTCGTAAACCACTCCCATATACATGCAATGGAGGTGAATGTAATAGTTATCGTTCTAACCATGTCGTCATTCCCACTATGATGGCGGCAAAGATCAATATTGTCGCTACTACTGGTACTAGTAACACAATGCTGTTATCGATGATTCTGTTTCCGGTTATCGTAATGATGCTTTTCTTTTTATATCTGTTGTTGAGGTATAAAATGGCTTCCTTCTTGCTGAGGTGACTAATGATGCATTCCGCATCGTCCTCGTTGCATGACGTTGATCTGATTTTCCGGTAAATTAATTCTAATCGCTTTTTTCTGCCATTTGCGGCTAGAGTAAAATATAAAAAAGCAAAAAAAACGACCAAAAAAAATAAGATGAAAACGATATTTCCTCTCATAATTTGGAGTAAATCCGCTATTTCTTGAGCGCCCATTTCGCAACTCTCTGGTGCTGAGTATGTGTGTTTAAGAAATTTATTTGAACAGTGGCGTCATTATTCTCAAAATTCTGATTTTTCCTTGCATTAAGTTGTCTGTGTGGTCTTTGACGGTCTAATTAATAATGAATTTTTAATATTGTCAAGTTTTTGTTCCCGTGTAACTTGGTGGTGGCTGTATTTACGCTCTATGGGCGCGAATGTGGCCCTGGGGCACGTTGGCCAGGTTCGTGCAGCGTCACAAATTTGCCCGTGTCGTGTCGCATCTGTGGTAAGAGGAACCCAAACACGGCTGGAAAAGGGGGGGGGAGAATATGATGCGGTTTTGGCAGGTTTTGGCGGGTTTTTGCGCGGTTTTGGGGCTTACCGGCTGTCTGACCGTACCGCCCGAGACCCAGCTGGCGTGGTCGAGCGATATCGACCTGGCGCTGCGCTCTTCACCTGACACGCTTCACAACCTGGCTGACCATGGCGACCGTCACGCCGCCATCGCCTATTCCGTGGTGCTGCGTTATGGCCTGCACGGCGTGCCGGTCGATACGGCAGGCGCCGACCACTATGTCGCCCGGGCGACGGCGCCCGTGCGTTTCCAGACCAGCTTTATCTGGATAGCCGCGACCAAAAAGACGCCCGGTCATATGATGCCGATCACCACCGCAATTTATGACTATAGTCCCGCCCAGGCGCGGGTTGTCGCCAACTGCGCCGCCATACTGGCGCCGGAGGACGATCCGGTTGACCTGGGCGCCAAAATGGAAAAGGGCGTATGTGGCGGTATCGACAATTACCGCCGGCTGAAACGGCAATGGCACGAGAGCCGATAAAATAATAACAGGACGGAGGACATCGTGAGACATCTGATCGGATGGATTCTGCTGAGCGGGCTGGCCTTGGCGCCGGCCGTTAATGCTCAGACCGGGGCCCAAACCGCGGTGCCGCCGTCGCCTTACGACAAGGCGCCGTGGTGGATGCGCGAAAGCGTCATCGCCCAGACCGGCTATGTCTATGCGGAGGTTCGCGCCAATCGTGCCAGCTTCTCGGCCACCTATCTTGCGGTCGATAGCGATCTGGGCCGCGCGCAGTCGGCGGCGACCGAAAGGACGCGCGCCCTGCAGCAGGCGCTGTCGCGACTGGGCGAGGACAAGGTGGCCGTATCGGTCGATTTTTCGCAGCGCGCTTTGTTCGAACAGTACAAGGACAAGAACGGCAACCGGGTCGAAGACAAGCGCGGCGACAAGATCAACGGCTATGAGGTGTCGATCACCCTCAATGTCGAGGTGCGCGACATCAGCCGGCTGGAAAACGCCTACGCCCTTGTCATGGCGGCATCGCCGACCTCGATCGATGAGGTCCGCTACGAATTGCAGGCCAGCGACGACGATATGGCATGGCTCTACGCCCAGGCCGTCAAGGACGCCAGCGAGCGTGTTACGGCCGAAGCAGCGGCCGCCGGTGCGGTGTTGGGCAAGGTTCAGACGGTCGATCCGCAGGGCAGGGCGTGCCGTGGCGACGTGCTGGCGCGCAAGCCTGTCGGCGGCGCCAGCATTACGGCCCAGCCTGTCGCGTGGTACAAGGATGAAATGCCCTCAGCAGCCACGCCGTCTGCGCCGGCAACAGCCGCGAGCGCGGAGGTCGTTGCGCTGGAGACCAGGGCAAACCAGACATCCTATGTCCAGACGCCGCCGCTGCGGCGTATCGAGGCGCGGACCTGCGTCGTTTACGGCCTGAATTGAGGAGATGGACATGACGCGCATTGCAATCGCCTCACTCGTCGCCGGCTTGGTGCTGACCCCCCTGGCGGCCTTGGCCCAGACGGTCGCTGATCCGGTGGAAAAAGCGCCGTGGTGGCTGAAGGCCGGGGTCATCACCCAGACAGGCTATGCTTCGAAACAGGTGCCGGCCAACCGCGCCATTTTCGGCGCCGGATTCCGCGCCGTCGACAAGACCGCGGAGGGCGCGCAAAGACAGGCGACGGCGCAGACGCAAGGGCTGCAATCCGCCCTGGCGGCGCTGGGGCGCGACAAGGTTCTGGTCACGACGGATGTGTCCATGCGGCCGTTGTATCAGGAATATCGCGACGCTAACGGCCAGAAGATCGAGGATCAGCGCGGTGACCGGATCACCGGCTACGAGGTCTTGCTGACCCTGAACCTGGAGGTGCGCGACATAAGCCAGCTTGGTCGTGCCTACAGCCTGGTCATGGCGGCCACGCCGGCGACGACGGACGACATATCGTTCGGCTTGGTGCCCGATCACGATTTGAATGCGTGGCTCTATACCGAGGCGACCAGGGATGCGCGGCGTCGCGCCACCGCTACCGCAGCGGCCACGGGCGGTGTCTTGGGCTCTGTGCGGTTGATCGACATGTCAGGCCAGACTTGTAACTCGGACACCATGGGGCGTGCGCCGGACGAGGTGGTGACGCGATATCGCGACGATAATGATTACGGCAACAGCGTCCAGTCGTCCTACAGTGCCAAAAGAAAATCCGATACGGTTGTCGATCAGGTAACGATTGAGATGGCGGCCATGCAGACACCGTTTGTGCAGTCGCCGCCTTTGTACAAGGCCGAAGCCAGTTCGTGTGTGGTTTATGAGTTGAAGTAACGCCGGCCGCGGAACGCGTTGCGCCGCAAAGATAAAACAGGATTTCAGGAGGATGCCTATGAACAAGCTTTTCGGTCTGGCCCTGGTGGGGCTGATGGCTCTGCCGGCCGTGACGGCCACCGCCCAAACTGCGCCGGCCCCTGCCTATGACAAGGCGCCGTGGTGGATGAAGGAAAGCGTCGTCACCCAGTCGGGCTATGTCTTCACCGAGATCCAGGCCAATCGCGCCAGGTTCGACGCGACCTTCCTGACGGTCGACGACAGCATCACCAAGGCCCAGTCCATGGCGATCGACAAGACGCGGGGCCTGCAGCAGGCCCTGGCCAAGCTTGGCAAGGACAAGGTCCGCGTCACCACCAACTTCACCATGCGGACGCTTTACGAACAGTACCGCGACAAGGACGGCAACAAGATCGAGGACCGCCGCGGCGACAAGGTCAATGGCTACGAGGTGTCGCTGGACATCGGTATCGAGGTCCGCGACATGAACCTGCTCGAAAAGGCCTATGCCCTGGTCCTGGCGGCGTCGCCCAGTTCGGCGAGTACCATCAATTTCAGCCTGCAACCCAGCAACGAAGACAATACCTGGCTGTACAACGAAGCCGTCAAGGATGCGCGCAAGCGGGCCGGCGAGTCGGCAGCCGCGGCCGGCGGCAATCTGGGCAAGATCAAGGTGATCGATCCGACGGGTCGGGCGTGCGAGACCGACATATTGGCGCGCGGCGGCCAGGGCGGTGACAATACCCGCGCCCAGGAAGTCAGCTATGCCAATGCGACGCCCTATGCGCCGGTGGCGACGACCGTGACACCGTCGGCCACCCCGCCCGTCGCCGGCAGCGCTGAGTATATCGAAGCCCAGGCGGCCAAGAATCCGTTCATCCAGACACCGCCGCTGCGCCGTCTGGAGGCCAAGGCCTGCGTCGTGTACGGAGTCAACTGATGGGCAGGTATAAGAAAGGATGGCTCTGCTGTCTGGCGCTTGGCCTGATCGCAGCGCCCCAGACAGGCGACGCCAAACCCCGTGCGCGGGCCGTGGTTACAGCTCCGGTTCAAACCGTGGCGCCTGCGCCCGCGCCTGCACCGGTCCCCGTCCCGGTCAGCCGCTACGATCCGGCGCCGTGGTGGATGAAGGCCAATGTCATAGCCCAGACCGGCTATGTCTTTTCCGAGACGGCGGCCAACCGGGCCAATTTCTCAGGCATCTTTCGCGCGACGGCGCCCACGGTTGCGGCGGCCCAGGCTGAAGCAATAGAAAAGACGCGCGGCTTGCAGCAGGCCCTGGCCAAGTTCGGCCGCGACAAGATGCGCGTGACGACCAATTTTTCCATGGCCCCGTTGTACAAGCAGTACCGCGATAGCGACGGCAATATGATCGATGATCAACGCGGCGACCGGATCACCGGCTATGAGGTATCGGTCGCTATCGAGGTCGAGGTGCGCGACCTGAGCCAGTTGGAGCGCGCCTACAGCCTGATGATGACGGCCGGGCCGAACGCCAGCGAAGAGATTGCCTTTTATCTGCAGCCGGGCAATGAGATGAATAGCTGGCTGTACAATGAAGCCGTCAAGAATGCTCGTGTGCGGGCCAGCGCAGCGGCCACGGCGGCGGGCGGAACGCTCGGGCCTGTCCGCCTGATCGATCCGACCGGACGGGCGTGTCAGTCCGACGGGTTGGGGCCTGCACCGGTGGTGAACAGGGGCTATGTCGATGGCATCGAGGCCCAGGATATCGGCGCCTTTCCTGACAAGAGTGTCACGGAGAGCCTTCAGCGGGTGAGCGGAGTCACGGTTTCCCGTTTTGCGCTGGGCGATGATCTGGAGGCCAGGGCGGCGAACAACGCCTTCGTCCAGACGCCGCCCTTGCAGCGCCTGACGGCCATGGCCTGCGTTATTTATGGATTGAACGGATGAGCGCCGCGCGGGAGAGTGCCATGACCTGGCTGAAATTAATGGCCGTAGCGGCCGCCGTGATTACGCCCGCCGTGATCGTGCCCGGCGTGCAGGCCCAGGATCTGGGCTTTGCAGCGGCGCCGTGGTGGATGCAGGACAATGTCGTCGCCCAGACGGGCTATGTCGTCACTGAAGTTCCGGCCAACCGGGCCAGCTTTACGGCGACCTTCGTCAATACGGACACGACGGTCGACAAGGCTCAGGCCGCGGCGATTGCCCGGACACGCGGCTTGCAGGAGGTGCTGGGAAGGCTGGGGCGCGATAAGGTCCGCATTACGACCAGCTTTTCGATGAGTCCGCTGTATCAGCAGTATCGCGATCACGATGGCAACAGAGTCGAGGACGAACGCGGTGACAAGATCAACGGCTACGAGGTGTCGCTGTTTATCACGGTCGAGGTGCGCGATCTCAGCCAGCTCGAGACGGCCTATAACCTGGTGATGGCGGCGGCGCCGACCAAATCCGGCGATGTTGCCTTCTCGCTGCAGCCGAGCAATGACATGGTCAGTTGGCTGTCGAACGAGGCCACCAAGGACGCCCGGACACGGGCGCAGGACGCGGTCTCGGCAGCAGGAGGCCATCTGGGTGCGATCCGCCTGGTTGATCCAAGCGGCCGTGCCTGCCGGTCGGATGTCCTGGCGCCGGCGCGTCCGCCGGTCGCGGTGAGCTACGCCGACGATGGCATGGGTGTCGGCTCCGACTTTGCAGTGACGGGTGTGCGCAAGTCCATGGCCATGGCACCTGCACCTCCACCGCCTCCGCCTCCGCCTCCGGGATCGGCCGCCTATCTGGAACAGCGCGCGCAGACGAACGCGTTTACGCAGACGCCACCCTTGCAAAGGATCACGGCGGAGTCGTGCGTGATTTACGGGCTGGAATAGGACGGCGCATCACACGCGTTGCGAAACGAGTTCGGAATGTTTGTGCGGTGGAACTGAGAGCAAGGTTTGAAACGCCAAACATTGTTCGGCGAAGCCAATGAACACGAATAAGGACGAATAAGTCGCGCTACTGCGCGCGGTGTTTGTTGCCGCTGTCTGAGTGAAATCCCCCTTCCGCCGACCCTGCGGTTGGCCCCTTTCACGGCCACCTCCACTTCCCTAAAGCTACGGCACGTGTCGTATCGGAGGATGTCGTGCTTCGCGAGCCACCAATACCCAAACGGGTTTTAGGGAGGAGGGCTATAATCCGGCCTTGCCAGGTGATCCGTGGGGCGAAAAATAGCGCGAGCCAAATAGTCGCTTCGGTACGAAGTGAATGCGATAGCCGCTTCAAACGGCCTTACAGCTTGGCCGAGATGTGTTAGTCAAAGAGGACGTATGCCAGGGGGAGCCGCTTGATCTTCAAATCCGTAACCGTGTTGTTATTCGTGGTGGCGCTGACGGCGGCAGGGCCGGGGTTGGCGCAAAGCGGACATATCACGTTGGCCGAACCGGTCACGCCAGATCAGGCGGCTGCCAGCCAGCATCTCGTCGCTGGGCCGGATGGGCAAGCCGCGCTGAACGCCAATGTGGCGCGCACGCTGGCGCCCGACTTCGAGCTGGCCGACGATGTCACGGTGGTCGACGGGCCGAACACGACAGGCGACGTCGTGAACCTGCCGATCCTGTTTCCGGATTTGAAGTCGCAGATCATGCTGAGCGTGCCCGTGCGCTTTCGCCGGACGGCGACGCTGGACAAGGCGTTTCGGTCTGGAGAGGTGTCCTTTGCCAAGGGAACGCGCCTGTACCGACAATTCCTGCCCCAGGCGCCGGGTGCGATGACCGGTTACGAGCAGTGGTGCGGCATGGGCACGCTCGACTATACCGGCAATCCGGAGCGGGACATTCTGTGTTTTGTGCGCACCGTAGGCGGCAAGACCCGGCTCTACCGGCCGCAGAACGCGTATTACGACGTGCCGTTCTACGCCAGTGCTGGCGATTTTGACGCCGCGGACTTTCCGGCCATCTCCAGCTACCCGGATTACCTATCGGCCTACGACGGGCCGTTTCCGGCGATGACACCTGAGGCCCGGGCGCCGGCGGACATGACGGTGGTGTTGATGGTCACGCATTGGCCGCATGACGGTGATGAATTCCAGTGGGTTCTCAAGAAGGGCAAGGACGAGTTGTCCCTGAAAGACAGCGGTGCTCCGCCCGACACGGCGACACGCTTCGAAGGCGATCGTCTTGTTTTTCGCGTGGGGTGGATGGATCTGGTCTTTACGACGTTGGACGGACGGCTGCGCTTTGATGGCCTGGTCGACCTGGTCGCTGAACAGCCCGAATTGGCAGTAAATGCCGCGGCGTTCGACCGTAAGATGGCCGGGGCGGGACCTGAGGTCATCGCTGCCTGGCGCCTGGGCACGCTGGATATCGACCCCGATAGTCTGAGCCTGAAGGTCGCCGGCGGGACGGGAACGCTGCATTTGAAGGGAAGTATCCACAGCAAGGTGCGCCTTCTGGAGGGTACGCCGCCGACACATCTGCCGATCCGGATGGGCGAGGCGGTGGGATTTTACCAGGCCGGGGACATATTCTATGCCACGGTGCTGGATGTCACCTACAGGAATGGCGAGCCCTATTTTGTTAACGGCTGGTGCGGCGCCGTGCACAAAATCCCGGGATGGGGCCGGGACATGAAGCCCAGCCGGCAGACCTGTTTTGCGCCGGAAGATGGCTTTACGGCCATCCTGTCCGATGACAGCGCGACGTGGGAAACGCGAGGCATGACGGAACGTTTCGGGTTCGGGTTTCGGTTTCCGGGCAGGCTGCCGCCGTACGAACTGGTTGCGCTCGGGCCTGAGGATGCGCGCGATATCGTCATGCGCATCTATCGCGACCGGGAGCGGGATCCGGATGGTGACTATGTATTTGTCACGCTGTCGATTAAGGACAAAGAGGGCGAACGCGAACAGCGGACGTGGTTCGGGGCGTTCGACGCCGGCGGCCGGGCGGTGTTCAATCTATGGGCCAGGCGCCTGGTGATCGGCCGCGACGGCCGGGACGGCGTGACGGCGGCGCTCGCGGATGGCGGCGACGGGCTGGGGGCGCGGTTCGTGGAGTAGCTATGTGGAAAATGCACGGACGTCGTGAGCCACTTCGCTGAGATCGTTGTTCAGTTGATGGTCGCGGTGCGGCAGGCGAACGACGGTCGCCTGCGGGATGGCCTTTTCGTAAAGCCGAATATGCGCGAAGGGGACGGTCTGGTCGTCGTTGCCGTGATAGAGGCAGACCGGAAGTCCGGCCGGCAGGCCTCGTGAAAAATCTGTGCGTGGCGTGATGTCGTCGCTCGGCCAGCCGCCGTCACCGATAAAGGGCGGCGCGATAAGCATGAGGGCGGCGGGCTTGAACTTCGGTTCTGTCTCGGCAAGAGTGTGGAGCAGCACGGTTGCACCGACGGAGTGGCCTATAAGAATGGCGCCATCTTCCAGGGTGTCAAACGCGTCCAACAACGCGGTTTTCCAGGCTGGATAGCGTGGATCGCCCTCGTTGGGCATGCGGGGGTAGCGGATGGTATAGCCTCGGCCGAGTTCGTGCCTGAGGCTGTCGACCAGCCTGCTGTCCCACTGGTCGTGGGTCGTCTCTCCACCGCCCTGGATGAAAAGGATCTGTCGCGGCATGCGGTGCTCTCCGATCTGCGTCATGATGATGCCGGCCAAGCGCCAGTGTGCCTTACGGATATGGCGCAGAAAGGGCCGGGGCTATAGCTGCAAGGTCGCAATGCGGCCTCAGTTCCCGCCTAACGATAGGGACAATTAAAGACGATCGTCAAAAAAATTCGGGAAACGTCACAATGGATCTATTACGCTACCTGCAGCGCGGGGCGCTGCTTTTCATCGCCATGATGGCCATGGGCGCAGGCCTGGCGCAGGCCGGGCCAGTCGTCGTCAGCGACCATACGGTCGTGGCAAACGCGATCAAGATTCATTACCTGCAGGCTGGCACGGGCGACAAGACCGTCATCCTGCTGCATGGCTGGCCGGAGAGCTCGCATGAGTTTCATAAGATCGTACCGGATCTGGCGCGGGACTATACGGTCATCGTGCCGGATCTGCGTGGTGTTGGCGGGACCCAGGCAGCGGCCGGCGGCTATGACAAGGCCACCATGGCCGAGGATATCTATCAACTGGTCCAGGTGCTGGGACTGAAGAACGTCTATCTGGTCGGGCATGATACGGGCGGCATGCTTGCCTATGCCTATCTGCGGCTGCATCCCGACGCGGTAAAGGGTATCGCCATTGTCGATGTGCCGGTGCCGGGGATCGCACCGTGGGACGCGATCGAAGCCAATCCGTGTTGCTGGCATTTCCGCATGCACCAGGCGCCAGGCTTTGCCGAGGCCATGGTCCAGGGGCGTGAGGACATCTATTTCCGCCATAGCTATACACGGTTTTCGGTCCAGCCGGGCGCGATCAGCGACGAGGATGTGGCGATCTACGTCAAGGCCTATAGCGCGCCGGAAAGCCTGCATGCCGGGTTCGAATATTTCCGAGCCTTCGCGGCCGATGCCGTGTTCAACCAGGCCCACAAGGATGCGATCGCGGTGCCGGTGTTGCTGGCCGGCGGCGACCATTCGATGGGGCCGGTGCAGGACGTCTTTGCCGATGCGCTGAGGGCGCTGGGTGTGGCGAAGGTCGAGGCTGTCACGATCGCTGGGAGTGGCCATTGGGTGCCGGAAGAGCAGCCGCAGGCCCTGGTCGCGGCGCTGCGAACCTTTATCGACGCTTGACGCTCTATCCCTATTTTACATCCATCTGGAACGGTCCGGCGGGCAGGTCGTCGGCGCTGTACAGGTTGACATAGGGGGCGTCGGCCCAGGCATAACGCACGCGCGTCACGCCCGGCGTATTGGCGCCTTTCAGCACGATGCTGTCGCCTGAGACCGTGCCGGCGGCATAACTGCACGCATCACCGGCGCAGACTTCAAAGCCGATCGCGACATTGGCCGAATAGGTGCGCAGGCCGCCATTGGTATTTTTGAAGGCGATAACGATGTCGTCGCCAGCGCGCGTCACGGTCGTCGCTTCCGGGCCGCCGGCGGTTATGGAATCGCCATAGGCGACCACTCGGGCGGCGCGCGCCAGGCGTTCGCCGACAATGGTCTTTTGGGTCGGGTGAATGTCGGACCGATCGCCGACATCGATTGTCACCGCCAGGCCGGCATGCGGGTCGTTCCGCACGGCCTGACCTTGCGCCGCTCGCAACTCCGCCCAGCCCGAGGCGCCGGGCTGTGTCGCCACCGAGCCGAACGAGGTTAGTTGCGCCACCACGAACGGCAGGTTCGGCTCGCCCAGGGACTTGCGCCAGTCGGTCATCATCATGTCGAGCAGTTGCGCATAGTCGCCTGCCGCGCCGGCATTGGCCTCGCCCTGGTACCAGGCCGCCAGCTTGAATTTATACCCGCTCAGCGGCGCGATCATGCCGTTGTACAGGGTGGTCAGGCTGGTCGGGACGTCCCATGCCGCCGCCGGCTCGCTCAGGCCCGTCAACCGGCTACCCAGCTTGTATTTCCAGGCCGGCGACAACGGAATCCACTGGCCGTCGCTGATCCGCACACCACGACTGGTCGGCTGGCCGGTCAAGCCGCCGCCCTGGCCACCGCTCAGGACCCGCAGCACGACGACATTGCGCCCGGCCTTGAACACACCGGCCGGCACGGCATATTCGCGCCACTGCCACGAAAAGCTGGCGCCGCCGACGCGCTCACCATTGACCCAGGCGGTGTCGTAGGAATCGATTGGTCCCAACGCCAGGCCGTTGGCCTTGGCGGCCTGGGCCTCGGTCAGGTCGACCGTCGTGCGGAACCAGGCTGCCCCGTCGAAATCCTTGAATTCAGCGATTCCGGCATCTTTCCATGAGCCCGTCGGCGTCATCTCCGGCCATTTGGAATCGTCGAAATCGGCGGCTTTCCAGGCACGCTGGGCCTTGGCGTTCTTGTCGTGGGCCTCCCACCAGATGTCCTGGCGCTTATCCTCGTTCTTCATCGCCTTCGCCGGGTCGGCGGCCAGTTCGGCTACGGCGTCGACGCCCGCCGCGTAGGCCGGCAAGGTGCGTAAAGTGGGCGCGTCGATCCAGCTCTGGATCGTGGTGCCGCCCCAGCTCGAATTGATGAAGCCGACCGGGACACCGTAGCGCGCCTGCAACGACCTGGCCATGTAGTAGCACACGGCCGAAGCGTCGCCGGTGGTGTCGGCGGCGGACACCTTCCACTGTACGGCATTTTTCAGATCGTCGAGCGGAGCGGGCTCCGAGTCCTTCTCGATGTTGGCGAAGCGGATATTGTCGTTGCCCCAGCCCCAAAAGCCCGACCAGGCGCCGGTCGCCACGCGGGCGGGGAACTCCATGTTCGACTGGCCGCTGCACAGGTAAACGTCGCCGACCTTGATATCTTTGAGCGTGACGGTGGCGCCGCCTGACGTGGCGGTCAGGACATATGGGCCGCCGGCCGGCATGGCCGGCAGGTTGAGACGCCACTTGCCGGCGGAGTCGGCGGTAATCGTGGCCGACTGGTTGTTGAAGGCGACGGTGACGGACTGGGATGGCGCCGTGGTGCCCCAGAAAGTCAGGGGCTGGTCACGCTGGACGACGGCGTGGTCGCTGAAGATGCGGGCGAAACGCAGGTCCGGCGCCTGGGCATGAGCGGTGGAACTGAAGGCGGTGGAGGTAAGTGCAGTCAGGGCCAGGGCCGCTGCAATCGTTGTTGAATTCTTCATGGGTAAGCTCCTTCCGGCGTGACATTTCAAGCCCGCGTTATCCGGTCGCGGTTCGTTGTTCCGGCGAACATAGTCGCGGACGCGTTAATAATAAACTCAATAAATTTAATCGTCGCGGACGGCCATTCTACGATGTCACAACAGGATATGACTGAGCAGGCCGGGATCCGTGGCGACGGTTTGCGGCAAGATGATCCGGTCGCCGCCCCCAAGGTCGATCCAGGTGGTCGTGCCGTGTTGCGACAGGACCGGGGCGCCGATACCGTGCCAGGCGCGCAGGTCCAGAACGTCGCCTTCCGAAGCGTGGAAGTCGCCCACCGTATCGATGCCGCTGCCCGGGCGGAAGATGAACAGGTCGGCGCCAGTGCCGCCGACCAGCCGGTCAGCGCCCGCGCCACCGTCCAGCTGGTCATTGCCGGCACCGCCCGTCAGGCGATTAACGCCGTCATTGCCGAGCAGGATATTGTCGAGGTCATTGCCCAGGCCGATCAAGGTCTCCGTGCCGGTGAAGGCGAGGTTTTCGACTCCCGCCGACAGGTTTACCGAAACCGAGGCCAGGACCGAGTCCATGCCGCCACTATCGACGCCGCCGGCGATTTCGACGGCGCTGTCGTCCGTCTCATCGACAACATAGATATCGTCGCCGGCGCCGCCATACATGCGGTCGCCACCCGCGCCGCCGTCGAGGCGGTCGTCGCCGTCGCCGCCCCTGAGCAGATCGCGCCCGTCGCCGCCATAGAGCCGGTTATTGCCGCTGGTGCCCGTCATGACGTTGTCGAGTCCGTTGCCCGTGCCGTCGATATTGTCCGCACCGCTCAGGGACAGGATTTCGATTCCGGCGGCCAGGGTAAAGGTTACAGTCGCGCGGACCTGGTCGTTGCCGCCGGCGTCGTGGCCGTTCAGGGTTTCATCGACCATGTCGCCGGTGTCGTCGACATAATAGGTGTCGTCGCCACCGCCGCCACGCAGGGTGTCGGCGCCGTGGCCGCCATCAATCTTGTTGGCCAGGCTGTTACCGGTGATCAGGTTGTCGGCGTCATTGCCCCGTGCGACCAGGGCATCGGGCGATTCGAGCAGGGTCAGGTTTTCGAAGCCGTTGGCGAGGCGATAGCTGATGGCGCTGCGCACTTCGTCAATGCCTTGTCCAGGGCGTTCGACGAGGCTGTCGCTGGCACTGTCGATGACGAAGGTGTCGTTGCCGGCGCCGCCGTACAGGCTGTCATTGCCACCGCGGCCATCGATCAGGTTGCCGGCGCTGTTGCCGATCAGCCGGTTGTCGAGCGCGTTGCCGATGGCGTTAATCGGCTGGGTGCCGGCGAGGGTCAGGTTTTCGAGATCGTCGCCCAGGGTGAAGGCGACGGACGAGACGACGGTATCGATGCCGCCGCCGTTGACTTCGCTGACCGTATCGCCTGGGTTGTCGACGCCATAGGTGTCATTGCCCAGCCCACCAGCCAGGCTGTCGGATTCGGTGCCGCCATCGAGCATATCGTCGCCGCTGCCGCCGGACATCTGGTCGTGGCCGTTGCCGCCGTAGAGCTTGTCATTGCCGCGTCCGCCGAGCAGGATGTCGTCTCCGCCAAGGCCACGCAGGGTGTCGTCGCCGTCGAAGCCGGCGAGGCGGTTGGGGCTGTTGCTTCCGGTCAGCCAGTCCGCGCCCATGGTGCCGGTCTGGGTGGCATAGACCGGGTCGTTCAGGTCCCAGGTAAGAAGCTGTTCCGTACCGCCGGGCGTGCCGTCGGTGGCGTAGAAGATGCGCAGGTCGAGATCGGTGACGACGAGCAGATCGCGCTCGGAACCCTGGTCTATAAGCCTGACCTCGTTAAAGGCCAGGTTGCTGGCCGTATAGGTGAACAGGACTTCGGTGCCGGCGACGCTGTGGCCGTCGGTGCCGTAGAGGACGTAGTGGCCTTCGACGCCGATCAGGATAAGTTCGCGGCCGTGGATCTGGGCCAGGGCGTTGAGGGCGGCGCTGTGTCCACGTCCGTTATAGGTGAGCAACTGTACCGTGCCGCCTTGGGTGGCGTCGCTGCCCCACAGCTGGAGGTAGCCTTCGTCATCGATCGCCAGCAGCATGCGGTTGTCGAGGAAGGCGACGACCGCTGCCGAACTGAATTCATCGGTGGCGTCGTAGGTGAACAGGGTTTCGGTTCCGGCCGCCGTACCATCCGTGCCGTAGAAGCTGTAATAGCCGTCCGACAGGATGACGAACATATCGCGGTCGCCGGCACCGACCGGAACCTGGCCCATGATATTGGCGACGCTGTTGTGGCCACGTTCATTGGCGACCAGCAGGGTTTCGGTGCCGGCGGGCGTGCCGTCGGTACTGTAAAGATTGTAGATGCCGTCATCATTGATCATGATGAGATCGCGGCCATTGAGATAGTGGAAGCGCGACAGGGTGGCATTGCTCGTGCTGGTATAGGTGATCAGCTCGGCCGAGCCGGCTCTTGTTCCATCCGAGCCGAAGACGTGGAAAACGCCGTCGACGTCGAAGACGATGAGCGCCTGGTTGCCGACACTGTCGAACAGGCCGCCGGTGCTGTTGTGGCCGCGGGCATCGAGGGTAAACAGGGTCTCGGTGCCGGCCTTCGTCGCGTCGCTGCCGTAAAAGGTGGTGAAACCGTCGTCGTTGAGCGCCAGTATGGCGCGGCCGCCCAGGGTGAGAAAGCGCGTCAGGACCGCTGTGTGGCCATGGGCGTCGTAGGTGATCAGTTCTTCGGATCCCTCCGCGGTGGCGTCGCTGCCGAAGACATGGAACACGCCGTCGATGTCGACGGTGATGAGGGCGCGGCCGTTGAAGGTGTCGAGGAGCTTTGCACTGGCCGTGTGGCCGCGGCCATCAACCGTGAACAGGATGTCGGTGCCCGGCTTTGTGGCGTCCGTACCGTAGAAGGTCAGGAAGCCGTTGTCGTTCATCGTCAGTATGTCGCGGCCGTTAAAGCTGTCGAACCGGGTGAGCGTCGCCGTATGGCCACGTGCATTGTAGCTGAACAGTTCGCGCGAGCCGGCGGCCGTGCCGTCACTGCCGAAAACATGATAAATGCCGTCGACGACGGCGACGATAAGAGCCCGGCCGGAAAACTGATCGAGGACGGTCGTGTTGGTGGTGTGGCCGCGGCTGTCGACGGTAAACAGGATGTCGCCGCTGCCGGTCGTGCCGTCCGTACCGAAGAAGGTGAAGAGGCTCTGGTCATTGATGACGATAATGTCGCGGCCGTTGACCTGGGCAAAATGCGAGGCGGTGAAACTGTGGCCGCGCGCATCGTAAGTGAACAGCAGCGCCGATCCGGCGGCGGTCGCGTCGCTGCCGTAGAAGCTGAGCATGCCGTCGATGTTGAACAGGATGATGTCGCGGCTGCCGGTATTGCGGATCAGGGTCGAACTGGTGCTGCTGTGACCGCGGGCGTCGACGTGGAAGATCTCCTCCGAGGTGGCGCCGTCCGTGGCATAGGCGGTGTAATAGTTGTCGACGCTGAAAACCAGGATGTCGCGACCATTGATCGTGTCGAAATAGGCGCCCCCTGCCGAGGTGTGGCCCGTGCCGTCGACCTTGAACAACAGTTTCGAGCCGCCGGGCGTGCCGTCGCTGCCGTAGATGAGGATCAGCTTGTCGCTCTGGATGGCCAGCAGGTCATAGCCGTTGACGACGTGCATCAGGGATTGGGTGTTGTTGTGACCGCGGGCGTCATAGCTGAACAGGGCCTTGCTGCCGGCTCGGGTGCCGTCCGTGGCGTAGTAGGTGATCAGGCCGGATTCGTTGACCAGCAGGATAGCGCGGTCATTGATGACGTTGACGCCGACAATCGTTGTGTTGTGGGCATGCGGATCGTAGCTGAACAGAAATTTCTGCGCCGCATCGCCGTCATGATAAGAATAGAAGCTGTACAGGCCGTTGGCAAAATCGACCAGTATATTGGTTTGACGTGAGCCTATACGCAATAAAAATGAAGACATTACTATTATACCTCCCCGCCCGGTGGTGGTCCAATAATGATAAGCAAATGTCACTTTAAGCTGTATTGACAGCACATAATGGTACGGCCGTCCATACGGTAATGACGAACAATCGTTACGCGAAAGGGCCGGGACGGCTTGATTTGGTCATATTGCAGTGCAATATCACGCGCCTGCGGAGTGATGTCCATGTCGTTCGAAAAAGATGACGCCGCGTCGGCCATGCCGAAGCTGAGCCTTCCCTACGATCAGACCGTGCTGGTGTTACAGGGCGGTGGTGCCTTGGGATCGTATCAGGCCGGCGCCTACCAGGTCCTGCATGAGAACGGCGTCGATCCGGACTGGATCGCCGGCATCTCCATCGGCGCCATCAACGCCGCCATCATCGCCGGCAACGCTCCCAAAGACCGTGTGGCGCATCTTCGCGCCTTCTGGGACGAGCTGAGCAGTGATATTCCGGGTGGCGATATTCTGGCCAACACTTTACTGGGCAGGGCCTTTGCCGGTGATCCGTCGGCGGCGGGGGTTCGCCAGGTCAGCGGTTTCCTTAGCCTGATGACCGGGGTCAGGGGCTTCTTCCGGCCGTGGTTCATGCTGCCGTGGTTCAACCGTCCGGGCACGCCGGAAGCAACCAGCTTCTATGACACGCGGCCCTTGCGGGAGACCTTGCTGCGCCATGTCGATTTCGAACGCATCAATAGGGGCCCGATGCGCCTCAGCCTGGGCGCGGTCAAGGTGCGCAACGGCAACTTCGCCTATTTCGACACGCAAGAGGTCGGCCGCGTCATCGGGCCGGAGCACGTCATGGCCTCAGCCGCCCTGCCGCCCGGTTTTCCGGCGGTCGAGATCGATGGCGAGGCTTATTGGGATGGCGGTCTGGTGTCCAACACACCCCTGAGCTACGTCCTGGATTCGGGCGTGGCAAAGGACACGCTGGTCTTCCAGGTCGATCTGTTCAGCGCCGAAGGGCCGGTGCCCATCACCATGGACGAGGTCCAGGAACGGATAAAGGACATCACCTATTCGTCGCGGACGCGGATGAATACCGACGCCTTCCTCGAAAAATACCGCCTGCGCCACGCCATTCGGGCCCTGGCCGAGCATGTGCCGGCGGAGATTCGGGCTGAGCTGTGCGGGGGCAAGTTACCGGCCGATGTCTATGACGGCCGTGTCAGTCTGGTACATATTATCAACCGCGCCAACCGTCATGAGATCCAGTCGAAGGATTTTGAATTCTGGCGCGTGTCGGTCGACAACCGCTGGCGCGACGGCATGGACGATACACGCGCCGCCATGCAGGCAACGGCCTGGCGCGGCTTTGCCGACCCGGAGACAGGGTTGGCCGTGTATGATTATATCCGTCCCGACAAGACGATGGCGTAGGCTCAGGACGACTGGCCTAGGTTTTGCCAGAAACCCGGCGTAGACTTACGGATTCCGTAAGTGAGGGACGCCGCATATGAGTCGGATTGTTACTTCAACCCTGTTGGGCGCGCTGGTCTGGGCCGGCGCGGTCGGGAGCGTTTCGGCCTGGGACATGGGCCAAACTTCAGGTCAAACTTCTTCTGGCCCAACTTCTGGCCCAACGTCTGGCATGTCTTCTGGTCGAACCCTGGCGCAGACCCAGGCCGCGGCCAATGCCGGCGACCTGCGGGCGCAGTATGAGATGGGCGTCGCTTATGACAATGGCAACGGCGTGCCGGTCGATCACCGCAAGGCCTTCGATTGGTTCCAGCGCGCGGCGTCGCAGGGTCTGGCCGACGCGCAATTCAATGTCGCCATCATGTATGACGAAGGTCAGGGCGTGCAGCAGAGCTATGTATTGGCCGCCAACTGGTACAATGCCGCGGCTAATCAGGGCCTGCCGGAAGCCCAATATAACCTGGCCATGCTGTACGCCCAGGGGCAGGGCGAGCCGCAGGACGACGCCAGCGCCGCCTTCTGGCTGTACAAGTCGGCCACGCAGGGCTATGCGCCGGCGCAATATAATCTGGGCCTGGCCTATCTGAACGGCGCCGGTGTCGGCACCGATCCTCTCAGCGCCTGTCACTGGTTCCTCAAGGGGGCGCAACAGGGTGACGGCGATTCCCAGTTGCAGATTGCCCAATGCTATGAAACCGGACGTGGCGGGGCGCGCGACATGGTCCGCGCCTATGCCTGGGCACTGGTCGCCGCCGGCCAGGGTGAGGCGGGCGCCGCCGATTATCTGGGCAAGCTCGACAGCACCATGAATGACACCCAGAAATCCTATGCCGCCGACCTGTCGGGTGGCCTGGTGACCTCGCCGTCCTGAGGATAGACGGTGTGGCTTTAGGGTTGCGGTGGGGAAGTAAACCGCAGCCGACCTTTACGATATGCCGCCGCACTACTGGCACATTCTGACCCCCGCCTTCATATACCTTGCAGTGAATGGCTGGAGCAGACGCATGCGAAGAACGCTGGCGGGGTTGGTTTTTGCGATGGGTCTGGCGGTAGCCGGCCTGCCCGGGCTTGTTGCCGCGCAGGCCATGGCCGGGATGGACGACGTCGGGCGCGCGGCCGAAACCATGGATATCGCGACGCTGACGGCCCGGGCCGAGGCCGGCGACGCTGGCATGCAGCTTCGCCTGGCGGATGACTATTTTTCGGGCAATGGCGTCGTTCAGGACTATGGCGCAGCATTGCAGTGGTACGAAAAAGCCGCCAGCCAGGGTAATCTCGAGGCCCAGACCGAGCTTGGCGTCATCTATTGCAAGGGATTGGGTGTCACGGTCGATTACGCCCGGGCGCTGAGCTGGACGCGCAAGGCTGCTGAAGCCGGCTATGTCGGGGCGCAGTACAATCTGGGTGTCGCCTACGACAATGCGCTTGGTGTCGAGCGCGATGTGACACAGGCCTTCGTCTGGTACAGCAAGGCGGCTAGCCAGGGTTATGACGTCGCGCAATTCAATGTCGGCACCATGTACGAGAACGGCGAGGGCGTGGCGCAGGATTTTGCTCAGGCGGTCGGCTGGTACGCCAAGGCGGCGGATCAGGCCTATGCGCCGGCGCGCTATAATCTCGGCAGCCTGTATCTTGCGGGCAAGGGTGTGCCCGCCGATGCAGCGCGCGGGCTCGACTTGATCGAACAGGCGGCGCGGCAGGGGCTGGCCCTGGCGCAAGGCCGGATGGCGACGATCTGTTACACAGGGCAAGGTGTTCCGGCCGACAAGGTGCGCGCCTATGCCTGGGCATTGCTGGCCTCGGCCGGCGGCGATCGCGACGCCGACACGCTGCTGGATCAGATGGACTACGGACAGGAACTGACGGACGCGCAGCACGTCGAGGCATCGAACCTGGCGGGCACGCTGCTGCCGACGATGGCGCCATAACCGCCGTCCGGATTGCGCAATTCTGCTTTGGCGACTCGCAAAATCGCGATATGACGGCTCCCGGGCGGTAATATGGGTTTGCGTTCAATCAACGGCGAAGCTTAATTTGTAAACAGACCTTCCCGTCCGCGTGCGCCGGAAAACCAAACTATTAGGGAGGACTATCGTGAAAAAAGCACTCGCCGAATTGGTCGGCACATTTACCCTTGTCTTTATCGGCTGCGGATCGGCGGTCTTCGCCGGCGACCAGTCCGGCATGCTGCCTCTGGGCATCGCCTTTGCCTTCGGCCTGGCCATTGTCGCCATGGCCTACGGGATCGGCCCTGTTTCGGGCTGTCATGTCAATCCAGCGGTGTCGCTGGGGGCACTGATTGCCGGACGCCTGCCGCTGAAGGACTTCATCTCCTACGTCATCGCCCAGTGCCTGGGCGCGATCCTGGGTGCAGGCGCCCTGTACCTGATCCTGTCAGGCAAGGCCGGCGGCTATGATGTACATGCGGCAGGCCTGGGCCAGAATGGCTGGGGCACAGGTTACCAGGGCGAATACGGCCTGATGTCGGCCTTCGTCTTCGAAGCCGTGGCCACCTTCCTGTTCCTGGTGGTGATACTGGGCTCGACGCATAAACTGGCGCCCGTCGGTTTTGCCGGCCTGGCGATCGGCCTGACCCTGACGGCAATCCATATTGTCGGGATCCGGATCACCGGCGTTTCGGTCAATCCGGCGCGCAGCTTAGGGCCAGCGCTGTTTGTCGGCGGTACGGCCCTGACGCAGTTGTGGCTGTTTGTGGCGGCACCTCTGCTGGGTGCGGCGGCAGCCGGCGTACTGTTCCGGCTGGGCATACTGGAAGACAAGGCTTAGGGACTGGCATGGCTCCCGATATTCATGGATAATATGAAGATCGGGAGTCAATTCTATGGCCAATTGGGAAGATATTGTGAGCGGGCGTCACGGTTCCGCCAGTGAAGTGGTGCGTGACGTTCTGCGCGCTCATCTGGCCGAAGGGGCCGAACAAGCCAGACAGGGGGAGTTTGTCGACGGCTATACTATCGAGGGGCTGATTGCGGAACTCGACGACGAGTCGTGACATTCTGCGGAGAAATGCCCCTTCTGTTCACCGCCGGCGGGTAGGACTGTCGTATATGGATGGCGGAGCTAATCTTAATCCCGCGTACGCACAAACACGCGATTGAATCAAACGTCTATCAAGCGATTGATTAGAAAGAATTTTGCCCACAGATTTTCACAGATTAGCACAGATTTTCAGCATCTGGATTGTCTCCGTCACGTAGAGGGCCCCATCTGTTGGAAGGCCGCTGCCGCGGCCCAGTATACCATTGAAAATCTGTGCTAATCTGTGAAAATCTGTGGGCAAACCTATCGAAACGTAACCGTGCAATGAACCGCCTGGGCACGTTCTTGAAAAGCCATACTCCCAGCATTTTCTGGAAATGCATGAATACGATGGCGTAAACGGGTAGGGTCGGATTTAAGAACGATCCGGCTACAATATACGATAGCCCCACCTTCAACGACAAGATTTGGGTCGCTGAAGCGCTTTCCCCGAAAAAATCGCATCGTGACGCTTGCCAAGCGGGGGAGGCCTAGTTATACAGCCGCTTCTTCCGGGAATGGGCGCTTAGCTCAGCGGGAGAGCACTACCTTGACATGGTAGGGGTCACAGGTTCAATCCCTGTAGCGCCCACCATTCCCGGAATAAAAAAACGCCTGGCTGTTTATACAGCGAGGCGTTTTTTATTGGCAGCAGGCGGCGATCAGTCGTTCGACCTCAGTCACGATTTCACGCACACGCGCTCAAGAAGCGAAAGCGTTAGCGCAACGAAAAAAGCATTTGCGGGGCTCGCTTTACCCTCTTCAGGCTGCGATCAGTTGTTCGACCTCAGCTCCGATTTCACGCACACGCGCTCAAGAAGCGAAAGCGTTAGCGCAACGAAAAAAGCATTTGCGGGGCTCGCTTTACCCTCTTCAGGCTGCGATCAGTCGTTCGACCTCAGTCACGATTTCCCGCAAATGCACGGGCTTTTCGAGAACCTTGGCGTCCGGTGACGCCTTTTGTGCGTTAAGCGCTACGGCCGCGAAGCCGGTAATGAACATGATCTTCACGCCGGGCTGAATCTGGGCCGCCTTCTTGGCGACCTCGATGCCATCGGCGCCGGGCATGACGATGTCGGTCAGCAGCAGGTCGTAGGGGCCCTGGTCCAGGGCCAGGATGGCGCTGTCGCCATCGGCGCAACTGACGACCTCGTAACCGGCGCGCTGCAGGGCGCGGGTCAGGAAGCTGCGAACGGAGTCTTCGTCTTCGGCGAGCAGTATCTTTTTCATGCGACCTTCAGGTGCCCTTGCATCAATTCTGAACCCGCGCCACTCTACAAGGAATTTGGCGGATTTCAGCAAGATTGCGCGGTGGATGTAAATTTGGGATGAAGACGTGACAGGAATGTCCTACTAGAGACTTAACATGCATGATGCTGTCCCCACGCCCTGGCACCTTGTACACAGCGCGGACAAGGCTGTGGATGTCGTGCGTCCGCGCGTGCCGGGGGCGGCCGTCGTTTACAGCGTACCGCACAGCGGCCGCTACTATCCGGAAAGTTTTGTCGCCGAATCCCAGCAAAAAGGCCAGGCCCTGCGCGCCAGCGAAGACGCCTTTGTCGACGATATGGTCGGGCTGACGCCGGATATGGGGGTCTATGGCCTGGTCTGCCGCTATGCCCGCGCCTTTTGCGACGTCAACCGCAACGCTCTGGAACTGGATGCGCGGCTGATCCGTGGCGAACTGCCCAAGGCCGCACTGGCGCTGAGCGCGCGCGTCAAGGCCGGGTTCGGAGTGATAGCCCGCCGTCTCAGTGCCGATCAGGACATCTATCGGGCATCGCTGGATATGGGCGAGGTCAATCGCCGGCTGGGCCTGATCCATCGTCCGTATCATGACGCCCTGCGCGGGCTGCTGGACGAGGCCGGGCAGTACGGTCGGCCAGTCATGCTGGTCGACTGGCACTCGATGCCGTCGACGGCGCTGAACCTGCTGAGCGGGGTCAAGCCGGACATCGTCCTGGGTAATCGTCACGGGGAAAGCTGCGGTGACGGGCTGGTGCGGCGGGTCAGGGGTGTGCTGGAAGGGGCCGGACTGCGGGTTGGCCTGAACCGGCCTTTTGCCGGCGGCTATATTGTCGAACGCTATGGCGATCCCAAGGCGGGTATCGAAGCCCTGCAGATCGAGATCAATCGCGCCATCTATATGAACGAAGCGACCCTGGAACCGCACGACGGACTGCGGAGATTGACGCAGGTTTTTGCGACCTTGACGCGGGTCATGGCGGGGTAGGGAGGGGAAAGAAGGGCATGGGCGCCCTGCTGAACCACCCCCTCCGGCTCGCTTCGCGAGCCACCTCCCCGCGAGCGGGGAGGTATAAAAAAAGGCCGCGCTCAACGGCGCGGCCAAGTCTACAGGGAGGAAACGCCCAGGAAGGGCATCAGTGCCAAAGCACCGAACACGACCAATTTAGTTTGCGTCGCAAAATAACGCAAGATGAAAAAAGAAATCATATGATCACGTATCGTTACAATTCGGCGAAAGAATAAGGCTTTTATGTGAAGCTTTGTGGCGCGACCTAGCCTTGTTCATTGTGCGATGCACCATTTTTGTCCAAATTTTGCGCAGGCGCGATATCAAGCGGCCGGGTGGGGGTTGGATAGGGGTGGGCTTCAAGCAGTTCGCGCAACCGGCGCAGACCACGTGCCGACTGCGAGCGCGACTGTCGCCAGCCAAGCAGGGCCACCGCCCCGAGCGACGCTATAATCAGGGGGATGGGGCCGAACAGCCAGGCCGCCGAAGCGAGCGAAAAATAATAACCGCGCACGCCCTGGGAAAAGCTAGACATGGCGGGTTCCAGAATATTGGTCAGCGCGCCGGCGAATTCATCCGCTGTACGCGCATCCATCAGTTCGGGCAGCGATCCCATGGCGGCGGCGCAATAGTTCATCTGGCGTGTCGCCCAGATGAAGTCGAGCAGGCCACGCGCCAGACAAACGACAATCAGGCCGAGCTTCATCTGGAACAGCAGGACGGTCTGCACGTCGATGCCAAAATTGCGAATGGTTGTAATGGGAAGCTGGCCGCTGAACAGGACACCGCCGACTGCCGCGATCAGCAGCAGGTTGGCGGAGGAGAAGTTGGCCGCTGAATTGACAGCATGGGCCATCAGGTTGGAATCGAACAGCTTCAGACCACGTATGGTCATCTCCTTCATCCAGGCGGCGCGCACGACGCTGAGGTCGCGCACGAGCAGGCCGGACTTCTTGGATATCTGGCGCAGGAAGGGCTCGTAGCCCAGCCAGCAGAAAGCAAAAAACAGCAGGGCCAGCGTATCGATCGGATTGTGGGTGGCGGCGCCGAGGACGGCGTTCAGGGCGTTCATGGCAATCATTCCGGCGTAAGATCAGGCAGATGGTAAACCTAGGCTGAGTCGGGCTGGTGAAGAGCGGCTTTGTAAGGCGCGCACGCCGCAATATGGAACAAACGCGCGATTCGTGTTTTCTTCGCTTGTGCGAAAGGCCGCAAACCCTTATGAAAGCGCAACTTTTCGCTTTCTACCCTCCAGTCCTTCGCTTTCTCCCCAAAAGTCGAGCACATGAATATAGACAAAATTTCCGTTGGGCCGAACGCCCCTTGGGACATCCATGCCGTCATCGAAATCCCGGCCGGCGGCATGCCGGTGAAATACGAGATGGACAAGGATTCCGGCGCCCTGTTCGTTGACCGCTTCCTCTATACGGCCATGTTTTATCCCGGGAACTACGGCTTCATCCCGCACACCCTGGCCGATGACGGCGATCCGTGTGATATTCTGGTCGTCGGTCCGACACCGGTCTATCCGGGCGTGGTCATCCGTTCGCGCCCGATCGGCGCCCTGGTCATGGAAGACGAGGCTGGTCGCGACGAGAAAATCCTCGCCGTTCCGGTCGACAAGCTGCACCCCTTCTACGCCAATGTCGCCAGCTACCGCCAGATGCCGCCGATCCTGATCGAGCAGATCACCCACTTCTTTGCTCACTACAAGGATCTGGAAAAGAATAAGTCGACCAAGGTTATCGGCTGGGTCGAGCCGGACGCCGCCGCGCAGTTGATCCGCGATGGCCAGGAACGCCTGGCCCAGAAGATCGGCTAGATCTGGTAGTTTTCACCTATGTCAGGCGCGATGGAGCTGTCTCATCGTGCCTGGCAAGGGCGCCGGGATTATTTCCCGGACCCGTTGCCATCATGCGCTTCCAGGCGATTGCGCAACGCATCGATCTCATGGAAGAACCGCTTGCGCACCTCGGCGGCGAACGGATTGTCGCGTTCGATGCTGAGGAACAGTTCGTCGGAATCGCCCGACACCAGCCCGACCCCCTGCATCATCAGATCGTACGACCGCGTCGTATGCACCGTCGGCAGGGGCTCCAGCCCGCTCAGCACCTTGGCAATCAGGTGGGTCAGGCCCTGCACGGCCGCCAGGGCCTTGTCGTGCTGTTCTGGCGACGCCACCGATACCTTCAGGTCCAGTGTATCGCGGAAAAAGCGGATGATCGGCGCCAGTCGTCGCACCCTGACCGGACAGACGACGATTTCCAGGTCGTGGATGCCCTTGCGCGCCGATTGCGGCCCGAACAAGGGATGGGTGCACAGGATATAGGCGCTCTTCGGCAGGGCGTCCTCCAGCCACCTGGCCGGCTTCATCTTGACCGAGCCGACGTCGATGACCAGGGCACGCGGATGAACGAAGGGCGCGATCCGCTCGGCCAGGGCCTTCATGGTGCGGATGGGCGTGGCCAGGACAACGATGCGGCAGGCGGCGGCTTCCTCGAAATCGACCAGAAAGACGTTGTTGCGCTTGGCGAAGGCCCGCGCCTGCGGGCTCGGATCGTGGGCATAGATATCGAAATAGGGCGACAGGTGTTTGACGATCAGGCGGCCAAATGCCCCCAATCCGAACAGACCCAGTTTATGAACCTTCTTGTACACCTGCGCGCCGCCCCAAGACCGAAACCGGTCAAAAAAAGAATTTGCGCCCTTAACACAGGGGGATGCTTATGGCGAGATAAAACACGCGTGGCTTGCCTAATTCCGGGGCGCTTTTTTGCAGGTTTATGCCGCGTCGGCGTAAACCTATGCCTTCAATCCTAATTGTTTCCGAAAAAATGTTTTTTCTTGTCCTTCTTGCCCGCTTCGGGCGGAGGCGCCTCGGAGGCCAGTTGCGCCGGCGTCTTGGGCAGTTCATCGGCGGTGATGGCGCCGTCGCCATTGACGTCGAGAATGGAAAAGCGCTGGACGCTGGCCGCGACCCATTCGTCAATCGATACGCGGAAATCGAGATTGGAATCGGCGGCGCGGATCGGCTGCGGTTCATCGATCAGGCCGTATTGCGAGGCGCCCTGGACCTTCTTGATGTAGCGGTTGTCATTCGGGCTCTGATTGGCGCCCATATCGGGATCGGGCTGGCGGGCACGATAGACAGGTTGCGCGATGCGCGGATCGATGCGGGTGATTTCCGGTGCGATCCGGGTCTCGTAGTTCGTATTCTCGGGGCTGTTGACAAAGTGGTCGCGATTAACGTCCAGCTTCTGGAAGAAGGCCGCACTGTCCTCGAGGAATTCCGTCTGGCTGATCTTGCCGTCCTTGTCCGCATCGGCCTGGGCAAACCACACGGCAACCGGATAGGGCTGGCCCGCGGCGGCTCGGAAAGGCTGGCCGGCGGGCGAGAAGAACACGGTCTGACCTACGCCCGTGCCGATATAACCGCCACCAGGGGGCGGGGCGGGTTGGGCCATGGCGCTGACGGCCCCGAACGTGAGGGTGCCGAACGCGAGGGACAGGCTGATGGCGAGGGCGGTTGTGCGCATGAGGCGGCTCATCTTCGGGCGGTTACGGAAGGACAAGAGGGTCGGGTGTGGCTTAGGCACGCTTTATGGTCAAATTCGGGCGCGGATTCGAGACTAACCAATCGGCCGCGCGTATGCAAGCGGAGCGGTGCACCGGCAAGACATGCCCGGCAAATATTGACCATGGAAAATGTGTACATATTTTGTGTTGTGTATGTAATGGACCCAGGCTAGTGTTGTTTAACGTGAGGTTGGATTGTGTTTAAGGTATTTCAGTATTGAAATATGCGTTAAAATAATATCTTGTTAATTGGGAAATTGTTTCCTTTGCTGTGCCGGTAAGTCTGCCGGCTTCATGTAGAGGAGAGCAAGATGACGATCGGATCTGTATCCGGATCTCAAATGAGCTGGTCTGTCGCCCAGACACGACCCTCCGGACCACTGCCCATGCCGCCGCAAAGCGCGTCCAGGGCTTCCGGCGGCTCAACAGGGGCGAGCGGAACCACCACGGAAAATGCCGGCTTCTTCCAGGGTGGCATGGCGCCCGACACCATGGCGGGCCTGCTGCAGGCCCAGGGCGCGGGCGGCGGCTTCACCCCGCCTTCGCTGTCGGACATGGACAGCGATGGTGACGGCAGCCTGACCCAGGCCGAGTTCGAATCCTACGGCACCTCGGTGCACGGCGATACGAACACCAGCAAGGCCGACGAACAGTTCAGCAAGATGGACACGGACGGCGACGGTACGGTTACCTCGGACGAAAAAGATACGTTCGACGCCATGATGAAATCCCAAGGGCCGGGTGGGCCACGCGGTCCTGGCAAGCCGGAGGAGGCCGCTGAGGCTTCGACCACGCAGACGACATCGTCCCAGGACCTGACGGCCCTGATGCAGGAGCTTCTGACGGCGCTGGACGCCTACAGATCGAGCACCGCGGCGACAGTCTCTGCGGCCACAACCACAACCTCGATCGCTGCGTGATAATAAACCGGTCCGGCAACCTATCCATGAACGAGACATTAAGGCTGACGATGTAAGACTGACCGTCTCGCATCCGGTGTCAGAATGACCAGCTCCATCTCGACCATATCTGCTACGAAAGGCGTCAGCGCCCAGCAGCTCATGCTTCAGCACAAGCTGTTCAAGCAACTCGACAGCAATGGCGACAAGGCGATTTCCCTGAAAGACCTCAAGGATTCGCAGATCCTGGGCAAGCTTGGCAAGACAAAGAACAACAGCGAGGTCGAAGGCGTTTTCGACAAGCTGGATGCCGATCAGAACGGTTCGCTCAGCGAAAATGAAAGCCGCAGCTATTTCACCGACGCCCTGAAGGCGTCGCCGGCTACTCAGGCCCTGGTGACCCTGATGGTCAGCCAGGAAAAAGAGGCGGCGGCGCCGACCTGGTCTTCATGGCTGTCGAATGTTTATGACAATCAGCGTCAGCTGAAATCCCTGCACAGCGACAGCGTGAAGGCGGCCGAAACCAAGCGCCATGCCGCGGTCAGCGCCTGGAAAACGGCCCACGGCCTCAATAAATGGGTCTGACGACACGCAGTTCAAGCAACCGGATCGCTGGTCCAGGTCGATCTTCCACGTCCCAGCTTGAGGGGACTGGGGCCGTACTTGTTGTCGAAGGGCAGGCCCGCCTGGCAAAAGAAGACCAGCAACACAATGCCGCCAAACGGCACAAAGGCAATCAACAGCCAGACCGCGGTATGGTTTGCGTCGTGCAGACGGCGGAATCTCATGGCCCAAAGCGGAATAAAGTAAGCCAGGAATCCCAAAGCCAAGACGATGGCGCCGATGCCGCTGACCAACGGAAACTGGCCCTCGACATGATTTGGACCTTCGATCGCAGCCCCGGCAAAGATGATTGCAAAAGAGGCGATTAAGAAAAGAATGAATGACAGATAGAACCACCAGAATTCCGAACGCGATGCCCGCCCTTCGAAATTGAAGTAGTTTTTGAACCCACTCTGGATCGCTTGCGTCATATTCATAGTTTGCCCCTTCACTATGGCGCCGGCACGCCGGCGCGAGATCCGCCTGATGCCGATCTTGTGAACGAAACTATGACATAGGGCAAAAGTGCTTGGAAGCCTAAAACCGGCCGCCCAGATACTCGCGCCGGAACGTCGTCCAGCAATAGTCGAGCAGCAGATAGAAGAACACGGTCTTCACATAGGGCACGGTCACAAACCCGGTGAAATACTGGACCGGAATGGCGATGGCCAGTGTTGCGATCATGATCCATCCGGCCAGGATGATCTTTTTCGGCAGCAGCAATTTATCAAGCAGGGACATGGTACGCGTCGCAAAAACATAAGGGGACGATAAAGATTAATATCATCCGGGAAGATTGCCAATAGGTTAATTTGGTAACCGGCTTTACGCCCGGCACGAGTATGTTACCGTGGGGGTATGAACCGGGATTTCGTCAATTCTGTCTGCGCCGCCCTGCCCGGGGCAGAAGTTTCCGACCCATGGGGCGGAGGCCATGACGCGTGGAAGGTCGGCGGCAAGATGTTCGCCGTCACTGGAGCAGTGTCGCCGGGTGTGTCGGTCAAGACCGCCGATGTCGAAACCGCCGAAATGCTGATCGAGGCCGGCATCGGCCAGCGCGCGGCCTATCTGCACCGTTCATGGATTCAAATGCCGTGGGGTGTCGACGCCGACGAGGTGCGGGGGCGGATTGTCGATTCCTACCGCCTGATCCGCGCCGCTCTGCCGAAGAAAGTCCAGGCCGCTTTGGGACCTATTCCTTAGGATCCTCCGCCGTAAACGGTGAGCAGCACGGCGTTCCTACTGCCTTCAGTTCCATGATCTCGGCCCGCGTCCCGTCCGGGTCATACAGGTTCAGCTGCCACTTGGCGTCGCGGCCGATTTTCGGCAGTTCGCTCTGACCTTCCAGCCGGCCGCCGTTCCACAACAGCGTATAGGCCGCCTCGATATTGGGCACGCCCAGCGAAAAATGGTTCAGCACCCCAGCCGTCTTCTGGCTCATACCCTCCGGAATGCCCTTCCCATCCACCGGACCGGCGATCATATATTCGATCCAGTCGGTGCCGTCGGGCACCTGCTGTGATATCCAGGTCGGCTTGTCCTCTTCGAAGCCGCCGAACCAGTAGGGTTTGAAGCCCAGTATCTCGCGGAAGAAGCCGTCCTCCTTCGCCCGGTCGTGGATGATATAACCGACATGAATGATCCGCCCGGCCAGCGGATTGACCGGCACCGCAGGCAAGACCGCAGGCGCCTGGACGAACTCGACGCGGTTGCCTTCCGGATCGCTGACCGAGAAATAACGGCTGCCATCGCTGGCCTTCGTCACTGCGGCCGGCACAGCCACTTTCTTCGCCGCCAGATACTGCCGCAACGCTTCCGCGTCAGCCGTCGCGAAGGCGACATGGTCGAGCCGGTTGCGGCCGGCATCGGCGGGCAGGGGCAGGACCTCGACATACTGGCTTGCCGACAGATAGTAACGCACACCAGCCGGATTTTCCGGATCGACGCCTTTCATGGCGCCCAGATTGTGCGTGTAAAAGACTTCGGTCTTTGCCGGATCGGCGCTGTAGACGGCGATATGCGACACGCCGGTGATCTGAGGCCGGACGGGTGCTGCGGCTGCAGCCGGAAGAGCCGCAAAGGCCAGCAGGGCGAATAACACTTTCATAACGGACCTCATAATTTGACGATCGCGCCGTCGGCATCCGCGCTGCGGTAGATGGCCTGGATCAGCCGGATATCGCGTAGTCCCATGTCGCCGCCGGTCAGGTGCGGCGTATTGCTCAAGGCTGCCTGCGAGAAGCCATCGATCTGGCCGACAAACTGGTTCGCCGCATTGCCGGCGCGGATCTGCTGCGACACGAAGTCCGCATGCTGCACCGTCATGCCGATATTGCCATAGTCCATCGATGGCGTCAGGCAGATATTGCCCTGCGCGCCAAACAACTGCTGGCGGCTGCTGTAGTGGTAACAATAGGATGACGAGCCTTGCGCCGAAATGCCCGATGGGAAACGCAGGCGCCACTCGACCCCGCCCTCGACCTCGGTAAAGCGTGGATCGCCCTTCGGCGTCGAATAAACAGCCGTCACCGAAGTCGGTTCTTCGCCCGCCGCCCACAGGCAGGCATTGAGGGCATAGATGCCGATGTCGTACATCGATCCGCCGCCGGCCAGGGCCTTCTGCAGCCGCCATTTGTGCGGCGGATAGTCCGGATTGGCCGAGAAACCGGCGTCGCCGGATACATGGCGCAAGGCGCCGATTTCGCCGGCCTTAAGGCGGCGGATGGCCTCGACATTGTTGGGTTCGAAATGGACACGGTAGGCGACGCCAAGCTGGCGGTTGGCAGCCTTAGCGGCGGCGATCATCGCCTCGCATTCGGCGACCGTCGCTGCCATCGGCTTTTCACATAACACGTGCTTGCCGGCCTTCAGCGCCCGGATGGCGTATTCCGCGTGCAGGGC
This sequence comes from Asticcacaulis sp. P2_C5, assembly GCF_056404555.1. NCBI lineage: Bacteria > Pseudomonadati > Pseudomonadota > Alphaproteobacteria > Caulobacterales > Caulobacteraceae > Asticcacaulis > Asticcacaulis sp. P2_C5. The sequence goes on from NZ_JBFUDU010000001.1 coordinate 430,998, forward strand.
GACGGGCAGGGCGATATAGACGACGTCGATCTCCTTGTCGTCGGCGATACGGTCGAAGTTGTTGTAATCATAGAACCGGCTGACCCCGTAATGGGCGCCCAGGTCGCGTGCTTTTTGTGGATTACCCGACACGAAGGCCGTCATGCGCGACTTCGCCGACGATCCGAAGACGGGCATGATCTGGCCGGTGGCGAAGGTGCCCAGGCCGACAATGGCCCAGCGGGCGCGGTTGGCGAAAGGTTCGGGCACGGGTGGATTGCCCAGCAAGGGCTGGCCTTCGGCCTTTCCGGTTGCAGCGGCGGCGGAATTGGCCAGCCAGGGCAGGGCCCCGGCCGCAAACAACAGGCCACGACGGTCAATGGTCATGATATCCTCCCAGATATTTTCCCGGGAGTTAACCACCTTGCCGGCATAGGGTCAAACCTATTAACGCCGATAAGTCTGACTTATACCAACCTGCACAGATACTGACACGTAAGGTGCAGGTTGGTATTCGCTTTTTTTCAGCTCAAGCGCCGTCGCACGGGCGCCCCCGATGGCTCCTCGCATAGCTCGGGCGGGCGGTCGCCCTTGCCAAGCTGCAATGAGTCAGCGTCATTGCAGCTTGTATTATTTAAACCATTTCAGCGGCACGGCGTCCGCAATAGCCTTGTTGCCCTCGGCGCTGGGGTGCAGATGATCACCACAATCGTACAGGGCCAGCATCTTGCCGGGCACGGCCGGGTCCTCCAGAGCCCTGTCGAAATCGGCGACGCCGTCAAATACCGTCTGGCTGCGAATCCACGCATTGACTGCCTGGCGGATCTTCTCCTTGTCCTCCGAAAAGTAATCCTTGATCGTCGTGTCGCGAAACGGCATCAGCGTCCCGACATAGATCTTCAGGCCGCGGTCGTGCGCCCGCTCGGCCAACTGGCTCAATCCGTCCTCGATCGCCTGGGCCGACTGGAACTGTTCCGGCGGCGCCCCGGCCCCGACCTGGCCGATATCGTTGATCCCCAGCGCTACAATGACGGCGCCGACATTGGGTTGCGCCAGCACATCGCTGTCGAAGCGGGCTAGGCCGGCGATGCCGAACGCGGCCCAGCCACCGTTATTGGCCAGGCGGTTGCCACTGATCGCGGCATTGGCGACGCCCATATCGATCTTCTTGTCCTTGAAGCGCTGTCCCAGATAATCCGGCCAGGTGGCGTTGATATCGTTCAAGGGGCCCACACCATCCGTGATCGAATCGCCGAACAGGACCACGGTCTTTTTTGCCTTCGAGCCGCTGACCTCGACCTCGCTGAGCCACAACCACGACTGGCCGCTGGGCGGATTGGCGGCAAGATTGCTTAGCGTCTCGGATGCGACCTGGTTGCCGGTAGCAAAATAGGCGGCGTTGCGCTGAACCACATGCATGGTGCCGGTCTTGACCGGCCCCGCGGCATAGAGGCTGACCGACAGGTCGCTATAGGGCGCGACCGTGAAGGCGATGGGATCGCTCAGGACCTGGGCGCCCGGCGCGATGGTGACGCCGGTCTGGCCCTGGAAGGTGACGCCTCGGCTGGCATCCGGCACGATGGCGCTGCCCGTCGCGCGCGGCGCCACAGAAATGGCGTCTATATGCAGGGGCGTCGTGCCATACATGTTCGACAGGCGCAGGCGCAGGCCGGTGCCGCCGGCACTGACATGGACGACCTGACGGACCGTGGTGTCCTTCAGTTCGACCGGGTCCCATCCGTTGGGCTCGGGAGCGGCGTACCAGGTCGGCACCCAGACGGCTGGCTTCGACTTGGCCAATGCTGGCCCCGACGGAGCCAGAACCAGTAAACAGCACGCCACGAGCGCGCCTAAGCCCTGTAACTTCATACCTAATCTCTCCCTTTGCCAGGCCAAAACCGTTGTTTAACGCTTTTGCTCTATCCTGTTTTGAAGCCATTCCTTATTGGCGCGAAAGAACGCTTATGTCGATACCGTTGAAGATTACAGAAAACGGCGGTGTTTCCGCCGAAGACGCTCGCCGTCGCCAGCGCCGCTCGATTGCCGGTTTGAAGATCCTCCTGGCCGAAGATCAGGAAATGGTCCGCGACCTGATAAGCGTGGTTTTATCAAGGGAATTGATCGATGTCACGGCCGTCAACGATGGCGTCGCCGCCGTTGAAGCGGCCTCCAGCCAGGTCTTTGATCTCATCCTGCTCGACATGCAGATGCCCATCATGGGCGGACTTGAAGCCACCAAGCGCCTGCGCGATGCCGGGGCCACGGTTCCGATCCTGGCCCTCACATCCAATGTCATGAAGCGTGACATCGCCAAATGTCATGCCGCCGGCATGGACGGCCATATCGCCAAGCCGTTTTCGCCGGAAAATCTTGTAAGCGCCATCAAGGCCGCCGTTTACGACGCTTAAAAAGCTGCGCCGATGCGCACCGTGGCGACCTGTTGGCCGTAGTCGGCCGACGGCAGGTTGGAGGCGTAATCGCCGGCGGCATAGTCGGTGCTCAGTGTCAGCCTATGTCCGATCGCCATTTCCAGATGCCCCAGAAGTCCGGTTCGCCGGTCATGCCGGGCCGCGCCGATCGATGCCGTCACGCCCTCGTAGCGCCGGTCCTCGTATTGCCACGTCAGTTGTCCGGTTACGACGTGCGCCTGCCAGCGGAATTTGCGACCGGCTTTTAATCGCAAAGCGTTGCTGTCGAAGCTGAACGGGCTGGCGTTCGCCGTTTCGTTGCTATGGCGCACGCCGGCGGACAGGTAGTTGGCGGCGCCTGACAGATAATAGTAGCCATCCAATGACAGGGTCTGGTTGACGGCATCGCGCTGCGGCCGGCCATCATAGGTGCGTTCGCTGCGGGCATAGGCGCCGCGCAACTGGTAGGTCGTGCCAAAGTTCCGGCTCAGGATCGCCGCCACCTGATGCGTGGACGAAAATCCGTTTCCGGCCAGAAAATTACGGACATAGCGCCCGTTCAGACTGGCCGTGACGCCGCCGAAATGGTGATCCAGTTGCGCCGATGCCGCATGACTTTGCAGATTGAACGCTGTAAAATCCTGGTGCCGTGTCTGGGTCAGGTCGTAATTAAAGCTCAGGTCCGTCGCCTGGCCGACCGGCGCTTTCCAGCCGATCTGGGCTTCCAGGACGGCGGCGATATCACCGACATGGCTGACCCGGTCGATCTCGTCGATCGTGACATTGCTGTCGTACTGCAGCCCGGCGCTGATCTCGCCGGAAAAGCGGTGGGGCGCCTCGGCCGCTGCAGTGCTACTCGCCGTAAGCCATGCGATCGTCAGTATCGGCGTGAAAAAGCGCGCGGACATGACGCCGAACCTCTCGAAAGTATTGTACGGACCGTCCATAGCATGATCGGCCCGCCAGGTCAGGCCAGATACTCGCGGATAAAGGTTCCATGGTCGGGCAGGTTGTCGACGGCGCGCGCAATGTGCGCCTTCAGTCCGCTCAAGGATTGCGCCATCTGGTCGCGCTTCGTCAACCGCCCGAGATGGTGCCAGGCCTGGGGTTCCAGGCCCTGGCCCAGCAGGACCTGCAGCCAGGAATCGAGGCGGAACAGGTCGTCCGGCGCCTGATAGGCAATGCCGTTCTCGACGAACAGCTCGATCCGTTCGGTCAGGCTGTCGGGAACGGGCATGGCGGCGCGATCCCGCCAGAAGGCGGTGTCGTCGCGCTGGTTGACCTTGTAATGCAGCACGACGAAATCGCGGACCCTTTCCAGTTCATTCCGCGCCATGTCGTTAAAACGCCGGACGACGGAGTCGGTGATGCCGGTAAACGGGAACAGCTGGATCAGACGGGTGACGCCGATCTGAAACAGATGGATGCTGGTCGATTCCAGCGGTTCGATAAAGCCACTCGACAGGCCCAGTGTGATGCAGTTCTTGTTCCAGCTCAGCAGCCGGCGGCCGGTCTGGTAGCGCACCTGGCGCGGTTCCGCCAAACGCGGCGCATCCAGCATGCCCAGCAGCCGGTCGTGAGCTTCGTCGTCCGAAAGATAGTGGCTGCAATAGACCAGACCATTGCCCACCCGGCTTTGCAGGGGAATGCGCCAACGCCAGCCCTCGCCATGGGCGACCGCGCGCGTGTAGGGCGTCAGTGGCCCGGCCGATTCCGTCGGCACAGCCAGGGCGCGATCGGTCGGCAGCCAGTGGCTCCAGTCCTCATAGCCGGTCTTCAGGGTCTGTTCGATCAGCAGGCCGCGGAAGCCCGTGCAGTCGATGAACAGGTCGCCCTCGACGCGCGTTCCGGACTCCAGCACCAGGGCGGTGATGTCGCCGGACTGCGGGTCCTGCTCGACTTGCGCGATCTTGCCCTCGACGCGTTTGACGCCTTCCGGCTCGACCAACTTGCGCAGATATTGCCCATAGAGTGACGCGTCGAAATGATAGGCGTAGTTGAGGCGCTCCTTGTCCGAGGTGCGGAATTTGTTGGCCTCTGCCGCCTGCAATTCGTAGCAATAATCGCCGATATCGCCGGCCACGCCATCGGCCCGGGCCTGCAGCCACAGGTGATGGAAGGGGACCAGCCAGGTCGACTTGCCGACTTCGCCGAAGGAGTGGATATAGCGGTCGCCGTCGCGCGCCCAGTTTTCGAAAGCGATGCCCAGCTTGAAGGTGGCGTTGGTGGCGCGCATGAAGTCGCGCTCATCCAGCCTGAGCAGGCGGTGAAACGCACCAATCGTCGGAATCGTCGCTTCACCGACACCGACTATGCCGATTTCTTCCGACTCGACCAGGGTGATGTCGAGCAGGGGGCCCAGCATCCGGCTGAGCGCCGCCGCGGCACACCATCCCGCGCTGCCGCCGCCGGCCACGACGACCTTCCTGATGACCTGTCCCTGCATGCTCGGTTTCCTATTCTCGTCAGCGATTCAGTTTGTTCAGCAGGGCCGCGCGCATGCGGCGTGCCTTCATCTCATCCATCGGCGCCAGATTGCCGCGCGCAGCCTCGGGCAGGTGGGCGGCCGGCCGTTCGGCGTCGCCGAAGATGTAATAGTCGAACACGGCGCGCCAGGCGTCCTTTTCCGGCTGTGGCCGATCACGCAGCGACATCAGGGCCAGCAGCAGGCTGTTCATCGGTGTATCCATGAAGGCCGGCGTCGTATTCCACCAGTAATTGACCAGGATATTGAAGGATGCCAGGGCTTCGACATGGTGCCACCACAGGGCGGGATAGAAGAGGACGTCGCCAGGCTCCATCTCGGCGACCTGGCCCTGCGCCATCGCATCGCGAAACCGCGGATAGCGCCCGAAATCCGGATCACGGAAATCGACCATGCTGACCACCTGGCCGCCTGGCGTCGGTTCCAGCGGGCCGGGATAGAGATTCTCGATCTGGGCCGGTGGGAACAGGGTGAAGCGACGACGGCCGGCGACGCAGACGGCGAGATTGTGCGACATGTCGTAATGGCAGGTCGCCGTGGTTCGGTTGCCGATCCAGATGCTGGCGAGCGGCGGGTTGCGCTCGAACATAGCGTGATTGAGCACGAGATCGTTCTGGTCGCGAAAGCCCGGCAGGTAGAGACTGAGATCGGTCGAACCGATGTAGAAGGAGGGCGGGGCTGCGTCGTCAAGGTGGCCGGAGATCTGGTCGAGAAAGGCGTCGAGTTGGATACGGGCGGCAGCGTAGTTCATGCCGCTGATGTCGGCATTGTAGAAAAAGCGCCCACCGATCTCCGGCGCGCCGGTATAGCCGGTAACCGGACGGCCCTGGTAGAAGGACTTGAGGTAGTCCATGGCGGTATTTGCCGAGTCCAGGCCTGCCCTGACCACGGGCCAGCCGACGGCCACGCCCTTCAGAATCACCGGTGTCTGGGCGGCCATCAATTCGTCATATGGAATGCGATCGGGCGCGATGCTGGTCAATTCCCGGGTTCGAACTGGGATATGTGCCATTAAACGCCCTTACGCCGGCGATTTTTCATCTCTATAAGGCGCTGAAAATTGTTCATGGACGTAAGAACATGAAATGCCGAAGCCAGGAAACCTGCTGAATTTAAACGTTCCAGAGTCGCGCCGTCGAGTTGACTAAGACCCTCCTGGCTGATCGAAAAGAAGTCCGGCAGGTGGTATCGCGTCTCTTCATCGAGGTTGATATCGATATTCAGCGGCGCCAAAAGGCCTGCCTCCAGGAAGGCTGAAAACATGGCATTGCCGATTTCAACGCCGGCATGCAGTACACGCAGGGTCTGCGTGACGCGCTCCAATACAGGGGCATTTCCGCCGTGGGGAAGGAACAGGGGTTCGCCTTCGCTGCGGCTAATGCGCGGATGATCAAGGTCGACCATGATCATCGGTTCCTTCTGCACCTGTCCATCTGCATCGTGATCACGGAAGCCGATCAGGAACGGGCCGCGAGCCTGGATGGCCGGCACATAGCGCGCCTGCCATTTGCCATCCTGAAGATAGAGATTTTCGTCCTTGTCCAGGCCGGTGAGGGCAAAGGCTTGAAATCCACCATTTGCCGACTGGCGAAACAGAATCGGATATTCGCGCTGGACCTCGGCAAACTCGGTTGGGACCACCAGGACCAGGTTTACATCGTCGGCGGCAGAAGCGGTCCCATCGATACTCAACCGTAAATCATGATGCTCTACGTTGTCGAGAAGAACCGGGTGGGCCATTGTGTCGAATTCCTGAAGCTTGATATCTATAAAAAATAAGGCCGCGGCGAGCCGCGGCCTTATCCGTGACAGCTAGGCTGCCAGCATATTAGAACTTGTAGCGCAAGCCAAGTTGATAGCGTGAGTCAAGTTCCTGAGCGAAGTAGATGTTGGAGGTGTCACGGCCATACTGACGGATGTGCGCCTTGTTGAGGTTCAGCCCCTCAAAGGTCACTTGTAAGGCCGATGTCAGCTGGTAGTTGACCGCGGCGTCAATCGTTCCGAACGCCTCGGTGTAGAGTGGATCGGTCTGTGAACCGATGTTCGAAGCCGCGATGAACTTGTCGCGCCAGTTGTACGAGATGCGGCCCGAGAGCGCGCCTTTGTCGTAGATGGCGGTTACGTTATACGTGTTCGACAGGCCGAGCAGCGGGAACTGCTGAGTACCCGGAGGCGCCGAGTTGTTGAAGCCGATGTCGCCATTGACGGTTGTCAAGCTGCCCGAAACGCCAAAGCCAGTGTCAGAGAAGAAGTGCTGGAAGGCAAATTCGAAGCCGTGCAGGTTAGCCGTCTTGTTGTTCACCGGAATGTTGGTGTCGAACTGGAACAGCGGATCGTTGGCGTCAGCGGAGATGTCATAGGCGGCAAGGGTCGAGTCAACGAAGGCCTGATCGAGATTGCCACCGACGAGGTGGGATTGATACTCAGTTGTGGCAGCGGCGACGTTACCGTTGTTCTTGACGATCAGAGCCGTCATGGTGAACAGGTTCACGTCGGTCGCGCTTTGGCTTATGCCGCTCAACGCTGTCCTGGCCGAGCCTGAGCGCGAACCGGCAGCACCCGAGGACGGGTCACGCAGACCGAACCAATTTTGGGTCACGCGGCCGGTGCCGACGAAGTTGGCGACGTCCTTGTTGTAGAAGCCGGCCGACACATAGCTGTCCTTGCCATAGTACCACTCGACCGAGAAGTCGACATTGCTCGATTCCAGCGGCAGCAGGGCAGGGTTGCCGGAGTTGGCTGTCGGGTTGGTCCCGTTGGCCGTCGGGCGCGGAGGCGTGCCGACTGCGGTCGTGGCGTACATGTTGCCGAAGGCCGGACGCGCGATGGTCTTCGAGAACGAAGCCCGGGCAACCATGTCACTGCGGAAATTCCACGAGATATCCAGGTTTGGCAGCCAGTTATCATAGTCTGCCGTGCTGAGCACTGTGGAAATGCCGGTTCCGAAGTCCGTCGTAAAGTCGTTATCCGCCGTCCAGCGAATGCCGGTCGGTACGCTTTGCAGCGCCGACGCGTGAACCTCGGTCTTTTCATAGCGCAGACCGGCGACGATGCTGGCCGGCTGACCCAGGAAGTCACCCTTCATTGAGAACTGGCCGTACGCGGCAGTAACCCGCTCTTCAATCTGGTTGGCCGTCACCGACGCGTTGGGGATCTGTGCATGATACAGAGCCGACCCCGCCAGAGCCTTGTATATGTCGAGCGCATTGCCGCGGAAGGCGATGTTCGACTGACCCGGCGAGAAGTCCTCGAACAGGCCGCCAAGGTCGTAGGTCGTCATCAAGCCCGGAGCATACTGAGCGACATCGCCCGGATGCGAGATGCCCCAGTCACCCAGCGCCTGATAGGTGCCGCCGGTGGTGGTTTTCATCGTGGTCTTGTACTTGTCGATACCGGCGTCGAAGCGGCTGTCGCCGTCGAAGTCGTAGCTGAAATCGACCTTGACCTCGAAGATTTCCTCTTCCTGGCTGTTGGTCGCCGTACGGCCAACCTGGGTGCCGAGGTCACCCACATCGAGCTTGCCGTTATTGTTGCCGCGCAAAGCGTCATTGACGGTGTAGGCCTGGACGGGAATTTCGCCGTTGAAATCGACCGAATGTTGCGACACGACCGGCGCGCCGATCGAGATCATCACCGAGCTGGTGCCGTTCGGGTTGTTGGGCGTAGCCTTTCCGAACGAATCGTGGACATCCGCGGTCAGGGTCATCTTGTCGTTGATGTTCCACTTGGCGTTGAAGCCCGTGGATTCCAGTGTGCTCTTCTGGCCCAGCAACTGCTGTTCGAAGCCGATGTCCTTCACGCCGTTTTCGTTTTCTTGCAGATAAAGGGCGTTATAGATGCCGGATTCACCCTTGACGAAGGTGATCTTGTCGAACGGACGGTTAAACCAGTTGGTCTGTTCAGCGCGTTGTTCAGAACCTTCGTTAACAACGTAAATATAGTCGGCCGTCAGCAGCAGGTCTTCCATCGGACGGTACTGGACCGTAGCGCCGATATTGGTGCGCTGATTGTGCGTCTGCGACAGGGCATAGCGGCTGTCGTTCGGATAGGCGACGTAGGAACCGGCCGGCGGCGCATTGGTGATCTGCGTCAGCAGGGTGGTTTGGTCTGCGGCGTAACGCAGGCGGCCGTTGCCGGGAGCGTAGAACTGGGCGACCGGGTCAAGATTCCAGGCGTTCTGGGTAGCCTGGCGGGTTGCGACGTCCTTTTCCGAATACTGGGCGAACAGGGCGACGCCAAAGGTCTTGGAGTCATCGGCCCAGCTGTAGGCGCCGGTGACTTCCGGAGTCCAATCCTTGCCGTCGACCATATTGTCGCCGTGCAGAGCCTTGACCGACAGCGAACCGGTCGAGCCGGACTTGTTGATCGGACGCAGAGTCTTGATGTTCAGCGTGGCGCCGATGCCGCCGGAGGCGATGTTGGCCTTGCCGGTCTTGTAGACTTCGAAGCCTGCGATGCTGTCCGAGGCGATGTTCGAGAAGTCGAAGTTACGCGAACCGCCGCCGGCGAAGGTGTTGCCGGTACCGATAAGGTCGATGCTGGCGGTCGGCATGACGCGGCCGTTCAGGGTCACCAGGTTGAAGCCCGGGCCAAAACCGCGGACAGTAACCTTCGAGCCTTCGCCGTTGACGCGGTCGATCGAGACGCCCGGAATACGCTGGACGGATTCGGCCAGGTTGGTGTCCGGATACTTGCCGATGTCTTCAGACGTAATCGCGTCGACGACGCCCGCGGAGTTCCGCTTGATGTTCATCGAACGCTGCAGCGAACCGCGGATACCCGTGACGACGACGACGGTTTCGTCGCCTGCCGGGGCAGCAGCCGGAGCGGCATCCTGAGCCATGGTTTGACCGGCCATGGCGGATAGGGCCAGGGTCGAAACCCCACCCAGGAAGGCAGCGCGGACGGCTCCCTTCAGTCTGTTACGCGATACTGTTCTCATGTGACTTCTCCCAATCTTCTCATTGATTTAAACTGGTGCGGCTGTCCGCCCGGACGCCTTGTTTTTGCATTTCCGAGGCGATAACCTGCCTGGAACAGACGCACCCTTCGATATCCGGTGTTGGTGTTCGCTACCGGTAGCGAAGTCTCTTCAAGACGCACGGACGCATAGCGTCCGCACGACGTGAATTCTGGTCATGGTCATGACTGATCGAGCCCCGGCGGTTATCGCGCGGCGCGGATGCAGCATGCCTTTGAAAACTCTGATAGATACGCTCCGGATTCGACCGGATAAGCTGCGCATCGCGCAACTGTGCAGGCTCTCGCCTTCCTGCAGTCCATATATCCTCCCAACAATTGTCGCCGTCCTGCAAGGAATACAGCCGGCGTTATTTTTTTTATTTCGATGATGTGCGTGATAACGGTACCATCGATAAGGAAGAAATAAAGGGATTTGGCAGCGCTGTCAATTAGGTTACATAACGCAATCGCGGGTTTGGTACAGTCCGCTGGCCCCTGTTACATAAGTGACGCACGGCAGTGCAATATCTGCCCTATAAATACTATAAATAAGTTGATTGATATTACAATTAAAAGGCTTGCCTATTGTCCGACAATTAACGATTATTGAGGCAAGGCTAGGCTACATCGGCTTGAAGCGCTCCTGAAGGCTGGCGCTGACCGGTACGGTTTCAGCGTGGCCGGCAACCTGCAGTCTAAGTCGTCCGTCGTCGTCGCGGCGAATCGCCCGGATGGCCGCTACCCGCACTATGACGCTGCGGTGGACCTGCCAGAAAGCGTCCGGATCAAGCTGGACCAAAAGGTCCTTCAACGGCGTGCGGATATGCGCCACGCCAGAGGCGGTGATCACGGCCGTATATTTGTCCTCGGCGCGGAACATCACGACATCGTCGATCGCGATCATCCGAATCGTGCCGCCGGAACTGGCCGAGATCCAGCTGATCCGCGAAGGCGTGGTCAGGCCTAGCCGATCCTGCAGATTTTTCAACAGGGCCTCGACGTCGCGCGGTTCGCCCTGGGCAAGCCGGTGGCGCAGCCTTTCGACCGTGACGGCCAGGCGTTCGCGTTTGACCGGCTTCAGCAGATAGTCGATGGCCCCCTTGTCGAAGGCTTCCAGCGCAAAGGCGTCGTAGGCGGTGATCAGCACCACCTGGGCATTGCCAGCGGCGGCCCGCGCTACCTCAAGCCCGCTCAGCCCCGGCATCCGGATGTCGAGAAAAACGACGTCCGGGCGATGCGCTGCGACGGCTTCCAGCGCCGCCAGCCCGTCCTCACACTCGGCGACGATCTCCAGCTCGGGCCACAGGTCGGCGAGGGTGGCGCGCAACTCGCGGCGCTGGGCCGTCTCGTCTTCGGCGATAATGGCCCTCGGGGCGGAGATTCGGGACGCCGCGCTCACGTGACGTCACCCGCAATCTCGATGGCGGCGCGCGTGCCGCCTTCAGTCCGGCCGGCGATGCTTAAGGTGCCGCGATCGCCGAAGCGGTCGCGCAATTGGGCGCGGATATTGCCCAGCCCCAGGCCATGGCTGGCGCCTTCGTGCAATCCGGCACCGTCGTCCTCGACCGCGATCTCCAGCCCGCCGTCGGGCCGCGCCGCAGCCCGGATCGCGATAATGCCCGGGCCAGGTTTCGGCTCGATGCCGTGTTTGACGGCGTTTTCCGCCAGGGACAGCAAGATAAGCGGCGGGAAGGGCAGGGCGCGCAGGGCCTCCGGCGCGACGATGACGATGCTCAGGCGGCCGTCCATGCGGACATTCATCAGTTCGAGATAACGCCGGCAGATGTCGATCTGCTTGCCCAGGGTGGCGTCCTCCAGCCCGTCTCCGCGCAGTTGCGGCAGGGTCGAGCGCAGATAATCGGCCAGGGCGTCGATGGTGGCGGCGGCGCGTCCGGGCTCGGTTGCCACCAGCGAACGCACCGAGGCCAGGGTGTTGAACAGGAAGTGCGGTTCGATCTGAGCCTGCAGGACAGCCAGGCGCAAATCGGCAGTGTCGCGCGCCCGGCGCACGGCCTTCAGTTCCTCGCGCGCCGCGTGGTCGCTTAGGCGCCGTGTCTCGCCCAGATACTGGAAGACGGCAAAGCCGCCGGCCACGAAGACGAGAACCAGGGTCGAGCCGTTCAGGCTGAAGCGCAGCAGGTTTGAAAGGGCCCTGGCGAACCACGGGACCTCCATCGCCATGCCCTTATATTTGGCCATCAATGCGTCGTGATACTGGCTGACCCACGAATCCGCAACCAGGGCCAGCGCGATGCCGGCGAGGATTGCCAGGATCACCAGGCTGCGTTCCACGAGTCGCGGCAGGCCAAGGCGGCGCACGCCCGTGGCCAGCAGCGGACCGGCGCTGACAATGACCAGCCCGGCTACGCAGCCGCGCAGCGCCAAGCCCGGCCAGTCGCCCCAGGCATTCATCCCGGACGCATGCCACGTGGCGACCGCGAAACCGTAAACAAGGCCCAGCGGCCAGAATATCCAGCCGCGGCGGACCCACCATGGCCAACTGAAGGTACGAAAGGCACGGTGACGGCTCCACCGGTCCCACATCGCGACCGCTTCGGATGGAATGGGCTGATCCAGATCGGATTGTGTCGGGTCGGATTGGGAAATCTCTGCCATGCCGCATGATAGCGGCTTTCTCGACGCTTGGCACGTCGCTCCATCCCACACCAGCGGCGCTTTATCCGCCAAAGCAGGGGGTTCGTCGCATGGCCGTCCCGCCAGCGCCAGCGCCGGCTAATCTCCTGGTACATGTCAACGGGAGGCCCAGATGAAAACCGCAACCCTGATCGCTCTCACCCTGGCGGGCATGCCGCTGTCTTCAACAGCTGCCCCGCCCGTCTATCCCGTCGTCACCCAGGCCTGGCTGGCCGGTCATCTCGCCGACCCGGGCCTGGTCATGCTGCATGTCGGCGACAAGGGCGACTACGGACGGCGCCACATCCCCGGCGCCCACTATGTCGACTTGTCCGATGTCTCGGTTGAACGTGATGGACTCAGCCTGGAACTGCCGGCTGCCGACGACCTGAAGCAACGACTGGAGCGCCTGGGCATTTCCGATACGTCGCGAGTCGTCGTCTATTATGACGACGACTGGGTGTCGCCGGCCACGCGTGTCGTCTTCACCCTGCAACAGGCCGGCCTGGGCGACCGCGTGTCCCTGCTCGACGGCAGCCTGAACGGCTGGCGTGGCGCCACCACGTCCGCCAAGCCGGTGGCCAAACCCGGCAAGCTGAGCGGGTTGCACATGCAGGCCATGGCGGTCGACGGCGATTTCGTCCGGGCCCATATGAAGGCGTCAGGCTATGTTATCGTCGATGCCCGCGCCGCCATGTTTTATGACGGGCTGCATCCGGCCGGCGCCCACGGCCACGAACGCAAGGGGCATATCCCGGGGGCGCGCAACATCCCCTTCACCGCCCTGACCCATGCCGACCTGACGCTAAAATCGCCGGCCGAGCTGCTGGCCCTGTTCCGCTCTGCCGGGGTCAAGCCGGACGACCACCTGATCGTCTATTGCCATATCGGCCAGCAGGGCACGGCCATCGTCTTCGCCGCCCGTGCCGCCGGGATCAACGCCGTCCTGTACGACGGCTCGTTCGAAGACTGGACCCTGCACGGCCAGGCCGTCGAACTGGCGGCGGGGCACTGACATGAGCGAGCCGGAACCCTACGCCAATCCCTACAGCGCTGGTGTTGTGCTGGGCCTGGTCCTCGTCGCCTGTTTCGTCCTGACCGGCCAGGGTCTTGGCGCGTCAGGCGCCGCGGCCAGCCTGGTCACCGCCGGGGTCGCCACGGCCGCACCCCAGGCCATATCCGGTAACGGATACTTCGCCAGCTATGCCCAGGCGGGCCTGCCGTGGTCGTCCTGGACCTTTATCGAAATTCTCGGCGTTCTGGCCGGCAGCGCGCTGTCCGCCGTCCTGGCCGGCCGCTTCCGGCCGCAGATTGTGCGTGGTCCGACGACGGGTGTCACACCGCGTCTGGTCTTCGCCTTTGGCGGCGGGGCGGTGATGGGTCTGGGCGCCGTCCTGGCGCGCGGCTGCACCAGCGGCCAGGGCCTGAGCGGCGGCGCGATGCTCAGCGCCGGCAGTTGGGCCTTCCTGCTGGCGCTTTTCGTGTCCGGCTTTGCCGTGGCGCCCTTGGTACGGAGGTTGTGGCAATGAGCGTTCCGTTTTCCGTCACCACTGCCTTATTGATTGGCGCGGCCTTCGGCTGGAGCCTGGAACAGGCGGGCTTCGGCGATGCCCGCAAGCTGGCCAGCCAGTTCTACCTGCGTGATTTCACCGTCGTAAAGGTGATGTTCAGCGCCGTGCTGACCGCCATGCTGGGCCTGTTCTGGCTTGCTCGCCTGGGTATCATCGACCTGTCAGCCCTCTACGTGCCGGAAACCTTCCTGGTGCCGCAGGTCGTTGGCGGCCTGATCTTCGGTGTCGGCTTTGTCACCTGCGGCCTGTGCCCGGGCACGGCCTGTGTCGCCGTCGCCAGTGGCCGTTTCGATGGGCTGGCGACGATCCTGGGCCTGCTCGTCGGCGTCCTGCTGACCGGTTTGGTATTTCCACTGATCGCCGGATTCTACAACAGCACGCCGTTCGGCGTCCTGACCCTGCCGCGCCTCCTGCACCTGCCCTATGGCGTCGTGGTCGCTGCAATCACCGTCCTTGGTTTGGGCGCCTTCTACCTGATCGAGCGCTTCGAACGGAGGCCGTCATGACCATGACGCGCCGCCTGGGCGCCGCTGCCCTACTGCTGGGCGTGACCGCGCCCCTGGTGGGCAGTCCCTACAACCACTCGCGCGGCCGGATCGATATAGCGGGAACGGTGCGCCGGATCGACGAGGGGGGCGACCACGTCTCGGCCCTGCAACTGGCGCAGTGGATTCGCGACCGCAAACCCGGGCTGCGCGTCATCGACGTCCGCGATGCGCTCGCCTTCACCAATGACGCCATACCGACTGCCGAGAACCTGCCGATTGAGCAATTGGTGCGCCAGACTTTCGCACCGCACGAAACCCTGGTCCTCTATTCTGAGGGCGGCGCCCATGCCGGCCAGGCCTGGGTCCTGTTGCAGGCTTTGGGTGTGGCCAACGCCTATTTTATCGCGGGTGGTCTGGCCGACTGGTACGATGAGGTCCTGGCGCCGGTCCTGGCCGTCGGCGCCACGCCCGATCAGGTCCGGGCATTCGAGACGGTGGCCGAGCTGTCGCGCTATTTCGGCGGTACGCCGCGCACGGGAGAGATGGCGACCGCGATAGCCGGTCCGGCACAGCCGAGGCGGCGCGGATGCTGATGCAATCGCTTGTTCCTACGTCGACCTTCGATTTCGCGGCCCTGCGCGCCAGGGAATTTTCCCGTCTCGATGACCAGGGTGTCGCTTATCTCGATTTCGCCGCCAGCGGCCTGTACGGCGCTTCGCAGGTCGCCGCCGAAGCCCGGCGGCTGCGCCACGGCATCTATGGCAATCCGCATTCCGAGCACGCGCCATCCCAGGCCGGCGCCCGTGATCTCGAGCGCGCCCGCGCCGCCGCCCTGGCCTTTTTTGACGCCGATCCCGATATCTATGAACTATGCCTGACGGCCAATACCAGCGCAGCCCTCAAACTGGTCGCCGAAAGCTATCCCTTCTCGTCACGTCGCGGTCTGATTCTGTCCGCCGACAACCACAATTCGGTCAATGGCGCCCGTCGATTCGCCCAAGGAAAGGGAGCGCCCGTCACCACCCTGCCGCTCGACGGCGACCTGCGACTGGACGACGCGCCGCAGTGCCTGCGTAACGCTGTAGACCGCCATGGACCGGGTCTGCTGGCCTTTCCGGTCCAGTCCAACTTCTCCGGCGTCCGCCACGACCTGGGCCTAGTCCATCTGGCCCGGTCACTGGGCTGCGACGTCCTGATCGATGCCGCCGGCTCCGGCGCCAGTGGCGGGATAAGCCTGCGTAACCATCCGGCCGATTTCCTGGCCTTTTCCTTTTACAAGCTGTTCGGCCTGCCCACTGGCCTGGGCGCGCTGATCGCCAGACGTGAAGCGCTGGAACGGCTGCAGCGGCCGTGGTTCGCCGGCGGTACGGTCGACTTCGTCTCGGTCGAGCATGGCCGTCATCAGCTCCGGCCCGGCCACGAAGGCTTCGAAGACGGCACGCCCAACTTCCTGGCGGCGGGTGCCATCGATACAGGTTTTCGCTTCCTCGGGCAGGTGCCGTCGGCAGCCTTTTCCACGCGTTTGCAGGCCCTGACCGCCTATGCGCTCGATCACATGGCCGCCTTAACCCATCCGAACGGCGCGCCGGGGGTGCGCATCTACGGGCCGTGCGGCCTTAAGGCTCGCGGTGGCACAATTGCCTTCAACCTGTTGGATACCGGCGGACGAGTCGTACCATATAGCGCTGTGGAAGCCCGGGCCCGCAATGCGCGCGTGGCGATTCGCGGTGGCTGCTTCTGCAATCCCGGTGCGGCAGAGAAGGCGTTCGGTTTCGCCCGCTATGATGTTGCGGCCTGCCTCGACGCGCTTGGCGACAGCTTTACCATTCCGCGCTTTCAGGAGAGTCTCGGCCCCGAAGCGACGGTGGGCGCTTTGCGCCTATCTGTGGGCCTGCCGACCAGCTTCGCCGACATCGACCGCGCCGTCGACATGATGGCGGAAGTGATCCGGCAGCCGTTGTAAGGTCTACCCCTTCAACCGCTCCGCCCGCAGCCGTTTGACATTGGCCTGGGCTCGCCCGTGATAAGGTTTCATAGCTTTATGCGTCAGGCTGATGGCGTCAAACGCCGAGGCGGGGTCGAGCATCGGCTTCATCATATGGTTCATCAGGTTCATCTGAGCACTGAAGGCCTGGGCCGGTGTGGTGCTGGTTGCCATGGCCATCATCATCGGCATGAAGCCAAAGGCGTGCGACCACATGTCGGTCGCCGAACGGCCCTGCGTCGTCAACCAGCTATTGGCCATGGCCTGGGCGGCTTCCTGTCCGGCCTCGACCTTTTCGTCCATCATCCGGCTGAATTCGCGCTGGTCCTTGCCACTGGGCGGCGTCGAAGCACGCGCCATGCGCAAGGACCGGTCGGCGATCACCTCCGCCGAGGCCACCATCATCTCGGTTGTGGTTGTCGTCAGGTCATTCCAGACCGCCCAGGGGTTTGCCGTCCGTGTCATGCCGTACTCCATTGCCAAAGGCCACTTATCTCGCACTTGCGATAAGAACACCATGTCTTTCTAAAACTATTACAGCCGCGGATCGACCGGCTCGCTTTCCAGCGCTAGGACCCCGAACACCGCCTCATGCACCCGGTACAAAGGCTCGCCGGCGACGAACCGCTTCAATGCCTCGTACCCAAGGGCGTATTCGCGTTGCGCCAGGGAACGCTTGGCGCCGACATTGCGCGCCTTCAGCCGCGCCAGATGCTCCGGCGCCAGATATTCCGAACCATAGATGATGCGCAGATAGTCGCGGCCGCGGCACTTGATGCCCGGCTGGACCAATCCCTTCTCGCCCTTGACGGTAAAGCCCAGTGGCTTGACCACCATGCCTTCCATGCCGGCAGCGGTCTGGGTCTCCCACCACTGCGTCGCCGCGGCCACTTGGGTGGCGTCTTCCAGGGTGATCACCTGCCGGACCGTCGCCTTGAAGAAGGGCGGATCGGCGGCCATCAGGCGATCGGCGATAGCCAGATGCCACAGATGGTCGCGATCCATGTTGCACGACCCCTGGTGGGCCAGGACATGGAATGGCGCGATCTGATAGCCGTCCAACCCATCGACATTCCAGCAATAGCGCCGCCAGGCATCGCGGTAGTCCGACGCCATGGTGGCGCGCGCCGTCATCTTTTCGGCCAGTTCCCCTTGTCCGGCCCGGGCCAGCAGCTCGGCAGCCATAGGCAACACGTGCATAGCCGCAGCGCCTACGGGCGCATATTGTTCCTTTAGCAGGGCCTGCGCCTTGGCCGACCACGGCAGGATCTCGGCATCGAGACAGACCCAGTCGCTGTCCAGGTCTTCCCATAGCCCGGCCGCGGCAAAGCCCGCCGCCACCCGTGCCAGAAACGCCTGTTCCAGCGCAGTGTCGTTGAAGAAGGCCCGCCCGGTACGTGTATAGACGGTGCCCAATCCGGCCTGATCGGTGCCGAAGCGCCGCGCCACGGCCTCCGCATCGCGCCCCAGCACGACCACAGCGCGTGAGCCCATATGCTTTTCCTCGGCGATCACGGTCGTGACGCCCTGTTTGGCAAAATAACCGAAGGCCTCGGCCGGATGTTCCAGCCACCCGTCCAGCGGCGAGGTTTCCGGCGGCGCCATGGTTGGCGGCAGATAGATCAGCAGGCGCGGGTCGACGGCGAAGCGGCTCATCACCTCCAGGGCCGCCACGGCATTCTCCTCGCGAATGATGATGTTGCGCACAAGTTCGGTCTCGACCACGCGCTTGCCGGCGACGTCGTCCATATCGAGCAGGTCCGCATCGCGCATATCCATGCCGGCGCCGATCGGCCGCGTCGGCTCGCACCAGATCTTCAGCGCCGGCACCGACACCAATTCCTTTTCCGGGTACCGCAGCGCCGTCAGCTTGCCGCCGAAAACGCAGCCCGTATCGATATTGATCGTCCGGTTCAGCCATTCGGGTTCGGGGATCGGCGTGTGACCATAGACCAGCATGGTCTGGCCGCGATAATCCCTGGCCCAGTTGTAGCGAATGGGCATGCCGAATTCGTCGGTTTCCCCGGTCGTCTCGCCGAACATGGCGAAGCTGCGGATGCGCGGCGATCCGCGTCCGATATAGTGCTCCTTCAGCCCCGCATGCGAGACGGCCAACTTGCCGCCGTCGAAAACATAATGACTGATCAGGCCGTCGAGGAATTCGACCACCTGGGCGCGGAACTCCGGTGTTTCCAGCGCCAACTGCTCCAGAGATTCGGCCAGGCCGTGACTGACCTTGACGTCGCGGCCCATCAACGCCTTTTTCAGCTTTTCGTCGTGGTTGCCGGCGACGCAGAAGGCGACGCCGTCGCTCACCATGTCCATGACGATGCGCAGCACCTGCGGCGTCTTCGGACCGCGATCGACCAGGTCACCGACAAAGATCAGCCGGCGCCCATCGGGGTGGCTTACCCGATACGGTCCGTCGCCGTCGATGACGTAGCCCAGCTTTTCCATCAGGCTGCGCAGTTCGTCGAAACAGCCGTGGATGTCGCCGATCAGGTCGAACGGCCCGGTTTCCGTCTTCTTGTCGGGCCACAGGGGCTGGCGTTCGATGCGCACGGTGTCGATCTGTTCCGGGCTGTCCAGCACCGTCACATGGCTGAAGCCCTCCTTGCGCAGGTGCTTCAGCGACCGGCGCAGGGCATCGCTCTGGCCCCACACGACGGACTTTCCGAAGGTGCGGTCGGGCCGTGCCCTGTTGCGCGCGACGCAGATATCGCGCGACAGGTTCAGTACGATAGCCACCGGAATGACGTGGTACTTGCGCGCCAGGTCGACCAGCGACCGGCGCGATTCCGGCTGGACATTGGTGGCATCGATGACGGTCAGCTTCCCAGCCGCCAGGCGCTTGCCGGCAATGAAGTTCAGCACCTCGAAGGCGTCCTTGGTTGCCGCCTGGTCGTTCTCGTCATCGCTGACCAGGCCGCGGCAATAGTCGGACGACAGGACTTCGGTGGCGAGAAAATGCTTGCGGGCAAAGGACGACTTGCCGGAGCCGGATGGGCCGACCAGCAGGACAAGCGACAGGTCGGGCAGGGTGATCAGGGTCTCGGTCATTGGACTCTCACAAAAATCGCAGCTTGGGTCGGTGCGCCCAGTGTCTCGTGCACGGCACCGACGGCGGCGAATTCGACGCCGTAGCCGTAGCGTTCCGCCATGGTCTGCGCCCAGGCGGTAAACTCAGCGCGCGTCCATTCGAAACGGTGGTCGGTATGGCGGAACTTGCCCGCCGGCAGGTTGTCGAACAGCACATTGTACTCGGCATTGGGCGTGGTCATGATAACCAGGCCCGGCTTGGCTTCGCCCAGCACGGCGCGTGCAAAGGCGTCGAGCCGCTCGGGCTCCAGATGTTCGATAACCTCGATGACGGTCGCCGCGTCGTAACCCTTCAACCGCTTGTCGCGATAGGTCAGGGCCGACTGCATCAGGGTGATGCGCTGCTGCTGAAATTCGGGCAGGCGGTCGAAGTTCAAACGCTCGCGCGCGATTTCCAGCGCCCGCATCGATACGTCGCAGCCCGTCACCTTGTCGAAGTCGAAATCCCTGGCCAGCAGGCCGATCAGCCTGCCTTCGCCGCAGCCGAGATCGGCCACGCTCTTGGCGCCGAGTGCCTTCAGTGTCGCCACAACCCAATCCAGGCGTTGCTGGTTGAGGTTGATGCGCTTTTCGAGACCTTCTTCGAGGCCATCGGCCTTCGCCGGCTCTTCGATGGTTTCGCCATCGCCGAGCCGTTGAAGTGCTTGGTTGGTCAGTCCCTTGAAACTCTTCAGATAACGCCGCGCAATCAGGTCGCGGTCGGGATGCGCCGCCAGCCAGCCTTCGCCCTGGCGCAGCAGCTTGTCGACCTCGTCGTCGCCGATCCAGTAATGCTTGTCGTGGTCGAGTACGGGGATCAGCACATAGAGGTGGCGCAGGACGTCGCTCAGTCGTCCCGATACCGTCAGGGTGACGTCGAGATAGACGCTGTCGCCCCAGGCCGGAAAGGTCTCATCCAACGCCAGGCGCGCGGCTTCGACGCTGTAGCCCAGCGGTTCGAACAACCGGCGCAGCACGGCCTCGCCGCCATGGCAGGGCAGGACCGGCAGGCGCAGGATGAGGGGCAGGGCGGAATCGGCCAGATCCTGGCGGTCCTTAGACCGGCCGGTCATGGCGGTACGGAACATCTGGCCGATAGCGACGCTGAGGAAGCTCGACGCGACATAGGGCCGGTCGTTGACATACTGCTCGAGCGCAAAGCCTTCGCCGCCCTTTTTGCGCACGAGGCCGATCGGATCGATATCGAGCAGCAGGGCGGCGGTGCACAGGTCGTCGCGGGCGTCGGGATAAAAGACGTGCGCCGTGCCGAACTTGAGGTCCTGGCTGTGCAGATGCTGCGGGTTCTTGTGCAGCAGGTAACCGAGGTCGGTGGCGGGGGCCAGATCGGATGAGCGGGTGGTGGAAATCGTCAGCAACATGGAAAAACCATACGAAAAAGCCCTTTTGAGCGTTTCAAAAGGGCCGGGCATAAAGGATTTTGTGAAGGAAAAAGGTCTTCGATCCTCAGGGCACAGCCAGGCGGGCGCGCGGCAACGGTCCGCCGATAGTGCGGGCGACCGGATTGACACGGAACTGTGCGGCTTTGAAAATCATGGCGCCTGTATGATGGAACCACGCTGCGCGGTCAAGGGTGACGGGCGAAATTGCAGTAAATCTCACGCGGCTGGCGGAACTGAATGGCTATTTAAATAATTGATTTTATTATCATTTATTTGATAAACGTCATGTGCGTGCAGCGTTGTGGTGATTAGCGGCCAGTCCTCCACCGCTTGCGGGGGAGGACTGGCTTTATTGGTTTCCCGCCAACGCGTTGAGAAGCATGAACAGCGTAGCCATCAAGGCCGCGCCGAGGCCAGCCAGTCGAGGGCTTCCTGGACCTGGCCGAACATGGCCAGGGTCCGCCCTGGAAATGTCTCGCGCGTCATGTTGAGGCGTGCGGCTAGCAAGGGATCGCCGGTGACAATGGCCGAGCGCCGACCGGCGTCGCGCCCCTGCGCCAGATCGCGCCAAACCTGCCCCAAAGCGTCGCTCTCGGCCACATGCAGATGGCCTTCGAAGCGCAGCAGATCGATGATCATGTCGTAGGTCCACGGCTCATCCATAATCTTCATCTGCGTAATCATACCGTCGACAATGTCGCGTCCGGGCATATCCCCGATCCAGCGGACGAAAAGAATCCGGGTCGCAGTATCCGCCTTGAAGGTGAGACGCGGACGCAGCATGATCAGCCTGCCCTGACCCGTGCCAGGAAGCCGTTGACCTGGCTGCGCAGATTTTCAGCCTGGACCGCCAGTTCCGACGAGGCACTCAGTACCTGGCCGGCGCCGGCGCCGGTTTCCTCGGCCATGCGTGCGACACCGGTGATATTCGACGTCACTTCGGCCGTGCCGACCGAAGCCTGGTTGACGGCGTGGACGATTTCGCGCGTGGCGCCGCCCTGCTGCTCGACGGCGGCGGCAATGGTGCTCGACGAATCGTTGATGTCGCGGATCGTGCCGGTAATGGTCTCGATGGCAGCCACGGCGCGTTGCGTGGTCGACTGGATGCTGGTCACCTGTTCGCCGATTTCCGATGTCGCGCGCGCCGTCTGCTGGGCGAGTGCCTTGACCTCTGAGGCTACGACCGCGAAGCCGCGACCGGCTTCTCCCGCCCGGGCCGACTCGATGGTGGCGTTGAGCGCCAGCAGGTTGGTCTGGGCGGCAATACCCGAAATGATCTCGACAATGCTGCTGATCCGGCCGGCTGCTTCGCTCAGCTGATAGACAATGGCGGCGGTGGCGTCTGCGTCATTGACGGCTTCGCGCGCCTTGGTCAGCGAATGCTCGACCTGGCGACCGATCTCCGAGACAGAAGCGCCCAGTTCCTCGGCGGCCCCGGCAACCGAGGTGACGTTGGTTCCGGCCTCTTCCGCGGCGGCGGACACCGTGGTCGCCTGGGCGGCCGATTCGTGCGCCGACGCGCTCAGTTGTGCCGCTGTCGCCTGCATTTCGGTCGCGGCGGACGAGACCATTTCGACCACGCCGCCGACAGCGTTCTCAAAGTCGTCGGCCATGCTGCGCAAGGCCTGACGGCGCTCGGTCTCGGCCATTTCACGTGCCTCGGCAGCCTCAGTCTCGAGCGCACGATTGCGGATCATACCCTGACGGAAGACGTCGACCGCGCCGGCCATGTCGCCGATCTCGTTGCGTTCGCCGGCATTGGGAATGACCACATCGGTATCGCCCCTGGCCAACAACTTCATGGCGTCCGACATGCGGCGGATCGGCCGCGAGATGGTGCCGATCATCAGCCAGCCCATGGCAATGCAGGCCAGGGTCGTCAGGACCAGCGCGATGACGATCAGATTCATGGCCGACCGGCCCAGTGCCGTACCCTTGGCGGCGACAATGCCGCCCTGCTCCAGTTGGAAGGTGCGGTCGGCACGGATCGCCTTGCGCGCCGAATCGGCACTCTCCTGCATGCTGCCGAAATAGATCTCGACCGCACCCGGGATATTGCCGGCATCGAGTTGGTCAAGCACCTCGTTGCCACCCTGGAGATAGTCGCCGACATGGTCCTCGATCGCGCCGGCAAAGGTCTCTTCGTCACCCTTGACGACCATGGGCTTATAGGTTTCGAGGTCTGTGCGGACCTTCTTGTTCGAGTCGGCGATCTTGCCCCGCAGGCCTTCGCGCAGCGATTCCGGCGCCAGCAGAATCTGGCCCTGGCGGGCGCGCAGCTGTTCGAAATCCTGCGACAGGTCGCCCAGCACATTGGCCGTTGGCAGCCAGTTGGTGGCGACATCGCGGGCCGCGGCATTGACCGTCACCAGTCGCTGGACGGCGAACAGACCCATGGCCACGGTACAGGTGACGACGATAGCGAAAGCCGCTATCACGCGCACCCGAACGGTTAGATTTCTCACGCTTTTACTCCCCGAAGTTGATTCCTTTAAGCCCGAATACTCCCCCAATGGTTTAAAAAATAGCTTAATTTTTGATTAGGCTTCCCGCAACACTGGGTTACAAAATCCGCAACACCGGGTATATTTGCGCAAACAGGCGGGAATAACAAATGGACCCCATCGAGTTCCTGATCGAGCGCTTCCAGAGCCGTGCAGTCTGACGCAGTCTTGTTGCCAGCCACGTCGGCCGCACATTGTTCCTTTACGGCAAAAGACGTCAAATGGACCTGTTTACGGGGCTCGCATTGGCGTTTGCGGAGAGCAGACGTTTATCAGGAAGCACCCCATGTCCATCACGACCCTCTATCGTTCGTCTGCCGTTATAGCGCTGGCTGCCATGCTGGCTGTAGGCGGTTGCCGTCCGGACACGTCGAGCCAGGCGGTGAATGACCAGGCCCTGCCTCTGGCCATCGGGGACGCCCAGCCCATCGCCTATGCTCCGTCGGTCGAGGCCCTGCCAGCAGCGCCGACCGTGCGGTATGTGCCGGTGGCGCAGCCGCAACAGGCCTACCAGTATATCGACGACGCCTATGAGGTGAACGACGCCTTCGGCGATGCGCCGCCCGATTACAGTTTCGATTATGGCGATACACGACCCTGGGTCTGGCAGGCGGCGGACGCCTGGCGAGTCGTCGAGCCGGCGCCGGACGGCGAGCGCTATTACTATTATCGGGCCGGCAGCGACGAGCCGTATCTGGTGCGTGACGCATCCTACAGCTACGCCTATTACGAAGGGCGCCTGGTCAATGTCTATGACCGCCGCGGCTATGTCCTCGACCGGGTTGATGCCGAGCGCCGCGCCGACTGGGCCGGGCGTTACCTGGCCCGGGCACGGGCTTTGCGGGCTGCCGCCGCACGAGACCATCGGGAACAGGTGATCGCCGCCAACTGGGCGCAGCGTCAGGCCCGCATCGAACGCGACAACGCGCAGTGGGCGCGCGATCAGGAACAGACCGGCGCCTGGCGTGCCTATCATGCCCATTACGGGACCGACCAGGCGCGTCGCCTGGCGCCGGAAAAGCAGCGCCGC
This sequence comes from Asticcacaulis sp. P2_C5, assembly GCF_056404555.1. Taxonomy (NCBI): domain Bacteria; kingdom Pseudomonadati; phylum Pseudomonadota; class Alphaproteobacteria; order Caulobacterales; family Caulobacteraceae; genus Asticcacaulis; species Asticcacaulis sp. P2_C5. Next base: position 455,521 of record NZ_JBFUDU010000001.1, read on the forward strand.
CGTCAGGATGCGCTGGCCTACCAGACGTGGCACGACCACGGCTATGCCGGCCCGCCGCCGCAGGTCGTGGCGCGTCAGACAGCCCAGCGCAACTGGCCGTTCTGGAAACAGAAGCAGGAGGCCCGTCAACAAGCCCAGGCCGATCAGGACAGGATGCGGGCGCGTCAACAACAAATCCGGGATCAGCAAGCCAGCCAGCAACAGGCACGCCAACAGCAGGCCCGACAAGAACAGTTGCGTCAGGACCAGGTTCGCCAGAACCAAATGCGTAAGGCCCACGATAATCGCGTCCATGACAATCAGGTCCGTGCCCAAGCCCGGGCTCAGGCTCAGGCAACAGCCCAAGCGCGTCTGCAGTCCAGGGCCGACGCCCGTCATGATGCCCAGATACGCCAGTCGCAGCAGAACAAGGCGCAGGCAGCGGCGCATGCCGACCAGAAACGTCGTACGGCCATCGCACACGCGCAAAAAGCCCAGGCGGCGCAGTTACAGTCACGTGCGGATCATCGCGCCGCAGCCAAAGCTCATGCCAGGCCGCAGGTTAAGCCACAGGCCCATGCCAAGCCCAAGCCGCAGGTTCAGGCCCGGGCGCAGGTCGGAGCCGACACCCGTCATAAGGTGCACGGTCGTCATCATGACAACGACCGCCGCGCGCCCAGCCTGGCCGGCAACTGACGTCTACGAGTCGAGGCGTTTGGCCGAGATAATCTTCACCGGCCTGGCCAGCATCTGTCCGGCCCAACCGCCTTCGCGGGTATGTTTGTCGATCCGGCCGTCCATGATGCTGCGCACCACGCCCATACCCTTTATGACATGGCCGAACGCGGCATAACCCAGCTTGTCTTCCGAGCCTTCGCGCCCAGCGTCCATCGACGTATTGTCGCCGACGCACAATACGAAATCGGCTGTGGCGGTGCCGGGCTTAAAGCGCGACATGGAGATGGCGCCGTCAGTATGAGAAAGCCCGGTCTGGCTGGTCGGTTCGTGTTTGATCGGCGGGTAGGTCGGACCGCGCATGGTGGCCTGGATAAAGCCGTTGGGGCCGGAATGGGTGGCGCGCCAGAACTCGGATCCGGCCAGTTTCCCGGAATCGACATATTTCAGGAAGTTGTTGACGGTGATCGGCGCCGCCTTTCCGTTAAGCGACAGGACGATTTCGCCCTTGTCGGTGACCAGGCTGATCTTGACCTTGGCCGGTACGTTTTCCGGTGTATCGACCACATCCCAGTCGATATCTTCGGAAGTCGCGGCGGACGATGCCGGCGGCGGCGGCGGTGGCGGTGGAGCGGGCGGAGGCGCAGCCGGTTCCTCGGGTTTCTTCTCGCAGCCCACAAGGGTGGCCGCGGCCAGGGCCAGTGAAGCTTTGAGGAAATGGCGTCTCATACGGCAGAACTCCAGCGAAAGGTCGAAACGACTTTAACGCCGAAAATGCAAAAGAAAAGAGCGGGCCTTGCGACCCGCTCTTTCCATAGCTCTTGAGCAAAATGTATATTTTTTCGAAGAGCCGCCTCGAGAAAAAATTTTCCGTGCGACCCACCTAAAAGTACACTGAGCGAAGCGAAGGACTTTTAGGTGATTCCTAGAAGTCCATACCGCCCATGCCGCCCATACCACCGCCGCCGCCGCCCATTGCTTGAGGTGCGTCCTTCTTCGGTGCTTCCGCCACGGCCGCTTCGGTCGTGATCAGGATACCCGCGACCGAAGCCGCGTCCTGCAGGGCCGTACGCACAACCTTGGCCGGGTCGATGACGCCATCGGCAACCAGGTCGACATACTTTTCGGTCTGGGCGTTGAAGCCGTAGGTCGGGCTGGCGTTACGCAGTACGGAATTGACGACGACCGAGCCTTCGACGCCGGAGTTTTCGGCGATCTGGCGCAGCGGTGCCTGGATGGCGCGGCGAACGATGTTGATCCCGGCGGTCTGATCGGCATTGGTGCCCTTCAGCGTGGCCAGGGCCGTCGTGGCCTTCAGCAGAGCCGTACCACCGCCCGGAACGATGCCTTCTTCGACAGCGGCGCGGGTGGCGTTCAGGGCGTCGTCGACGCGATCCTTCTTTTCCTTGACTTCGACTTCGGTCGAACCGCCGACGCGGATGACCGCGACGCCGCCAGCCAGCTTGGCCAGACGTTCCTGCAGCTTTTCCTTGTCGTAGTCCGACGTGGTTTCTTCAATCTGCTTCTTGATCTGGCCGATACGCGACTCGATCTCGGACTTGTCACCGGCGCCATCGACGATGGTGGTGTTTTCCTTGGTGATCGTGACCTTCTTGGCGCGGCCCAGCATGTCGAGCGTAACCGTTTCGAGCTTGATACCCAGGTCTTCGCTGATGACCTGGCCGGCCGTCAGGACGGAGATGTCTTCCAGCATGGCCTTGCGGCGATCGCCGAAGCCAGGCGCCTTGACGGCGGCGACGCGCAGGCCGCCACGCAGGCGGTTGACGACGAGGGTCGCCAGGGCTTCGCCTTCAACGTCCTCGGCGATGATGAGCAGCGGGCGGCCCGACTGAACAACGGCTTCAAGGATCGGCAGCATGGGCTGCAGCGACGAGATCTTCTTGTCGAAGACCAGGATGAACGGGTCTTCGAGGACCACTTCCATCTTGTCGGGGTTGGTGATGAAGTAGGGCGACAGGTAGCCGCGGTCGAACTGCATGCCTTCGACGACATCGAGCTCGGTTTCGGCGGTCTTGGCTTCTTCGACGGTGATGACACCTTCGTTGCCGACCTTTTCCATGGCGCGGGCGATCATTTCACCGACTTCGGTGTCGCCATTGGCCGAGATGGTGCCGACCTGGGCGATTTCCGCATTGGTCGTGACCTTCTTCGACGAAGCCTTGATGTGCTCGACGACGACGGTAACCGCCTTGTCGATGCCGCGCTTCAGGTCCATCGGGTTCATGCCGGCGGCAACCGCCTTCATGCCTTCCTGGACGATGGCTTGCGCCAGGACGGTCGCGGTCGTGGTACCGTCACCGGCCTTGTCGTTGGTCTTGGACGCGACTTCGCGGATCATCTGCGCGCCCATGTTTTCGAACTTGTCTTCCAGTTCGATTTCCTTGGCGACCGAGACGCCGTCCTTTGTCGAGCGCGGGGCGCCGAAGGACTTGTCGAGCACGACGTGGCGGCCCTTAGGGCCCAGGGTGACCTTCACCGCATTGGCGAGGATGTTGACGCCGCGCAGCATTTTGTCGCGCGCTTCGGAGCCGAAGAGAACTTGTTTGGCAGCCATTATGTAAATTCCTTGATGGTTGCGTGAATGGGATAGCGGGTATCTGACAGGTAAGGCTCGGACCGGCGCACCAGCGGCGCCGATCAGCTCGGATTACTTGGTCAGGACGCCCAGGACGTCGGATTCTTTCAGGATCAGCAGGTCTTCGCCGTCGATCTTGACTTCGGTGCCGCCCCACTTGCCGAACAGGATGCGGTCGCCGGCCTTGACGTCCAGCGCGACCTGTTGGCCCTTTTCATTGCGGGCGCCGGGGCCGACGGAGATGACTTCGCCTTCCTGGGGCTTTTCCTTGGCGGTATCCGGAATGATGATGCCGCCCTTGGTCTTGGCTTCTTCTTCGACGCGCTTGACCAGAACACGGTCGCCTAATGGGCGAAAGCTCATGGTATATCCTCCATTTCAGGTTTGAAAACGCTGTTAGCACTCACTGACCGCGAGTGCTAACGACCGCCTGCAAATAGGCGTGGGCCTGGGAGGAGTCAAGGGGCCGGGCGCGGAGAAATTTAATCTTCATTCCGCGTCAGGTCGGTCTCGTCACGGTCATATTCCATGATATCGGCCGGTTGGCATTCCAGGATCAGGCACAGCTTGCTCAGGGTATCGAAGCGCATGCCCTTGACCTTGCCCGTGCGCAGCAGGGACATCTGGGTCTCGCTGAGACCGATCTGGGCGGCCAGATCCCGGGCGCGCATCTTGCGCCGGGCCAGCATAATATCGAGGGTAACGCGAATGGGCATCAGACGAACTGTTCCAGTTCAAGTCTAAGCTTGCGTGTCCAGTCTGCGATCAGGGTGAGCGCTATGCCGACGAGGCCGAGGGCGGCATCCTGATTATCAAGATGCCAGGCGAATCCGCCGATTTGACCGGCATCCACCTCCCGGAGCACCGGGACGATGACACACCCTGCGAAGCCCGCTGCGATGAAGGCGCCGCCGATCTGCTTCAGCCCGCCGACAACCGTATCGTCGAATCGTCCGCCATTGTGCAGGCGATTGAACACGTTGCCGGCCGCCAGCAGGGCCGAAATCAGGCAGGTGGGTACGAGCAGAGGAATCCAGAATTTCAGCGTCAAGGTGACGGCGAAAGCGGCGCCGAGCTTGGCGGAAGCAGGAAGGCCGGGATCGACATTCAGCAGGCCGGACATACTGTCGCGGATCAGGTTGATCACCAGCAGGCCGGCGATCAGACCGGTCAGCAGGGCCAGGGGGGAAAAGGTGCGAGTTGAGCGTTGCGACATGGCTTCCATCTTCAGACAAACTGTTCCAGTTCGGATTTCAGTGCCTGGCCGCGTTTGGCCAGGGCATATAGCGCCAGGCCGATCAGGCCGATCGTCAGGTTTTCGATATCGTTATCGTGCTTGATCCCCGCCAGGCTGCGAAATTCGTTGGCGAACAGAACCGACAGGGTTGGCGCCAGTATGATGGCGGTGAAAGCGCCATACATCAGGTTGCTGCCAACGCCTTTCAGGCCACGGATCATGTTGGGGCCAAAAGCGTCACCGCGATTCAACCGGCCGAAGACATCTGACAGGGCCCAAAGGGCGCACAGATAGAAGCCCGGTGCCAGGATGGTGATCCAGTAGGATGGAATGACCAGGAGATTGTGCATGAGATTACCGACTTCGAAGGGCAGGCCCTTGATGGTCTGCGAAGCGGTTGAAATGAGGGCCAGCGTCAGGCTAAGCACCACGATTTTGAGAATTATGCTGCCGGCATGCAGGGGCGGTGAAAATTTGGACATCGGGTGGACTCTCGGTAAGAGCTAAGTTTTTTAAGGCTAGAGCTATATAAATTTAAATAAGACTTAAAGTCAAGTCGTATTTCCAAGAGGGCTTTTCAAGCGCGGCATTTCGCCGTAAATTGGTCATAAAGCATGACTGTCATAAATCTGGAGGACGCGTTCATGACCTCACGGCTGCGTTGGGTACAGCTCTTGAGCCTGGGAGGCCTGTTGGCTGTCCTGGGGACGCAGGTCTGGCAGGGATTGAGCTCGCGGGTTCCGGCCTTGCCGGCAGTGCAACTGGTCGTCGTCGCCATGGGATTTGGCCTCACCCTGGCCAATCATCGCCGTCGCGGATTGATTAATGAAGCGGCCGGCTGGATCGTCCTGTGCAATGTCGCTTTGATCTACGCTTTCAACCACAGCCCCGGTGTCTTCGAATTCGCTGCAGCACTTGCGGCGGTCACCTTGTTGGGCGCCACGCTTTACAAGCCGGGCCGGGCTAAGACGGTCAAGTCCTGATAGCGTTGAGATTCAGGTAATAGCCTGCTGTAAGGTTAGATCGGCGTTCGGCTACACTTTCGTGAAAATCCTGATTTTACGGTCATTTTTATCGCGGAAAGCGCGGAAAAGACGGAAGACGCGGAAATTTAGGATGGTGCGTCTACCGCGCGTAGCGCCTTCTATACAAGAACGCTGCCACGAGCGTGGCATGAAGGCCCTTCGGGCAAGAATCTGTCCGCATATTTCTTTTTCCGCGTCTTTCCGTCTTTTCCGCGCTTTCCGCGTTGAAAATTACTGTAGTTTCAAAATACTACACCGCAGATCGCGCCGCCCACAACCGCAAAACCTGTTCGCCGTTTAAGCCGCCAATCGTCGCTCATTGACCAGATGCAGCAATTCGGCCGCCGCCCGGGCGTCGTCGAGCGCGCGGTGATGGTTCTCCAGCCGGATGCCGTATTCACGCGACAACGGCCCCAGCCCATAAGACCCATGTCCCGGGTAGTATTTGCGCATGCTGGCGCAGGTACACAGCTTCGGCGCATGAAAACGGCGCTCCAGCCGGCGGAATTCGCCGGCGATGAAGCTGTGATCGAAATTGACATTGTGCGCCACGAAGACCGCACCGCTCAGAAATTGGGCCAGATCGTCGGCAATCTCGGCAAAACGCGGTGCATCGGCGACCATGGCGTTGGTGATGCCGGTCAATGAAGTAATCATGGCCGGGATGCGCCGTTCCGGATTGATCAGGCTGTGCCATTCAGCGATCGTCTTGCCGCCCCTGACCTTGACGGCGCCGATCTCGGTGACCCGGTCATTGACGGCGCGGCCGCCGGTGGTTTCGACATCGACCACGACATAGGTCTGATCGGGATCGACGCGGTAGGCGACGCGCAGCACGCCGGCGTCGAAGCCCGCCTCCTGCAGCAGTTTCAGGCGCGCCAGCTGGTGACGGCGGATCTGGTCACCCTCGGCCTTGATTTCGATAAATTTGATCTCGCTGCCGCGCGTCAGCAGCAGATCCGGAAAGCCGTCGCGCAGGGCATAGAAGTCGCGCGTCATCTCGCTCAAGATCCGGTGCAGGGCCTGGGCAGGCGCGGCCGCGACGAACTGCGTCATGCGCGTGCGCAGGCCGGCATCCCAATAGAACAGCCCGTTGCCGACACCTTCGTGACGGCGGAAGGTCCGCAGCACCAGATCCATCGTCCAGCCGTCGGCCACGCCGTGCAGCTTGCGCGCAATCGCCTCGGCAAACTTCGCATGGAAGGTCCGATCCTTCAGGGCCTGCGGCACGGCATCGAAACCGCATGACAGGGCGCCCGGCCCTTCGAACAGCTCATCCCAGAAGACGAGCCCGAACAAGGCCGGCCACAGGCCGTTTTCGCAGTGGTGACAGGCCCAGCCTTCGGCCTCGAAATGATGCATGGCCGCGGCTTCGGGAAAGCCGCGGTACAGTTCGTCGACCACGATTTCGCTGCCGCCGCGCAACAGGTCGGTAAACAGGCTGGTCCGGCGCTTGTTGAACTTGCGCGCCAGGAAGTCCTGGGCAAACAGGCATTCCTCGTCGTGGTCGGGCGCGTCCAGCATGGCCTCGAGGCGCGCCTTCACCTCGTCATGGCGACCAGCGGCATAGAGGATGCGCACGCTACGTTCGTGGCTGTCGAAGGCGGTCGAGCGTTCGTACAGGTCGAGCGCCCGCTCCATTTCGCCACGCTTCTCGAACGCCTGGCCCAACTGGAACAGCAGGTCGTTGCGCAGGCCTTGGCTGAAATCGCTCGTGGCTTCGGGCAGGTCGCCCAGCTCCGCCGCTATGGCGTCCGCCCCAGCGCCATGGCGTAGGCGGCGTAAGGCTTGGCTGTACAGGAAGCCCGCGCGCGCTTCGCCAATACTGTCGAACCGCGCCTGGTAGGCTTCGCGCGTCCGGACCGCGACGACACCCAGGTCGCGCAGGGTAAAACTCAGCAGATTGTCGTTGAGGCGGCCAAAATAGAGATAGAGCAGGAATCCCAGGGTTTCCTTGTGGCACGGCACGACCAAAGCCGACAGGTTGAAGACGGCGTCCAGTTCGTCGGCTTCGAGGGTCTCGACGAGCCAGGCCACCAGTTCCGGCTTCGGCGCCGCCGCCTTGAAACCTTCGACCCCGCCGGCCCGGGCTCTGGCGACCAAATCGCTCTTGCTCAGTTCGTTAAGGCAGCCAGCGTAGTCACTGGCCGCGGCCTGGCGGATAAAGCCAGCCGCCTGCAGAGCAGCCAGGCCGCTCTCGACGCCGCCGATCTCGCTATAGCTCAGGTCGGCAGGGGAAAAGGCCTGTTTCTTGCGATTGCACATGCGCACATACAGGCACTGCGCATCGTCATCGAAGGCGGAAAATTGCTGCAGGAACCGCGTCTCCGCCTCGCCAAGCACGTCACCGTACAGGCGTGCGACAAAGCCTGTCATTTCGACGAAATGATCGCGGTAATAGGTCGGGGGCAGGACAAGCGTACGGGACATGGCGGCAAATGTTCTACCTTCGTTCCAGTATAAACGCAAGGTGCGATGCAGGCTGGAAAATCGGCCCTTCAGGTAAAAACAGCGACATGCCATGACCGCCAGTCACCGCGACACCGTGAAATCCTTCGGCCGCTGACCCGACAGTTTTGCGCGCGATGATCGGCGTACAACCGCATGGATTATGAGTCGCTTACCTTTATCGACAAAAGTCATACCGTGTTCGGATGGCCGGGGCGTCAAGGGCCACTGAATCCTTATGTTGCGTGGCGCATGATGGAGATCACTGAAGTGTGGCCGCAAATCCGGGACGGGTTGTTGCCGTTATGTCATCGAGTGCCTGCCATGTCCTATATGACCTCCGATCTGACCTTCCCGCACTATACCGCGCCTTTTCTTCGCGATCCCATCCGTCGTCCCAATGCGCTGGTGATCAGCCTGATCGCCGGGCTCCTCACCGTCGGTCCGGGTATCGGCTTTATTGTCCATCAGATCGGGCAGTTGCCCAGGGTCGATCCGAATGAAACCCCGCACCTAGTCGCGACCTATGACGCGCCACAGGGGCCGGTCACCAAACTCGAAGTGATGAGCACCGATGACAACGCGCCCATTATCAACGCGGCCTATGCCTATGCGCCGACGGTCACAGCACAGCAACTGAGCGCCGAAATCGGCTCCGATGATGCATGGGACCTGATCGCGACCCTGGAAGAGCATCCCAATGCCGACACGGTCAACCCGTCCGCAGCAGACGCGGTTGCGACCGCTCAGACAGTGTCAGGTCCTGGTCAGGTCATTGAGGTCGCGACGGCTGAACAGCAACCGTCGCCGGACGAAGTCTTTCCGGCCTATTCGCCGGAAGGCCGCCTTGTCGCGGTTCCCGACGAGGAGCTGCAAACGCCCTGATGTGGATCAGCCCTGCCAGGTCCCGCCCAGGGCGCGGATAAGCCCGATCGTTGACTGATACTGCGCAGCACGGACACGCAGGGCCTGGCGGCGGATGGCCAGCAATTGCCGCTGGGCGTCGAGAACCTCCAACTGAGACGATGAACCATTGATATAGCGCGACTGCGACATGGCCAGGGCTCGGGTTGCGGCCTGGACGCCATCGTCCTGCGCGACCTGTTGTTGTTGCAGGAAGGCAATATCCGACAGCTGGTCCTCGACATCGGCCAGCGCCGTCAGGACGCTTTGCTGATATCCGGCAAAGGCGGCGTCAAGACCACCCTCGGCATAGTCCGTGGCAGCCCGCCGCTTGCCGCCGTCGAAAATCGCCTGGGCGAGGATGCCAGTCAGCGACCAGGATTGCGAGCCGCTATTAAACAGAGTGTCGAGATCACCCGAAGCATAGCCGCCCGACGCGGTCAGGCTGATATGGGGCAGCCACGCCGCCTTGGCGATCCCCACCCGGCGCTGCGCGGCGTAAAGCGAGGCTTGCGCAGCATTGACGTCAGGCCTGCGTTCCAGCACATCGGACGGTATACCGGCGGGAATGGCCGGTACCGCTCCGGCCCAGGGCTGGGCCGACCAGGCAGCCGCGGTAACGTCGAAACCGCTGGCCGGCTCACCCAGCAGGACGGCCAGGGCATGGACCAGTTGTGCACGCTGCTGGTCCAGGGCGATGCCCTCGGCCTGGGTCGAGGCGACAGCGGTCTGCAGGCGCGCGACATCCAGTTCGGCGACATCGCCTTCGCGGAAGCGCTTTTGCGTCACGTCGAGGCTGCCGCGATAGGCGTCCAGCGTATCGGCGACGATGGCGCGGTCTTCATCGATGGCGCGCAAGGCAAAATAGCTCTGGGCGACGCGCGACTGGATCAGAAGTTGCGTATCGCGCAACAGGGCGGCGCTGCCCTGGGCATCGAAATCCGCCGCCTGAGCCGCTTTCGACAGGCGGCCGAACAGGTCGACCTCATAGGACAGGTCGGCGCCCAGGGCATGACCGGTCGATGGCTTGCCCTGGCCGGGCGTGGCGCCGTGGCTGGCCTGATAAGCGATACCAGCCTGGGGCCACAGATCGGCCTTTGATGAGCCCAGCAGGGCGCGCGCCTGTTCGAGATGGGCGGCAGCCAGGCGGATGTCGTTGTTCTTCTCGGTCGCCCGCGCCATCAGATTGTTGAGCGTATCGTCATTGAAGACCAGCCACCAGGCGCCAGCCGCCGGCATCGGCTGGGCCGACGGTGTCGCCGTGGATCCGGCAAAGGCCGTTGGCGCCTGAAAGGACGCCTGTTGCAGGGGCGGTGTGGCGCAGCCGGTCAGCAGGGCGGCCATAAGGCTTATGGAGATAAGGCGCATCAGAAGGCCTCCGGCTTGAGTTGTGCGGGCTGCGCGTCAGACGGGTCGGATAGTTGCGGCGCGCTGTCGTCGTGGTCGTCGTCGGCACCGAGTGTTGACGGATGTGACTTCAGCGGCCGGTTACCCGACAGGGCGCGCAGCAGGATGTAGAAGAAGGGCGTCATGAACAGGCCGATCAGGGTGGCGCCGATCATGCCGCCGAAGACGGCAATCCCCATGGCGCGGCGCATTTCGGCCCCAGCCCCCTGGCTCAGCACCAGCGGCAGGACACCCATGACAAAGGCGATGGAGGTCATCAGGATCGGACGCAGACGCAGGCGACTGGCGCGGATGGCGGCTTCGAGCGGGTTGAGGCCGCTGAGCTCCAGTTCGCGGGCGAACTCGACGATCAGGATGGCATTCTTGGCCGACAGCCCGACCAGGACGAACAGGCCGATCTGGGTGAAGATGTTGTTGTCGCCGTGGCTGAGGAAGACGCCGACCATGGCCGACAGCAGGCCCATCGGCACGATCAGGATGATCGACAGCGGCAGGACGACGCTTTCATACTGTGCGGCGAGCACCAGGAAGACCAGAAGTATGACCAGGGGGAAGACGAGGCTGGACGAATCGCCGGCCAGGATCTGCTGATAGGTCAGTTCGGTCCATTCGTACTCGATGCCCGGCGGCAAGGTTTCGGCGGCGATGCGCTTGATCGCGGCTTCGGCCTGGCCTTCGGAGAAGCCCGGGGCGGGGCCACCGCTGATATCGGCCGCCAGATAGCCGTTATAGCGGCTGGCGGTGACGGGGCCCGAGATAGGCTCGACCTTGAGGACGGCAGCCAGGGGCACCATTTCACCGGTGCTGCTGCGGACCTTCAGCTTGCCGATGTCTTCCGGCATGGCGCGATAGGGGGCGTCGGCCTGTACCCGGACGCTGTAGGTGCGGCCGAAACGGTTGAAGTCGTTGACATATTGCGAGCCGAGATAGATCTGCATGGTCTGGAAGATATCGCTGACCGAGACGCCGAGCTGGCGAGCGCGGGTGCGGTCGATATCGGCGAACAGTTGTGGCGTATTGATCTGGTAGCCCGAGAAGACACCGGCCAGTTCCTTGGTCTGATAGGCCTTGGCGATAAAGGCCTTGGTGGCTTCATCGAGCTTGGCGTAACCGAGGCCGGCGCGGTCTTCCAACTGCAGCTTGAAGCCGCCGGTGGTGCCCAGGCCGAGCAGGGGCGGGGGCGGGAACATGACCGAATAGCCTTCCTGGATACCGGCCAGCTTGCCGTTCAGCTGACCGGCGATGGCGCCGGCCGACAGGGCCGCACCGTGGCGTTCGGCGAAGGGCTTCAGCGGCATGAAGACGACGGCCTGGTTCGACGCGATGGTAAAGCCGTTGATCGACAGGCCGGGGAAGGCGATGGCGTGGGCGACGCCCGGCTGCTGCATGGCGATTTCGGACACCTTGCGCGTCACCGCTTCCGTACGGTCCAGGGTCGCGCCGTCGGGCAGTTGCACCATACCGACCAGATAGGCCTTGTCCTGTTGCGGGATAAAACCGCCTGGGACGACCTGGAACATGACAAAGGCCAGGGCGGCGAGACCGCCATAGATGCCCAGCATCAGGACCTTGCGCTTGCCCGACTTGCCGACGCTCTTGCCGTAGGCATCGGACGAACGCTTGAACAGGCGGTTGAAGGCGCCGAAGAAGCCGCCCAGCCAGCGGTCCATGAACCGCGTCAGGCCGTCTTTCGGGGCGTTGTGGCCCTTGAGCAGCAGGGCGGCCAGGGCGGGCGACAGGGTCAGGGAGTTGATCGCCGAGATCACCGTCGAAATGGCGATGGTCAGCGAGAACTGGCGATAGAATTGACCCGACAGGCCTGTGATGAAGGCCAGGGGTACGAAAACCGCGACCAGGACGAGGGCGATGGCGATGATCGGACCCGACACTTCGCGCATGGCCTGATAGGTGGCCTGGCGTGGGGTCTTGCCGGCTTCGATATTGCGCTCGACGTTTTCGACCACGACGATGGCGTCGTCGACGACGATGCCGATGGCCAGGACGAGGCCGAACAGGGTCAGGGCGTTGATGGTGAAGCCGAAGATATGCATGATCGCGAAGGTGCCGATGATCGACACGGGCACGGACAACAGCGGGATCAGCGAGGCGCGCCAGGTCTGCAGGAACAGGATGACGACCAGCACGACCAGGGCGATGGCTTCGAGCAGGGTGTGGATGACCGAGTCGATCGATTCGTGGACATATTCCGACGTGTCGTAGGCGATGTCGTAGCTGACACCTTCGGGCATCGTCTTTTGCAGTTGCGCCATCGTCTCATGGACGTCCTTCGACAGCTGCAGAGAATTGGCGCCGGCGGTCTCGAAGATGGGGATGCCGACGGCGTTCTTGTTGTCGAGCAGGCTGCGCAGGGCATAGTCCGACGCGCCCATCTCGATGCGGGCGATGTCGCCCAGGCGGGTGACCGCGCCGTCGGCGCCCGTCTTGACGATGATGTTGCGGAAATCGTCCTCGGTCGACAGGCGGCCCTGGGCATTGACCGACATCTGCAGGGTCAGGTTGGGAATGGCGGGAGATCCGCCGATGACGCCGGCGGCAGCCTGGACGTTTTCCGAGCGGATGGCGTCGGCGACGGCCGAGGGTGACAGGCCGCGTTCAGCGACCTTTTGCGGATCGAGCCAGACGCGCATGGCGTAGTCGCCGCCGCCGAACATCTGGATCGGGCCGACACCCTTGATGCCTTGCAGGCGATCCTTGATGTGCAACAGGGCGTAGTTGCGCAGATAGTTGACGTCGTAGCGGCCATTGGGCGAGGTGATGTGGACGACCATCGGCAGGGACGATTGGCTCTTTTGCGTGGTGACGCCCAGTGCGCGGACGTCGCCGGGCAGACGGGCCTCGGCCTGCGACACGCGGTTCTGCACCATCTGCTGCGCCAGGTCGGCATTGGTGCCGAGCTTGAAGGTGACCGTCAGGGTCATCTGGCCATCGGCCGTCGCCTGGCTGCTCATATACAGCATGTTTTCGACGCCGTTGACCGCCTCTTCGATGGGCGAGGCGACGGTTTCGGCGATGACCGCCGGGCTGGCGCCGGGATACATGGCATGGACCACGATCTGCGGCGGCACCACTTCAGGATATTCGGACACCGGCAGGACGCGCAGGGACAGCAGGCCGGCGACCAGGATGAGCAGGGACAGGACACCGGCGAAGATCGGCCTGTCTATAAAGAATTTGGAGAGGTTCATGGCGAAGGCCTTCGGGGCGCAATGGGCGACACCGCAAACGCAAATGCGACATCATTCCCCCTCTACCCGCTTGAGGGGAGAGGGTTGGGGTGAGGGGTAATTCCACAGGCCGGAGAGGTTGCCTCAGTCGGCAGAACCCCTCATCCGGCCTGTCGGCCACCTTCTCCCCTCAGGTGGGGAGAAGAGAATAGTTCGAAACTTTCAGAAGTCGTTGATCAGGCGTTCGGTGCGCCGGCGGTCATGGCGACAACCTTTTCGGCGACGACCGAGCCAGGACCGACGTGCTGGATGCCGCTGACGATGACGCGGTCGCCATCCTTCAGGCCGGTGGTCACGATGCGCAGGCCGTTGGCGACGCCGCCCAGGGTGACTTCGCGGTAGGCGACCTTGTGATCGGCGCCGACGACATAGACGAAGCGCTTGCTCTGGTCCGTACCGATGGCCAGCTCCGACACCAGCAGGGCGGGCTTGGTCTGGGACGAGCCCATATGGACGCGGACAAACTGGCCCGGGATCAGCCGGCCTTCGGCATTGCTGAACACCGCGCGGGCGCGCAACGTGCCGCTGGTGCCGTCGAACTGGTTGTCGATCAGCTGCAGATGGCCTTCGATCGGCGTTTCACCGTTATCTGTGTCGACCGTCACCGGAATGGTTTCCAGCTTGGCCCCGCCCAGATCGGCCAGGGTACGTTCGATAACGGCTTCATCAGCGTCGAAACTTGCGTAGATGGGGCTGACCGAGACCAGGGTGGTGAGCACACTGGATTGTGGTCCGCCGCCAACCAGGTTGCCGGCGGTAACCTCGATGCGGCCAACGCGGCCGGAGACCGGGGCGCGGACCTGGGTGTAGCTGAGGTTCAGGTTGGCCGATTGCAGCGAGGCGCGGGCGGCGGCCAGGCTGGCCTCAGCGGACTTTAAGTCATTGGTCCGCGTTTCCAGTTCGCTTTGCGCGATGGCGTGGTCGTCCCACAGCCGCTGGGCGCGGGCCTGTTCGCTGGTCGCCAGGGTCAGGCGGGCATTGGCGGCGGCGACATCGGCCTGGGCGCGAGCAACTTCCGCCTGGTAAGGTGCGGGATCAATCGTCACCAGCAGATCGCCGGCACTGACCAGGGCGCCTTCGCGGAAATGGATGGCCTTGATGGCGCCGGCGACGCGCGGCCGGATATCGACGCGGTCGACCGCTTCGAGATGGCCGGAAAAGTCGTCCCACTGGGCGACATTTTGCAGCGACACGACCGACACCGTGACCGGCGTGGCGGCGGGGGCTTCAGCCTGCGACGCGGCGTGGCTGGTCAGGGTGGTGCCGATCCCCACGGCGGCCAGAACGGTCACCGAAGCGGCGGTCGCCACCAGGATCTTGCGATAACGCTCGAGCGAGAGCGATGAGATAACAGGGTCGAACATGGGAGAATCCTTTGGGGAGAAAGGAAGAAAGCGGGGCGGGGAGAAAGGAAAAAGCGGGGGATACGCGTACGGGTACTTGTAAAGGCAGCTTTATGTGCCAATTTGCTGCGATGTCGCACATAAATAGTCGCTTCTGACTTTTTGTAAACATATTTTTATGCGACATCGCAAATAAATATGTTATGGCTCGGAAATGTGAGCCACATGTGGCCTTTCTGGCCGGCTTAAACGCTGGTCATGCCAGGCAAAAAACAGTAGTCTTATGTCCGGCGCCATTATGACAGGCGGGAGTCCCGAACATGTCAGCAGGCGCCGAGGGAGTGCAGCGTTCGATGGATGACCTGAAGATTTCCGAATTGACAGCCGGCGTATGTGGCGGCCTGGGCGATATCAACGCCTGCGACACTGTACGGAAGCGTGGCAGGCCGCGCGCTTTCAATCCGGACACGGTGCTGGAAAAGGTGCTGGAGCTGTTCTGGGAGCGCGGCTTTTCGGCCACTTCACTCGATGACCTGGCTGAGGCTACCGGCGTCAGCCGGCCCAGCCTGGCGGCGGCCTTCGGCGACAAAGAGGCCCTCTATATCAAGGCGATCGAGATGTATCATCGCCAGATCTGGGCCCAGTTGGACCGTATCCTGATGTGCAATGGCGGTGACGATTCGCTGCTCAGCATGATCCGGCGCTATTTCGACGTCATGATCGACACCTATACCGGCGAAAGCGACAGTTGCCTGGGCTGTGCCTTCATGAGTTCGGCGATCAATGAGGCGCCGCGCCACGAGTCGATCATGGATATGGTCCAGGCGACCATGGCCAGTTTCGACCAGCGCTTCGAAAGCTTTTTCCGCGACGCCCAGACCTATGGCTGTCTGAAGTCCAGCGCCGATCCGAAGGTGCTGTCGCAGATGGTGGTTGGGCTGACGGCCAATATCGGCATGCGCGCCCGCGCCGGCGCCGGCCGCGAGGAACTGAAGAAGATCATATTCGACACGACGGCGTTTTTGTTCGGGTGAGAAGGTAGTGATTTCGATGGGATTTAATCCTATTCGCTGATATAGTTGGCGTGGGAGAAATTCATGCGCACAACACAACAGTTTAGCATTACCTTGCCGAACGACATGGCCGCTGTCGTCGAGAACAAGATCAGCTCCGGGAGCTATGCTTCGGTAAGCGAGGTCATACGCGATGGTATACGAGCGCTTATGGAGCGCGACGCCGCGTTGGAAAAATGGCTGCGCGAAGAAGTTGTCGCGGGCCATGCCGAATATATGGCCGATCCGTCAAAAGGTGTGCCTGCAGAGCAGATTCTGACCCGCATCAGAGCGCGTCGTGTGAAGTCTGAAAGCTTGTAAGTGCGGGTTGTCTTCACGCCCCGTGCTGAGCGGCAGATCGATAAACTTCACCGTGATATAACGGAACGTTCCGGCTACGAAAGTCGCGCTGACGATTATGTCCAACGCATTGTAGATTACTGCCTCAGCTTTCGGACCATCCCTCTGCGTGGTTCGGTACGCGATGACATCTTGCCAGGACTGCGTGTTATCGGATTCGAACGACGTGTAATGATTGCATTCAAGGTGGAAGAGAACACGGTTTTGATCGAAGGCATTTTTTACGGAGGGCAAGATCTGGCTCGTGCTTTCCATGATCCAGGTCGTTAAATTTCGATTAGGGTGACAAGTCGCTAAAGATTATGATAGCCGCAAAAGCGTGATACGACGACATCTGGCCTTTGCAAAACAGAGGATCAATCGTGTTACGCAGGCAAGTCGTCCAGGAAGCTCGTCGCCTCTGGCAGTCCGCATAGGGTCTAATGTCGCAACTCTCGGTCAGACGCCTGCTCGACACCACGGCGGTCACGCTGAGCGATGTTGTATGCCGCGGAGACTGCAAACACAGAAGCCCCGAAGAGTGCGCCAGTTCGACCCACATGGTCTTCCCCTATCGTGGCGCCTACGTCCGTCATGTCGGTAGTGACCAGTCTGTCGCCGAGGCCAATCAAGTCCTGTTCTTCAATGCTGACGAAGCCTACAGCGTCAGCCATCCGGTCAAGGGCGGCGACGCCTGCCTGTCGCTGTCGGTGCGCGACGACCTGCTGCGCGAACTGACGCCGCGCGACCAGGCGCGTGACGGTGACCGGATGCGCTTCCACCGCCAGCGATTGCGCATCGATCCACGCGCCCAGGCCCTGGTCGCCTTGTTGCGCCACAGCCTGCACAACGGTGCCGCCGAACCGCTGGAGGCCGAAACCCTTACCCTGACCCTGGTGCGTCGCGCCCTGGGTGAGCGCACGTCCCACGCCTCCGCCGGCAGCGCCGGCCGTCAGAAGCTGGTCGACCGCGCCAAACTCGTGCTATCGTCGGACCTGGCGCGGCGCTGGACACTGGCCGAGATTGCGTCCGAGGTCGGCGTGTCGCCGGTCTATCTCACCCAGGTTTTCCAGCAGGTCGAGGCCATCCCGCTCTATCGCTATCAGATGCGTTTGCGTCTGGCCCGCGCGCTCGATCTGCTGGGGGAATACGACGACCTTACCGCGCTTGGGCTTGATCTCGGCTTTTCCAGTCACAGCCATTTCAGCGCGTCGTTCAAACAGGCCTATGGCAAGACACCGGCCGAATTCCAAAGATCGGCTCGGCTGCGTTAAATCGCTAAAGAATCTGACAGCGCCCGCCCTGTCAAAAATGGTTTCCTGATCCTGCCACATACGGCATTCACGGAGACCTGTCATGACTACCAAAACCTGCGCAGCGTGCGACTGCGAACTCGACGCCGACCTGATCGAAGTTACCATCGGCGGCCAGACCGTCGAGGTGTGCTGTGAAGATTGCGCCATCGCGCTGAAAGAAGCCTTTGTCGCCACCTCCACCGTCAAGGAGGCCTGAGCCATGGCTGAGATACTCCATAAGACCGTCGTCACGCCGTCGGGTGTCATCGCTTATCGTGAGGCGGGCCAGGGCCCGGTCGCCCTGTTCGTCCATGGTGTGTTGCTCAACGGCCATTTGTGGCGCCATCAGTTGGCCGGTCTGGCTGGCATGCGGCGTTGCATAGCTGTCGACCTGCTGGCCCACGGCGATACCGAAATCGGCGAAGGCCAGGATGTGTCGGTCAGCGCCAATGCCCAGATGTTGACCCAGTTCCTCGATGCGCTGGGTATCGACCAGGTCGATCTGGTCGGCAACGACAGCGGTGGCGGCATCGCCCAGATCTTTGCCGCCAACAACCCGGATCGCGTGCGCAGCTTGACCCTGACGGACTGCGACGCCCATGACAACTGGCCACCGCAGGCCTTCCAGCCCTTCCTGGACATGGCGGCGGCGGGCGGGTTGCGCGATACATTGGACGCTATGCTGGCCGACAAGGCGATCTTCCGTTCCCCCGGCGCCCTGGGGCCGGCCTATGAACATCCAGAACGGGTAAGTGACGAGACCATCGATATCTATCTGAAACCCCTGCTACGTAATGAAAAACAGCTGGATGACTTCCGGCGGTTCCTGGCGGCCTTCGATTGCCGGCATACCCTGGCGATCGAACCGCAGTTGCGCAGATTACAGGTGCCGACCCTGATCGTATGGGGCACGGACGATGTCTATTTCCCGGTCTCGTGGTCGCAATGGCTGGCCGATGCCATTCCCGGAACCTGCCGGCGGATCGAGCTGGATGGGGCGCGAATCTTCTTCCCCGAAGAACGGCCCGAAGTGTTCAATACCGCCTTGCGGGCGCATTTCGAGGCTGTCAAATTGCCGCTTGCGGTGTGACCTTAGCGCGGTGAGGGTAGGATGATCCTGTTTCAACAGCGTGTGGCGTCGCCGGTCGGCGAGATTTTGCTGGTCAGCGACGATGACGGTGCGGTGCGGGCGCTTGATTTCCACGACTACGAAGATCGCATGCATCGTCTGTTGCGGCGGCACTATGGCGACTATGTCCTGCAAGGTGGCGCCGCACCGCAAGCCGTCAGCGGTGCATTGGACGCCTATTTCGCCGGCGACCACGCAGCCATCGATTCTGTGACCGTGGCCACCGGTGGGACGACGTTCCAGCGCGAAGTCTGGGCGGCTTTACGGGCAATTCCGGGCGGCTCGACCATCACCTACACCACCCTGGCTGAAACCGTTGGCCGGCCTGCCGCCCGGCGCGCCGTCGGCCTGGCCAACGGTGCCAATCCGATCGCCATCATCGTGCCGTGCCACCGCGTGATCGGCGCCGATGGCAGCCTGACGGGCTATGGCGGTGGGCTGGAGCGTAAACGCTGGCTATTGAAACATGAGACGTTAACCCATTAGCAGTCTTGCAGCGATAATCATTGCGGCGTATAACAGACGTGTCCGGGCAGACCGGTCGCCTACAGCACTGAGGGAGCCTCATGCATTACGATTATGTCGCCTATATCGGGCGCTTCGAACCCTTCCATAATGGTCATCTGTCCGTCCTGCGCCGTGCGCTGGAGACGTGCCGTACAGCGATCGTGCTGATCGGCTCGGCCGGATCGCCGCGCTCGACGCGCAACCCGTGGTCGGCCGGCGAACGCGAGATCATGATCCGCGCGGCATTAGGCGCCGATGCCGGCCGCGTCCTGTTCCGCCATGTCGGCGACCACCTCTACCGCGAAGGCGCCTGGCAGGCCGACGTCCAGCAGCATGTCGAGGACGCGATCCTCAACGACGGCCACACGCCATCTGAGGTGAAGATCGGCCTGATCGGCCACCAGAAGGACGCCAGTTCCTACTACCTGCACGCCTTTCCGCAATGGGACCTGATCGATGTGCCGTTTTCCAGCGGTCTGTCGGCGACCGAACTGCGCGATCACCTGTTCAGTGAAGACGAAGGCGCCCGGCGCCTGGTCGAGGCCAATGTTCCCCTGCCGGTCTTCCAGGTCCTCGACGCCTTTCGCAAGACCAAGGCACACGCCGAACTGGTCAGCGAATTCAAACACATCCAGTCGTACAAGGCCGCCTGGGCCGTCGCGCCCTATCCGCCGATCTTCACCACGGTCGATGCGGTCCTGGTCCATTCCGGCCACGTCCTGCTGGTCAAGCGCGGCGGCTATCCCGGCAAGGGGCTGTGGGCCTTTCCGGGAGGCTTTCTCAATCCGGACGAAACGCTGGAAGACGCCGTCATCCGCGAACTGAAGGAAGAGACGCGCATCAAGATTCCGGCGCCTGTGCTGAAGGGCAGCATCAAGGGGCGGCAGGTGTTCGACGACCCCGACCGCTCGCAGCGCGGCCGCACCATCAGCTACGGCTTCTATTTCGAATTCGTCAGCGGTGACCTGCCGTCG
The DNA here is from genome assembly GCF_056404555.1 of Asticcacaulis sp. P2_C5. Taxonomy (NCBI): domain Bacteria; kingdom Pseudomonadati; phylum Pseudomonadota; class Alphaproteobacteria; order Caulobacterales; family Caulobacteraceae; genus Asticcacaulis; species Asticcacaulis sp. P2_C5. The sequence goes on from NZ_JBFUDU010000001.1 coordinate 475,675, forward strand.
GTCCGCGGTTCGGACGATGCGGCGCGTGCCCGCTGGGTGCCGCTGGCCGAGGCGCGGCGCATGCGCGAATTCCTGTTCGAGGACCATTTCTTTATCCTCGAACACTTTCTCGGCGCCGCATAATTTTCAACTACAGCCCGGGGGACAGACCCTCAAGCTGACAACGACATGAAGGAGCTTCTGTCATGCATCTCAATCCCGTTCTCAATACCGACAGCTACAAGGCCAGCCATTTCGCGCAGTATCCCCAGGGGACACAGCAGGTGTTTTCCTATGTCGAGGCGCGCGGCGGACCCTATCCAGAGGCGCTGTTCTTCGGCCTGCAGGCCATATTGAAGGAAGAATTCGCCCGGCCGGTGACGCGCGAAGACATAGAGGAGGCGGGCGAGATTCTGCCGGCCCACGGCCTGCCGTTTCATCGCGCCGGCTGGGAGTTGCTGCTCGACCGCCACGGCGGCCATCTGCCGCTCGAGATCCGCGCCCAGGCCGAGGGGACGATCGCCCCGGTCCATCTGCCGATGATGACGGTGGTCAATACCGACCCGGATTTTCACTGGCTGACCAGCTATGTCGAGACCGCCTTGTTGCGCGTCTGGTATCCGGTGACGGTAGCGACCATCAGCTTCGGCGTTCGCCGGATCATCCGCGAGGCCCTGATCAAGACTGCCGATGTGCCCGACGCCGAACTGCCGTTCAAGCTGCACGATTTCGGCGCGCGCGGGGTGTCTTCGCGCACCTCGGCGGCTCTGGGTGGCATGGCGCACCTGGTTAATTTCAAGGGCAGCGATACCCTGGGTGCCATCATGGCGGCGCGCCACCTGTACGGCGAACCCGTGGCCGGTTTCTCCATCCCGGCGGCCGAGCATTCGACCATCACCAGCTGGGGTCGCGACCATGAAGTCGACGCCTATGCCAATATGGTGGCGCAGTTCGGCAAGCCCGGCGGCATCTACGCCGTCGTGTCGGACAGCTATGATCTTTATAATGCCGTCGAGCACCTGTGGGGCGAGGCCCTGCGCCAGAAGGTGATCGATGCCGGCGCGACCCTGGTGGTGCGGCCCGATAGCGGCGATCCGGTCGAGGTGGTGTCGAAGACCCTGCATCTGCTGGCCGAACGCTTCGGCACGACGCTCAATGGCAAGGGTTACCGCGTGCTGAATACGGTGCGGGTAATCCAAGGCGACGGCGTCAATCCGGTCAGCATCAGGGCCATTCTCGACCGTATGACGGCGGAAGGCTTCAGCGCCTCGAACATCGCCTTTGGCATGGGCGGCGCCCTGTTGCAGAAGTGCGACCGCGACACCCTGGCCTTTGCCTACAAGGCGTCGGCGGCCAAGGTGAACGGGGCATGGCGCGATGTCTATAAGGACCCGGTGACCGATAGTGGTAAGCGGTCGAAGCGAGGTTTGCTGGGCCTGGTGCGCGATTCCGCCGGTTACCGCAGCGTGGCCGTGCGTGACGGCGATTACGCGCCGATCGAGGGTGGGGCGAACCTGCTGCAGCCGGTATGGCGCAATGGCGAGCTGCTGCGCGACGAGACCTTTGCCGCTATTCGTGAACGGGTGGCAGGGTTCGAGGCCGGTTGAGGTGGGGCTTGCCGGATCGGCGGGGAAGCTCCATAAGATTACCTGTGTGAATCGTAACAGGGATGGGTTGCGGGTGAGTTCAGGAAAACCGACCATCGACGATGTCGCCGCCCTGGCTGGGGTGGCGCGGGTGACTGTGTCGCGCGTGCTGAACGGTGGACCCAATGTCAGCGACAAGGTGCGCCAGGCCGTATTGGCGGCTGTCGAGAAGCTGCAATTCAAGATGAATATGCAGGCGCGCTATCTGGCCGGCGGCAAGACCCAGGTGCTCGGGCTGGTCTATACCTCCGACATCGATTCCGAACCCAACTCCTTCTACTATGCCGGCCTGGAGCTGGGAGCGCTGCGGGCCTGCGCCAAGGCCGGGTTCCAGCTCAGCATGCATACGGTCAACCAGCACAGCCTGCGCAAGTCCGAGGCGATCCTGGAACTGATCACGTCGCGGCGCTATGACGGGCTGATCCTGACCCCACCGTTTTCCGACGATGTCGAGCTGTTGCAGGCCATCCGGGCGTCGAACTTTCCGGTGGTCGCCGTCTCGGCCGGCCGCCAGGCGCAGAAGATCGTGCCGGGCGTCGGCATTGATGACGAGGCCGCGGGCTACGAGTTGACGCGGCATCTGCTGGGACTGGGGCATCGCCGCTTCGCCTTTATCCGCGGCTTGGAAGGCCATATCGCCGCCGAGGATCGCTATAATGGCTTTGTCCGGGCGGTCAGCGAAGCGGGGCTGGATGCGTCGCTCATGCGCGTCGAGCGCGGCAACTTCACGTTTCGCTCAGGGATAGACCTGGCGGCGGTGATCCTGGCCGGCAAGAATCGTCCGACCGCCCTGATCTGCGCCAATGACGATATGGCGGTGGGGGCGCTGTTTACGGCGCACAAGTCGGGCCTGTCGGTGCCGCAGGAGCTGTCGGTGGTTGGCTTCGACGACACGCCGGTGTCGGAAATCATCTGGCCGCCGCTTACCACGGTACATCAGCCGCTGAAGACCATGGGCAGCCGCGCTGCTGAGATGCTGTTCGACCGGGTCAATGGCGATCGCACAGCATCGCCAGACCGGTCATTGTTCGAGCTGATCGCCCACAGGCTGGTCGTGCGGGAATCGTCGGTCGCCCCGGCGGGGTGAGTTGGCGATGAGGGACACGATTTGTCTCTGACCCCATTTCTGCGGATGGGATATTCCAGCCGACGGTGCGAAATCCTAAGGTGAGATGATGTTATGCACGTTACCGAAGCTGAACTGCGTGAAATAGAGGCCCGGCTGTCGGAGATTAGCCCTGGCCCTTGGAAATCGTATATCGAAGGACGGGATTTTACGAGCGGATCCAGCTGCATTACTGTGGGAGAAGTGGGGGATAGACGAGATGATATTGAACTCATCGGCGCTACAGTAGCCGATCAAGACTTCATTGCTTCGAGCCGTCAGTACATTCCGAGATTGATTGCGGAAGTTAGGAGACTTCAAGAGACTTTAAAATCTCATATTAAAAGTTAACACCTTCGGCTAGATTTCCTATTTCGGTGACATGGCGAAATCGCTACCGTTGCTTTGCGAAAGATTTCGCACTCGTATTGGCTGCGCAATTTCATGACTCCGTAAACGCCCCTCTACTATCCGCCTTCCTCGACGATCGCCAGATCCCACGGCGCGAGCGTCAGTTTATCGCCGGCCGCGACCTTTCGCCCGCTCAGCAGGTCGCTCCCTGGCTTATGACCATAGGCGATGGTGACTTCGCTGCCCGAATAGTTGAAGTAGTAGCGGAGTTGGCGATTGAAGCCATTGACCCCGGTCTGGGTGTGAATAGACGAAGGTAATTGCTGGTCCGCCCCCGTCATGCCGAGGTCGGTGAGGTAGGTCCGCAACACCTCGGTCTGCAGTTTATCTGAAAGATAGGTGCCTTCATAAATCACCTGGCCGGCGCCGTAGGTGTTGGTCGTGATGGCGGGCCAGCGACCAAAGAAGGGGTGGTCGTACCAGGCGAGCGCCTTGGCCGTGTCGAGTTGCAGGAACTCAGCCCAATACTGCGCCTTGTTCTCGCCGCCCACGTGATAGGGATCGTCCTTCAGGGCCACGGGCTGCGCAAGATTGGAGAATTCCTGGTAGTGGAAGCCGAGCGCTTCGCGCAGCGGTCCCGGCGCCATAGTCCAGCGCACGGCGGTGTTTTCGTTGGTGAAGCCGCTCTTGAACGTCATCAGCACATGGCCGCCCTTCTTGACGTAATCGGAGATACGCTGCAGCAGCGCATCGTCGGCGACGTACAGGGCCGGCACGATCAAGAGCTTGTAGGACGAAAAGTCCTGGGTCTCCGGGAAGACGAAATCCACGCCCGTGTTGAGGTTATACAGCGAGCGGTGGATTTGGCGGACCAGCCCGCCGTAATCGGCCTTGTCCCTGGCGAACGGCATATCGTTGAGGGCGTTGAGCGAATCCCGGCTCCACAGGATGGCGACATCGTTGTGAATCTTGAGATTGACCAGCCTGGGACCGATTTTCTGCAGTTCGTGCGCCGTGCGTGTCATCTCGGCATAGGCGCGGTTGGGCTCGAGATCGTGGGACAGCACGCCCTTCCAATAGGTTTCCTGGTTGGCGTGGGTAGAGGCCCAATGCCAGTATTCGACCATATTGGCGCCGTTGGAAATGTGGGTATAGACGTCCTCGCGGAACTGACCATCATACGGCGGATACTGCGCGGAAGAACTCCAGTCCGTCGTCTGGGCATTGGTCTCGGTGACCAGGAAGTTGCCGCCTTTCAGCGATCGCGTAAAGTCGGCCTGGGCCGCCTGATCGGCGCCATTGTACTGGTCCTGGGTTCCCCAGTGGTAGATGTTGACGGCGGGCATGTCGAGCGAGCGGGCGACAGCTTCCTCATTGACATCAGAATGCATCGAGCCGGCGAAATCGTGCGTCACGAACTGACGCGGCGAGGCGCATTCGCGCACCAGCTCCGCCTGCCAGTGCAGGAAATCGGTCACACGCATCTGGCTCCAGCGCGACCATTCCAGCTTGTAACCCGTGCTTTGGGCGCCGTCGCGCGTGGGTAAGTCTTCCCAGGTATGGATATTCTGGCCCCAGTAGTTGAGAAACCAGGCCTTGCTGAGATTTTCAGGCGTGCCGAATTTCTTTTCAAGATGATGCTGGAAGCCGATGAAGACGTCGTCATTGGCCGCGCCGTAGCTCGACGTCTCGTTGTCGACCTGCCAGCCGATGACGTTGGGATTATCCTTATAGTGGGCGGCGATGTGGCGGATCAGCCGTTCGGCGTAGAAACGGTAAGCCGGCGAGTCGGTATCCATATTCTGGCGCATGCCATAGGTGCCGGGCTGGCCGTTCAATCGGCGGGCGAGGATTTCCGGATGCTGATGCGCCATCCACGCCGGGACGGAATAGGTCGGGGTGCCCATGACGACCTTGATACCCGCCTTGCCCATGGCATCGACCACGCGGTCCATCCACGCGTAGTCGAAAACCCCGTCTTCAGGCTCCCACAGGCTCCAGGTCGATTCACCGAGCCGCACGACGTTAAAGCCGGCGGCCTTCATCATCGCCACGTCCTTGTCGAGTCGCTCATAGGGCATGTATTCGTGGTAATAGGCCGCGCCGTAGAGGATGGTCGGAAAGGCGACGGGCGCGGATTGGGCCTGAACCCTGGGCGTTTCGGCGGCCGAAGGCAGGGCCAGGGCTAGGCCCAAGGCCAGGATGACGCCGGCCAGGATGGCGGCCAGGGCTGTCTGTTGCCCGAATCTGATCCGGCATTCCGTGCCGTTCCGCCCATTCGTCCTGCCCGTCATCTTGCCTCTCACATCATATATAAAATTATATTCCACGTGCAGACATACCGGCACGCCTGAGCAAAGGCAATAGTCAGACAATATTACGAGGGACGCGGAGTCGGTGCGCCGCGCCATATCGCCATCATCCTTGCCGCGAAGGCCGTGCGTTTGAAGGATTCCGTTGCGCTTCTTTGGTTAAAACTATATTTCATTAGGGAAACTACGTCCACGCCGGTCCTTGATGGTGCCGGAGGGATATCTCTGCCAACAATAATAATATCGGAGGAAAGAATGGGCCGTCACAACAGGACTGCGCGTCCCGCAATGCAATTTGCCTGGGCCCTGAGATTAATGGCTCTGGCGAAGACCTATGGGTCGGTAATCAGGGTGAAGATGCGTACAAAACTTATGTTGCTCGCGTTGTCAGCCTTGTTCGTACAGGGTGGTTCCGCCCTGGCACAGCCGGGCATGGATTGTCCGCTGGCCGTCCAGCCCTATTCCGCCGATACAATCGTCGCCGATCTGTTGTTAAATCCCAAAACCCGGGCCGTCATCGAGCGGCAAGCGCCGGTGCTGGTTCACGGGAAACCGGGATTTCCCTCGATGTCCGACATCCCGGGATTTGGGACCATCGTCAATCTGCGGGGAGTCGCGGGATGGGCGGGCATACCCGATGATGTCGTCTCCCAAATAGACCGGGAGATTCGTTTGATCGAGGTCACGCCGGCCGATACAATAGCGCGTTGCGCCCGCTATGACCAGGTGCCCCCAGAATTGTCGGCGATCACACGTCGACCCGCCCTGCTGGTCTTCGGAAAAATCGTTGGATTCAGGGACGTGCCTTCCGTTAACGCGGCAAAGGCCGCGCTCGAAGCCATGGCTGCCCGCCGCGGCTGGACCCTGGTGGAGACCGACAATGCCGCCGTGTTCAACGCGGAGGACCTCAGGAAATTTGACGCCGTGATCTGGAACAATGTCAGCGGCGACGTCCTGACAGTACCACAGGAAAAGGCCTTTCAGGACTACATCGCAAACGGCGGCGGGTTTGCCGGATTTCATGGTTCCGGCGGCGATCCCTTTTATGTTTGGGATTGGTACACCGACACACTGATCGGCGCACGTTTTATTGGCCATCCGCATGCCCCTCAATTCCAGCAGGCCAAGGTCGTTGTCGATGACCCGAGCGATGCCATAGTCAGGGGGCTCGGCAGCGAATGGACCATGACGGAGGAGTGGTATTCCTTCAAGTCGTCACCCCGGAGCCGGGGCGCGCACATATTGGCCAGGCTGGATGAGGCGACTTACAATCCGGGCGCGAAACTGGTTATGGGCGACCATCCGATCGCCTGGACACAGTGCCTGGGCAACGGACGGTCCTTCTATTCGGCCATCGGGCATATGCCGGAAAACTATGCCGAAATCCACAGCGTAGCGCTGTTGGAGGCCGGCATTGCCTGGGCGGCCGGCGAAGGTGAAACGACCTGTCGTGCGGGCCAGGAGGTCGCAAAATAGCGGCGCGACTCTGTCGGAATTGTGTAAATATTCGTTTTATAAGAGGCGGGCACAATTTTTTCGTAACTCCCAAGTGTGGCGAGAAGCCTATGATCAGGTCATACTTGAGGTTACATAAAGCAGTTCGTGCAACGCGGTGACGGCACGTCTCCGTTTGTGGAATCTTGGATCACGAAAAGCACCAAAAGCAGAAAAGCACGAATGGAGTGGGCTGATCCTATATCGCCCGAAGGGCATTCAATAGAGTTCTTGGCCTCAGGCGTAAAATGAAGGCGCTTCGCGCGGGAGAATTTCCATCCTGAATATTCGTGCTTTTCTGCTTTTCGTGCTTTTCGTGATCCAAAATTCCACTGTAAAAAGACGTGCCGTCACCGCGTTGCACGAACCATTGTACCTGCCTGGTAGTTAGAAATTTTCGATCTCCGTTCGACCCTATCGAAACAGGGCTGCGTCACCCCACGTCACCGTCGCCGGCTGCGGGCTCTCGGCGTCGGCGCGGGCCACCAGTTCCAGGATTTTCACACCCTGTACATCAACGCTTAGGCGTTCAGGCGCCTGTCCGAACTGCATCCGTCCTGACGTTTTCAGAAGCTTACCGTCGCCATAGACATAGAAGGTGACGGCTTGCGACGGGTTCAATGTGGAATCGTCGACGCCCACGCTGGCTTCAAATCGGCGCTCATTGGCCACACGGACTTCCAGGCGTGAACCGGCCAGAATGCCGATACCGTTTGAGAAGAGCTTTCCGTCGATTTGCAATAAACGGCCATAGGGCGTGGCGTCGGCCGCAGCGCCGCCCCACCCGGAATACATCGGCAGATCGCCACGGCCTTGGGTACCAGCCCACGGGCTGACCATGCGGTGAATAAACGGATCCGCCTGAGGCACGACGACGCCGTCAACCGCCGGATTTACGCGGCCGGGCAGCTCCGACAGGTAAACGCCGTCCGCCAGGGCATGCGTGCCGTGGGCGTCGAAGATCAGTGTCTGGTGGGGTTCGACGCGTAATTTGACCTCACCCTTGAAAGCCGGAAGCAGGACCTTGGTCCACAGGTCCTTGAGCTGAACATTATCCGCCGTCGCGTATTTGAGATGGTCGGCGGTGAGGTTGATCTCACGTGGCGTGTCCGAGCGATTGAAAATCGCAACGGCCTTGTGCGACGGATCGGTGCCCAGGGTCTTGACGAAGATCTGCACGTCGTCGGTGTCATAGGCCAGGACTGCCTGGTTGCCGGCGGGGTCCTGGTCGATGGCGATGATGTCGCTATTGCCGAATATCTCCATCAGCTCCGGCGGCGCCTTGCGCAGGTCATAGCCGATAATCAGGGGCGCATTGATCATGGCCCACAGCGCAAAGTGCGATTTGGCTTCCGTCAGATGATGTTCGTCGAAGTCGCCGTGGCCGACGAACAGCATATCGGGGTCGTTCCAGGTACCCGGATGGGCGTACAGGGCGCGGGTGGCGGCGCTGTCGAAATTGGTCAGCATGCGTCCCCAGGTTGGCGACAGATCGTCGCTGGTCCGCGACAGGTTTCCGACCGACTTGGCCCACGCGCGTACATCGGCGGAGCCCCAGGCGCAGATCGAAAAGACAAAGTCGCCGTCCGGATTGTCGCGTTGCAGGGTTTCGCCGATCTCGCTGTACAGGCGTTTGATTTCCGAAACATCGGTACGGTTGACGGATTGAAAATTGATCAGGGGGCCCAGGACACGGTATTGGCCGCTCTTGACCCTGTCAGAGTCGGGTGTGAAGGCCCGGACGCCGCAGCCATCCACCTTGATAAAGTCGAAGCCCCAGTCATCAAAATAGAGCTTTATGTCCTGTGCGACATGGCCGTACAGCCCGACCTCGCGCTCAGCGACCGTGCCTTCGGGCAGGTTCGGCGTGCCCGGGCCGCCATAGGCCTGCGAGCACGAATTGCGGCCAAGGTCGGAATAGATGCCCGCCTTCAATCCCATGCCGTGAATCCGGTCGGTAAAGGGCTTGAAACTGGTCTCGTCCGGTCCGCCGACCGCCGCCGACGGGAATATCTGGCTGCGAACCTGCATGCGGTTGTCGGACTGGCGACGCTTGAGCCACCAGCCATCATCGATATTGATATAGCGATAACCCTTGGCGGCCAGACCGCTGTCGACAATGGTCGTGGCCGAATCCAGCACTCGCGCCTCGTTCACATCTGTACCGAAGGCATTCCATGAGCTCCAGCCCATGGGCGGTGTGGCGGCACGCCCGGCTGTGTAGGCGCTCCAGCGGCCTGTCGGCGCCAAAGGATCGGGGCTCGCCTGGGCCTGTACGGAGAGGGCTGACAGGGCTACGGCCATGACGGCCAGGCTGCTGCCAAGCAAATGCAGAGGTTTCATCGAGCCGGACCTTTCCGTTGTGGGGGCTGGCGCGCCGCCAAATCAGGTGAAAGGTTAGCCTATGCAGGCCGCGGGAAACAACTGCAACCTTTTGTCCGACAAATTTTTCGAACGCAGAAACCCCGCGCCATCGCCTGGACTTCATTTTTGACTACAGTTGCTTGGCAGCCTCGACCAGGTCGGGCAGTTGCAATTGTTCCTTGGCGCCGGGCATGCCGCCGTCGGCGGCGCGGCGGAACCACCGGACGGCCTCGACGTCGTCCTTGTCGGTGCCTTCGCCGTTGTAATAGAACAGGCCGGTATAGAACTGCGCCTGAGGGTTGCCGTGATCGGCAGACCGGCGGATGATACGACGGCCCTGTTCCATGTCCTTTTCGACGCGGACGCCAAGATAGGTATAGAGGCCAAGCACCAGTTCGGCTTCGGCGTCCGGGTTGCTGCCGGCAGCGCCGGCCCGGGCATATTTCAGCGCCTTCTCTTCGTCGTAGCGGCCGCCGTTCTGGTCGTTATAGATATTGGCCAGGTTGCCGCAGGCCCCTTCGTTGCCGGCGTCGGCGGCGCGGGTCAGCATGGCCAGGCCGGCATCCTGATCGGCCGTTATTCCGGCGTAGCCGTAATAGGTGATTTCGCCCAACATGCCGGTGCACATGGCGAGGCCCTTGGCGTCGCACATGCGCAGGTATTTGAGGGCGCGCGGCAGATCCTGGGTCGGGCCGGAAAAGTACAGGATGGTCGAGCCGAGAATGCCTTGGGCTACCATTTCGCCATGATCGGCGGCGTCGACCAGATAGGCGACGGTCTGGGCGTCGGCCGTCATGTTGCCGGCGCGGACACCATCCTGGTAGGTGAAGAAACCGTACAGGGCCTCGCCGTAGGGATCGCCCTTTTGCGCCGCGTCCTTGAGATAGGTCATGGCCAGGGCCTTGTCTTCCGGGCCGCCCTGGCCGTTATACAGCATGGCGGCGCATTGCGACTTGGCGATCGGGTGGTCCTGTTTGGCCGCCTCGCAGAACCAGTGCCGCGCCTGGGCGTCGTCCTGGGTGACGCCGTAGCCGGTATAGTAGATGCGGCCCAGGTTATATTGCGACTGGGCGTTGCCGGCCCTGGCCTCGGTGGTGATGCGGGCGATCGTCTGGGCTTCGGTTTCCTGGACGAAGACCTTGAATTCGTAGGTGGCAACGACGCTGTGCGGGCCTTCGGGGACGTATTCGTACGGCTTGGCGTAGGTCGCGGGTGAGCTATCGTCGTGGGTGCCGGTGCCCGAGCCCGAACTGGTCGTGCTGCGGTAGGTGCTGGGGCCAGGCGTATTGTTGCGTTGGTCGTTTTTGTAGTCGTTGGCGCGCATCTCGTTCATCATGTTCTGACGGCGGGCTTCATCAGCGGCCTGGTTTTGTGCATGACCGATAGCCGGCAGCAGGGCGCAGGCGAGCGCGATAAGCGAGATGGTTTTTCTGAACATGGAACGGCTCCCGGATAATGCTGGCGACGGTAAGCGCTGGGCGCGGGATGACCTACTTACAAATGCTGACAGGTTAGCCTCCCCGGTGGAATCGGGCTGGCCGTACGCATTGGAAGCGCATATCAATTGTAACGGACGCAGAGGCGGGTATTATGGTCAAAGCGTGACGTTTTTAACGCAGAGCGGCCGCGAAATAGCCCATTATAGCGGTAACATCGCTATTTCAATGCCATTTGACTTGACGGGAGCCTTGTTCTTTGACGTACATTGGAAGCGCTTCCAATAGCGGCATGGATGAGCTCCTACAACAGCCGCAATATTCAGGTCTCCCAGGGAGGACAAAACATGAAGAATGTATCGCACCGCGCGCACCGCGGGCGTCAAACCTATCTCTATATGACGACCGCCGCCTGCGCCGTTTTGCTGGCCGCAGGGGCAGGTGTTGCCCATGCTCAAGATGCTGCCACAAATGCCGCCGCAAGCGAAGCGGCGCAGGCCGAAGAAACCGTCGTTGTCGTCACCGGCCTGCGCAAGGGCCTGGCCGACTCGCTGACCATCAAGCGCAAGAGCACGTCGATCGTCGAAGCCGTCTCGGCCGAAGATATCGGCAAGCTGCCCGACGCCTCGATCGCCGAATCCCTGGCGCGCCTGCCGGGCCTGGCGGCCCAGCGCGTCGGCGGCCGTTCGCAGACCATCTCGATCCGCGGCCTGTCGCCCGACTTTTCGACCACCTTGCTGAACGGCCGTTTGCAGGTGTCGTCCGGCGATAACCGCGCCGCCGAATTCGACCAGTATCCGTCGGAAATGGTTTCGTCGGCCATTGTCTACAAGACGCCCGACGCCTCCCTGACCGGCCAGGGCCTGTCGGGTACCGTCGTGCTCAACACGGTACGCCCGCTCGACTACAAGAAGCGCGTCATTTCGGTGAATGTACGCGGGTCTTACAATAATAACGGCGTGCTCAATCCGGGCACCAGCGCCAACGGCAACCGTCTCAGCTTCGCCTATATCGACCAGTTCATGGATGGCAAGCTGGGTGTCGCCCTGTCCTATGCCCACCTCGATGATCCGTCGCAATTGCAGCATTCCAAGTCGTGGTGGTGGGATCGCCAGGGCGACGACTCGGTCACCCACCAGCCGCGTTACGGTGCCGGCAATGGTGACGCCATGGGCCTGCAGGGCGTCGAAGTCTGGGCGACATCGCGCAACCAGGTCCGCGACGGCTACATGGCCGTTATCGATTTCAAGCCGGGCGATAATTTCCGCAGCGTCAACGACTTCTACTATTCGGTCTTCGACCAGAACGAAGTCACCCACGGCGCCCAGTGGTACCAGACCCAGTGGACCGACGACATCCACATCAGCAACCCGGAACTCGTCGACATCCACGGCTCGAAGGTCGCCCTGGGCCAGACGGTCAGCGGCATCGCGCCGATTGTCCGCAATGACAACAACCTGCGCCGCGACGAGATGTTCTCGTTCGGCTCGAACAATCGCTTCGACATCGGGCCGTGGCGCTCGGTCGTCGACCTCGGCTATTCGCGCTCTGTCCGCAAGGAAAGCATCAGCGAAACCTATGCCGGCTACGGCACGTCGCCGACGCCTTTGACGCGGACCTTCGACACGATCGTCGAGAAGATTCCGTTCGGCGGCTTCCCGCAACTGGATCCCGGCTTCGACTATGCCGACGCCAGCAAGGTCTATCTCGGCGATGCGGCCCCCTGGGGCGGCTGGTCGCACGACGGCACCATGCGCGACCCGAAGGTCACCGACCAGTTGACGACGGTTCGCCTGAGCGGCGCCCGCGACATCGAATGGGGCGGTTTCAAGGGCCTCGACATGGGCATCGATTACTCACACCGCATCAAGAACCGCTCCGTCCAGGAGTGGGACCTGTGCCTGAAGGGCTGGAACCAGGCTGCATTCGACTGCCACGGCACACGCGTCCGCGTCGCCGCTGCCGACCTGCTGGAACCGACCAATCTCGATTGGGCCGGGTTCGGTGGTGTGCTGTCCTATTACCTGCCGGACATCATCAACACCTATTACGACAAGCGGCCGATCCTCAACGAAGATAACCTGAACAAGTACTGGCAGGTCGACGAAGAACTGGTCACCCTGTTCGCTAAGCTGACCATCGACAGCACGATCGGCGGTCACGGCCTGCGCGGTAATCTGGGCGTGCAATATGTCTCGGCCAAGCAGACCTCGTCCGGCAATGAAATCATCACCCATGCCGGTGCCTATGGCGACAACAGCCACCCGGCGGTCGGCCAGTGGGTATCGCAGAGCACCTCCTATGGCGATTTCCTGCCCAGCCTGAACCTGATCTACGATATCGACGACAATTCGGCCTTCCGCTTTGCCATGAGCCGCGCCATGGCGCGGCCACGCATGGACGATCTGCGCGCCAGCCGCAATGCCGGCGTCAGTCAGGTCGGTCACCACTGGGGCGGGGGCGGCGGCAATCCGAACCTGAAGCCGTGGATCGCCGACGGTATCGACTTCTCGTACGAGCACTATTTCAGCAAGACGAGCTATTTCGGCATAGCCTCCTTCCAGAAGGTCCTGCGGTCGTACATTCGTGGCGAAACCAACGACTTCTTCGACTTCAGCGGTTTCGCCAATTCGAGCAATATCACGCCTGAGCGCTGGCTGAGCTCTGCCGAGCTTACGGCTCTGGGACAACCGGTGCCGAGCGGTTATATCTATCCGAACGGCGCGCCGGCCAATATCGGCAGCTTCTCGCAGCCGATCAACGGCCATGGCGGCAATGTCAGCGGCGTCGAACTGAGCGGTGCCCTTGACGGCAAACTGTTGTGGAGTGCGCTGGACGGCTTCGGCCTGATCGCCAGTGTGTCGCGTGGCTGGACGAACATCCATGCCGGCGATCCGACCGATCCGGCCAAGCTGCCGGGCTTCTCGGGCGATATCTTCAACACCACCGCCTATTATGAAAAGGCGGGCTTCTCGGCACGGGTCAACTACCGCTACCGTTCGGCCTTCCTGGGCGAGACCTACCAGCTGTTCGCCAACCGGGGTGCGACCCGCATCCTGGCTGACAAGCAGGTCGACGGCCAGCTCAGCTACCAGATGCAGGACGGGCCGCTGAAGGGCCTGACCTGGATGCTGCAGGGCTACAACCTGACCAACTCGAACTACCAGACGCAGTTGAAGGTCAGTGAGAACAAGACGGCGGACGGCACGGCCTTCCCCGAAAACTACGAGGAATACGGCCAGACCATCCTGTTCGGAGTGAGCTACCGGTTCCAGTAACGCTGGAGGCAGGAAAATGCGGCGGGCCGAAAGGTCCGCCGCATGATCCGTTGGCTTCGCGGGAATGTAGCTGCAAAGGAAGCAAGAAACCCCACCACCACCCATCGCCAAAACTACGCTACGCTGCGTAATGGCTCGGGCGGTCCCCCTCCCCACGCTTCGCAAGCGCGTCGCGCAGGGATGTATAGGAAGTTCCATGCTTTTCTTATATCTCCCTGCGCGAAGCGTGGGGAGGGGGACCGCACAAGGTCAAGCGAAAACGAAGTGACGCGTAGACCGAAGTGCGGTGGTGGGGTTTCTTACTTCCTTAAACTGCGTCAAATCGCAGACTAAGGAACCATAAGGAAATACACGTGAGTCTTAATCCAATACGATCGGTCGTTATTGTCGGCGGAGGCACCGCCGGCTGGATGTCGGCCGCCCTGCTGGCCAAGCTGATGCCGGCAGGCGCACCGTATCGGCCCCGTATCACCCTGATCGAATCCGACGATATCGGCACGATCGGTGTCGGCGAAGCCACCATCCCGGCGATCAAGCGCTTCAACGAACTGCTGGAGCTGAACGAAGTCGAGTTCATGAAGGCGACGAAAGCCACCTTCAAGCTGGGGATCGAATTCCGCGACTGGGGCTGGACCGGCAATTCCTATATGCATGGCTTCGGCAAGATCGGCCAGGACCTGGGCTGGCTGCGCATGCATCAGTACTGGCTGAAGATGCGCGGCACCGGCCAGGTGTCGGATAATTTCGCCGACTATTCGATCAATACGGCCGCCGCCTATGGCAACCGCTTTACCAAGCCGCAAGGCGAGATGAAGAAGTCGCCGCTGAGCGAAATCGCCTATGCCTATCATTTCGATGCCGGCCTGTTCGCGCGGTTTCTGCGCGAATTTTCGCAGGCGCGCGGCGTCGTGCGCATTGAAGGCAAGATCACCCATCCCGACCTCGATGCCGAGACCGGTTTTGTCGAAGCGGTAACCCTGGAGAACGGCGCCCGCATCGAGGGCGACCTGTTTATCGACTGTTCCGGCTTTCGCGGCCTGCTGATCGAGCAGGCCCTGCGCAGCGGCTATGACGACTGGAGCCAGTGGCTGCCCTGCGACCGCGCCGTGGCCGTGCCCTGCGCGAACGCTCCCGATTTGCTGCCCTATACGCGCTCGACCGCCACAATGGCAGGGTGGCGCTGGCGCATTCCGCTGCAACACCGCATCGGCAACGGCCACGTCTATTCCAGCCGCTTTATCAGCGACGACGAGGCGACGGCCAAGCTGATGCAGGGGCTCGAGGGCGAAGCCCTGGCCGAGCCGCGCATCATCCGTTTCGAAACCGGCAAGCGCCGCCAGATATGGAAGCGCAATGTCGTCGCCATCGGCCTGTCGAGCGGCTTTATCGAGCCGCTGGAATCGACCAGCATCCAGCTGATCCAGTCCGGCATATTGCGCCTGATCAATCTGTGGCCGGACCGCGGCTTTGCGCCCTCGACGGTCGCCGAATTCAACACCCAGACCGATTTCGACGTCGAGCGCATCCGCGACTTTATCATCGCCCACTACAAGGTCAGCCGGCGCGACGACAGCGCCATGTGGCGCTACTGCCGCGACATGGAGATCCCCGACAGCCTGAAGCGCAAGCTCGACGAATTTGCCGTCATGGGCCGGGTCTACAAGGACAAGGAAGAGCTGTTCGCCGAGGAAAGCTGGATCCAGGTGCTGATCGGCCAGGGGCTGATCCCGGCGGCCTACGACCCCTTTGTCGACGTCCAGCCCGAGGCAAAGATCACAGCCTATCTCAACAATATCGCCGGCGTGGTCAGGAAGTGCGTCGACTACCTGCCGCGCCACGGCGATTTCGTCGCCAACTATTGCCCCGCGCAATAACGAAAGCTCAATAATCAGAAGGAGACCAGGGATGACCAACAGGATCAGGAAACGGCTGTACATGTCGGCCGCCGTCATCGTGGCGGGCGCCACCATGGTGCTGGCCGGCTGCGGCGGCGCCAGCGCCGGCAGTGGCGGAGGCGGTGGCGGTGGATCATCTTCTTCTTCGTCCTCGTCGTCCTCGAGCACCCCGGCGGCCTCGGGCATTGTCGCCAAGGTTTGGGAAACCGACGCCGACCAGAGCAAGCTGCTGGCTGCCCAGACCGACGTCACCTTCAACCTGACCTCGGCCAGCGGCACGGTGATTAATGTCGATGCCACCCAGACCTTCCAGACCATGGTCGGCTTCGGCGCCGCCATGACCGATGCCTCGGCCTTCGTCATCAACCACAATATGACCTCGACCCAGCGCGATGCCCTGATGAGCGACCTGTTCGGGACAACGGGTCTGGGCTTGAGCTTCGTGCGCCTGACCATCGGGGCATCGGACTTCTCGTCGACCCACTATACCTATGACGACATGGCGGCGGGCGCGACAGATCCGACCCTGGCGCATTTCTCGATCGCGGCTGCCAGGACCGATGTCATCCCGCTGATGAAGCAGGCCCAGACGCTGAACAGCCATATGACCATCATGGCCTCGCCGTGGAGCGCGCCGGCATGGATGAAGTCGACCGACAGCCTGTACAAGGGTACGTTGAATGCCTCGGCCTATCCGGCCTTTGCCGACTACCTGTCGAAATACGTCAAGGCCATGGGGACGGAGGGTGTGCCGATCTCGCTGCTCACCCTGCAGAACGAGCCAGGCTACGAGCCCAACGACTATCCCGGCATGAGCGTGCCGCCGGCCTCGCGCGCCGCCTTTATCGGCGGTCATCTCGGGCCGAAGTTCCTCGCCGACGGCGTGACGACCAAGATCCTCGACTACGACCATAACTGGGATCTGCCAAGTTCGCCGACCACGGTCCTGGCCGACTCTGTGGCCAATCCCTATGTCAGCGGCATCGCCTGGCACTGCTATGCCGGCGACGTCTCGGCCCAGACGACGGTGCACAACGCCTATCCGACCAAGGACGCCTATTTCACCGAATGTTCGGGCGGCACCTGGGCGGCCGACTTCGGGCCCAACTTCGGCTGGAACATGAAGAACCTGATCATCGGTGCGCCGCGCAACTGGGCCAGGGGCGTGCTGGAATGGAACCTGGCGCTGGATGAGACCGGCGGACCGCACAAAGGCGGCTGCAATGGCTGCCGCGGCGTGGTGACGGTCAATTCGGCGACCGGCGCGGTGACGAAGAACCTCGAATACTACGCCCTGGCCCATGCCAGCAAGTTCGTCCGGCCGGGCGCGGTGCGCATTGCCTCGGACAGCACAGGCGGTATCGACACCGTGGCCTACAAGAACAGTGACGATAGCTCGGTCGTGCTGATCGTGCTCAATTCGAACACGGTGACCTCGACCTTTGCCGTCAAGTTCTCGGGCTCGGCCTTTAGTTACACCCTGCCGGCGGGCGCCGCGGCGACCTATGTCTGGAACCCGTAGGACGATCGATTTTCCCCGAATTCCGATTGACTTCCGCCGCGGTTGGGAGGATAAGTAGAGTGTAATTGGAAGCGCTTCCATTTGGCTCTTGTTACACCTTCTTCCCCCGGTGTCCGTAGTTCGGACCCAAAAACTCAGGCCGGAGCGCGTTGGCGTTCCGGCCTTTTTTCGGTCGGTTCAGAAATTAATTAGTGTGTGCTAATTATTTAGTATTGACTAATTAGTTAGCGATGGCTAATGAATGCGTCATGACTGAGCACATGGCCATAGACACCGTCCTGAAGGCGATATCGGACCCCACCCGTCGCGCCATCTATGAACGGCTGAGCGAAGCAGACGAGATCACTGTGGTGGATCTGACGCGCGACAGCGGCGTCACTCAGGGGGCGATTTCCCAGCACCTCAAGACGCTGAAACAGGCCGGACTGGTCGGGGAGCGGCCCGAGGGTCGCAAGGTCTATTACCACGCCCGCCCCGAGGGGTTTGCCCCCGTATTCAGCTGGATGCAGCACTACGGCATATTCTGGCGCGAACGGTTCAGCGACCTTCGAGCCCTCCTGCAGGACATCGATCCACAAGACATCGACTCTAAGGACACCGACTTATGACAAACACAATGCAGCAAGACGACCTCAAGAACATTGTCGTCGCCGAGGTCTTCCCGCACACGCCGCAGACCATCTGGAAGGCGCTGACCGACGGCGAACTGATGGCGCGCTGGCTGATGCCACCCACCGGTTTTGCGCCGGTCGTCGGCCAGGAATTTACCTTCCACACCACGCCGGCCGGCAAATGGGACGGCACGATTGCCTGCAAGGTCCTCGAAGTCGTGACGCATCAGCGTCTCGCCTTTTCCTGGCGCGCCGGGGACGATGACAATGTCGGCTATGGTTCGAAACTCGATACGATCGCCAGCTTTACCCTGACACCGGTGGACGGTGGCACGCGGGTGTCGATCGTCCATGCCGGCTTCGTCATGCCCAGAAACGCCTCGGCGTTCGAGAAAATGGGTGAGGGCTGGAAGGTCGTGGTCGGCCGCCTGGGCGAAGCCGCCGGCACGATCCATTGAAGGATATGTCGATGATGCGGACCTTTACCGGCGGCTGCGCCTGCGGCGCAATCCGCTATGAAACAAGCCATGAACCCATTTTCGAGAACCACTGCCAGTGCCTGGATTGCCAGAAACGCAGCGGAACCGGGCATGGCTCCTATCTCACCTTCCCACGGCGCGCCGAGGTCAGGGTGACCGGCGATGCGTCACAGTGGAGCGTGGCGGGGGATAGTGGAAATGCCAAGACCCACGCCTTTTGCCCGACCTGCGGCAGCCCGGTCTATCTGACATTCTCCGCCATGCCGGATTTTATAGCCGTCCACGCGACCAGCCTCGACGATCCGGGCATGTTCAATCCTCAGGTCCTGACCTACAGCGTCCGCGGTCACGCCTGGGATATGATGGACCCGGCCTTGCCGGCTTTTGAGCGCATGCCGACCGGGTGATATGAAGTAAGTATTTGACCACGAACCTCACGAACGGACACGAACGGTTGGTAATAATCCTGACGTTCGTGTGGGTTCGTGAAGTTCGTGGTCAATTTCTTGCTCTGTGCTTACTGCCCGCGATAGGTGGCCGGGAGCTTCACCGCGTCGAGCGTGAACATGACCGTCTGCTGGATATCGCGCGAAGACGCCGCCAGCGACGCCGTATAGTCGCCGGCGCGGATGTTCCAGCCGTCGTGATAGACCGCCAGCAGGCGCGGATCGACCGTCACGGTGACATGCTTCACGGCACCGGGCGCCAGTTCGACCTTGGAGAAACCGGCCAGGCGCCGGGGCGCTTCCCAGCCGGCATCGCTGTTGGGTCCGATATAGATCTGCGGCGTCGCCTTGCCCGTGCGCGCGCCGGTATTCTTGACATCGAAGCCGATCATGACCGTGCCCTTATCGCGTTTGACCGTCAGGCCGGAATAGCTGAACGACGTGTAGCTGAGCCCGTGGCCGAAGGGAAACAGCGGTGTCAGGCCTTGCTTGTCGAACCATTTGTAGCCGACGGCGGCGCCTTCGCTATAGGCCATGTCGAACGGTTCGTGCGGCTTGCCGTTGTTGTCGGCCAGGACCGGATGCGGCAATTGGTCGAGCGAGGCCGGGAAGGTGGCGGGCAGGCGGCCCGAGGCGTCGACCTCGCCGAACAGGACGCGAGCAATGGCTTCGCCGCCGCGATTGCCGGGATACCAGGCTTCCACAATGGCGGGGACCTTGTCGACCCACGGCATCAGCACCGGACCGCCGGTTTCCAGCACGACGACGGTTTTTGGGTTGGCCGCAGCGACGGCCGCGATCACTGCGTCTTGGTTGTCGGGCAGGGTGATCGAAAAATCGATATCCTCGCCCGTCCACTGGTTGGCGAAGACGATGACCATATCGCTTTGCGCCGCCAGGGCCGCGGCGGCGACAGGATCGGTGCCATCGTTATAGGTCACCTGCGCTCCGGGCAGGCGGGCAGCGATGGCCTGCATCGGTGAAGACGCGTGATACAGCACCGGCCCGGGGAAGCCCGGATCGCCGAGGCCGGGCACGACATTGCCGCCGACGCTATGGACCTGGGATGAACCGCCGCCCGACAGGACGCCGACATCGGCGTGGCTGCCGATAATGGCGACCTTCCTGGCGGTCTTGATCAGCGGCAGAATATTGCCGTCGTTCTTCAGCACGACCATGGCAGCTTCGGCATCGGCCTGGGTGACGGCAGCGTGGGCCTCCAGATCGATCGGCTTGTCCTCAACCATCGGCGCATCCATGACCCCGGTGGTGTAGAGGCTGCGCACGATGCGCAGTACCATGTCGTCGAGGCGCGCTCCGCTGACCGCTCCGCTGTCGAGGGCAGCGGCCAAAGGTTCCTTGAAGAAGGGCTGGCTGTCGAAGGAGTGGCCGGCCGATTCCTGGTCGAGACCGTTATTGGCGGCCTTGGCGGTCGAATAGACGGCGCCCCAGTCGGACATGACATAACCCTTATAGCCCCAGTCGCCCTTCAGGACGTCGTTGAGCAACCAGGCGTTTTCGCAGGCATAGTCGCCGTCGATGCGGTTGTAGGCGCACATCACCGAGCCGGCGCGAGATTGTTCCAGCGCGATCTGGAAGGCCAGCAGGTCCGACATATGGGCCTGGTCGTGATCGATGTTCGAGCTGACGTAGTGGCGGCCCGTTTCCTGGGCGTTGAACGCGTAATGCTTGATGGTCGAGATGATGTGGTTGGACTGGATGCCGCTGACCTGGGCGCCGACGATACGGCCGGCCAACAGGGGATCTTCGCCGCCATATTCGAAATTGCGCCCGTTGCGCGGTTCGCGCAGCAGGTTGACGCCACCGGCCAGCATGACGTTGAAGCCGGAATCGCGCGCTTCGGAGCCGATCATGGCGCCGCCCTTATAGGCCAGGTCGAGATCCCAGGTCGCTGCCGTCGCCAAACCCGAAGGCAGGGAGGTGCGCTCGCGCCAATGGTCGGCATCGTGCTGGGTGGCGACACCGATGCCGGCGTCGGTCTGGTACTGAGGCGGGATACCGAGCCGTGCAATGCCCGGAACATAACCGGCCGAGGACCAGCGCGATTCCGCCGGCCGCGTATATTTGCCCGGCATGTCGGCGCCGAAATAGCCGAAGACCAGCAGCAGCTTTTCGTCGCGCGTCATCTTCTTGAGCAGCGCACGCGCCCGGGCATCCGGCGTATAGGTGACCGAGGCGTGGGTCTTTGCGATCGCCGGCGCGTAATTGAAAGCGCTTCCAATAGCGATTGCGACTAAGGCAGCGCATCCATTCAGACGCAGTTTCCTGTTCATTCCTGCTTCCTGTAACTGTTCCGAGCCTGGGGGGATCGGCTTTATTGGGGCATCACGCCCGCTGTATGGGACCCGCCGGCCCGAAGGCAGAGGTCATTTGATTATGATTGCTAACACGATTGGAAGCGGTGTCAATATTTATCACCTTTTTCACACAGCGACACCTGTCGTGGCCACAGGCGCCAGCAGTGACTCAGGCGGGAGGAATGCATCGCCTGTTCAGGCCGCCACGCCGTAGCCGCCCGGCTGGTCGAGAAGCTGGATCGACGACGCCGTGCCGAGGTCGGGCGCATGCCATGATTTCAGCGCCCAGACGACCTTTTTGGCGGGTGTGACTTCCAGAACCTGGACCGTCTCCGGCCAATTTGCCGTGTCCTTCACGTCACCGGCGCACCAGTTGCAGATGATGGTGTGGCCGTTCTTCAGCCGCTTGACGCCCTGAAACTGGTAGCAGGCGATATCCGGCACATCGGATTGCGAAAAGCGCCAGACCGTCTCGCCGGCCGGATTGACCTCGATCACCTGGGTCTTGACGTCCTCGCTGTAGCAACTGATCAGGGTATTGCCGTTGTCGAGGCGCTGCAGGCTCCATGGCCGCAGAATAGGGAAGGTCCAGATCGCCTTGCCGTCGCCGTCGTATTCAACGACCTTGCGATCGTCGAGATGGCCAGCAATGAAGGTACCTGTAGGCGTCATGCGGACGCGGCGGAACTGGATATGCGGCTTGTCGGGATGCGGCACCGGCAGGTGCAGTTCCTTTTCGATCGCGCCGGTCGTTGGGTTGATGATCATCAGGCGGGCGGGATCGCCGTTTTCGACCACCAGGATACGGCCGTTATCGATCGGCTGCAGGGTGTGGATCTCGGCATTAGGACGCGCGACCAACTGCCAGACAAGGCGATGGTCGGGCGTCACCTCGGCGGCGCCGGTCTTGTAGGCGAACAGGACATTGCCGTTGGCCAGCAGGGACGCGTCGCCCAGTTCATTCCCGCTGCCGTCGGGATTGGTCATCGGGACCGCGTGGCTCCACACGACCTTACCGCCGCGTACCAGGAAGAGAGTCTGGGTGTCCTTGCGATGGTCCCATTCGCCACTCAGGAGGAAGGGATGACGGTGCAGGCTGGCTGACGGTCGGTTCGACGCTCGGGCGAAGGCCGGAATGGCCATCAGGCCAGTCAGGAGGAGGCTGATAGCGCGGCGTGACGGCAGGGGCATGGCGAGGTCCGTGAGGCGTTTAGGTTGTCATCCTACCACGACGAATCGGCGATGCATAATGATCGGCTATGCACAAACTCTTTGCCCACTGCCCATGATGTATAGAAAAGGCGCGCGACCAAGGAAGCCGCGCGCCAGGTAAGCCCCACGGAGGGCAACAGGAAAGTCAGGGGCGCACGTGCGGCGGCGCTTGAGCCCTAATATGTGTACTGAACGCCGAAGAAGAACTGACGGCCGGTGGTCGAATAAACCCGTTGCGCCCGGCGGGTCTTGCCGCTCCACTGATCGGCCTTCTGGTCGGTCAGGTTGAGTGCGTCGAACTTCAGCGTCACATGCGGTGTCAGCTTGTACGAGGCCGAGGCATCGACATTGGTTGTCGCATAGGAGCCGAAAGCATCGTTGACGCCCGCCTTGAACGGAAAGGCGACGATATATTCGTCACGATAGGCAATCGAGACCCGCGCCGACAGCTTGCTGTTGTCGTAGTACAGCGTGGCGTTGACCGAGTTCGGCGACACGTTCTGGAACTGGTCGTGCGCCACGACCGGCGTCGTGCCCGAGGTCAGGTAATAGGTCTGCGACGAGCGGACGTGGGTGTAGTTGACCAGGCCGCCGAACTTGTCGAACGGCGCCGGCAGGAAGGTAAAGTCCTGCTGCCAGTTCAGTTCCAGGCCCTGGATGAAGCCGCCCGGCGTGTTGAGCTGGGTCGTCACAGTGAAGTTGTCCGACGACGTGGTCGGCGGGGTCAGCAGGCTGTCGGGCAGGCCAGTGGCGCTATAGGGCTCGATCACCGTATAGGTCTGGATATTGGTGCCGACGTCCTTGTAGAACAGGGTCGCGCTGAGGATGGCGCCGGCTTGCGGGTACCATTCCAGGCTGAGGTCGTAGTTCTGGGCGCGGAAGGGATTGAGCAGCGGGTTGCCGATCGTGGCCGTCTGGGCGCCGAAGGTCGAGTTGACCGAACCGCCCGGCGTCAGGTTGAGCAGGTAGGGACGCGCCATGACCTTGGCATAGGCGAAGCGGGCCACCAGGTTGTCCTTGACGTCCAGCGCCAGGTTCAGCGACGGCAGCAGGTCGTTATATTTGTGGCTGGCCGAGACATAGGAGGTAGCAGAGGTGTAGCCCTGGGCCGTCATGTCGGTTTCGACATAGCGCACACCGGCATTACCGCGCAGGCGGCGGCCCATCACCGAGGTATCGAAGTCGGCCTGGACATAGACGGCGCTGTCCTTTTCCATGACCGAGCGGTTATTGCCCAGGGCCGTGGTGTAGCTGAGGGTAAAGTCGCCGTAGTCGTTGGCGCAGTTGCACAGCAGTCCGACCTTGTCGATATAGGCCTGGACATTGGGCACGACCCAGCCCGTGACGGAGCCCGACGGCCTGTCGAGGCCTTCGCCCCAGTTGGTGATGGTCTCGCTGAGCGGCGCGCTGCCGGGGAAGTCGGTGGCGAACCTGGCGAAGTGGAAGGGCTCATAGGTGCCGGGCGGGCACGGTGTGGCCGGGGTCAGCGACGCCGGGTTGGTCGAGCTGACCGTACAGCGCGGGCCGTTGTTCTGGAACAGACGCTGTTGCTGCATCGACTTGGTGTAGTAGCGCTTCAGCATGATGCCGGTCTTGAAGGTGAGGCCGCCATTGACATCGAATTTCAGGTTGCCTTCGAACGAGCCGACATTGTTGAACAGTCGCACCTGGGTGATGCGGATGTCGGGCGTCAGGCCGGTGCCGGCATTGGTGAAGGTGACATTGGCCGGGTCGTTTACATTATAGCCGTAGTTGACGAACGGCGTCTGCACGCTCTTGCGCGAATCCCAGACATAGCCGTCCTTGTTGAAGGCGTCATAGGACATCAGGACGTCCCATGGCTGGTCGAAGTCCGAACCGGCGTGGCCGATTTTCAGATTGCCGCTGAGGCGGTCGCTGAAGCGATGTTCCCAGCTGAAGCCCAGGCTGTGGGTCTTGGTCGAGGTGACGCTCTTTTCCTCGATGTGTTTGATATCGACGTGGTTGAGCTTCATGTAGTCGACCTGGCCGTTGGCATCGACATTGACGTCCATGATCTGCGAGTCGACGCGGCCGGCGAACAACGGGAAGGCGGCCGTGGCGCCGTTGACATTGCGGTTGTTCGAGGCGTTTGACAGGGCATAGTCGAGGCGGTTCTGGTCGAACTGCGAATAGACGATGTCAAGCGTCAGCCTGTCATCGTCGGACGGGCGCCACTGGTACGAATTGGTGATGCCGAGACGCTTCTGGTCCAGCGTAAAGCGACCGAGGCCCGGGTTGCGCGGCAGGAAGACGTTGGGCTGGTTGATCTTGGCATAGGCGACCGGATCGGATGGCAGGCCCGAGAAACACTGGTTGGCCGGGCGGTTGCCGGTGCCGGCCAGCGGGTTGACATAGGGGATAGGCGTGTTGACAACCTGGCTGCCCGACTGGTTCGGATCGTCGACGGCGACGCCGCAGAAGCCGTTATTGATGTCGGAGAAGTCGGACTGCGAGGTGTCGGAATAGCCGTCTTCCTGCGCCGTGCGGGTGCTGTAGGCCACCGACAGCAGGGCGCCGAACTTGCCCATGCCGGTGTCCCAGGTGTTGCTGATCAGGCCGGCGAGACGCGGCGAGGTCGATTTGTTGCTGTCGTAATAGGCAGCCTGGGCCGAACCCGCCATGCGGAAGCCGGGCTTGTCGAACGGGCGGCCGGTCTGCAGGTCGATCGAGGCGGCCAGTGAGCCTTCCTGCATCTCGGCCGATTGCGACTTGGACACTGTCACGCTGTTGAACAGTTCCGACGCGAAGGTAGAGAAGTCGAAGCCGCGCGACCGGTTGATGCCGGCGACGACGCCCAGCGTCGAACCGGTGGTGGCCGAATAGGCGTCGATGCCGTTCAGCGTGGTACGGACGAAGTCGCCGCCCAGGCCGCGAACGGTGATGCTGCGGCCTTCACCGCCGTCGCGGGTGACGGACACGCCGGGCACGCGCTGGATCGATTCGGCCAAGTTGGCGTCGGGGAAGCTGGCCATATCGTCGGCCTTGATAATGTCGACAATGTTGTCGGATTTGCGCTTGGCCGTGACGGCGCTTTGCACCGCCTGGCGATAGCCCTTGACGATGACGACGGTCTCGTCGGCCGTCGTCGTGCCCGCTGCATCCTGGGCCTGGGCCTGGCTGGTTAGGGCGGCGCAGGCCGCGACAGTACCCAGCAAAACTGTACGCATTGAAACTCTACACCTGGTCATGAGCGTCTCCTGCTAGCCTGTTATGGTTTTGGCGTCACGTGCGTCGTGAGGATCAATTATGCGCGCATGTGATTGTTATCGCAAGGTGATGATTGATTCATCTTCAAAAAGCCAATTATTTAAACTATTATGCTATGAAATGCTCGATACAGTGCCGGATTTGCCACAGGCTGCCGTGGCGTCATATGGACAAGTCGCATGTACTAAATTAAACAAATTCAAAATAGTAATGCCGGGCAGGAGAATGCCATGATGATCGATCGCCGGGCCCTTGGCCTGTCTACCCTGGCCGCCGGCCTGGCCTTTTCCGCGTCGGTTAGGGCAAAGCCCAAGGCATTCGTCTCTGAGCCATTGTCGCTAAAGGCGCGCAGTCCCTATCTGCAGTGGGAAGGCCGTGGGGCCGACATCAAGGATGGCACTGTACGCGCCGGGTTTCCTGGCGTCGTGCTGCGCATCCGCTTCAATGCCAGCAAGCTGGTGCTGAAGACCGCTGCGTCCAGCGACAATGTCTATCTCGATATCGCCATCGATGGCGCCGCACCGCAGATGATCCACCTGGCGCCGGGCACGCAGGATCTGACGGTGTTTACAGGCGCTTCAGGCGAACACAGCGTCGAGATCACGCGGCGCAACGAGAGCTGGCAGGGTGTCTGGGACGTGTCCGATGCGACGATCGACTCTGGCCGGTTCCTGACGCCGGCGCCCCTGCCGGCCAAAAAGATCATGTTGATCGGCGACTCGATCACTTGCGGCGAAGCCTGCGACGTCGCCCGCGACGATACCCGCAACGACATCGCTTTCGCCGACGCACACAAGAGTTATGGCATGGTCCTGGCCCGGCGTCTGGGAACTCAGTGTCATCTGGTGGCGTGCGGCGGGCGCGGCCTGACGCGCGACTGGCAGGGCATCCGCAGCGGTGTCAACGCCCCTCAATTCTACGAGCGTGCGGCGCCGGATGAGGCGTCGCCCTTGTGGGACCACAACAGCTATGTTCCCGACGCCATCGGCATTTGCCTCGGCACCAACGATTTCAGCCAGGGCATTCCCGATCAGACCGATTTCGTCTCAACCTATGTCGAATTCGTCGAAAAGATCCACCGCGACGCGGCATCGGCCCATATCTTCCTGATGGATTCGCCCATTGTCACCGATGGCGACCAGCCGAAACGCACCGTGCTCGGGTCCTATATCGGCGAGGTGGTGAAGCGTCTGGGATCACCCCTGGTCAGCCATGCGCCTGTTGGCCACTATCCCGGTCGCCCGGCCAACGGCCATCCAATCGCCGAGGAACATATCGCCATTGCCGGCGAACTGGAGCCGCTGTTCCGTGCCGCGCTGGAAAAGTCTTAAGGCTTCGTTAATCCAATCCCTTTATGGTTGAGCCTTGACCCGCTCTACGGCAACCGTGGATTAAGTCGTCAGAACGTCGAACCACAGCGCCTTGTATCGCGAGTCTGCCTGGCTCCCCGCCGCCACTCGGTTCGATTGTCGGACCGCGGTGTGACGGCCTGCACGAAAGGCCGGAGAGATGAAGGCCAATCTCCTGTTCTCGTCGTTTCTGCCCAACGGCGGTAAGCGCCCTATCACCTACCAGCCGGATCCGCGAAACATCACCGAAAGCATGGCCGTACCGGCGCGTGTCCTGCTGGTCGATGACGCGCGTGGCGATATTATCCTGGCGCAGCGGCGTCTGCTGGGGGCCGGCGGCATGGGGTGTGACCTGAGTATTGCGACGTCGGCGCCGGAAGCCATGGAGACCCTCATCACCGCCGCCAGCCTGCGCCGGCCGATCGATCTGGTCCTGCTCGATATCAGCCTGCCTGGTGAAAACGGCTTTGCCTTGCTCGACAGGATTCGCGCCCATCCGCGCCTGACCCGTACGCCCGTGATCATGTGCACGGGTTCGGATCACGAGGCCGACCGTCACCATGCCCGGCTTCTCGGTATTGTCGGCTATATGGTCAAGCCTGCGTCGCTGGAGCAACTTAAGTCCCTCGCAGAGCTGTTGCCACGACTGGACGTTGTCGAGGACGCGCTCGGTCTGCGCCTGACCGTGACGCGGGCCATGGCGAACTGATAAGGGCAGGGCGATAAAACCTTAGTCGAGTGGCGCCGCCCTACGGCTTGAACGTCGTCACATTAGACGGAAGGACGATCTCGTACGGCACCCATTCGTACTGTTGGGCGTAACCGCCCGCCGCCATGGTCTTGGCGCCGGCCAGCGACATATGCGCCATGGCCGTTGTGTTTTGGCGCAGGGTCACCGCCAGATTACCGGCGATGATCCCGTTTACCCCATTGGACGTTCCGTCCGTACCGCCGACAAAAACCTGGCCGGCCGGAATGCCGTGCTTGCGCAGGGCTGTGGCGGCGCCCAGGGCCATCTCGTCGCTGTTGGCGGCGATGGCGTTGATCTCGATCCCCTGGTTCAGCCATTGGGTGACAATCTTCTCCGCCTCGTCACGGCTCCAGTGGGCATTGGCTTCGCCGGCGACCTTGACGCCTGGGTGGGTTGCCAGGATTTCCTTGATGCCGCTCGTCCGGTCCGTGGTTGCCGCGCTGTCTCCGCCGCGAATGATGACGACATTGCCCTCGCCCTTCATGGCATTGGACAACAGCCGCATCTGCAGGCGGCCGGCAACAATGTCATTGCAGGCGACGATCGAAACCTTGCCGCGGATGTCGGCGACGGGCGGCGGTGTGTTGACGAAGACCAGCGGAATACCGGCCTTGGTGGCGGCGTCGAAGGCGTATTGGCCGACTTCATTGTCGACCGACAGGACGATAATGGCGTCGTACTTCTGCTTAATGGCGTCGTCGATCTGCCGGATCTGGGTGGCGCGATCATTATTGGCCAGGTCGAGCTTGACGTCGACCTCGTTGTCGGCCGCGTCCTCGCTGAGGATGGCGTCGCGGATGCCGTCGATAAATTTTTCCGAACGTGACAGGGTGACATAGACCCGGCTGGCGGCCTGGGCGGCGGTGGTCATCGCTATCAGGGCCAGTGCCGACACGACAGCCGCCGTCATAAAGCTGGATTTCATGACTCATCTTCCCTGGGTTTTTATAAGTTACCCACGACTATCTGTGTAATCGGTTGCAGAAGTGTCAACGAACCTTGAACAAAAGTATTATTTGATACAAGTTTGACGGGTGCTTATTATCTGGTGCATGGCCGGTCCAGCCAGCGCCGGACTTCGGCATCTTTCAGTAGAGAAATCGCATAGGTGATGGCCGGGGTGGCGTCCGCCCGGCGGTACTGGATATTGATGGCGAAGACACTGCGCGTGCACAGCCCGCCCGCTGTGGCCGACTTCTCGACGATCAGGGCCAGGCTGTGGACCTGCTCCTTTTCGTTGATACGCCCCGTCCCAGTCTTGGCGTAGCAGGTATAGATGTAGTTGCTGTCTGGTGTCTTCGTATTGCACAAGGTGCCTTCGCTGATCAGGCGCCCGCCCGTGCCGCCCGATTGCTGCAGGCCGCTATCGGAACTGCGGCGCGGCTCGGTCAGGGTGCCTTTCAACCCGGTCAGCAGGTCGGCGTGCACGGCGGGGTCTATGCCCAGGCCGGGGAAGCCGGCGCGGCGATGACCGTCGCGGAAACGGTCGCGCGCCAAGAGGGTCGCCTCGATCTTCTGGTTGCTCACGATACGGGCATAGGACTGAGCCAGCATCAGGGTCGACCACAGAGACCGGCTGCCGCCCAGGGTCGCCATGTAGTAGTCGGGCGTGACATTGTCGACCTGGGTCAGGCACAGGGGTGGTGCGTTCAGCTCATAGGCCTGGCCCAGCCGGCGTTCGCCCCACAGGGTCAGGGAGCCGGGCTTGGGCGATTTCAGGCAATTGGCCGGGTCGATATCGAAGAAGCTCTGCAGATTGCCGCTCCATTCGCCACCGACGTGCGGATTCTTCATATCGGGGGGACGGACGGCGGTGATGCGGCGGTCACCCAGCCACACGCCCTGTTCGCCGCTGATCGGACGGCAACCGTGGGCGCAGTCGAACGGATCGCCTTTGCGCAGGCCTGCGGCCATCAGTGTCATGGCGTAGCGATTGCTCGATTCGGAAATGAATCGCGTGAAGTCGACCGGCGCGCCGTGGACATGGGATTCGAACGTGCCGGGATAGCCCAGCACCTTGCCGACCGTGGCATCATTGTCGGCGACCTTCATGGCGCGCAGTGCCGGCCAGCGCGAAACAATGGCCGTGGCGAACGGCACCTTGGCCGCCGAACCGATCGACAGGTTCATGAAATTGACATTGCGATCGAGGCGCGGATCGTCGCCCGGTTGCGAATCGAGCAGGTCGTCGCGCACGAAGGGGAAGGTCGGCAGGGCCGCGACCTCACCGGTCACCCCGTCCATCAGGACCGCGCCGGCCAGGATATTGTGGTGGGCCTCGGACAGCAGCGGGCGCATCTGGCCCTGCAGCAGGCCGGCCGCACGCAGGTTCAGCGACCGGTGCAGGGACAGGGCGATGACATTGGGGCTGTCCAGCTCGGGCAGCAATTGCGGCGCCGAACGTTCCAGATAACGCGCCAGATCTGTGAATCCATGGTCGTAATAGCGCACGCCCAGGCTGTCGCTTGCAGCGATGGTGTCGGACATGCCGGTGATCATCAGCCGTTGCGGCCGCGCCTGGGCCGATCCGCCTTCGATGCGGATCAAGGTGCCGGTGGTGATCGGCGCGTGGTCCGTCGGCCCCGTGCCATCGGCATAGAGGAGGGCGCAGCCCTGCGGCGCCAGAGAGACGGCAAACGACTGGTAGCCACCGGCCGTCAGGGTGGTCAGGGTCAGGTTGCAGCCGGACGGAACAGGCGTTCCGCACACGCCGTCCTGGACCGCACGCGTTTCGCCGGGGGCGAGATCGCAACTGCGCCCGCGATCAAGGTCGACCAACTGGACGCGGTTATAGTCGGCGGCGTCGGGACTGTAGCCAGCCTGGGCATAGACGATACGCGGCGGCACGACGGCATGATCGGAATCGTTATCGTAATAGATACGCGTAAAGGCTTGCAGTGCCGTGATTTTCCGCCCGCGAGATGCCCAGGCATCACCGTCGGCGCGTTTCATGTCGTCCTTTAAGTAGGACTGCAGCGCGAAGGCGCGCACGACTCGCAGGCAGTCGGCGGAAGCGTGGCAGGCCGGGGTGATGCCGACCTTGTTGGCGCCGTGCCGATCGAGGCTGCCTTCAAGATAGCCGGCGTCGAACAGGGCATTGACCGTCGAGGTATAGGCCGTGTCCTTGTCGGGCAGCGGGCCGGATTGGGGGCGCGGCGCCACGATCAGGGCGGCTACGACAGCCAGGAACACGACGGGGCTCAGTTGCCATGCGGTCCATTGGGGAAGGGTAAACTTCGGAAATGCGGGCAGTTTCATGACGCCTGCCTCCGCAGTTTCAGGCCGATTGTCGCCATGGCCAGCAGCATGAAGCCTTCGGCGATGTCGCTGCCCGACGACACCGCCAGCAGATAGATGTTGCGGCCGGTAAACGGCACCCAGCCGAGATTGGCGAGGATCATATAGGCGGCGACGAAGATCACCGTCCACAGGGCCAGTCGCGCCGTCAGCCAGCCACCCTCCGAGGCGGTTGCGTCGCGGTTACCCAGGGCCGGGCTGAGGCTATATACCAGGGCGGCCAGGAACAAAGCCGCGCCGATGCGGCCGAACGGATGCATCAGATGAACGGCCGACAGGTTGTCGGAAAAATGCAGGGCCTGATAGCCAAAGGCGCCGAGCGTCTGGTCGGTCAAATAGCCCTGGCCGGTCAGGGTGGCGGTAAAGGTGCCGAGATCGAGCCAGAACTGTGTATTGGACACGGCGGCGCGGGTGCCGAAGCCGGTCACCAGGTCACCGTGGAACTGATGCAGCATGCGGATATCGTTGCTGTCGAATTTCAGCGCGTAGTCGATGCCGGACAACAGGGTGCCCTCGCCGGGCGGCAGGCCGTGGGCATAGTTGAAGACGGCCAAAAGCGCGGTGAAGGCGACCACGGCGCCGGGCAGGCCGGCCATCCACAGGGGCTTGACCCATTTCGGCGTCAGGCGCCAGCGCGCCGCTTCGACAAAGGCGAGCGCCAGGATCGGGAAGGTCTGGATGATGGCGAAGCCGTGGTCGCGCGTCAGGGACGGCACGATCACCACGGCCGCGATGACCAGTCCGCCAAACACGATGGCCTGGAGCAGGAATTTGACGGCGGATTTGCCGACATGGGCGAGATAGAGGGCAAAGCCCGGCAGGATCAGGGCCAGATAGGGCAGGCTCATGGCGATGCCGGCGCGTTCCTGGATGCCGAACAGCCAGAAGGCGGCCAGGCGCAGCCCCATGGCGGTTGTGATCAGGCCTATGGCGAGGACGGGCAGGTCATGGCGCTTTAGGGCATTCGTGACCCGTGAGATATGCGGCAGCGGATTAAAGCCTTGCAGGGCGGTGACGACGGGTTTGACCGGAAAGGCCGGCCAGGCCAGGGCGGCGAAGGTGATGACCATGACGGCGAGGAAAGGCCGGTCGAGCGAACCGGTCCACAGGAAGATCAGAGCGAACGCCGCCGTCGTGGCGCCGGCCAGGATCAACCGCGGTTTGACGGGCAGGTCGGCCAGGGAGCGCAGGGCGATCAGCGCCACTGGCAAACCGATAAAGGCCGAAGCGACGTCGCTGAAGACATCGGAGGGCACGATCTGCGGGTCCATCAGCGTGCCGCGCACCCCGATCAGCAGGCGCAGGGCGAGCAGATATTGCAGCAGTCCGATCAGCACATATTCGGAGCGCCGGCCATCATCTCCCCTCGCCCCGAAGCGTTCCGTGAGCACCAGGCCAAAGACCGCGAAGGCCAGCAGGACCCACGGAATGCGCATGCCCTGGACGGAAAAGGTCAGGGCGGCGTCATCGCGTGCGCTGGCCTTGATCACGGTCAGCCTCTGGCCGGTGATGCTGAAATCACGGCCCTTGAAATCACACAGGGACGCTGCCCCGCCCAAAAGCGGACCGTCATCGGCCCGGTTCATCGGCGATGTCGCGCGATAGCTGCCGTCGTCGCGCAGGCTGCCGTTACCCAGGGTGGCGAAGGTGAGGATCTTGTCCGGCGTGCCGTAGTCGGTCGTCCGGCTGGTCGCCGACAACCGGGCCAGGGTCAGGCGTGGGTGAACGCAGGTTCCGGCCGCCGCGACCAGGGCTGACCGCGGCTTGAGGAAGACGCCGTGGCCGCTGTCGCTGACTGTCAGGGTCTGGCGCGATACCATACGGACGGGTGCGTTCAGGTCGCTATCCGGCACATCGAGGCGGAAAATCGACAGGCTGATCGGACGGCCAGGCGCCAGATCGGCCGTGGAACCCGTTTTGACGGCCAACCCTTCTGTTACATGTCCTCCCGCGACATGGACACCAGGATCGAGCGGCAGCAGGTACCAGCGGCCATCGGCCGAAAAGACGGCCGATTGCTTGCCTTCGAAGCCGCGCGGGCGAAAGACGCGCTGATAATAGGCTGGGCGGTGGCCCGACAGGGTTTCGCCCGTTGCAGCCAGGCTTTCCCGCCAATGGGCGGCGTCGAAGGGAACGGGCGTCTTGCAGGCGGCGTCCGGGCACAGGCTTGCCGTCTGGCCCAGGGCTATGGCGCCGTCGAAGCGCAACGCCTTTCCCTTCTCGCGCCAGGCGACAACCATGGCCGGGCGGCCGCTTGCCGGATCGCCCGGCGCCGTGCGCAAGGTCACCTTGTGCGCCAGGGTCGAGACGACGACGAAGTCGTGATGCGCATCCGTCGCCGGCTTGACCGGCGCGTCGGCGGCATAGGGGGTGACGACGAAATCGGCATAGTCGTGATGATCGCCGACGATCAGGGCGTCTTCCGCAGGAACCTTCGGATCGGCGCCGAGCGCCGTCAGGTGGACGGACAGGGCTTCGCGGAACGGGCTGAGCGCGCCCAGCCCGAACAGGCCGGCCATCATCAGGAACAGGGTGACCGATCGCACCCACAGGGCCAGGCGATGCCGCTGGCGCTGGGCCCAGATAAAGGCCGCCGTGCACAGGGCAAAGATCACAAAGGCCGGCCCGATCATCATTTGGTCAGGGCCTTAACTGGCGGAAGGCGCGGGCGGCGACAAAGATGGGCGAAAAGACAAACGCGACCAGGCCGCTGAGCAGAAAGACCAGCCAGGCTTGCAGCCCGGCTTCGCGCAGGTCCGGCCGGGCGGCCAGGTCGGCGCCACCGCCGCATGGCATGGCCGTGGCCCTGCCGACGACCAGCCGGCGGATGACACCTATCTCGGGCCGCGACCAGATCTTTTCGGAGGCCGGGCAGACGGTCTTCTTGTACCAAAGCGCCTTGTCCTCGCTGCACCCGCCATTGCCGGCGCAGGGTGCCGGGCGGATCAGCGGATCCTTTTCGGGCGCTGTCGAGGGACATTGCACCGCGATCTGACAGGCCCCGACGCGCACCGCCATGTCGCGGCGCTGGCTGTCCAGTTCGCCCAGCCAACCGTAGCAGGTTTCGGTGGCGAAGCCGGCGCAGGCATGGTGGGCGGGTTCACGATCGAAGGCCGCCGCATTGATATCGGCATGGACCCAGCGGTCCTGGGCCAGCAGGCCCCACCATATCAACAGCAGGACCAGCAGATACCAGGCCAGTAACAGGCCGGCATTGTTGCGGTCCTGGTAAATCTCGCGATAGAAAATCGCCACGGAGCGGAGCTTGGGCATTATTTCGACTTCTTCGGCGGTGAGATCGGCTTGGTGGCGGCCTTGCCCTTCAGGTTCATGATAAACCTGTACAGCTTGCTGTCGCGGTCGTAGCGGCTGTGCAGGTCCAGGCTCTCGAATATCCATTCGATGACATTATAGACGCCGTGCTGCGGCAGGTTGTAGTTGATACGCGTCTTGTCCAGCCCTTCGAAGGCGGTGACAAATCCGTATTTGCGGCTGGAGAACTTATTGGCCAGGGGGCGCAGCGCCTTGACCTCCTTCTCCATCAACTGGTCCTGGCCGGCGGCCATCCGACGGTCCTGAAGCTGCAGCTTGTCGCGCGCCATCTGGCTGACGCCTTTCGACGTCAGCATCAGGCCCAGTTCCAGCCGCCGCGCCTGGTCGGCCCACTGCCGTTCGGCGGCCCGACTGGAAATGGGCGTGTCAGCCGGCAGTGACACTGGATCGGCTTCAGTTTCGGCCAGGGCTTCGGGGGGCGCAACCGTTGCCTTGGCCTCGCCGACCCGCGTCTCCAGCCGGTCGGCCTTGGACAGGGCGACATAGACCGGCGGCGAATTCGTCTTGGTGTAGGGCAGGCCGACGATGTTGGAGATAAAGGTGTGGATCTCGCGGTCGGCGCGGCAGTGATCGGTCAGGGAGCGGATCAGCCAGGCCAGGGTGCGACGGGCCTCGAACGGCGCCTGGTCGAGCAAATCACGGTCGAATTCTTCGCTGTCGGCCAGACTGTGCTGCTCGAGATAACGGGCGAGCAGGACGTAGAAATCCTCCTCGGCGATATCGGGATTGGCCTTGCCGTCGATAATCGATTCACTGGTGAATCGAGCCAGATAATCGAGAACCGCCTGGGGCACATCCAGATCGGGCAGGTCATGGGCACGCAGGACCGTGCCATAGTGATCGCTCAGCCACGGAAGCAGGCCGTCGGCGGCGATATAGTCGTTGTACAGGTCGCTGGAAAAAGCCAGTTCCTCGGCAGGGATCAGGACCACCAGTCCTTTTGATTTGTTGAAAATGTCGTCTAGCGCAGCCTTGACTTCCGGGCGCGCCGTGCCGCCGGTCTGTTCGAGATATTCGCGGAAATATTCGCCGGGGATATCGACAATGGCGAACTTTTCGAACTCGTCATCGAACTCGAAGACGTGGACGCTGGGATAGGTGGTGCTGGCGATAAAGGTGCCGTTGCGCACAAAGCCGGGCGTGCAGCCGTATGAGGACTCGTTGTGCAGGATTTCGTACTTGAACCGATTGAGGAAGAAGGTCTTGCCCGCGGTCGGAAAGCCCAGAAGGGTGATGATTTTCATATCGGCGCGACGGCACATTTCCAGGTCGCTGAGAAAACGCGCGACCTGGGCGTCCAGCGGTGGCGCGGCCGGCGCTGGGGGCGGAATGGGCGTGGCGGGCACTTCGGAGACAGGTGGCGGCGATTCCGCCGGCGGGGCTTCGTCGACCGATGTTTCCGCGGGTGGCGCCGTAACCTGGGGGGCATCGCCGGCGGGGCGCAGCGGAATGACGTTCGACACCGGCGGCGTCACCAGAGGCTGTGCGGCCGCCCGGGTCTTGGCCACCGGCACCCCGATCTCGTCGGCGCTTTCACATATGGCGCAGCGCGCCAGGCCGGGGGGCATGTCGCGGCCACAATTGCTGCATTGGAATTCGGTATCAGCCATGATGTGTCCCCGCTCGAAGTGTGGCCCTGCCAAGCCTATGGGTCGGCCCGTCGGATTGATAGATCAGCAGGACCAGCTCTGTCAGAAGCCGGGTCCTCGCCAATGATGCCGGTGTCGCAAGATGATGGCGCAGCAGGGTGGCAAATCCGCCATTTAGCGGACCGGTAAACAGGCTGCGCGCCGCCGCGGTCACGCCCTGGGCTGCTGGCGCGGACAGGTCGGGGCCGGACAGCAAAGCGTCGAACAGTTTCAAGGTCACGGCGGGCCGCGTCGCCCGCAGGATATCGGCCAGGTCGCGTCGCGCCGTCAGCACCGCCAGCAGATCATGGCTGCGGATAAGGCGCGCCAGTATCTCCTCGCTGATCTCGCCGCACAGGGCCGGGCTGTCCAGCACGGCTGAAGCCAGCGATCCGACATTGGCCAGCAGGGCGCGGCTGGACTCGTTTTCGGCAAAGGCGAGGACGCGACCGAGATGGCCGGTATTGTGTTCGAGCTCGATGAACCAGCGGAACAACCGCCGCGCCAGGACGGTAAAAAAGCCGTCGAATTCGGCCGCCGGAATGGCCGCGAAGCGCAAGGCCTGGGCCAGGCCGGTTTCATAGTCGAGCGGGGCGATGACCTCGCACGCCGCCATGAACAGGCGTTCTGTCAGCGATCCGTCGGCGGCGTCACCGCCCAGCCGCTGCGCCGCCCGGGCGCGCAGGCCGGGTTCGAGCTGCGCCAGGAAGCGCGCCTTGATGCGCACAGGCAAGGGCGTATCAAAGCGGGCGCCGTCGAAACCCTGGGGTGTCAGGCGCGCCATCTCATAGCCCGGCGCACCTTGAGCCGCCAGTTTCGGCGGCACAACCACCAGGCCAGGGGCGCTGTCGCCGGACAGGGCTTGCGCCCAGGTCAGGGACGTCGCCCAGCCCAGCGGCGCAGCCGGACCGGGGGGAGGCGCCGTGGCGGCCAGAATCGAGACCAGGACGGCCTCGGGTGACGTGACGTCGTCGGTCACGACGCAGCGCCGGTGCCAGCGCGCGTCGAGACCGTTCCAGTCGTGCGTCGCGGCGGGCGTATCGCGCAGCGCCCCGGCCGACAGGGGCTGACGGGCGAAGCGGTCGCTGCCGTCAGGGTCGGGAACGGCGGCCAGAACGGCG
The DNA here is from genome assembly GCF_056404555.1 of Asticcacaulis sp. P2_C5. Lineage (NCBI taxonomy): Bacteria > Pseudomonadati > Pseudomonadota > Alphaproteobacteria > Caulobacterales > Caulobacteraceae > Asticcacaulis > Asticcacaulis sp. P2_C5. The sequence goes on from NZ_JBFUDU010000001.1 coordinate 512,830, forward strand.
CGGCAGACGGCGTCGAGGTCGGTACCCAGGCTGGCCGGCACGATGACGGCATTGGCGCTGCAATCATAACCGCTGTCACGCCTGCCGAGGTTACGGGCGCGCAGGACCAGGGCATCGCCGCCCGGCAGAGGCAGGCAGGCGCACAGGGCCGCTTCACCCGATTCCGCCCAGCGCGCCAGGACCAGCGGCACGCTGCGCGCCTGATCGGAAGGGGGGGTCGCTGCGCCGGACGCACGCGCTTCCCCCCGGACGCGGAAGTCGCGGCCGCGGCCGTCAGGGCCGATAAAGAGGGTGGAGAAGTCCATCATGATCCGACTTTTGGTGTCGTTGGGTGTTAGTGGCTTTGATTTAGCGGCGATGTGCTGTCGGTCGCGTCAAAGGCCGCGTCGCCGCCGACGATCTGGGCCGTTGTGTCGGCCGGGTCCTGGCCGGCCGGCTGGCCGGGTTTCAGGACATAGAGGGCGGCCAGGGCGATATAGCCGGCCACCAGCACGGCGATGACACCGAGCAAAAGCTTGCCATAGCGCCCGAACAACGAGTCGACCTCGGCGCTCTGCGTTCGTCCGCCCGTCGCCGCCTGTTGCAGCATGGCGGGCAGGGCCTGGTCGAGATATTGCGGCAGCAACTCGGCGACCTGGCGGCGCGTGTCGCGGCTGACCTTTTCGGCCAGGGCCGCGGACAGGGACGGCAGGGCCTTGTCCGGCAGCTGACCGGCGGCGCCATCCACCAGGAAGTGCAGGAAGCCCTGCGCCAGTTCCCGCTTTTGCGCTTCCTCGTCGTTCGAAAACATGGCTGTGCTCCTTGGGTTCGGGCGTCTAGTTGTCGGCGCGCTTGCGCACGCCATCGGCGATCCATTTGCTGCAGTCCAGGCCGTTGTAAAGTGTCTGGTCGAAGCGCGACGATTGTAACGTCGACAGTGTGTCCATATAGGGGCCGGCCCGGTCACGGTCTTCGTTGTACGGGAAACCCAGATAATACATGGCCGCCACGCAATGCAGCGCGTCGATATTCTTGTCGGCGGCGGCCGAGTTGACCAGGTCGAGCGCGTCGGCCTCGCTCAGCGACGTGACGTCGCCGGCGAAAAACAGTTCCGCCGCCTTGAAGCTCGAGTCAGCGCTGCCCAGCCGTGCGGCATTGCGGTAGGCCGTCAGGGCCGCTTCATACTGTTGCGCGTCCTTTTCCATGTCGCCCCGGCGCGCATAGAGGTCGAGCAGGTGGCTGTCGGCGTCGACACCGTAGTTCTTGGCGGTCTCAAGACGGTTGATGGCGCTGATGACGGCGATCTTCTGCGGGCTGCGTGCAGAACCGGGCGCCAGCCGTTTGGCCTCTTCCGGGTCGAGGCTATCCTTGTGGCTCCAGTTTTCGAAGATCAGGCCGATCTGGTAATTGGCGTCGCCATAGACGTCCTTGTTGGCGGCGATAAAGGACTTGTCCGGTTTTTTCAGCTGGCCGGCGGCATGGGCGTAATAGTCGAGCTGTTCGCCCGGGCTGAGGCTGGGTGTCAGCTTGGCAAACTTATAATTGGCGAGCTTGCCCTGGTCGCTGGTCTTGTCATTGGCCGCCACGCGGTAATAGTCGCGCGCCGCCTTGCCGGGCGCGCAGTCGTGGCGCGTCTCGCACAGGACGGCGAGATTGTAATTGACGTCGTAAAAGTCCTGCGAAGCCTTGTCACTGACCTTGTTAAGCGCCTTGAGGCAGACGTCCTGCGCCGTGCCGGGCGAGGATGACATGGCGGTCTTGCACTGGGTGATGGCCTGGTGGGCGGCACGTTCCTCACCGGCCGCCAGGGCCTCTTTCAGGTGGCTGACCCCTGCGCCCAGCCCCCACAGCCCGACCAACCCTGCGACCACTACGCCGGCGATTACGAGGAGGCGGTTGTGCGGTTTCTTGGGTACGGGCGCCGACGACGGCCTGGGCGCCACGGGTGCAGGATCAGGCGTTGGGCTTACGGCTGCAGTCTCGGGCTTTGGCGGCGCATTTTGGATTGGGGGCGGTTTTAACTGCTCGAACCATGCCGCCATGCCGTCGCCGCGCGCCCGGCGCGACAGGACCAGGCCCAGCTTCAGCGCCTCGCGGATGCGTTGCGGCAGCTTTGGTGTTTCAGCCAGGAAACCGTCGATATCGGCCGCCAGGTTCTGGCTGCGCACATCGACGGGCGCGCGGCCACTGTAAAGGCGGAAAATCAGCGCCGTGGCGGCAAACAGGTCGGCTTCCTGGCCGACCGGCTGGCGTTTGCGTGCGTCATAGACTTCCGGGGCGGCATAACCCGCCAATCCGGAATCGCCGTCTCCGTTGACCACGCCGGGCAGGTCGCGTCCGTCCGGGGAGGGACCGGCAAAAACCACCTGCCCATTGCGCAGGAAGAGGGTTTGCGGACAGATATTGCCGACGGTTTCGCCAGCGGCAAAGACCGCGGCCAGGGCCGAGGCCAGGTTCGCAGAGACCGTAGCCGGATCACCCAGGGGCAGGTCCGTCAGCCGTCGGCTGAGATACTCCGTCACCAGCCAGGCGCCTTGCGTCAAAGACCCCGGTCGCATGGCGACGATCTCCGCCATGGGACCCGTCTTGCCGAAGGCCTCGGCGGCCGTCCGCCAGGCCTGCGCCTTGGCGACGAACTGCTGACGCGCCGTCGTGTACTGTGGTTCACTGTCCGCGTCGATCGGGCCCAACTCGCCGTCTGGCTGTCGCGCCACCCATCCGTACGGGGCGTATTCGTGCACCAGGACGGGGCGGCCGTCATAGACACCGGCATAGAGAAAACGATCGAAAAGGCGGTCATTGACGGCGGTCAGGCGCAAACGGCCGTCGAAGGCCGTAACGCTGTCCAAGTCATGCGGGGGGCAGTCGGTCATGTGCACCTGGTCTTGGGCCGGTTGGCCACCGTCGTCGTGGATTCAAATGGCACGTGTTGACCGTCCATTGTCCTGGCTAACCTGTCCCCTTTAATCCCAGCAAGCATAGCGACGCTCTACCCCGAATCGCAAAGCAATTCACCCCTGCCATTTGATGGCTGGCATCTTGTCGATTTCGTGGCGACAGCTACCAGCCCTTGGCGTGATAGTTCGGATTGGCGGAAAATTCGGCCGCGCGCTTATAGTGGGCTATTCGGGAGGGGAACGATCGGCTTGCCGTCTGGAGTTGTGTCGGTAGCGAAGTATTGGAACACGGATCACCCTTAGCCAAAGCTTCGGGTGACACGGATGCCGCTTTGCGGACGCGGATAAGGCACGGATATCTGAGTCTTGTCCGGAAAATGTGCGGTGCGAGTCAAAGGATGGAATCGCTTTGCACTTCGTGAAGCTTGGCTCGGCAGTGGCCGGATGTGCAACCTAAACACGGCCGCTATCCGTGCCTTATCCGCGTCCGCAAAGCGGCATCCGCGTCACTCTGAGCGACAGCGAAGGGTGATCCGTGGTCAAATCTTCCTTGCACGAGGCCCTATGATGCCGCCGACGGTTGATTTTGACTCTTACATAAAATGCCCCGCCGCCCAGCCTGAGCGTCAGGCAAATTGGGTGGGCAAAGAAAGTCATGGTTTAACGCCGTTGGTATTACGCTGGATCCGGACGACGCGGTCATAAACGATTTCCGATTTTATCCATGAATTTCCGCCGCTCGTGTTCGTAAACTGGATGACCACGGTATCGATGTCTTTGTGATAGCGCGCGATGCTCTGGTAGCCCGGCAGCAGACCGGTATGCTCGTATACGGAGATGGACGAATAGATGGCCTGTTCGTCGTCGTTCAGCAGCGAGCCATCGTTCAGCGCCCGCAGGAAGATACCGACATCCTGCGCCGTCGCCACCATGGAACCGCCGGGTATGACGTAGTCGAGCGGCTTCATATCCCCGTCATAACCCACGGCGTAGCCGCTGACGACGTCGGCAGGATTCACCTCGCTGAGTTGGCCATAGGTATGGGTCAGCCCAAGCGGTGCCAGTATCTCCGCCTCTATATAGTCCTGGTGGCTGTATCCCAATGTCTTGTCGAGAATCCGGCCGATCAGCAGGTAGTTGGTGTTGGAATAGCGGTATCGGCTGTCGGGTTTGAAATCGGCAGGTTCATCCAGGGCCAGGTTCAGCACGTCTGTCGGACTTGTAGCCTTGTCCCACCTGAAGTCGCGATCGTCGGTGAAGTTGGGAATGCCGCTGCGATGCGTCAGCATCATTCCAACGGTAATCTTATCGGCATTCTCAATGTGTCCGGCCAGTTCCGGCAGAAGATGGGCCAATGTGTCGTTCAGCGACAAACGCTTGGCGCTGACCAGTTTGGCGGTGGCGGCGGCAATATAAAGCTTGCTGATGCTGGCGATCTTGAACAGGGCGTGCGGATCGGCGGGCACCCTGGCCTGCCTGTCCTTCCAGCCGGCGGCGTAAAAGGCCGGCGCGTGGCCCGCCTGATCGACATAGACAATGATGCCGTCCATGCCGCGACGGGGCATGTCGTCGACCTGTGCCTGCACCGTGCCGGGCAAGGGCGCGAAATAGGCTAAGGCTGCGTCCCACGGTACGAAGACCGCGCCGATGCTGATGGTAACCACAGCCGCGACGAGTCTGAGAAGCCAGACCAGGCGTTTCGGTACGTGCATCTTATGTGTCCATGGAGGCTATCACCTCGGTCAGGGGGACTATTCGCTTTCCGGATGTTTTTGAAAGCTCCGACCGGACATTCAGCAGGTACGACTTATTGAAGTTGCTGTCGTAATACAGGTGAATGTCCAGGCTGTTCAGATTGACGACCGTCGAATAGATCGTCTTTTGCGGATTGATAAGGTTCGGCGTCTGATGGGTCGCCTTCAGGATCGACGCCATATAGTTTTCGGAAAGTTCAGTTCCTGAGGTGAGCTTTTTCAGGCTGTTGTCAGCGGTCAGATAGCGCGACGAAACCATGGACATGAAGCCTGCGTCCCGCACATTGAAATTTGTGGAAATGAGATAGCCCCTGGCCTTGTCGATGCGCGTGAAGGTCAGTTTGCCGTCCTTGCCAGGATGGATGACGGCCGCATCGCCAAAGCGGTCGGCGACGTGAATCTGGTAGGCGATCGACGTCCCCCAATCGTACTTGAAGAAGCCGGTCAGCAGTTCCTTGACGGAGCCGGACTCCCGCATCAGGGTCACCAGCGCCCATTCCTTCTGCTTCAAGGCCTTCGGCGTGGGGACCAGTTTCTCGCTGCCTATGGTGTTGATATCGTAGACCAGTCCCTGGTCGTTGACCCCCATCTGCATGACCAGGCCCTGGGCCGGCATCGGAGTCGCCAAAAAGACGACACCGTATTTTCCGGTTTTGTCGACGACCAGGTAGGACGGGTTGGGAGTCTGGTCCTCGTTACCGGCAAACAGGACCGTCTTGTCCTGCCATGCCGTGAAAATGGTGCAGGGGGAGGCCTCTCCCGGAAGAAGCATCGCCGCCAGCAAGATTATGCAGAACCATTTTTTCATGCCAGCCTCCGGTTTTGTTGTTCGATGGTCGGAAACCTTCCCGGTCAGATGAAATCCCGCTTCCTGCTTTGCACAAACACGGTTGCCAGCAGGACCGTCGCGGCCACCAAAGCCTGCGCCGTCAGGATGGCGATGGCGGTCGGGTTCCACACGGGCACCGCCCCCCAGATATGCTCGGCAATGGGGCTGATAAAGGCGACCGTCCACAGATAGGCCGAGGTCGCCAACTCGAACAGGGTGATTGCCAGCACCGTAACGCCCAGGGATTGGGTCAGCAGGCTGGTGCTGAGGATGCAGGCATAGGCGACAAACACCCCCAAAAACACCATGGTGACGAAGGGTATCGCGCCCAGCGGAAACAGGCCGCGTCCGAAAGCGAAGTAGAAGGCCGCCGCGCTGACAATCAGCCAGAATATCCCGAAGACCGGCAGGTTCAGCCACAGCTTGGCCCGGGTGAACTCCTTCACCGTCAATGGCAGGCTCATGATGAAGGACTGGGTCGATTTTTCTTTCTCGAAGACGTTCGATTTGATCAGCACCACGATGCCGCACGTCCCGGCGGGGCCGATCAACATGATGAAGCCGATATTGAACACGATCCAGTTCGGTATGCGTCCGATGAGAAAGCTGAGGGCAGCGATCAGGACGAGGCTGACCAGGGCAAAGCTCACTATGGTCCCGCGCATCAGCCGGAGATCTTTTGTGACAAGTTGGGAAACGATCGAGGCGCTCATTGGGCAAGCTCCGTTTGGCTGTTCGCCTTGGCGTTCAGGACGATGCTGAGGAATATTTCTTCGAGGGTCAGGCGCTCGACGGCTGTCACCGTCAGGCCGGCCTGGGTAAAGCGGGCGGGCAGGGAGTCGTCGTAATGGCTGACGGTTACCGTCCACAATTGACCGCTTGTTTGGACGTCTTTGATATTGGGCAGGTTGGGCAGGGGGACGTTGTGCGTATTGGTCAGGCGCAGGCGCCGCCAGCCGTCGAGAAAGTCTTCCTTGTTCAGGGAGTCCACCACACGGCCGCCATAGACGAAGGTGATGTAGTCGGAGATCTGTTCGACATCGAGCGTGTTGTGCGACGAAAACAGGATGGATCGCGTTTCGTCCTGCAGCGAATTCATCATTTCATCGAGCACTTCGCGGCGTACTGCCGGGTCCAGCCCCGTCGTCGGCTCGTCGAACACCAGCAGGGCAGGACGGCGTGCCAGGGCCAGCAGCAGGGTCGCCTTGACCCTCTGGCCGTGCGACAGGCCCTTGACCTTCTGGTCCTTGTTGAGGTCGAAGCTGCGTAGCAGAACCCTGGCGTAGTCGTCGTCCCACGAGTCGAAGATCGCCTTGATAAAGTCCATGTGGAAAGCAATGGTTTCGCTCTCGTACAGCCGCATATCTTCGGCGACGAAGCCGATATGGCGCTTGGCGGCGATCTGGTCGTGCGGCATGACGTGCCCCAGGACCTTGACCGAGCCGCTGTCGGGGCCGATCAGGCCCATCACCATGCGCATGATGGTCGATTTCCCGGCGCCGTTGGGCCCGACCAGGCCCATGACGGTGCCCTGTTCGAACGACAGGTCGACGTTCTGCAAGGCGAAATGCTTGTAGCGCTTGCTGATGCCTTCGCACTCGATTGCCAGAGGCAGGTCCATCTTGTTGTTCCCCTATTCCCTGTGCTGCCTGATCAGGCGCACGATTTCTTCGTCCGGCACGGCAAGCGCGTCGGCCAGCTTTCCGGCCTGCTCCAGGTGATGGAGCAGTTCCTTTCTTTGGATCGTCTTCAGGTCGAGCGTGCCGTTGACCCGGCTGCCCTTGCCCTGTTGCGTGACGATGATGCCGTCGCGCTCCAGTTCGAGATAGGCGCGCTTGACGGTGATGAGGCTGATCTTGATCTCGGTCGCCAACTCCCGGATCGACGGCAAAGGGGTATTGGCCGGCCAATCTCCCACCGCGATCCGCTGCTTAATCTGCTCCATGATCTGTTGATACATGGGGCTCTTGTCGGTTTGCGAGAATACAAAACCACTCTTCATATACACAGTATATACAGTTGAGATTCGTAAGCAAGCCTCCGGCGGAGAAAATCCTGTCGGAGATATGTTCGATTTCGGTCTATTTGAGATTGGTGTCGCTACGGGAATATGCCGATATGTCGTCGAGCCGGAACAAACAACGGGCGGCGACAGATGCCGCCACCCGTTGTCTATTGGACCGATGCCGCTCTCACCCGGTATCAAGACCGAGTGTAAAGCGCGCAGCGCATGGCCGCCAGTTTCGGAAACTACTCACCCGTCGCGTGGACCAATTTGGCCTTCCCGCCGCCCCTGATGATGGCGTCGACATGCTTTTGGCCGGCGGCTTCTGCCGACGCCTCGTCGGGATAGCTTCCGGTATAGACGTCGTCTCTCATGACGACCCACAGCTTCAGCCGCTTCTTGACCTCATATTGGATGGCCTGCCGGACGTTGGGCGACGATACGTCTGGGTTTTCGGGTTCGGGCGGGACGAGGTTCATATTGAGAGCTTTCTAGAGCAAACCGATAAAGTGGACGCCACTTTTCGGTTAAATTGCGCGACATATTGAAACACTTCGCTGTGCGAGCCGTTTTGCCTGCGAAGTTGTGGCGAAGTTGCTGGTCCTGGACACGTCGCGTGGAAATATGCCTAATCCGTCGATAACGGGTTTGGCGAGGGCGACGAAAACGATCTGCTTTATCGCTTCTAGCACGGAATGCCGCATAACCCTCGCAGGCATGCGTATTTATATTTTATGTTCGTGGCAGCACCAACGCGTTCACGCGCCGTCTGGGGCTTGATATTTATAGAATGAATTGATTTAATTGAAAAAACCTTGGTGGTTGGAGGCGGGATCGAACCGCCGACCTGTGGGTTATGAATCCACCGCTCTAACCATCTGAGCTACCCAACCGAACCAGGTCGTGCCGACCGCGGAAATGCTCACGCCGTCAGAGGGAAGGGCCTATAGCCAATAAGGCCCACCGGTTCAAGTCTCTTGTGACGGATTTTACACGTGAACGCCGGATCGCCGGTTTTACAAGGCTTTCACCTTGGCAACATCAAGGCGTGGCAGGTCGAGCGCGGCTTCGAAGCGGCCGACGGCGCTGTCCCAGACAAATTCCGACCAGAAACGCGCGTGGGCGGCAAGGCCCATGCCCCGCCGCAGGGCATCGTCGCCGAGCAGGCGGTCGAGCGCCGCGGTCACGCCAGCCAGGTCTTCGCCATCGACCACCAGACCCGTCCGGCCATCCAGCACGGCGTCGCCGGTGCCGCCATCGTGCCCGGCCAGGGACGGTACGCCAAAGGCCGCGGCTTCGAGAAAGACCAGGCCGAAGCCTTCGACGGAATCGCCTTCGCGGCGGTTGGGCAGAACGAACAGGGCGGCGTGGCGCAGCAGGTCGGCCTTGGCCGCGTCGCTGATATAGCCATGAAAGCGGACGCGATCGGCGACGCCCAGCTTGCTGGTCAGCCCGACCAACCGTCCCTTGTCGGCACCCTTGCCCACGATGTCGAGCGACAGGTGGGGGTGGGCGGACTTCAGTTGCGCCAGCGCGCGGATGACCTGGTCAACGCCCTTGCGTGGTTCCAGGCGGGCGATACACAGCAGCGGAGCATTGTTAGCTGAGGGCAGGGGGGGGGCGGCGGATGCGGCGCCGGCCGGGGCTGCAATGCCCGGCAGCAGCAGCTGGACCGCGCCGTCGCGGGCAAAAGGTCGCGCCAGGTCGGCGGTGAAGTTGGAATTGGCGGCGACGACGTCGGCCTTGGCCAGGCTACGCCGGATGCGCTCCGCCTTGGCGCGATTGCCGGACAGATATTCGTTGCCGTGGGCCAGGCACATGACGCGCACGCCGCGCAGGCCTTCCGCCGGCAGGATTTCCAGGCTTTTCCAGGTGTCGGCGATGACCGCCGTGACGCCGCCCTGTTCGATACGGCGCAACAGGGCCGACGCGCCCTGCCATTGCCGCCACAGGCGCAGGCCGCCGAAGCGGTTGATCGCATAGGTGCGCGTGGCGTCGAAAGTCCTGGCGGCGTTGCGGCTGGTCTGGCGGCAATAGACTTCGACCGCGTGGCCGTGGGCGGCGAGGCTGTCGGCCAGGTCGGTGACGTAACGCTGTGTACCGCCGACATCCGGCAGGAAATTCTGGGTGATGAACAAAATCATCTCCCTAAGCACACCCTATGTGGCATCATATTCCCCGGAAGGCGGTCCTGTCGCTTTGTCAGGCGTCGGCATAATTTAGGAGCCTTTCGGCCAAATTGAAACACGCTGCCGGAAAAATTCAGTTCGCGGTAGAAGTTTGCAGAAAATGCGGGCTATAGTGCGTTCCAGTGCCGGATTGTAGCGTTGCAGGGGTAAATTTTGTCTGATCTGATCGATGAACTGGATGCCCGCATCCTTGACCTGATCCAGGAGGACGCGTCTTTGTCGGTCGCCGACTTGGCCGAGCGCGTTGGGCTGTCGCCGTCACCGTGCTGGCGGCGGATCAAGCGCCTCGAAGACCTGGGTGTCATCCGCAAACGCGTCACCGTTCTGGATCCCGACAAGCTGGGCCTTGGGTTCGAGGTCTATGTTTCGGTCAAGCTGAGCCTGCCGTCGCGCGCCAATCTCGAGGCCTTCGAGGCCCGGCTGGAAGACTGGCCTGAGGTCGTGGCCTGCGCCACCGTGACGGGCCACGAAGACTATATGCTGCGCGTCATGACCAGCGACATGCACGCCTATGACGATTTTCTGCGTGACAAGCTGCTGGCTTCGGATCTTGTATCGGGCGTCGAAAGCCGGATTATCATGCGTACCGTGCGCCAGACCACGGCCGTGCCGATCCGGCTGGCCCTGAAAGACAAGGACGACGCCAAGGGCGAAGCGCCCCGGTTGGTTGGCAAGGCTTAGGACGAGGGATGACGATGAGAGGGATGCGAATTGCCAACCTGGTAGGGGCGGGCCTCATATGGCTGGGCGCGACCAGCGCCCTGGCACAGGAGGTCGATCCCAATTCCGAACTGGGACAGTTTCGCACCCTGCGGTCGGCCGGGATGAGTGCGCTGGATGCCAATGACTTGCCGGGCGCGGCCGCCAACCTGGCCAAGGCGGGCGCCATACTGCCCGACTCGCCGTCGATCCTGTTGTTGCGGGTTCAGGTCGCCACGCAGCAGAAGCGCAAGGCCGAAGCGCGCACGGTGATGGCCGACTACCTGGCGCGCGGCTATGTCGTCGACCTGGCGCGCAATCCCGATTTCAATGCCATCTGGGACGGTGATCTTGAAAACGCATTGCAGGAAAACGAAAGTCCGGTCGGCGACATGCATGTGGCGGCGACCCTTCCGGGCTTCACCCTCACCGACGCCATCACCTTTGCCCCGGGCAGCGAGCAACTGTTCCTGAGCAGTATCCGCAACGGCAAGATCACCGCCCTGTCGGCCACGGGGCCGCGCGATGTCATCACCTTCCGGCCCGGCGTTGCCGCCTACGGCCTGGGACTGCACGACGGTAAGCTATGGGCGACGACCGCGGCGACGCGGCAGACCAAGGGCTATGACCCGAAGCTGAACATCACCTCGAAGATTACGCAAATCGATCCGGCCAACGGCCAGATTGTAGGGACCTTTACCGACCGGCCCGACCGCAGTTTCGGCCACCTGATGGCCGGGCGCGACGACCTGTATGTCGTCGATACGGCGCATGGCGAAATCCTGCGGCTCAATGGCTATCAGGGCACGCTGCAGGTGCTGATACCCGAAGGCTACATGGATTCGCCGACCGCCCTGGTCGAGAACGAAGACGCCACTGTGCTGATTGTCGCCGACTTTATTTCCGGCCTGTACCGTGTCGATCTGACGGCTGGCGCCATGCAGCGCCTGTTGCCGCCGGCGGGAGGCTCGACGCTCGGCTATTCGACCGTGGCGCGCCATGGCCATGACCTGATCGCCATCCAGAACGGCTTCCAGCCCAACCGTATCGTGCGGCTGCACATGTCAGACGACTGGAGCGAGATCCTGTCGGTCGAGACCATTCTGCGTTCGGGGAAACTGCTGTCGCAGCCGACCCAGGGCCTGGTCAGCGAAGATCACTTCATCTTCGTCGCCAACAGCCAGTGGGCCAATATGGACGACCATGGCAATCCCATCAAGCCGGAGCCAGATTCGGCGATCGTGGGGGCGCTAAAGCTGCAGCCGTAATACGCTTTCACACAGACGTTACGCCGTTGAGGCTTGCTTTTCATAGTTTGCGATTTATTCTCATTTGCAAATTGTGGAGTGATCTCATGTTGCTGTTGAGTCTTGGATCCGGGGTGTTGGTCACCCTGCTGCAAAGCGGTCACCGCGATATGTCGGGGCCAGATCTGTCTTGGTTGCTGTTCGGGCCGGATATGCCTGAGCCAGAGCCGCAGGAGCCGATAAAAAGCTCAACATCTCAATGAGCTAATTGGTTAACAAAATCTTATTGTCGCCTTGCCGCGATTATGGCAAAGCTGGCACCGGCCTTGCGTGGGAAGCGCGCAGGCGCACCGTTAATGTTTCGTTTACGGACATTCGGGCGCGAAAGGCAAAAAAAGGTGACGGTTTTGGTGGGTTTCGGACGGATTTTGGTGGGCGTTGGCGCCGTTGTGGCGTGGCTTGGCGGCAGTCTTGCGACGGCCTCGACCCTGACGCCCGATCTCAATCCGTCCCATTCCGGTAACGCAGTCCAACTGCGCGATGGCGACTTTGATGGTGACGGGCGTATCGACGCCTTGCAACTGATTACCGAGGACGATACCGGCCGCGTCGCCGTGCATGTCCGCCTCAATACGACAGCCGGTCCACGCGATATCCGCGTTACCAGCCTGGACGTGGCGGCCAATGCGCCGCTGAACCTTCAGGTGGTCAAGGCCGGCGACTATCGCAGCGACTGCGGCGACTATGCGACCTCGTGCGAAGACCATGTCACGGCGGCGCATGACAGCCTTGTCTTCGCCCTCGACGGGGGCGTCAGTATCCTGGTCCACTGGCAGGCAGATCATTTTGAACAGGACTTCGTCCGCAGCGATGAAGCCATGATGACCCAGGCCCTGGCCAAGTCCCTGGCCGGGCTTTTGGCGGCCAATCCGTAATTTAGCTATAGCCAAAACGCGCAGGCTGAATATGATAGGCGCAGGCAACGGAAATATCCGTGCCTGGCGTTAAAGTCATTTGCCATCAAGGCGAAGACAAAAAAATCAAAAACTTAAGTATATGAGTACCAACTGACATGGGGCGTTCCGCAGACTATACAAGGCAAACCTGCGCCATAGCGGCGACTCTCGACATTGTCGGCGAGCCTTGGACTATGCTTATTATCCGCGATGCACTACGTGGTATCGCGCGATTCGAACAATGGCAGGAATCGTTGGGCATGGCGCGCAATGTGCTGGCCGCACGGCTGAAACACCTCGTTGCGACGGGCATTTTCGAGGCCCGGGTCTATTGCGAACGGCCGCGGCGCTGCGAATATGTCCTGACCGAAAAAGGCTATGAATTGCGGCCGCTGATCCTGCATATGATGGATTGGGGTACGCGCCATGTTTACAGCGCGAACGAGCCCAACACGACCCTGATCCATAGCTGCGGTCACGAACTGAAGCCGGTCGTCCATTGCGCGCACTGCGCCGCCGAGATGCAGCGCGGTGACACAACGATGCGACTGAACCCGCAGGCGCCGTCGATTGGCGAGTTGAATGAAGCCCTGGAAGCGGCGGATTAAACAGCCGCCTGCGCTCAAGAAGCGATAGCGTTAGCGCAATGAAAAAAGCGCGGCGGGCCTATACCGCCGCGCGGGTGGACGCTATAAAGCCGCCGCCGAGCACGCGGCCGGAATCGTCAGCGTCATAGAGCACGCAGGCCTGGCCCGGGGCCACGCCTTCTTCGGCATCATCGAACTCGACTTCAATCGCATTGCCGCGGGTGACCAGGCGCGCTGCGACCGGCGGCCGCGTCGAACGGACGCGCGCCAGGACGGGCTTGCTGCAGCGGGCGGCGTCGGCGACGTCGGGCTCCGAACCCAGCCAGTTGGTTTCCTTCAGCGTCAGGGCACGTGTCAGCAGAGCCTCACGCGGGCCGACCAGGACTTCCTTGGCCTCCGGATCGATCTTGACCACGAAAAGAGGCTCGCCCACCGCGACATTGAGGCCGCGGCGCTGGCCGATCGTATAGCCGGTGATGCCATCATGAGTGCCCAGGGCGCGGCCGTCGATATGGCGGATAACGCCCTTTTCGCGGCCCTGCGGGCGCAGGCGATCGATCAGGTTGGTATATTTGCCCTCAGGAACGAAACAGATGTCCTGGCTGTCCGGCTTGTGGGCGATCTTCAGGCCCAATTGGACGGCGATGTCGCGTACCTGGGGCTTGGGAATGCCGGCTAGCGGAAAGCGCAGGTAGTCGAGCTGGTCGCGCGTCGTGGCGAACAGGAAATAGCTCTGGTCGCGCGAGGCATCCGCTGCGCGACGCAGGGAGACAACACCGCCGTCATCCGAGCGCTCGACATAGTGGCCCGTCGCCATAGCCTCGGCGCCGAGGTCGCGGGCGACCTGCAACAGGTCGTGGAACTTGACGCTTTGGTTGCAGCGGATGCACGGCACCGGCGTTTCGCCGCGCAGGTACGAATCGGCGAATTCTTCAATGACCTGGTCGCGGAAGCGGCTTTCGTAATCGAGGACGTAATGGTTGATGCCGATCTTTTCGGCCGCCATGCGGGCGTCGTGAATGTCCTGCCCGGCGCAGCAGGCGCCGGCCTTCTTCAGGGCCGCGCCGTGATCGTAAAGCTGCAACGTGACGCCTATGACCTCATAGCCGGCGGCGTGGAGCAGGGCAGCGACCACGGTCGAATCCACACCACCCGACATGGCGGCGACGATGCGCGCACCGGCGGCCAAGCCGACGCTGGCCCGCGTCGCGGCAATGGCGGCGGCCAGGTCGGCGGATTCGATCAGAGGGATGGGGCAGGCGTCCATGCGCGGTAGATAAGGGAAAAGCCGAGAAATTGCTAGGGAGTACCGAGGAGATAGCCGCTCAGGTCGCCGGCTGGCATTTCACGTCATTGAGGCACTGGACCATGATCTGGATTGAGAGATCGGGAGTCTAAGCACAAGGGCGCATTCGGTGGAAAGGAATTATGCGCCGTGGGCCATCACCTAACGACGTTGCGGCGATTTTGCCGATTGTCTTCTTTAGGCGGGAAACGTAGAAATAGCGTGTAGGCGGCATTTGCCGGAGTTTTTAAGACTGAATTTGGGGGGTATCATGACGACCATATTAGAGACCGGCGTTACGTCGGTTGTGTCCACGGGCTACACGGCCCCGATGCAGAACACCATCACGATCCTGAAGGACGGCAGCTATATAACCGCCTGGTGGGATGGATGGACCTTGTATGGCCGTTTGTTTGACGCCGCCGGCAATCCCGTCGCCGACACCTTCACCCTGGAAGCGACCTATCCGAATCCGCCGATCGCGCCGGCCCTGGCCGCCATGACCGATGGTGGATTTGTCCTGACCTGGACCTCCTACAATCGCGACAGCGACAACCTGCCCAGCATCTACAGCCAGCGCTTCGACGCCCATGGGGTCAAGGTGGGTGGAGAGACCGAGGTCAACAGCTTTCTGCCGGCGGAACAGTCCAATCCCAGCATCTGCGCCCTGGCCGACGGCCGTTATGTCATCACCTGGATGACCTATCTGGAAGAAGGCCCGGGCAATTTTGTCGGCGTTTACAGCCAGATGTTCGACGCGTCAGGCGCGACCATCGGCGGCGAAGTCCATGTCAATACCTACACCAAGGACGACCAGTTTTACCCCAAGATCGCAGCACTTGCGTCGGGCGGCTATGTCATCGCCTGGTCCAGCTACATGCAGGACGGGTCCTATATGGGCGTCTACGGTCAGCGTTATGACGCGTCCGGACACCCCGCCGGAAGCGAGTTCCATATCGGCACTTTGACCCAGTGGGACCAGTATGTCAGCAATGTCACCGGGCTAAAGGACGGCGGCTACGTCATCTCGTGGGCCAGCGACGACGGCGTGTATAGCGCTGGCAACGACGACAACTTCCTGCAGCGCTATGACGCCAACGGCGTTCCGGTTGGCGACGAGATTCTGGTCAAGGCCGGCAAGGTTACGTATGGCACGACCGTTCGCGGCCTGAATGACGGTGGCTTCGTGGCGGTGTGGGGCGAATATCATCCCGGTATGCTGTATAATGCCGATGACGACTATGTCGATGTCTTCGCCCAGCGCTTTGATTCGACAGGCGCGCGGATCGGCGGCGAATTGCTGGTGGGAACGGCCCTCAAGACCAGTTCGGCCTGGCGCGACGTGGCAGCGCGTGACGACGGCGGCTTTGTCGTGTCGTGGACAGCGGGCGGAGAGATATTCCAGGCGGTCTATGCGGCCTCGGACGGCAGCGACGGCCAAAATCACCTTATCTATGGCACAGGCGATAGTGACGTCATGACCGGGGTATCCGGTATCGATGCCATCTATGGCGGGGCCGGAAACGACCAGATATCGGCCAATGGCACTGTGACGGTCGACGACCATGTGACCGGCGACAGCCTGTACGGTGAAGGTGGCAACGACACCCTGTCGGGAGATATTGGCGACAATGTGGAAAACGGCGGAGCGGGTGATGACCTGCTGTACGGACGCACCGGCGACGGCAGCAGCTACTGGACGACCGGGGCCGGCGCGGACACGCTGAGCGGCGGGGACGGCAATGACGGTATTCTGGGCGGCGGCACGGCCGACGACCTGGCGAGCCTGAACGGCGACAATGGCGACGACATTATCAGCACCGGTGCCTATAGCGACGCCGATGGTGGCGCAGGCGACGACCTGCTACAGATCGATTTTTACGACTACGCCCAGGACAATGGACACGGCATTACGCTGGATGTCTCCGCGGTGCTGGACGGGACCACAGTTTACGTCATGCCCGGCGGCGGCTCGGTCCAGGGCTTCGAAAGGTTCGACATCACCGGCACGAACTTTGACGATCAACTGACCGACGGTAATGGTGACGGTAAATTGTACGGCAAGGACGGCGGCGATCTTTTGAACGGCCTGGGCGGCAATGACTATCTCGATGGCGGGGCAGGCATCGACACCATGACCGGCGACCTGGGCGACGATACCTACATCGTCGACAATGCCGCCGATGTCGTCACGGAAGGTCCGGGTGGCGGCAGCGACACTGTGCTGGCCAGCGTCTCCTATGTGCTGGGAAAGACCTATATCGAGGTCCTGACCCTGACCGGCACCGCCGATCTTAATGCCAAGGGCAATTCCATCGACAATGCCCTGAATGGCAATGACGGCAATAACCGGCTGGATGGCAATCTGGGCGCCGATACCCTGACCGGCGGGCTGGGCAATGACACCTTTGTCGTCGATAATGCCGGCGATGTGGTTGTCGAAGCCGTCGGCGAGGGGACCGACACGGTCCAGACCAGTCTTGCCCTGACCCTGGCCGCCAATGTCGAAAACCTGCTGCTGAGCGGCACCGCGGCGCTGAGCGGCACAGGCAATGGGGCTGCCAATGGCTTGACCGGCAATAGCGGCAACAACTGGCTTTCCGGCCTGGGCGGAGACGATGTACTGACCGGAGGGTTGGGCCTCGATACCCTGGTAGGTGGACTGGGCAATGACACCTACGTTGTCGACAATGCCGGCGATGTGGTGACGGAACTGAATGGCCAGGGAACGGATACGGTCTTGTCGTCAGTATCGTGGACGCTCGGCAATGCGTCGTCGATCGAGGTCCTGACCCTGACCGGGCCTCAGCATATCAACGCCACGGGCAACGCATTTGCCAACGTGCTTAATGGGAACAGCGGAAACAACAGGCTGAACGGCGGTTCGGGCGCCGATACCCTGTCGGGCGGTGGCGGACATGATCTCTATATCGTCGAAAACATCGGCGATGTCGTGATCGAAGGCCTGAACGCCGGCACCGATACGGTGCAGTCCGGGGTCTCGTTCGTGTTGGGTGACAATGTCGAGAACCTGACCCTGGCCGGAAACGGCGCCATCAATGGTACAGGTAACGCCCTGGCCAACACCATCTACGGCAATGCAGGCAATAATCTCCTGGCCGGTGGCGGCGGGGCGGACAAGATTTACGGTCGTGGCGGCAACGACACCTATATCGTCGATAATACCGCCATGGGGATTTCGGAACTGCTTGGCAGCGTCGATGCCGGCGGCGTCGACGAGGTTCGGGCGTCGGTTTCTCATTCGCTGAAGGATTATTTCGAAAACCTGGTTCTGACCGGCAGCGCCAATATCAACGGCGTCGGTAATGGGCTCGCCAACAGCATTGCTGGCAACTCCGGCAACAACCTGCTGACCGGCGGTGGCGGCAACGACACCCTGCTGGGCGGATTGGGCGCGGATCAGTTCGTTTTCGGCGCCGGATCGGGCGTTGATATCGTCAGCGATTTTTCGGCGGCGCAGAACGACCGGATCAATGTCCATGGCCTGGCCCACGGCGTGATCAATGGCGCCGGCATCACCCTCAGTCAGATGGGCGGCGACACGGTGATCGACCTGGGCGGCGGCAATATGGTGACGGTCGTCGGCGCACTGAAGGCCGACGTGCAAAGCCATATGGTCTGGTAGGCGACCGGCCTTACTTCAGCAGGTTCAGCAGGCTGGAGGATTGCAGGTTGGCCAGGACCTGGGCCGAGGCCTGGACCGCCACCTGCGCCTGCTGCAGTTCGGTATAGGCCTTGGCCATGTCGGCGTCCGTCCGGTCGTCGACCAGTCCCTGCAACGATTCCGACTGTTTCTGGAGCGCCGCCTGGCTGTTGTCGACGCGCTTCTGCAACGTGCCATTCAGCGAGGTCTGCTCCACCAACTTGTCGTAGGCCTTGCCGAATTCCTGCGACTTGGTGGTCAGGAAGGTCTTTTGCGCCTCGGTCAATTCGTCGCCGAACGGCCCCGTCAGAGGGTCGTCATTATAGGCCTTGATGTCCTTGAAGGTCTGCATCAGTTGCTTGCCCAGGTCGCTGGCCAGCATGCCGGTCTGCAGGTTGGTGCTGGGGTCGATGCGCGACGACTTTTTGACCGTACCGTTGACGAAGACGTCGTCGACCGTGGTTGCTGCGGCCAGTTCGGTCAGGGTGTTGGCGGTCATCGGCGCCGTGCCGTCATTGCCGCCGCCGAACAGGTACTGGCCGTTATGCTCGAAGTTCAGGCCCTGAAGCGCTGCCGAAAAATTGCCCTGTAACGACTCCATAAGAGCGTTACCCGTATTGTTGGCCAGCGAATTCATGATCGAATCCTTGGCGTCCGTCGCCGCCTGGCTGACCGTCGTCAGGGCCAGGTCCTGGCTGTTCAGTCGTTCGGTCACCGACTTGTTGACGTCGATGTAGCTGTTGGTGCGCGCCAGGGCCGATTGATACGACGCAATGATCTCGGACGAACGGCCGTAGCCCATCAGATCGGTGGCGATCTTCTGGGTCGAGACCTGATTATTGGCCTTCAGTTGACGCTCCTGGGCCGTGCTGAGATTGTGCAAGGCGTTGGACCAGGTGGAAGCGGTGGAGATGCGCATGATCGTGTCTCCGTTAAATCATGTTGAGAAGGACGTCGTACATGTCCTTGGCGGCCGAGATCAGGCGGCCGGCCGCGCTGTATCCCTGTTGATAGGTGGTGAGATTGACCAGTTCCTCGTCGAGATTGACGCCTTCGTAGGAACTGCGCCGCGTCTGGGCTTCGGCCAGCAGGGACGAGGAGCTCTCCATATTGGTCTTGGCATTGGCCGCGATATTGCCGACCTGGCCGGCGAGATCCGAGCCGTAGCGTTCCAGGGTCGAGGTGCCGCCGGTATTGTAGCCGGCCTTGGCGAAGACCGTCGCTTTAGAGCCTATATCGGCCATGGCCAGGCCGTTGGAACCGTCCGCCGCGACCAGGGCGCCCTTGCCGCCGGTCGTGTTCAGATTGACCCGGGCCAGGGCCATGGTGTTGGGCGCCTGATAGATGCTGTCGCGGATCTTGAGACCGCCGGCGATATTGGACGCGGCGCCGGCTATGCCGAAGAACTGGCTCATCGAAGCGCCGGTGCCCAGGCGGGCCGTGCTGTCGGACTTGACGGCCAGGGTGTTGGCCGGGGTGCCGAAGCCCTGGAAGCTGAGCTGGCCGTTAGTGTCGAGCGAGAAGGTGCCGTAGCGGCCGACACCGGTCGTGGTGTTGTTCAGCGAATTGACCAGGTCGGTCATGGTCTGGCCGGCGGCGGGTGTGAAGTCGACACTGGCCACAGCGGCGCCATTGGGTGATTTCAGCGCGAAGCTGATCGTGCCGCTGGCATAGCCGCTGTCGGACGACGGGCCCAGACCAGTCTTGTAGGTCGTGGGCACGGCGGAATCGACGATGTCGTTGAGGCCGAAATAGTGCGAGAAGCCCTGGCCCTGCTTGGTCGCGCCGCCGGTCGCGGGATCGACCACGGCCACGCCGTTATTGCCGCCGCTGCCGCTGGCCGTCAGGCTGAGCTTGCCATTGGTAAAGTCGACCGTGGCGGAACCGCCGAAGGCCGAGGTCAGGTCGCTGGCGAAGGTGTTGGCCGAAAAG
Organism: Asticcacaulis sp. P2_C5; assembly: GCF_056404555.1. Lineage (NCBI taxonomy): Bacteria > Pseudomonadati > Pseudomonadota > Alphaproteobacteria > Caulobacterales > Caulobacteraceae > Asticcacaulis > Asticcacaulis sp. P2_C5. The sequence goes on from NZ_JBFUDU010000001.1 coordinate 532,853, forward strand.
CTGCCGGTCGATGCGCCGCCATCCAGCGACCAGGTGCCGGCGGTAAAGTCGACCAGCATCTTGTGCGTGATATTGCCCGAAGCGTCGAGCGTGACCAGGTTGGTCTGGCCGGTAAAGCCGGTGGCGGCTTCGCCCTCGGTCAGGCTGAGCGTCTTGCCGGTCAGGGACGCCGGCGCAGGGACGGCCGTACCCTGGTTGTGGGCGGCGTTCAGCTGTTCGGCATATTGCGTCATATACTGGTTGAGCTGGTCGTTGACCGCGACCGAGGACTTGTCGCGAACATCGAGCAGGCCCTTGATCTCGCCCGAGGCAATATTGTCTGCCAGGTCACGCTTTTCGCCGTTGATGCCGGTGACGATGATGGCGCCGAAATTGGTCGTCGAGGTGACGCCGGCGGTCGGCTGGTAGTCGAGCGTGGCATACTTGTCGCCGGCCAGGTACAGGCCGGTGCCGGTGCGTACCGTGACGCCGCCGTGCTCGTTCTGGGTGACATTGACGTCCATCAGCTTGGCCAGGTCGTCGATATATTTCGCCTGGGTCGTCTGGGCGCCGGTGGCGTCGTCGCCGGCCACCGTGGCGGCCGAAATGCTGGCGTTCAGGTCGCTGATGTTCTTGAGCAGGTCGTTGACCGACTTGATGTCCGAACTGATGCGCGAATCGGCGTCACCGCGGATGGTCTGGATGCGGGCGGAGATGCGCGCGCCTTCCGAGAGGAAGCTCGACAGGTTGCTCAGGGTCTGCTGGCGGGCGGCGCCGGAACTGGGGTCTTCCGCGGCTGTGGCCATGGTCGACAGGGTGGTGGCCGCCTGGTTGAACAGGTTATTGGTGTCGGTAATGTCGCCGAACTGCGACTGGATCTGGTCGAGCAGGTCGAAGGTCGTGCTGGCGCTGGACGCGCTGGCCTGGGCCTTCAAGGCTGCGGCCTGGAGATATCTGTCCGCCGCCAGGGTAACCTGGCCGGTGGTCACGCCCATGCCCTTGCCGCCGATGGTCAGGGACGTCTGGTGCGAGACCTTGCGAATATAGCCTGGCGTGTTGACATTGGAGATGTTGTCGGACGTGACGCGCAGTTGCTCCTGCGCCGTCATCAGGCCCGACACGCCGATGTTCATGATCGAGTTCAGAGACATGCGATAATCTCCGTGAGGCCGCGAGCGGACGGCATTTTGCTCGTCCGCTTAGGCAAGGGCTGCATGGTACCCGGCGAAATTTGCCGGGTAGCCGCACTGGCCGAATTTAAATTACCTATAGTTTTCATAGGGATGAACTTTTCCTTGGGCGGGGAGGCCCGTTGCTGACAGATTAGGTCGCAAGTCGCGTGCCAAGGTGTTAACGCGGGTCGAAACAGAGCGGAGAGAGCGGTATGCCAGACTTCAAAAACAAGCCGGAGATTGCAGAAAAGCGCCGGGCGTTTCGGGCGCTGCATGAGCGCGGCTGTTTCCTGCTGCCCAATCCGTGGGATGCCGGCAGCGCCGTGCGGCTGGAAAGGATGGGCTTCAAGGCCCTGGCCAGCACCAGTGCCGGCTTTGCTGCGACCCTGGGGCGCACGGACTATCAGGTGACGCGCGATGAGGTGCTGGACCATCTGCGCGTCCTGGTCGATGCGACCGGACTGCCGGTCAATGCCGATTTCGAGAACGGATTTGCTGATGCGCCGGAGGATGTGGCGGCGAATGTACGGCTGGCCATCGATACCGGCATCGCCGGTTTGTCGATCGAGGATCGTGGCCGGGCCGGGCTGTATGATGAGGCGCTGGCGGTTGAGCGGATCGTGGCGGCGCGGGCGGCTATCAAAGAGTCGGGCGAGGACGTGATTCTGGTCGCGCGGGCAGAGGCCTGGCTGGTCGGGACGGCGGAGCCTGGGGCCGTCGTCGACCGTCTGGTGAAATTTGCCCAGGCCGGGGCGGATTGCGTCTATGCGCCCGGCGTGACCGAGATGGCCACGATCTCCGCCATGGTGAAGGCGGTGGCGCCGGTGCCGGTCAATATACTGCTGTTCGGGCCGCAGATGAACGCGCCGGCCCTGGCCGAGGTGGGGGTGCGGCGGGTCAGTGTCGGCAGTTCCCTGGCGGGGGCAGCGTGGCGTGGATTCGAGGTGGCGGCGCAGCAGTTTCTCGACACGGGCGCCCTGCCATAAGGCAATTTCGCCGGTCCGCGCTAGGCAAAAATGTCCGTGACCGGCAAATCCCGCCATGGTTAATGCTTATTTAAAATCCATAAAATCAATAACTTAAATCTGGCCTCCGGCTTGCAAAGGAGAGGGCGACCTTACTCCAGCGCAAAATGCGTGACCTTCAAGCTGATCGCCCGTCATGGGCCGGCTTCACCCATTTTTTGCCCGAGTTCCATGTCCGACGCTCTGTCCCTGTTGACCCAATTGTTCGGTCCGCCCGCCAAGGCTGGTAACGGGACGATTGCGGCCTCTGCGAAGGCGGACGATGTGGCGTCGCTGTTTGCCAACCTGGTCGCCAAGTTGACGACGACACCGGCTGCCGTCGCGCCGGGGGTGGCTGCCGAGATCAAGACTGCGCCTGTCAAGGCCACGCCGGCTGGGGAAAACGCCGCTACGGTGTCGTTTGTCAATATGACGGCGACTGCGCCGGAAGCGGCTGTCGTTCCTACGGCCGAAACCAAGGTTTTGGTTGGTCCCGAAATGGTTGCGCCTGTGAAGGTCGCTCCGACGCCTGAAACCAAGGTCGTTGTCGGTCCCGAGATGGTTGCGCCCGCGCCGGTCGATCAGAAACCTGAGGCCAAGGTTGTCGTTGGCCCTGAGATCGTTGCGCCTGTGACGGTCGTTCAGTCGCCTGAGCTTAAGGTTGTTGTTGGTCCTGGGATCGTAGCACCTGTGGAGGTCGCTCCGACGCCTGAAACCAAGGTCGTTGTTGGTCCTGAGATCGTTGCGCCTGCGCCAGGCGTTCAGAAACCTGAGGCCAAGGTCGTTGTAGGTCCCGAGATGGTCGCGCCTGTGAAGGTCGCTCCGACGCCTGAAGCCAAGGTTGTCGTTGGTCCTGAGATCGTTGCGCCTGCGCCAGTCGTTCAGAAACCTGAGGCCAAGGTCGTTGTCGGTCCCGAGATTGTCGCGCCTGTGACTGTGGTTCAGACCCCTGAAGCCAAGGTTGTTGTAGGTCCCGAGATGGTCGCGCCAATGACTGTCGCGCCAACGCCTGAAGCCAAGGACGTTGTTGGTCCTAAAATCGTTGCGCCTGTGTCGGTCGCTCCAGCACCTGAGACCAAGATCGTTGTCGGTCCCGAGATGGTTGCGCCTGTGACTGTGGTTCCAACGCCTGAAGCCAAGGTCGTCGTTGGTCCGGAGATTGTTGCGCCTGTGACTGTGGTTCCAACGCCTGAAGCCAAGGTCGTCGTTGGTCCGGAGATTGTTGCGCCTGCGCCGGCAGTTCAGAAACCTGAGGCCAAGGTCGTTGTCGGCCCCGAGATGGTCGCGCCTGTGTCGGTCGCTTCGACGCCTGAAGCCAAGATCGTTGTTGGCCCTGAGATTGTCGCGCCGGTGGCTGTGGCTCCGACGCCTGAAGCCAAGGACGTTGTTGGTCCTGAGATTGTCGCGCCTGTGACTGTGGTTCCGACGCCTGAAGCCAAGGACGTTGTTGGTCCTGAGATTGTCGCGCCTGTGACTGTGGTTCCGACGCCTGAAGCCAAGGACGTTGTTGGTCCTGAAATCGTTGCGCCTGTGTCGGTCGCTCCAGCACCTGAGACCAAGATCGTTGTCGGTCCCGAGATGGTTGCGCCTGTGACTGTGGTTCCAACGCCTGAAGCCAAGGTCGTCGTTGGTCCGGAGATTGTTGCGCCTGCGCCGGCAGTTCAGAAACCTGAGGCCAAGGTCGTTGTCGGTCCTGAGATGGTCGCGCCCGCGCCGGTCGTTCAGACGCCAGAAGCCAAGGTCGTTGTTGGACCCGAGATCGTCGCGCCTGTGTCGGTTGTGCCGACGCCTGAGACCAAGGTCGTTGTTGGTCCTGAGATCGTTGCACCTGTGAAGGTCGCTCCGACGACTGAGACCAAGGTCGTTGTTGGCCCTGAGATTGTGGCACCTGCGCCGGTCGTCCCGACACCTGAAGCCAAGGTTGTTGTTGGCCCTGAGATCGTGGCGCCCACGCCGGTCGTTCAGACACCTGCGGTCAAGGTTGTTGTTGGCCCCGAGATGGTCGCGCCTGTGAAGGTCGCTCCGACGCCTGAAATCAAGGTTGTTGTTGGTCCTGAGATCGTCGCGCCGGTGTCGATCGCTCCAGCGCCTGAAGCCAAGGTCGTCGTTGGTCCGGAGATCGTTGCGCCAGTGGCCGTGGCTCCGACGCCTGAAGTCAAGGTTGTTGTTGGTCCCGAGATTGTGGCACCGGCGCCGGTCGTTCAGTCGCCTGAGCCTAAGGTCGTTGTCGGTCCCGAGATGGTCGCACCTGTGACTGTTGCGCCAACGCCTGAAGCCAAGGTTGTCGTCGGTCCTGAAATTGTCGCATCTGTGGCTGTGACGTCTGAGCCCAGCGCCGACATGCCTGTGATTGATGCCGACCGCGTAAGCCCCTCAGGCTCGCCGCCGGGCACCGACCTTCGGCCACCTTCTCCCCTCATGAGGGGAGAAGCGAATGATCCGCTACCCGTGGAGACTGTCGCCGAGGAAGTGTCAGCACCGGTTCTGCCCGAGTTTGAGACGACTGCGGTTGTCACTAAAACTGCAGGTAAGGCAGAGCCTTCCAAGCCTGTGACTAAGGCCGCTGGGTCCGAAAAGACCGAAGCCGAGCCCAATCACGTTGAAGCGGTGGCTGCCGATAATAACGCCTTGCCGGCTTTGGCAGTCGCCGCCGCCATCGCGCCGCGCAGCGACACATCCGTCAACACGCCGGCTGCGGCGGAGGCACCAGCCCCGCCAGCAACACCAACACCAGCGCTGGCGCCGGTCGTTCGTGAGGCCATGGCGCCTGTAGTGGCATCCGAAACGCCGAAAACACCGGACGCGCCGGCACGGGCAAAATCTGCCGCTGTCAAGACGCCGGCTGTTTCAGGCTTTTCGTTCAAGCCAAACTTTAATGTCACCCCGGCAACAACAACCGCGCCCACACCTGCCGAGGCGCCAGTTGCAAAAGTCGAAGCCGCGGCACCTGCCATCAACCCGGCGGCTGAAGCGCCCGTCGCCGCCGTGCCAGCAACGGCGGCGGTTGTCGCGGAGGCTCCGGCCCCGGTCACCACCCAGCCACCGATCGTGACGGCTGAGGCGGCACCGGCGGCAACCCCGGTTATTCCGGCTTCGACCCTGTCGCAGAGCGCCGTCGACACCATGACGACGCTTAGCGTGCAGATCCAGAAGCGTCTCGGTGACGGCAGCACAAAGTTCCAGATCGAACTTAAGCCCGCCGATCTCGGCCGGGTCGATGTCGCCCTGACCATCACCGCCGAAGGCAAGGTCAGCGCCCATCTCGACTTCGATACACCGATCACGGCGACCAATTTCGCGGCCCACGAAAGCGAACTGCGCCAGCACCTCGCCGCGGCGGGTCTGAAGATCGACGGCGATGGCCTGACCTTCTCATCGCGCCAAACCGAGAACAACGGCACCGGCAACCAGGGCGCCAGCGATTCCCCGTTCGGCCAGCAGGCGGATCAACAGCCTGGACAACAGCCACGCGCTACGCCCAACCACGCTGCCCGCGCACTCAGAGCTGCCGAGGCCGCCGCGACCCAGGCCGAACTCGAGGCCGCTCTCAATACTTTCAACCAACGTCCGGCCGGCTCGCGCCTGGCCCTCGATCTCACCGTTTAGGAATTCAGCCATGGTTACCGGCGTTACCGACACGACCACGATACAGACGACCGCGCAGAAAGACGCCAAGTCCCTGACGTCGAACTACACGACCTTTCTCAGCCTGCTGACGGCGCAGATCAAGAACCAGGACCCGCTGTCGCCCATGGATACGACGCAGTGGACCAACCAACTGGTCCAGTATTCATCGGTCGAGCAGCAGCTCAAGGCCAACGGTTTTCTCGAAAAGCTGGCCAATGCGGCTGATGCCGGCGGCGGCATGGATGCGGCGGTCAGCTATATCGGCAAGACCGTCAGCGCGGCGACCACCACGGCCACCTTCGCCAATGGCGAGGCGGCCTGGGACTACACCCTGGGCGGCGACGCCAGTGACGTTACCGTCAGCGTCCTCGATTCCAAGGGCAATACGGTGTGGAGCGGCCCCGGTCCCGACAAGACCAAGGGCACCCACACGGTCATCTGGGACGGCGAGACCAGTACGGGCTCCAAGGTCACCAGCGGCGACTACACCATGAAGATTACCGCCAGCAATGCCGGCGGCGACGTTGCCAGCCGCGTTCAGCTGACCGGCGTCGCCAATGCTGCCGAGATGCGCGACGGCTCCGTCGTGCTGAAGGTCGGCGGCACCTACGTCCCCTTAAGTTCGATCACCAAGATTTCCGCCTGATACCCAAACCTCTCACCTTCTCATCCTTCGCTTTCTGACTTTCACGGAGTTCTCTCATGTCTATCAATCGCGCTATGCAATCCGGTGTTACCGCCCTGTCCGCCAATGCGGCGGCCCTGGCCAACATCTCCAACAACATCGCCAACTCGAACACCACGGGCTTCAAGCGCGTGATGACCAACTTCACCAACCTGGTCACCGGTAATACGACGGTTTCGACCTATGCCTCCAACGGCGTCACGGCTTCGGTGCAGCAAAGCCTGACCAACCGCGGCGAGCTGAATTCGTCGAACGCCGGCTATAGCCTGGGCCTCGATGGCCAGGGTTTCTTTGTCACCTCGCCGTCGTCCGATACGGTCACCGCCGGCAGCGACATGCTGTTTACGCGTGACGGATCGTTCAGCACCGATACCAAGGGCTATCTGAAGAACGCCGCCGGCCTTTACCTGATGGGCTGGCCCGCCGATTCCAGCGGCAATATCGACACCAATGCGACCGACATCACCAAGCTGGCGCCGATCAATGTGTCGAATATCACGAACAAGGCGGAAGCGACGACCGCGGCAAATTTCACCGCCAATATCGACTCGAATACGCCCATATCGACAGCCGCCGCTGATTCCCTGCTGACCCCGCCAGGCCCGAGCGCCTATTCGCCGACGACCCAGGCCGGCGCCATGTCGGCCTACGACGCCACGACCAATATGGGCACCAAGCCGGACTCGACCATCTCGATGACCGTGTCGGATTCTCTCGGCCAGCAGCATACCGTGACGGTATCGTTGCTGAAGATTGGCGTTGACACCACGGCCGGGTCGCCAACCCTTGGCAAGACAAAGTGGTCCTATGAAATCTCGTCCCCCGATGTCGATACCGGCGCATCCCCCGATTTGCATCAACTGCAGACAGGCAACCTGTTCTTTGACTCGAACGGTAACCTCGACATGGTGAATTCGACCCCAAACACTACGGGCACGTTCGATCCTACCTTCACCGTAGGCGCGTCGAGCGGCACCCCGGCTGTTGGTGCAGCGACCTGGAACAGCTCGTTTGGTGCCGCTGCTCAGGATATTGATCTTGGCTTCGGCAGCACCGGCACCAGCACTCTGACTCAGCTTGCAGGCGATTCGACCACCACCGCCATGAGCGTCAATGGTACCGAGTTCGGCGCCCTGACCAAGGTTTCCATCGACAAGGACGGCATGGTCAACGCCATCTACAACAATGGCGATGTCCGCAAGCTGGGCCAGGTCGCCGTGGCGACCTTTATCAATGCCAATGGCCTGACGCCAGTCACCGGCAACGCTTTCGCCGTCTCAAGCGCTTCGGGCGGCTTCTCCCTGAAGCAGCCGGGTGAGGGCGGGGCTGGCTCGCTGTCGCCTGATTCGCTGGAAGCTTCGACCGTCGACCTGGGCGAGGAATTCACCAGCCTGATCACCACCCAGCGCGCCTATTCGGCGGCGTCGAAGATCATCACGACAGCCGACGACATGCTGCAGGAACTGCTGCAAATCAAGCGGTAAACCTTAAGTAAATAAACAGACTTAACGGGCGTTAACTCTTGAAGCTGGCATATTGCCAACCTTAATAAAGTATTATCTCCGGATATCTGCGTTCTTTAGTACAAAATTTACTAAGGCGATTAAGCGGATATTATGACAGGCCGGGTATAGTCACTTTTAATGGTGATGGTAACAAAGGCAAAATGCCATGCTTCAAGAACAACGCCGCGACAGCAAGGGCGAAAAATACGTGATTGGTCCAACCGGGGCAAAGCTGACCCTCAATGATCTGCCGCCACCCGGCACAGAGCGATGGGTCATACGCCGCAAGGCCGAAGTGGTGGCTGCCGTACGCGGCGGGCTACTAACCTTCGATGATGCCTGCGTGCGCTATAACATTACCTCGGAAGAGTTTCTGGGGTGGCAAAAGGCCATCGAAAATCATGGCATGGCCGGCCTGCGCACAACGCGTATCCAGCAATACCGTTAAGATTTGCGTCTTCCTCGGTCTGCCGTGTTGGCGGACCGGAAGGCTGCGAAACGCTGTAACGGCAGCAAGATTGCCCCGTGGCATGGCTTCGTGCCGGGGGCTTGATATATTAACGGCCTGGTCCGTTGACGTCCTGTTTCGGCGGGCCCGGTATGACCGGGTCCGTCGCAGGCGTTTAAGCGCTGTTGAAAAAACGCCGATATTCTCGGCACTTACTTTCCGCGTTGAATTCAAAAAATCACTTCACGGACGTGTGAAATTAAGCCGGCATTAACTCACCACTGGGAAATTACTGCCTAGTGAGCCGGGCACGCCGTAAAAGTGCCCTGCGCGATGGTGACAGGGTGGTTACGACGTGGAGTCCTTCTTTAACGGCTTGCAAAAATTCGGCATCAGCCGTTTGGTGGCGATCCTGGGTGCTGCGGCCGGTGTGGCGGCGGTGATTCTGGCCATCGTGCTGAACATCAGCGCCCAGCCGCAAGCCCTGCTCTATTCCAATCTCGATCTGAAGGAAGCGGCCTCGGTCACCCAGGCGCTGGATCAGGCCAGTATCAAGTATGAAGCCAAGGGCGACGGCTCGACCATCATGGTCAATCGTGACGAGGTCGCCAAGGCACGGATGATGATCGCCTCCAAGGGGCTGGTGACCAGTGGTTCGGTGGGCTACGAAATCTTCGACAATGCGCCGGCCCTGGGCCAGACTGAAGCCGTACAGAATATCAACAACCAGCGTGCCCTCGAAGGCGAACTGGCCCGGACCATGCGCACCCTGCGCGGCATCAGTTCGGCGCGCGTCCACCTGGTCATGCCGCGCCGTGAACTGTTCGAGGACGCGGCCAACCATCCGACCGCATCGGTGGTCGTCGGCCTGTCGGCCGGGCCGCTGGACGGTGACTCGGTCGCCGCCATCCGCAATCTGGTGGCCAGCGCCGTGCCCAATCTGAAGACCGACGACGTCACCGTGATCGACGATCGCAACCATCTTCTGGCCGCCGGCGGCCAGGAAGACAGTGCTCTGAACGGCGCCGGTGCGGCGCGCAAGTCCGAGGTCGAGGAAAATCTGAAGAAGCGCGTCATGGACATCGTCGAAGGCGTGGTCGGGCCGGGTGCTGCCCGCGTCATGGTCACGGCTGATATCGATCAGACGTCGACGACCAAGGAACAGGTCGAATATAATCCCGACGGCCAGGTCGTGCGTTCGACCAGCACCAATTCGGGCACGGAAAACACCACCGATCCGAACTCCGCCGGCCAGACCACGGCCAGCGCCAATATCCCCGGCACCCAACAGGCGCCGACCCTGTCGACCACCGGCAATACCAGCCAGCAGGATTCGGAAGTCACCAACTACGAAATTTCGACGACCAAGACGACCTCGGTCACCGGTCCCGGCGAAATCAAAAAACTGGCTGTGGCCGTTGTGGTCGACGGCGTCGAAACGCCATCCAAGGACGGCAAGGCGCCCCCGGCCTATGCGCCGCGTTCCGCCGACGACATGCAGCGCATACAGGAACTGATCCAGGCGGCCGTCGGTTATGACGCCACGCGCGGTGACCAGATCAAGGTGACCAATATCCGCTTCAGCCATGGCGATTTCGCCGGCGGCACCGACGCCAAGGCGCCGATGTTCGATTTCGACAAGAACGACATCATGCGCGCCGCCGAAGTCGCCGTGCTGTTTGTCGTGGCCCTGCTGACCATATTCCTGGTGGCGCGTCCGCTGCTCAAATTCATCAACGGCGGCGCCACCAGCTATCTGGCAGGTGCCAATGGCGGCATGGCTGGTCAGCCTGCCATGGCGGGGCTGCCCGGCCAGGCGATGCCGTCGATCAACCATCAGATCGCCGACAACATCGCCGCCACCGGCCTGGTTCCCTCGGTCGAGCAGGAACAGCGCATCGACATGGCGCGCATCGAAGGCCAGGTAAAGGCGTCTTCCGTCAAGAAGGTATCGGATTTCGTCGACCGCCACCCCGAGGAGTCGGTCTCGATCCTGCGCTCCTGGCTGCATGATAGTTAGTGGCCATGGCAAGAAAAAATCTGATTGATGATGCAAAGCGGTTGAGCGGGGTCGAAAAGGCCGCCGTCGTGCTTTTGGCGTTGGGCGAGGATCACGTCTCGCTGTGGCAGTCGCTGGACGAAGAAGAAATCAAGGAAATATCCCAGGCAATGTCGAGCCTGGGCACGGTGTCGGCCAATGTGGTCGAGGAACTTCTGGTCGAATTTGTCGCCGGCCTGTCGTCGTCGGGCACCATCATGGGCAGTTTCGAACAGACCCAGCGCCTGCTGGGTTCGTTCCTGCCGCCCGAAAAAGTCGAAGCCCTGATGGAAGAAATCCGTGGTCCGGCCGGCCGGACCATGTGGGACAAGCTGGGCAACGTCAACGAAGCCGTCCTGGCCAACTACCTGAAGAACGAATATCCGCAGACGGTCGCCGTCGTGCTGTCGAAGATCAAGGCGGATCACGCGGCACGCGTGCTGTCGTCCCTGCCTGAGGATTTTGCCCTGGAGTGCGTCCAGCGCATGCTGCGCATGGAGCCGGTGCAGCGTGAAATCCTAGATAAGATCGAGCAGACCCTGCGCGTCGAGTTCATGTCCAACCTGGCGCGGACCAGCAAGCGTGACAGCCACGAACTGATGGCCGAAATCTTCAACAATTTCGACCGCCAGACCGAAAGCCGGTTTGTTGCCGCCCTGGAAGAACGCAACCGCGAGTCGGCCGAGCGCATCCGGGCCCTGATGTTCGTCTTCGAGGATCTGTCGAAGCTGGATCCGGGCGGGGTGCAGACCCTGTTGCGCGCGGTCGAAAAGGATCAGCTTGCCCTGGCGCTCAAGGGCTCGTCGGACAGCCTGCGCGATATGTTTATGTCCAACATGTCCGAACGCGCCGCCAAGATCATGCGCGACGATATGGAGTCGATGGGACCTGTGCGGTTGAAGGACGTCGATGCGGCGCAGATGGCCATGGTCCAGGTCGCCAAGGACCTCGCTGCCAAGGGCGAAATCATGCTTGCCGGACAGGGAGGCGATGATGAACTTATATACTAAGGGCGTTCAGCTCGCCTTCGCTCGCTTGGCGCCACGCGGGCTGCGCGCCTCAACGGCGCTAGTCGCTTCGCTCCTGGGTTTGTATTTTTCAGGGGGGCGTTATGTCCGCTGAGCATCCGGTTCACAAGAAGTTCGAGTTCGGCACCGTGTTTGGTGACGGCGGACGCGTGCTGGCGCAACAGGCGCCGCGCGAAAAGAAGTTCTTCACCCCCGAAGAGGTCGAGGCCGTGCGCGCCAAGGCCTATGCCGACGGCGAGGCCTCGGCTCTGGCGCGTGCCCAGATGGCTCAGGGCGCGGCGGTCCAGGGTCTGGCCGACGCCGCCCGCCAGGGGCTGGGCCACATTACCGAGTCCATTCAGTCCTATCGCGGCGCCGTCGTGCAACTGGCCCTGATCTGTGCCCAGAAGATCGCCGCCGAGGCGTTGGAACGCTTTCCGCAAGCACCGGTCACGGCTGCCCTGGAGGCGCTAGGCCAGGAGATCGAAACGGCGACGCGCCTGGTCCTGTACGCCAAGGACCCGTCCGAGGAACTGAAGGCGGCCGCCATGGAAGCCGCCACCTATGCCGGCTATGGCGGGCAGATTCAGTTCCGCGATCGGCCCAGTTCGCCCAAGGGCGCCTTCGAGATCGTGTGGAACGAGGGGCGCGCTGAATTCAATCCGCAACAGGTCTTCGATGCGCTCGAAGCGGCGCTTAACGAAACGCTCGAGGCCGAAGTATTTCATCAGTCGAGGGCCGAACATGGCCATTAGTAACATCAAGGAGGCCACACAATGGCCGATCTAGGTCTGGAAGATTTCACCGATACGGGTCCCGGCGGCGGGCCAGAGGACGAAGGCGAAAAGGCGGCGGCCGATCTAGCGCCCGTTTTCGATGTGCCGGTCAATATCTCGGCGGTACTGGGCAAGTCCTACATGTCGGTGTCGCAATTGCTGAAACTGGGGCAGGGCAGTGTGCTGGAACTGGACCGCAAGGTCGGCGAGGCCATCGATATCTATGTCAACAACCGCCTGGTCGCACGCGGTGAAGTGGTCGTTGTCGACGATCGCCTGGGCGTGACCATGACGGAAATCATCAAATCCGAAGATAATACCGGGAACTGAAGCCATGAGACTTTTAGTCGTTGGAAAACTGAGCGGCCAGCTCTCCGTCGCGGTGAAGATGGCCATGGATACGGGCGCCAAGGTCGCCCATGTCGACACCCCGACCCAGGCCACGGACGCACTGCGGCGCGGCCAGGGCGCCGACCTGTTGATGGTCGATTACGAACTCGACATCAGGTCGCTGATCGAGGCGAACGAGCGCGAGCATATCTTCGTCACGGTCATAGCCTGCGGCGTCAATCCTGATCCGCGCAAGGCGGCGTTTGCCATATCGGCCGGCGCCAAGGAATTCATTCCCCTGCCGCCGGATGCCGAATTGATCGCCGCCGTCCTGGCCGCCGTGTCGGACGATTCACGGCCTCTGGTCACCAAGGATCCGGCCATGCAGGCGGTGATCAAGCTGGCCGACCAGGTGGCCAATTCGGACGCCTCGATCCTGATCACCGGCGAAAGCGGCGTCGGCAAAGAAGTCATGGCGCGCTACGTCCATGAAAAATCGCGCCGCGCATCGAGGCCGTTCATCTCGGTCAACTGCGCGGCCATTCCGGACAACCTGCTCGAATCGGAACTGTTCGGCCATGAGAAGGGCGCCTTTACCGGCGCCATGGCGCGGCGCATCGGCAAGTTCGAAGAGGCTGACGGCGGCACGTTGCTGCTGGACGAAATCTCGGAAATGGATGCCCGTCTGCAGGCCAAGCTGCTGCGCGCCCTGCAAGAGCGGGTGATCGATCGCGTCGGCGGCGCCAAGCCGGTGCCGGTCAATATCCGCGTGCTGGCGACCTCCAACCGCAACTTGACCGCCGCGGTGAAGGACGGCAGCTTCCGCGAGGACCTGCTGTACCGCCTGAACGTTATCAACCTGGCCCTGCCGCCGCTGCGTGAGCGCCCGGCCGATATCGTCGCCCTGTCGGACTTCTTCGCCAAGAAATACAGCGAGGCCAATGCCATTCCGCTGAAGCCGATTGCGCTGGAAGCGCGTCGCCGTCTGCAGGCCCATCCTTGGCCGGGCAATGTGCGCGAACTGGAAAACGCCATGCATCGCGCCGTGCTGTTGTCGGGCGGCCCGGAGATCGATGCCGAAGCCATCCGCCTGCCGGACGGCCAGCCGCTCAATCCGGTGGCGCCCATCGGTGCGGACTATATCGGTCGGGTGTCCCTGGCTGCCGAACACGCGGCGCGGACCTTTGTCGGTTCGACAGTCGCCGAGGTCGAGCAAAAGCTGATCCTCGACACGCTGAGCCACTGCTTCGGCAACCGGACCCATGCCGCCAACATCCTCGGCATCTCGATCCGTACGCTACGCAACAAGCTGAACGAATATTCGGCCGCAGGGATTGCCGTTCCGGCGCCACAGTCCGGCGCGAGCGCCGCGTAGGTTATTCGTCGCTCACCAGCACGTCCATCGGCGTGCCCAGCGCCTTGGCCAGACGTTTCAACGTCGCGGCGGTGCCGACGCGCGTCTTGCCTTCGATGGCCGAGATTTCGGGTTGCGCGACGCCTGACGCCTCGGCCAACGCCGTCTGGGTCAAGCCACGGTATTCGCGAATGACGCGGACAGGAGATTCGCCGCTGCGGATACGTCGCCACTGGTCCATCGGCATAGCGATGTGTTCGCCGCGTTCCTTGGCCGCTATGTGCTCATCATAGGCGCGAGCTGCCCAAGCTTCTTCGGCAGCCTCTTCGGCAGCTTCGGCATATTGGCTGAGAAATGCGTACTCATTGATCGGAACGAGAACAAAGGTTTCGTCCTTGACTGTAATTTGCTGGTGCAAGATTTCCATAGTCACTACCTCCTACTCATAAATTTCGCGGCGATGACCGATATTGATGATATCGATAACGACGAAATCCTCTGTGAAAACCACGCGGTAATCACCTATTCGAAGACGAAGCCAGGGCTGGCCTTTAAGAGCCTTTATGTCGCCGTGGCCGGTTAAGGCATAGCGCTCGATACCGCTTTCGATACGCTCCTGAATCTGGTTAGGTAGAGCTTCGAAAGCGCGCTCGGCAATTTTCGAATAAACGATCGTCTTCATAACCGTGATATAACAAATTGCTATAGTCATAGCAATACGCAATGGCGATTTGCGATTAATACTTCCACCAACATGCAGGCCGGTTGAAAACTTAACACCCTGTTTACCCTCAATAGGGTAAATTTTGCCTAGCTTAATGCACCCGTGCGCGGTGCCATGTTCAGTGTACGGGAGGCCAGGTTTGGCTAGCGCTGCCGCCATGCCGGCGTTCAAGTTTGCTGAAATTGGTGGCTGGCTGAAGCGCGGCGAGGTCATCATGGCCATCGGCGTGATCTCGATCATCGTGATCCTGATCGTGCCTATGCCGCCGTTCGTGCTCGACATCCTGCTGTCGCTGTCGATCACCTCGGCCATTCTGATCCTTATGACCGGCCTGTTTATCAAGAAGCCGCTGGAATTCAGCTCGTTTCCGACCGTGCTGCTGGTCACCACACTGTTCCGTCTGGCGCTCAACATCACCTCGATGCGTATCATCCTGACCCACGGCCAGGAGGGCGAGGAGGCCGCCGGGGCGGTGATCAAGGCCTTCGGCATGATGATGACCCAGGGCAATTTCATCATCGGCGGCATTCTTTTCGCCATCCTGGTCCTGGTCAATTTCGTCGTCATCACCAAGGGTTCCGGCCGGATCGCCGAAGTGGCGGCGCGCTTCACCCTCGATTCCATGCCGGGCAAGCAGATGGCGATCGACGCCGACCTGTCGTCGGGCATGATCGATTCCGACGAGGCCAAGCGCCGGCGCAAGGAGGTCGAACTCGAATCCGGTTTCTTCGGCGCCATGGACGGTGCGTCGAAGTTCGTGCGCGGCGATGCCGTGGCCGGTATTGTCATCACCCTGGTCAATATCGTCGGCGGCATCCTGATCGGTATCTTCAGCCACGGCATGGATCCGGGCGAAGCCACCCAGACCTATGTATTGCTGACCATCGGTGACGGCCTGGTCACCCAGATTCCGGCCCTGATCATCTCGATCGCCGCCGGTTTCCTGGTCTCGAAGGCGGGCGTCGACGGCTCGGCCGACAAGGCCCTGGTCGTGCAGTTGGCACGTAATCCCGTCGCCTTGGGTATGGTGTCGGCGGCGTCGGGCGTCCTTGGCCTGGTGCCCGGCATGCCGATCTTCTTCTTCGGCGCTATCGCCCTGGCAACCGGCGCTCTGGCCTGGAAGGTGGGGCGGACACCGCCGCCACCAACCCAGACCGACATCGACGACCAGATGATGCGTAACCTGCCGCCCGAGGATGAACCGATTTCAGCCTCCCTGGCCATTGATGACGTCAAGATCGAACTGGGTTTGGGGCTATTGGGGCTGATCAACGATCTCGACGGACGCAAGCTGACTGACCAGATCAAGGCCCTGCGCCGCACCCTGGCCCAGGAGTTCGGCTTCATCATGCCAAGCGTGCGCATCCTCGACAATATGCGCCTGAACAACCAGGGCTATTGCGTGCGCATCAAGGAGATGGAAGCCGGCGCCGGCGAGGTGCGTATCGGCGCCTTGATGGCCATGGACCCGAGCGGGCGACAGGTCGAACTGCCGGGCGAGCATATGAAGGAACCGGCCTTCGGTCTGCCGGCGACGTGGATCGACAACGCCCTGCGTGAGGAAGCAACCTTCCTGGGTTACACCATTGTCGATCCGGCGACGGTGATCACGACCCACCTGACCGAGATCCTCAAGGACAATATGGCCGACCTGCTGTCCTATTCCGAGTTGGGCAAGCTGCTGCGCGACATCCCGGGCGACGACAAGAAGCTGGTCGACGATCTGATTCCGACCGTGGTATCGGCGGCGACCGTCCAACGCGTGCTGCAGGCCCTGCTCAAGGAGCGCGTCAGTATCCGCGATCTGCCGGCCATTCTGGAGGCCCTGGGCGAGGCCGCCGCGCATACCAAGTCGATCACCCAGATGGTCGAGCATGTCCGTTCGCGCCTGGCGCGGCAGTTGTGCTGGCAGAACCGTTCGGACGACGGCTCGTTACCGATTGTCACCCTGTCGCACGACTGGGAAAATGCCTTTTCGAGTTCCCTGGTCGGCCAGGGCGAGGATCGTCAACTGACCATGGCGCCGTCGCATCTGCAGGAATTTATCCGCAGTGTGCGCGACGTCTTCGAGCGCGTGTCGATGAACGGGGAAGTGGCGGTATTGCTGACCTCGCCGCTGATCCGGCCGTTCGTCCGCTCGATCATCGAACGCTTCCGCGCCAATACGGTGGTGATGAGCCAGAATGAAATCCATCCCAAGGTGCGGCTGAAGACAGTCGGTCAGGTGTAGGCCGCGCCATGACCAACCTCACCGCCGCTGCTTTTATCGCCGCCCTGCAGCCCCTGCGCGATGCGGAAGAGGCCCGCAAATATCTGCGCTATTTCAAGACGGGGCCCGGTGATTACGCAGAGGGTGACCGCTTTATGGGCGTGCGCATGGGCCAGGTCTTCGATCTGGCCAAGCGTTTCATCGACATGCCGGCGGACGAGATCGAAAACCTGCTGGATGGCGACTTTCACGAGATCAAGGCCGGCGGCATGTCGATCATGGACAAGCAGGCGCGGCGCAACAAGACGGCGGAAGCCCAGCGCAAGATACTGTATGACCTTTACCTGCGCCGGCACGACGCCATCAATAACTGGGACCTTGTCGATGTCGCGGCGCCGTTCGTTATCGGCCGCTACCTGGCGGACAAGCCGCGCGACATCCTGTATCATCTGGCCGGTTCGGACAGCCTGTGGGAACGCCGCACCGCCATTGTCGCCACCCAGTACTTCCTGCGTCAGAAACAGGTGGATGACGCCTTCGCCCTGGCGGAACGTCTGCTGCACGATCCGCACGACCTGATCCATAAGGCGGTCGGCGGCGTGCTGCGCTGGGCCGGCCAGTTCGATGGTCCCCGCCTTGAACAGTTCCTCGAAATCCATGCCGCCGTCATGCCGCGCACTGTGCTGCGCTATGCTATCGAACATTTTCCGCCGCAGATGCGATCGCGGTACATGGCGATGAAGAGCGCGTGACCCAACAGATTCAACCTTTTCGCCCGGCCTATTCGACATCTTAAATTGCCAATTAATAGATATTATGTTATCCCTTGATGACAAAATATCTCTTTAATAGATAATATATTGGCCCTTAATCTCTATTCCTCCCAGGACGTGCTGCGTGCCACACGCGAGGGTTTCCGACGCCTTCGCCTGAGACAGGGTTGGACGCAGGAAGCCTTGTCCGAACGCGCAGGCGTCAGCCTGGGCTCGCTCAAGCGTTTCGAAAGAACGGGTATGGTTGCCTATGATGGACTTCTTCGCCTGGCCTTGGCCCTGGGCTGTCTCGACCGGTTTTATGACCTGGCAGCCGGCTTGGCGGACACCGCCGCGCCTCGCTCGCTCGATGATTTGCTGACAGCGCAACCCGAACGGAAACGTGGGCGGCGTAAATGACGTTCACACCAACCTCCCTCCTTAAGGTATTTCTGGACGATGCCATCGGTCGCCGTCCCGTCGGCCGATTGGCCCTGCGCGACCGTCGCGTGTGGTTTGAATACGATCCGGATTTTCTCGCCTCGGATGTCGAATTGTCACCCTTCCGGCTGGCCAGGACTCCGGGCGTGCAGGCGGCTGATTTCACACCCTTTGAAGGCCTCTTCGGCCTGTTCAATGACAGCCTGCCCGATGGCTGGGGGCGCCTGTTACTCGATCGAAGAATGCGGACTCTGGGCGTCAACCATCTCGCCTTGACGCCGCTTGATCGATTGGCCTGCGTCGGTAGGGGCGGCATGGGTGCCTTGTCCTATGAGCCCGATCTGAACGAAGCCGGCGATGTACCGACCGTCGTCGAACTGGACAGGCTGGCGCATGAAGCCGATCAGGTCATGGCCGGCGAGGCTGAAACCGTCATCGATTCGCTCTTGGCGCTGAACGGCGCCTCCCAGGGTGCCCGGCCCAAGATTGTTGCGGCCGTCAGCGCCGACCACGCGCGCATATCGAGTCACATGTTCGAAGGCGCCGCCCCGTGGTTGATCAAGTTCACAGCTCGGGGCGATCCCGAGGACGCAGGCGCCGTTGAATATGCCTATAGCCTGATGGCGCGCGTCGCCGGCCTCGACATGCCGCCGACCCATCTGTTTCGCACCGCCGGTGGTGCCTATTTCGGCACGCAGCGCTTCGATCGCAACGGCGACCAACGAATCCACATGCATTCTCTCTGTGGTCTGATCCATGCCGATCACCGTGTGCCGAGCCTGGACTATGATATGATTTTGCGCGTCACAGGGGCGCTCACCCGCAACCGAACCGAGATCGAGCGGGCCTTCACCCTGGCCTGCTTCAACGTCCTGGCCCACAATCGCGATGACCACAGCAAGAACTTCGCCTTCCTGATGAACGCGGATGGGCAGTGGCGCCTGTCTCCGGTCTATGACCTGACCTTTTCAGCCGGGCCGGCCGGGGAACAGAGCACAACGGTCATGGGAGAGGGCCGAAATCCCGGGCTCGCCAGTCTCCGGCTTTTGGCGGCAGAACATGGCCTGAAATCGGCGACCGATATCATCGATCGCGTCGTAAGCGCAACGCGTCAATGGCCGCGCCTGGCTGACGAGGCTGGCGTCACCAACAGTAGCAAGACATTGATCGCGCAACATCTGACACTGTAGAACCCTTAGAACCGCTTGACATTTCCATGACATAGCGCCTTTTAGGTTATAACAAAGAGTCGATTTTCGCGCGTCAGGCTAGCCATATGAAAAGCATTATCAGACAGGTGTTCGGCACCACCCGGCCTCGGGATATCTGGATGGATTTGCTAACCTTCGACCGGCTGGTGTCCAAGCCGATTGTCCATATCGTCTACTGGTGTGGACTGGGTCTTCTGATCATTGCCGCCTGCGCCACCCTGGGCGTGGCCGTCGGTTCCGGTCTCAAGGACGGCACCGTGATGGGCTGGGTCCTATCCCTGCCGTTGCTGATCATCGGCTGGTTGTCGATCCTGATCACCATCCTGCTATGGCGAGCGTGCTGCGAATTCTTTATGGCGGTGATGAGCATCGCCGAGGACCTGCGTGTCCTGCGCCAATATCAGGAAAAACTTGATGCGCCCGCCGCCGGTTCAGGACCCTCTGTCATCAAGCCGGTCACGCCGCCCCAGGCCAATGCTGAATTCGACGTGCCGACGCCTGACACGATCGAGGACGTGCGTCCCGCAGCCGAAAAACAGCCCGGTGAGCGCGACATACTGGAAGACCCTTTCTTCCGTCCGCGCTTCGAACGGCGCGATATTTAACGAACTATATCCGTAAATGTCCGCGCCAGGGGTTTCGGCCGACCCATGGTGTCGAACAGTGCCGGCTCGTCAGGCAACAGGCCCTTGCGTTCCTTCGGCGAATTCAGCCAGGAATCCGGATCGCGCAGCGCCCATAGGGTCAGGCCGTAGCGCTGGGCTGCCGGGATGTCATTATAGGCGCGGATAAGAGCTTCGAAGACGCGCATCTGGTCGAGTCGTGGCTGGACCAGATTGGTCGGGCGGTCTTCGCGCAAGGAAATATCGAGCTCGGAAATATGCACCTTCAGGCCCAACGAGGCGATGTCGCGAATGGCCGCGGTCAGGGCCTGGGGGGGCAGGTCGGCGGAGATATGGGTCTGGGTGCCGATGCCGTGCAGCGGGGCGCCGGATTTCAGCAGGCTTTCGCACAGCTTGAGAAACCGGATGCGTTTGGCCGGTGTCAGTTCGAGATTGTAGTCGTTGAGGAAAAGCGTCGCCTGCGGATCGGCCTGTTGGGCAGCTGTCAGGGCCAGGCCGATATAGTCGTCGCCCAGCACGGTTTGCCACAGGCAGGGGCGCAGGCCGCGTCCGTCGTTCCAGATCGGCTCGTTGACCACGTCCCAGCCGCCGATCACGCCCTTATAGCGGCCCATCACGCTCTGGATATAGCCGACATAGGCGTTAAGGAAAGCGTCGGGCTTTGCCGCCAATTTCCGGAAATAGGCGCCGTCCTGAGCGTACCAGATCAGGGTGTGGCCGTGGACCGCCATGCCGTTGCGGCGCGCGAAATCGACCATGCGATCGGCGCGATCAAACTGCAGGGTCCCGTTTTCCTGCAGCACATATTCCATCTTCATTTCCCATTCGGGCGTCAGACGGGAAAATTGCGCAGCGGCGAGCTGGGTCCAGGCGGGATCGCTGAGTTGCGATGCCTTGACGGCGACTCCGAGGGGATAGGGCGAAACGGATTTGAGCGGCGAAATATCACCAAAAGCGGCAGACTTTTGCGCAGCACGGGCCATTCCCGCGAAGCCAAGGGCAGCGGCGCCCGCAAGGAGGGCGCGCCGGCGCATCAGGCGGGGCGCTTCATCCGCAGGGCGGCTTCGTCCATGGCGGCGTTTTCGGCGCGCTTGAAGTCGGCAGCTTTGCGCAGCTTGGTCACTTCGGCGACGTGTTCGAACTTCTTGAGGTCTTCGAACGCCATGCCGAGCTGGTCGCGCACACCGTCTTCTTCGCGGACAATCAGGTCCAGGTCGGTGGCGAGCGTATCACGGCGCATTTTGAAACCGCGCTTATAGGCGCCGAAATGGTGCGACATGGTGGCGTCGGCGGACGACCTGACGGCTTCGAGTTCGTATTCGGCATCCAGCGTCGCGATCTTCATTTCGAGATGGGTGCGGCGGGTGACGACCTCAGCCAGGCGTTTTTGCAGAGTTTCCACTTCGAAGGTCGACAGGCGGATAAGGGATTTGGCCCACTTCGGCATAGGGATATCTCCTGCGATCTTTTATGCGGGGAACCGCTGGGCTTGTTCGCAAAAATTATCAAGCCCGGGACAAAATTTCCGCCAAAAGAGTAAAGGACTCGTCAAGAGGCGTGTATTCCTCCTTGCCCTGACGAAGAAATTCTTCGACCGCCGGATTAAGCTCGATCGCGCGGTCGACATCGGGATCGGCGCCGGTGCGATAGGCGCCGATGCGGATCAATTCCTCCATGTTGGTGTAGGACGACAGGACCTTGCGCGCCTGGCGCACAACTTCGCGTTCCGGGATGGTCTGGCAGTCGGGCATGGTCCGGCTGATCGATTTCAGCACGTCGATCGCCGGGAAACGGCCACGCTCGGCGATATTGCGGCTCATCACGATATGGCCATCGAGAATCCCGCGTACTGCGTCGGCTATCGGTTCGTTATGATCGTCGCCGTCGACCAGGACGGTGAACAGGGCGGTGATCGGCCCGCCCTGGGTGCCGTCGGGCAGGACGGGACCTGGACCGGCGCGTTCCAGCAGCTTGGGCAGTTCGGCAAAGCAGGTCGGCGTATAGCCCTTGGTCGTCGGCGGTTCACCGGTAGCCAGGCCGATCTCGCGCTGGGCCATGGCGAAACGAGTAACCGAGTCCATCAGGCACAGAACTTCAAGCCCCTGGTCGCGGAGAAATTCCGACAGGGCCATCGTCATATAGGCGGCCTGGCGTCGTTTCAGGGCGGGTTCGTCCGAGGTGGCGACGACGACGATGGCGCGCTTCAGGCCTTCGGGTCCGAGCGTTTCTTCGATGAATTCGCGCACTTCCCGACCGCGTTCGCCGATCAGGCCGACAACGACAGCGTCGCAGGTGGCTTCGCGCGCCAGCATGGACAGCAGGACCGACTTGCCGACACCGGAGCCGGCAAAGACGCCCAGGCGCTGGCCGCGGCAGCAGGTGGTGAAGACGTCCATGGCGCGAACGCCCAGGTTCAGCCGCTCGCCGACGCGGGCGCGGGTATGGGCGGAGGGCGGCGCGGCCTTGAGCAGATAGCCTTCCGGACCCTGGGGCAGGGGGCCGTGGCCGTCGATGGCATTGCCGAAACTGTCGACGATCCGTCCCAGCCAGGCCGTGGTCGGATGCACCTTGGCGCCTTCGGACGAGATGCGGATCTCGGCGCCTGGCGTGACGCCTTCGACCGGACCGAAGGGCATCATCAGGGCGCGGTCTTCACGGAAACCGACGACCTCGACGGGCAAGGGGTCTTCGTGGCGCCGGATGATTTCACAGCGCGCGCCGACCTGCATGTAGCTGAGGCCGCCCTTGGCCTCGATCAGCAGACCATTGACGACGGCGACACGACCGTAGACGCGCATGGGTTCAATGGTGTTGGCGGTCTGGATAAGGCTTTGCATGGTTCATCCTTGCCAGAAACATGGTTAATAGGGGTTAACGGGCGCGCTTGTGGCCCGCAAAATCTCGCTCTCGACGTCAGGTCCCGGTCATGCCAGACTAAGGCAAACGGCATGGGAGGCGGCGGCCACATATCATGACACACAGCAAACCCGATATCCTGACCCTGGCCGGCATGGCCGCCCTGGTCTTTGTCTTCACCACCCTGATGCATGAGGGACTGGGCCATGGCGGCGCCTGTGTCGCCATTGGTGCGCAACCCGTCGCCTGGGGCGCCTACTATTTCGATTGCGATACCCAGGCCGGACCGGCGTGGAAGTGGCAGGCGGTGGCAGCCGCCGGCAGTACGGTCAATCTGATCCTGTGTGTCCTGTCCTACGCCGCATTAAAGGCCGCCCTGGCC
Organism: Asticcacaulis sp. P2_C5; assembly: GCF_056404555.1. Lineage (NCBI taxonomy): Bacteria > Pseudomonadati > Pseudomonadota > Alphaproteobacteria > Caulobacterales > Caulobacteraceae > Asticcacaulis > Asticcacaulis sp. P2_C5. The sequence goes on from NZ_JBFUDU010000001.1 coordinate 555,976, forward strand.
AAGGGTGCGCGGAACACGTTCACTCTGTTCCTGTGGCTGATGTTCGTGCTGGATGGCTTTACCTGGGCGGGATATTTCCTCTTTTCCGGGATTGGTGGAATCGGCGACTGGGGTACGGGAACTCACGCCGTCCTGGACGGCGTGCCCAATGCCATGGTGTGGCGCGGCGTCATGGCGGTCGCCGGCGGGTTACTGTATTTCCTGATTGGACGGGCCGGCGGGCGACTGCTGGGCCAAATCACCGGTGGCGATAAGCCGGCCGGACGGCGCATCGCCACGACCTTTTACCTGGCTGGCGGCACGGTGTCGGTGCTGGTTGGGCTGCTTAATCCGATCGGCCTGTTTATCGTGCTGGCGTCTGCCGCGGCGTCGAGTTTCGGTGGCGCATCCGGCCTTATGTGGCTGCCGGGCTTTATCAAGGCCGAAGCGAGCGCTGCCTATAGCGTAAAGCGCAACTGGCTTTGGATCATCGCCGGTGTGGCGGCGACCGTGGCCTACGCCTTGATCCTGGGACCGACGGTTACATTGTGATTCCTTCGGGATTTACGAAGCAATCTCACCGGCCTAACCTCCCGGCATGCAAGACGATTTTGCCCGCGAATTCGAAGACCTGTTCCGCGCCACCTACAGCCGGGCGGTGCGGCGAATTCGTGACAAACGTGACCGGCTGACCCCCGAGACGGTGGCGCTGCTCGACCATATGGCGGCGGGCGGTCCGATGACGGCAGGCGAACTGGCCCGGCACATCGACCGCGCGCCGTCGACTCTCAGCGAGATGCTGGCGCCGATCGAAGCGAAGGGCCTGATTGCACGCGACAAGGACCCTGCCGATGCACGCCGCAGCCTCATCTGGCTGACCGATGCCGGTCAGGTGGGGCTGGCCGAGGCACGCAACGTATTGGACGCCGATATTCTGAGCGCGGCGGCAGGGCGAATGTCGCCGCAGGACCGCGCGGATCTGTTGCGGCTGTTCGCCCAACTGGTTTCGCACCTGAGAGGAGGTAGAGATGAGCCATAATTGTGAAAGCTGTGGCATGCCAATCGAGAGTGGTCGCTATTGCCAGTACTGCGTCGACGAAACCGGTCAGCTTCAGGATTTTGCAACGCGGTTCGAGCGCATGGTGCAATGGCAGGAGCGGCGCGGCTCGCCGCGCGCCCAGGCAGAGACGGAAACTATTGCCTACATGGCAAGCATGCCGGCCTGGCGTGATCATCCCCAGCTTCTGGCTGAGGTCCTGGCGCGGCGGTAGTTTGTCACCTATAACCCTCGGGTAGCTCGCCGGAGGGGATGGATGCGCGCCTATTATTCTGCCGATCGTGCCAGGTTCTTCAGCGATTCGATCGATGAAATTCTGGGGCAACTGACGCGCTGGCACCATTTCGACCTCGGCATCGACCAGAAGGGCGCGTGGCTGCAACAAATCCGGATACTTCGAAACGCGCTCGAAGATCTCCCCGACTTTACCGTCTGGTTCGAATTCGCCATTCCGCGCATGGGCAAGCGCGCCGATGTCGTGCTGGCCGTGGGCGATTGCATCTTCGTCATCGAATTCAAGGTCGGTAGCGACCAATTTGATCGCCATGCCATCGAACAGGTCGAGGACTATGCTCTGGACCTGAAGAATTTTCACGAAGGCAGTCATCACCTGTCGATCGTGCCGGTCCTGCTGCCGACCCTGGCGACGGAGTCGCGGGACGTGCAACTGGAACTGGCCTTTGGTCAGGTTGAACAACCGCTGCTGCTTGCGGTCAAGGATCTGGGAAGCGTGGTCCGGATGGTCAGCGCGGCCCATAAGACCGGCATGGACGCGCAAGCCTGGGCGGCCAGCCGCTATCGTCCCACACCGACGATTATTCAGGCCGCCTGTACCTTGTTTGCGCGCCATACGGTCGATGACATTATCCGGAACGATGCCGGTGACCTGAATATGGGGCGTACCCAGACCGCTGTGACGGAGGTGATCAGCCGTTCCAGGACACGCGGTGAAAAATCGGTCTGTTTCATTACCGGCGTGCCGGGCGCCGGCAAGACCCTGGCCGGACTTCATGTCGCAACTTCACGAAGTGATATGGCGACGACCGATCACGCGACATTTCTGTCGGGCAATGGTCCGCTTGTTGATGTCCTGAGAGAGGCGCTGGCCCGCGATCAGCATGACCCGCGCAAGGGCACCAAGGCCAATGTCCAGCGCAAGGTGAATGCCTTTATTCAGAACATCCATGCCTTTCGCGATAACTATGCGACGAACGACGATACGCCCTCCGACCACATCGTCATTTTTGATGAGGCCCAACGCGCCTGGACCCGGGCCCAGGCCTCGAGCTTTATGCAGCGCAAACGCAATGTGCCGGGCTTCGACATGTCGGAACCCGAGTTTCTGCTGAACGTCATGGACCGGCATCAAGACTGGTGCACGGTCATCTGCCTGGTCGGCGGCGGCCAGGAGATCAATACCGGAGAGGCCGGGCTGTCGGAATGGATGGTCGCCATACAGGACCGTTTTCCACATTGGCGGGTCTATGCCTCGGACCAGATCGTGCAAGCGGACTATAATCTGAACCGCAATGCACAGGCCTTTATCACCCGGGAGCAGGTGAGCCTGAGGCCCGAACTGCATCTGGGCGTGTCGATGCGCTCGTTTCGCGCCGAGACCCTGTCGGACTTTATCGCGCATCTGCTGAATGGCGCCGCCATGGCGGCGCGGCGGGCGGTGGTGCAACTGGAACAGTACCCGTTAAGACTAACGCGCGACCTTGACGTAGCGCGAGCCTGGCTCAGGGCGACCGCGCGGGGCACGGAGCGGTACGGACTGGTGGCGTCCTCGGGCGCCATGCGGCTGCGCCCGGAAGGTCTGCACATAAAGGCAGGAATAGATCCGCCCAACTGGTTCCTGAACGATCGCAGCGATGTCCGGTCGTCCTTCTATCTCGAAGACGTAGCCAGCGAGTTCGATGTCCAGGGGCTGGAACTCGACTATACGGGCGTGTGCTGGGACGCCGACTGGCGCTTCGACGGTGAAGACTGGCAGGCGTGGAATTTCAAGGGGACAAAATGGCAGTCGGTGAGGGACAGCCTGCGCAAGCTGTATCTGAAGAACGCCTATCGGGTGATCCTGACCCGGGCGCGTCAGGGGCTGGTGGTCTTCGTGCCGAAGGGCGACGCAGGGGATGCGACGCGGCCACCGGAGTTTTACGACGGGACGTATGCCTATTTGCTGGCGTGCGGGTTTGCGCCTTTGGATAAAATGTGATGCGAGGAGAGGTTAGATGAGCAACGATCATATTGAGAGCGGTCAAGACCGCCGTGTGCAGGAGGACCGTCTCGACACCGTGTTGCGCGAGGCCGAAAACAGCGGGGTCAGCGATCGCACGCTTCTGGATATAATGGCCGATGTCAAACGCAGGTTAAGGGCTGATGGGCGTGTATAGACTGTCGAAGTCGGCCGAACATATTTAAGGCAGTAAGAAACCCCACCACCACATCTCGTCAAAGCTCCGCTACGCTACGCATTTCCTCGTGCGGTCCCCCTCCCCACGCTTCGCGCAGGGAGATATAAGAGAGTTCGCGCTTTTTTTATATCTCCCTGCGCGAAGCCCTTGCGTAGCGTGGGGAGGGGGACCGCACGAGCGCGAAATTGGCGATAGCCAATGAGACGTGAGATGTGGTGGTGGGGTTTCTTGCTGCCTTAATGAGCCCTATACACCAGCTTGCCTTTATAGAAGGTCATCAGGCAGGTCATGTCCTTCAGGTCGGCGGTGGCGACCGTGTAGGGGTTGCGGTCCCAGATGGCGATGTCGGCCCATTTGCCCACTTCCAGCGAGCCGGTTTCCTGCTCCAGGAACAACTGGCGGGCGTTCCAGATCGTGTAGCTTCTCAGCGCCGTGTGGATATCGACCGCTTCGGCCGTGCCGAAGGGCTGCTTGCCGTAGATTCCATTGAGCGGCTGGCGCGCCACCGACGCCCACAGGCCGTAGCGCGCGGCCAGCGGCGTAACCGGATAGTCCGAACCGCCACCAAAGACGATATCATCGCGGCGATAGGTGGCCAAAGGCATCACGTGCTGCGAGCGCGCCGCGCCGAAGGCCGCGGGCAGGGCATCGCCCAGCCACCACAGGAACGGCGCCTGGATTTCGGGATAGCCGGAATCGAAGCGCTTTTCGAGCTCAGCCATGACTGCCAGGGCATGGTCGCTGGGGTGATGGGCGTGGATCAGGCTGAGGCGAAGGCCGTGCCGCGGCGTGGCCTCCAGAGCTTCTGCATAGGCATCGGCCGCCAGGTCTATAGCCTGGTCACCGATGACGTGCGTGCCGATGGAAATGTCCTCGGCGACGAACAGGCGGACCATATTGCGGAAGGTGCCGGGCTCGACCGTCGGATAGCCATGGCCGGTCGGGGCAGGATGGGCGGCATCGGCCGGATAGTCGTCGTTCATCCACGCGGTGCGCGCCATGGCGCTGCCGTCGAGCAGGATCTTGACGCCGCATACCCTGAGGTCGTGGCCGGCGATGGCGGCAGCATCCAGGCGGGCGTGCTTGACCGTGGCGACGACATTCTGTGCGCTGACCATGTCGGCGCCGGCGTAGAAGAGGACGCAGGCATGAAGGCTCAATCCGCCGTCGCGCGCCAGGCCGGCATAGGCATCCCAGTCGGCGGGCAGCAGCCACGGATCCTTGACGCCGGTCATGCCCTCGGCGTGCATCTCGTCCATGACATGCAGCAGGGCGGCACGCCTGTGCGCCGGGCTTTCCGGCGGCAGCCTGCTGACGACCAGCTGCATGGCGGCTTCCTTGAGAATGCCGGTAGGTTTGCCCGATGCGTCGCGATCGATGGTGCCGGCTATGGGGTCGGGTGTGGCCGCGTCGATCCCGGCCAGGGCAAGCGCCGCGCTGTTGGCAATACTGTAATGGTGCGTCGTGTTCATCAGCCACAGCGGATGACCGGCCGATGCGGCGTCCAGCTCGGTCAGGAAGGGCGCGCGATGTTCGGCCAGGGCGCCTTCGTTCCAGCCGGCCCCCTGCAGCCATTCGCCGGGCGCCAGCCGGGCGGCCTGGCCGCGGACGCCTGCCAGCAGGTCAGAGATGCTGGCCGTGTGGCTGAGCTCGAGATAGAAAAGTTCCTTCAGTCCGCCTTCGAGAATGTGAGCGTGGCTGTCGATCAGGCCCGGCGTCGCCGTATGGCCGGCCAGGTCAACGACCTGGGTGTTGTGGCCGATATACGGGCGGATGGTCGCGTCGCTGCCGACCGCAACGATCCGGCCGTCGCGGATGGCCACGGCCTGGGCCTGGCTGTCCTGATCGTCGACAGTGAGGATAATGCCGTGCATCAGGACCAGATCGGCCGCCGGCTGACGCGCCTGGACGGGCGAGGCCAGCAACAAAACCAGTCCGAAACCTATCAGAATGCGCCGCATCGCCAATCCCCTGGCCCGATCGCGGGCGCAGCGGAAGCTATGTCAGGCGATGACGCGCTGCAACAGCGATTCCGTCGCCTGGATCAGTTGTTCGGCGGAGAAGGGCTTGGGGAGTTGGACATCGGCGCCGACGACGCGGGCGGCGAGCAGCGACTTGTCAATCGTCATCCGATCGTCAAGGCCGCCCGACATGGCGATGATCTTGACGTGCGGCCAGGTGGCGCGGATGTGTTTGATACCGGCGATACCGCCCATGCCTGGCATGAAGATTTCGGTCAGGACGATGTCGACTTCACCCATCCGGACATTTTTCAACGCATCCTCGACCATCTTGGCCTCGCTGACGCGGTAGCCCTTGTCGCTGAGGGCGTCGATGGCCAGATGGCGGACAGCGCGGCAATCGTCGATGACCGCAATATGGACGCGGCGCGCGACGACGGGCTTGAAGACCTGCGCTAAGCCCAGCAGCTTGCGGAACTGGGCGTCGTCGAGCGTGTCGTTCACGGTGAAATTGGCGCCGGCCTGAAGGGCTGCCAACAGGGCTGAGTCGCCGTCGTGGAAGCGGTCGCCGGTGATCATGGCGGCAATAGGCATGGCCGGCGCCAGCTTGCGCAAGGTGGGCAGGTGGGCGAGGGCGGATTCGCCGCGCAGGGTGAGATCGATCAGCATCAGCTGAAACGGTTCGACATTCAGCAGTTTGCAGGCCGATAGGATGTCATGACAGATAACCACGCGCCAATGGGCGTCGGTGATCAATTGCCCAATCCGGTCAGCTTCCAGCTTGTCGTCTTCGACGATCAGAGCCGTGCCCTGCATAGGCCTGCACTCCTCTGCGACTTGTCCCATTAACTTGAAAAAGTAACGCGAAAGTCCAGACTAACAGACAGGCCTTTACCGGATATGAATTGCGTAACCGCGTTCGGGCTTTCCCAAAAAGTTGAACGGCGTCAAGGCGAAAGCGGTGGTATTATGGTTCGGCTGGGCCAAGGTGACTTGGAATGGGGCTGCGGACGCAACCGGAGACTATCCATGTCCATGACACGAGATGCAGGCCATCAGGCGCTCGACTTCAATATCGGCCGTATCCTGCAAATGTACCTGACCGGCGACCTGAGCGCCGAGGTCACCCACAACAACCTGACGCGGTTTTTCAACGGTGCCCCGGAATGGCGCGGTGATATCGATACATGGTTGATGCGCCGTCTCGAGGATATGCGCGACGGTCATGATGCCAATGTCGTGCGTCGCGATATAGTACGCGTCGCCGCGGCGGCGGAGCGCCATGACGCACATTTGCTCGACATGCTGCAGCCCGGCCATGAAAAAGCGCATTAGGTTGCGCGTCTGATTCAAACCTGCCCAGTTCCTCCCGAAAGTGAGTCAGATTTCACACAACAGTGTGATTCAAAAGACTCTATGGTCAGAAAGATCGACAATTTCCTGTGAATAAAGAGTCTCGTTGACTCGGGACTCTTGCCCCCGATTCGCAAATCACCGTACGCGAATGTGTCATCTTTCGGACGGAATTATTAAGCTTAACCAATCTTAAGGGATTTGCTGATTAGCATACGTCCTACGGGCGGATGCATGGGCTTCCGCAATCCTGTCTAGCCACCAAGCCGGGAGGGGCTTAAATGCGCGTACTACTAATTGAAGACGATAGCGCCACGGCGCAAAGCATCGAGTTGATGCTTAAGTCGGAAGGTTTTAACGTCTATACGACCGATCTGGGCGAAGAAGGCGTTGATCTGGGTAAGATCTACGACTACGACCTGATCCTTCTTGACCTCTCCCTGCCCGACATGTCCGGCCTGGAAGTCCTGCGTCAGCTCCGCGTCGGCAAGGTCAACACACCGGTCATGATTTTGTCGGGTACCGCCGAAATCGAAACCAAGGTCAAGACGCTCGGCGGCGGCGCCGACGACTATATGACCAAGCCCTTCCATAAGGACGAACTGATCGCGCGTATCCACGCTGTTGTCCGTCGCTCCAAGGGCCACGCCCAATCCGTTATCCGTACCGGTGACATCGTCGTCAACCTCGACGCCAAGACTGTCGAAGTTTCCGGCAACCGCGTTCACCTGACCGGCAAGGAATACGAAATGCTGGAGCTGCTGTCGCTCCGCAAGGGCACGACCCTGACCAAGGAAATGTTCCTCAACCACCTGTATGGCGGTATGGACGAGCCTGAACTGAAGATCATCGACGTGTTTATCTGCAAGCTGCGCAAGAAGCTGGCCGTGGCCGCCGATGGCAACCACTATATCGAAACCGTCTGGGGCCGCGGCTATGTCCTTCGCGACCCGCACGATCAATCGGGTACGGTTGCCGCCTAACGCGTCCGACGCCTGAATATCAAGAAGCCCGCCATCCTCTCGTGGCGGGCTTTTTGTTGTCTGCCTGTTTCATCTTATGCGGTTGGCGAGCGACGTCAATCGGACAGTCCTCCACCGTAGCCCGCAGGGCGTTACGGGGGAGGTGGCGCGGCTTGTCCGCGACGGAGGGGCTTCATGCTCACTTTCGAGTAAATACGATCCGGACAAATGACATGGAATTTGGCTTGATCTGGTGAAGTGCCCCCTCCGTCGCCGAAAAGCGGCGACACCTCCCCCGTACGTTCCGCTTCGCTGCACTACAGGGGAGGACTGAAAGTAGCCGATGTTCCTTAGTGCCTGTACGTTCTACATTTTTGACATTTAAGTCGAAATTAACCGGATTTCTCAATCGGACACTAAATTCTTGCTGATAACCTTGTTCTGGTAAGACGAAGCAATACGCTTCGCCGTGGTTAGGGGCAGTAAGAGTATGACGACGCCGGCTTTTCGGACGTTCAACGTCCTGTTTTTGTGTACGCATAATTCCGCCCGGTCGATCCTGGCCGAGGCCCTGCTGAACCGGCTGGGTGCCGGACGCTTCGAAGCCTGGTCCGCTGGCTATGATCCGGTCCCGGCAATCAGCCCCTACGCCCTGGCGCTGCTTCACAAGATCAATTACAACCCAGGCCGCCTGGCGACCAAGCCGGTCACCGCCGTGATGGGCAAGCACGATCCGGCATTCGATTTTATCATTCGCCTTTCGCCCGATCGCCGCGGCAGTCCGCGCAACCCGCAATTCAAGGGAGATCCGGTCATTGTCGACTGGCACCTGCCCGATCCATGCGACGTAATCGGGTCATCGGCCACCATCGCGGCCGCCTATGCCGATGTATTCAGCGTCCTGGCCGGGCGGATCGATGTCCTGGCAAACCTGCCCGTCGCCCATCTGGAAAGCGCGACCATCGGTGTTCGCCTGGAGCGGATGGGGGAGGAGCATTTGCGGCTGGCGTCATAAAACCGCTCAGTCGCCGCGAGGCTCCTCGCACGAACTCGGGCGCGCACTTGCGCTTGCCAGGTCGGAGGTGACCTGGAGGAGACGTCTCCCCCACAAACGTTTGCAAAACCAGAGCGTGTCCGGCAAGCCGCCGGGCGCGCTGTTTTGTTACCGCCTGCGGCAATATAATGGGGATATTCGCGCGATATTTGGCTGCTGCGCCTTTAAGTTTCCATAGTTTTGTAATAGTAGAAAATGACAATTATGAGTTAGTTCCGGTAAGGTCGAATTATGACGAGCGATGACGCGGTGGTGAATCTGTTTGCTCTGGCCCATCCGGGGCGCCTCAACGTATTTCGCACCATCGTCAAGGCCGGCCCGGACGGCATGGCCGCCGGCAAAATCGCTGAAAGCAACGGCATTCCCGCCAATACGGCCTCGACCCATCTCAGCATCCTGACCGGTGCCGGCCTGCTGAACGCCTACCGCGATGGCCGGTCGATAATATATCGCGCCAATTTTACGCATTTTTCCGAATTGATCGGATTCATGCTGGAAGACTGCACCGAAAACCACCCGGATGCGTCAACCTCCCTGCGCGATTATTTCAAAAGTCACCCGGCAACTGAGGCGCCGGCCCGCGCTGCTAAAGCCAAGTAGAAACAATTTGGCCTATACAGCCTGCGGTGTAGCGACCAAGCGGTCTCTGACAGTGGGCAGTTCACTATCATCGATCGCCTGATAAACCGGAAAATTGCCGTCTCAGGGCCGCAATTCTGCTGTAATCGGGCTAATATTTATGAGTCTCTGATATATTTCGCGACCAATACGCGGTCTTTGTTTGCCGTAAAAGCTGTGCGCTGTCACATTTATACCCATACGTAATGACATTCTCTTCAACCTGCTTGGGGCTGATCAAACAGCCACCTATAAGCATACAAAGGAGACTGTTATGAAAGCGACTTCTGCTTACAAGATTACGGGTATTCTTGCGGCCCTCACACTTGCCACAGCGTTCGGCGCGAACGCACAGGATGCCCAGACAACCGAACCGGCTGCACCGCCTGTTGTCGCTCCGGTGACACCGGCGACTCCGACAACCCCCGATACATCGACGACTCCGCCGGAGACCGTTCCCAATACGGCGACAACGCCTGATACGGGTGCCACGCCGCAGCCTGAAGCGCCGGCCGTCGCCGACGCCACGCCGGAAACGACCATCCTGGCACCCAAGGATTTCATGCAGCAGGCCTTCCTGGCCAACGAGTTTGGTATCGCTGCCGGCCAGCTCGCTCTGCAACAGGCTGAAAGCGCCGACACCAAGGACGCTGCGCAGCAGGTGCTCAATGACGGCCTGAAGGTCCGCACCGACATGGTCGCGGCGATCCAGGGCTCGAGCGCGGATATGCACTTCGACCAGGCCTGGACAGACGAGTACAAGCAAAAGCTGGCCGATCTGCAAGCCAAGAAAGGCGCTGAGTTCGACAGCCAGTATCTGGCGACCCAGGGCGAGATCACCAACCACTCGACCGACCTGTACAGCCAGTTCGCCAGCACAGCTCCGGACGACTCGGTGAAGACCTTTGCCGCCAATACCCTGCCGACCCTGCAGGCCGAGGGCGACAAGCTGGAATCCGTCTCGATGGGCGGCCAGTAAATCTGAATCTATTCCAAGCTGCGAATGACGTGACTTATCGCAGCTTGGCAAGGGCGACCGCCCGCCGCGCACGTTTGCGCGAGCCATGCGGCGTTTGAGCTAAAAAATGCAATGGCCCCCGGTTCGACGCCGGGGGTTTTTTTGTTACCTGTTGACCATGGCCAGGCTGACCGCATTGTAGCGCGGCCCGGCGAAACCGGTTTCGCGAATGACGTCTTCGACATCGGCCAGGTCGCCGGCCGACAGATTGACGTTTGCCGCACCCATATTTTCTTTCAGACGATCGAGATGGCGCGTGCCGGGAATGGGCACGATCCACGGCTTTTGCGCCAGCAGCCAGGCGAGGGCCAGTTGTGCCGGCGTAATGCCCTTCGATGCCGCGATCTCTTTCAGGGAATCGACGGCGCGTGCGTTCGTCACCTTGTTGTCACCGGTAAAGCGCGGCTGACTGGCGCGGAAGTCGCTATCGGGCAGGTCGCCGAGTGCGCCGGTAAGAAAGCCGCGGCCGAGCGGCGAGTAGGGCACGAACCCGATGCCTAGCTCTTCGAGGATCGGCAGGATTTCTGCCTCCGGGTCGCGCGTCCACAGCGAATATTCGCTTTGCAGCGCAGTGACCGGATATTCGGCGTGGGCCCGGCGGATCGTGTCGGCGCCGGCTTCGCTGAGGCCGAGGTGGCGCACCTTGCCTTCACGGATCAGATCGCCGACCGTGCCGGCAACGTCTTCGATGGGCACGTCGGGATCGACACGGTGCTGATACAGAAGGTCGATGACATCGGTCTTCAGCCGTTTCAGCGAGGCGTCGACGACCTCGCGGATGTGGACGGGGCGGCTGTCGGTACCGGTCAGTGAACCGGCCGGCGCGCCGATTTTAAAGCCGAACTTGGTCGCAATCACCACCTTTTTGCGGACGGGCTTCAGCGCCTCGCCGAGCAGTTCCTCGTTGGTAAAGGGGCCGTACACTTCAGCGGTGTCGAAAAAGGTCAAGCCAAGGTCGACTGCGTCGCGCAGTAGCGCAAGGCATTGGGCGCGATCAGACGGACCATAGGCCCAACTCATACCCATACAGCCAAGACCGAGGGCGGACACTTCAAGTCCGCTATTACCGAGTTTGCGCTTTATCATGAGGCGTCCTCCCACAGGCGAAAACGCCTATGTGGGTGCACACGACCAACTGCGAAAGAGCATATATCGAATTTCCAACGCCAAAATGACCATTCTCATTTGGAGTTGGCAAGGGCGCCAAAATACGTCACTTGGCCGCCGCGCACGTTTGAGCGAGCCCAGCGGCGCTTGAGCTCAAGAAAAAGCCTAAGCGAATTTGCTACGCAAATTGGCTTAGGCAGCGCCGGCCCGAAGCGGGCGGGACTGCGTCATCGACTGGTTCTTGATATAGAGGCCACGCAGACCGGGCATCGGCTTGAAGACGTCGGTAATGCCCAACACCGTTTCGGCGGCGCCGAGCAACAGGTAACCGTCGTCGGGAAGCAGGGTGGCGATCTGTTCCAGGACCTTCTTCTTGGTCTCGAGGTCGAAATAGATCAGCACATTACGGCAATAGATGACGTCCTGGCGGCCGATCAGGCGCAGGTCTTCGAGCAGGTTAAGCTTCTTGAAGCGCACCGACTGACGGATCTTGGGCGAGATGCGCCACATTTCGTCGATCTTTTCGAAATGCTTGACCATCATCTGGATCGGCAGGCCGCGCTGGACCTCGAACTGGGTATAGAGACCGGCCTGGGCCTTTTCCAGGCAACGGTCGGAAATGTCGGTGGCCAGGATGTCGAGATTGACGCGCGGATACATCATCCGCATGTCTTCCATCAGCATGGCCAGCGAATAGGGCTCCTGGCCCGTCGAGCAGGCGGCGCACCAGATCTTGACGTCGCCATTGATGCGCCCGCGCGCCAGGGCCGGCAGGATGTCGCTGCGGAATTGGTCGAACGGCAGCTTGTCGCGGAAGAAGAAGGTTTCGTTCGTCGTCATCGCGTCGGTGACGGTCGTCATCAGCTTCTCGTCGCGCTTGGTGCGCAGGGCGGTCAGCAGGGCCGAGACATTGCCGAAGCCTTCCCGACGGGCGACGGGCGCCAGGCGGGATTCGATCAGATAGGTCTTGTCGGAGCCGAGGATCAGACCCGAGCGCGCTTTGAGCGTGGCGGCCAGGTGATCGATATCGTCGGGTGTCATGGTCTTTCCCCTCGGGCGAAGGCTCTGCAAGCCTGGGCGAGGCCGTCTATCGGCCGGATGATTTCTGCAAGGCCGGCTTCGGCAATGGCGCCAGGCATACCCCAGACAACGCTGGAGGCTTCGTCCTGGACCATAACCGTGGCATTGACGTTGGTGAGTGAAGCGGCGCCGTCGCGGCCGTCGTGGCCCATGCCGGTCAGCACGACGGCGAGCGCATGGTTGCCATAGACTTCGGCGGCGGATTTGAACAAGGGATCGACGGCGGGACGGCACCAGTTGACCTGGGGCGTCTGGTCGAGGCGCAGGGTGGGTAACCCTAACGGGCCCCGCACCGTCATGTGAAAATCGCCGGGCGCAATATAGATGTGGCGCGATTCGATGTTCATGCCGTCGGTCGCTTCCACAACCTTCTGCGGCAGGGCCTTGTCGAGGTGTTCGGCCAGGATCGTGGTGAAGGTCGCCGGCATGTGCTGGACGATCAGGATCGGCTGCTTCCAGTCAGGGCCCAGGGCCAGCAGGAAGTTGCGCAGGGCCGGCGGACCGCCGGTCGAGGCGCCGATGAACAGGGCGTCGATGCGCTTGGGACCGGGGCGGGGGCGCAACTGGACAACGGGCGCCGCCGGTCGGACAATCGGTTGCATCGGCGCGGAGGGCGATGCGGCGGGTGTAGACGGGACGTAGGATGTTGAAGGCGCCGGCGTTCCGGTATTGGATGGCGCATAGGGAGCCGGTGCCGGTGCGGCGCTGCCGCTATGCATTTGCGCCGCAGATGGTGGAATCGGCCATTGCCGGGTCCGTCCGCACAGGGCGCGAATCTTGGTCAGTAGTTCGGTGCGGAAGCCGTCGGCGCCGCCGATACGGCTGGAATCGGGCTTGGGGATATAGTCGGCAGCACCCAGTTCCAGGGCGCGCAGGGTGACATTGGCGCCGCGTGTCGTCAGGGTCGACGCCATCAGGACCTTCAGGCCCGGCTTGGCGGCGATCAGTTTCGGCAGGGCCTCGAGCCCGCCCATATTGGGCATTTCGATGTCGAGGATCAGGACATCCGGCTGGATTTCCTTGACCTTTTCAATACCCTTGGCGCCATCTATGGCCAAACCGGCCAGCACCATGTCCGGCTCTTGCTCAAGCCAACGCGAGATCAGCCCCCGCACGACCGCCGAGTCGTCGACGATCATGATTTTCAGGGGCCGCAGACTAGCGGCTGGATTCGGATTTAAGGCCATTTACAAACTGGACGCAAAGGGATGAAAAAAAGCGTTTAGATCAGGCCGACTTCGGAGAACTTGGCCTCGAGAATTTCGCCGTCGAACGGCTTCATGATATATTCGGATGCGCCTTCGGTCAGGGCTTCCGTGATGTGCGCCAGATCGTTTTCAGTGGTACAGAAGACCACGACCGGATCCTTGCCGCCGGCTTCCTTGCGCAACTGACGCAGGAAGGTGATGCCGTCCATGACGGGCATGTTCCAGTCAAGCAGGATCGCCGCCGGCATCTTGTCCTTGCAGGCATTCAGCGCTTCGAGACCGTCATTGGCCTCGACGACTTCGAACTGCAGGTTTTCGAGAATGCGACGGGCCACCTTGCGAATAACGCGGCTGTCATCGACGACGAGGCAGGTTTTCATCCGGAAGACTTCCTATGGGTAAGCGTTACGCAGCCTTCAGGTGGGCGGCGTCTAATAGCGTGTGTGGATCCAACACTATCAGAAGTTCCTTTTCCAATTGATAAACGCCGACGATTATTTCGGCCCAGCGTGGCGGAAGATTACCAGGTGCTGCGTGGAACTTTTCGTCGTCGAGTTTCAGGACTTCATCGACCGAATCGATGACCAGACCGTACGAGTCGCCATGAACCTCCAGGCCGATGGCCAGGGGCTCGGGACTGCCTTCCGGGCGCGGCGGCAGACCTAGGCGGCGACGGGCGCAAACGGCGGTGACGATGCGGCCGCGCAGGTTCAGCACGCCGGCGATTTCCGACCGCGACAGCGGTACCGGCGTCAGGCCGCGGGGATGGAAGACATCGTGGACGCGGGCGGCATCGACGCCGAACAGCTGACCGCCGACGCGGAGGGTGACGTAATCGCGCAGGCTCATGCCACGGCCCTTTCACTGGAAACAGTACCCGCAGGCTGGCGCTGATGTTCGGCCAGGCCGCGCAGATGATAGTAGTCGACATCGAGGATTTCGCAGGCCTTGCCTGCCACGACCGCGGTGCCGCGGACGCCCGGCCGGTCGGCCGACAGTTCGATCTGCAGACGGTCCTCGACGACATCGACGATTTCGTCGACCGCCAGGCCCATGGCGTAGCCCTCGCCGGTGAAGACCAGCAGGGGCTGGATGCCTTCCTGCTTGATATCGAATCCGCCGCCGACATTCAGTATGGGCATCAGCTTGCCGCGATATTGCAAGGCAGCCCGGCCTTCCATGCGTTCGATCTGCGACGCCTCGACGTGTTCGAGACGCGTGATATGGGCGAGTTCGACCGCCTTGGGCGCGCCGCCGCCGGCCTTGAATAGCAGCATGGCGCAGCGCTGGCTGGTGCCGCTATCGGCGCTGTCTTCGGTTTCTTCGCTCTGCTTGTCTTCCAGCATGTTGCCGGCGCGTTCCGACAGGGCGTTGGGGTCGAGAATCAGGACAACCGAGCCGTCGCCCAGGATGGTGGCGCCCGAGAAGACATCGACCGCGCGCAGGATGGTGGCCAGCGGCTTGACGACGATTTCCTCGGTGTCCAGGACGTCATTGACCACCAGGCCGTAGCGGCGTTCGCCGACCTGGATGACCATGACGAAGGTCGGGTCTTCGTTCTTGGCTTCTTCGAGTTGCAGCGTCGGGCCCAGCTGGACCAGCGGCAGCAGCTTGTCGCGCAGGCGCAGGACCAGGGCCTGTTCGATACGCTCGATCTTGTGTTCGGCGGTGGCGCCGGTCCGGACCAGCTCCATGACCGAGGTCTGCGGCACGGCGAATTTCTGCTTGCCGGCGCCGACGATCAGGGCCGAGACAATGGCCAGGGTCAGCGGGATCTTGATGGTGAAGGTCGTGCCCTGGCCCGGAACCGAGGTCAGGTCGATCTGGCCGCCGATCTGCTCGATATTGGTGCGGACAACGTCCATGCCGACGCCGCGGCCGGACAGGTTGGTGACCTTGGCCGCTGTCGAGAAACCGGGGGCGAAGATATAGCGGTGGACCTGCTGGTCGCTGAGGCTTTCGACCTCGGTGCGGGTGACCAGGCCTTTTTCGATAAGCTTTTCGCGGATGCGCCCCGTGTTCAGGCCGCGGCCGTTGTCGGCGATGCGAATGACGATGTAGCCGCCTTCATGGAAGGCTGCCAGCTTGATCGTGCCGGTGGCGGGCTTGCCGAGATCGATCCGTTCCTGGGTCGGTTCCAGGCCGTGGTCGGCCGAGTTGCGCACCATGTGGGTCAGCGGGTCGCGAATCAGTTCCAGGACCTGACGGTCCAGTTCGGTGCCTTCACCGTCCATGACCAGGTCGATCTTCTTGCCCAGTTCGTAGGACAGGTCGCGAACGAGGCGGGGCAGCTTCTTCCACGCCGCGCCGATCGGCTGCATGCGGGTCTTCATGACGCTGTCCTGCAATTCGCCGGTCAGGGTCGACAGGCGTTGCAGCGGCGTGGCGAAGGCGGAATCTTCACGCGTGCGGCTGATCTGCAGGAGCTGGTTGCGCGTCAGCACCATTTCCGAGACCAGGGTCATCAGGCCTTCGAGCACATCGACGGAAACCCGGATCGACTGCGTGGTGGCGATACCCATGGCGTCTTCACCGCCCAGGCCGGCCAGGGGCTCAGGTGCGGCGGCGGCCTTCGCCGGCTCGGGCGCTTTGGCGGCGACGGGCTCGGGCGCCTTGACCGGCTCGGGCGCGGCCACGACAGCCGGTTCCGGCTCGTTCATCCAGTCGGGGGCTTCGGCGGCCAGGAAGGCGGCTTCCAGTTCGGCTTCGGAGACTTCGCCGGGACGCAGGTTACGTTCCGGTTCTTTTGAAATGACCTGCGGCAGTTCGACAGCCTCGACCTCGGCGCCAAACGCGCGGACGGGCACTTCGACGGCCTGGACGGCGGAGAGGTCGACCTGCTGGCCCTCGGCCATGGCTTCGAGCTGTTCGATCAGGTCGTGATCGTCGCCGTCGGGTTCGTTGCCGGTCGCTTCCAGGCCGGCCAGAATCACCTTGATGCGGTCGATGGAGTGCAGGACCAGGGTGACGGCAATCGGCGTGACGTCGAGCTTGCCGTCACGAAAACGGCCCAGCAGGGTTTCTCCGGCATGGGCGACAGCTTCGAGGCGTGACAGCCCCAGGAAGCCGCAGGTACCCTTGACGGTGTGGACCAGGCGGAAAATATTATCGAGTGTCTTACGCTCGTTCGGGTTGGCTTCGAACCGCACAAGTTCGGAATCGACGACCTCAAGGCTTTCAGCTGTCTCGGTCAAAAACTCGGCAATTAAATCGTCCACGGCGTTCCCCGTTTGCAAAACCGAGCCGCCGGCGATACGCGCAGGCGGACTCATTCTCGGGGCATTGTGGGGATGTTTGGTTAAGGGATGGTTCGCAAAATCTTTATAAAGTCTGAATTCTACAATTTTTGCGGAAGTGTCGGCGTAAGCCGCCGAATGGTCAGGCGATGACCTATATGAGTCCATCGCCGAAGACTGCGGTCCAGGCGTTTAGCAGGGCCGCGCTGTCTTCTTCGGTTGTGATTGTGGTGCGCCGAGCGCCAGCGCTGCCCCCTCAAGCGCCAGGGCTGCGTCGCTCCACGGTTTCACGAGGTAAACGTCGTCTTCGTTGTCACTAGCATAGGCGTCGTCGCCGTCGCACGCTCTGGCAATGCGGAAAACCAGATCATGGATAACCTCTAGTCCGCCATAGACCGGCGAGCCTTCCTCTATGCCCAGTAGGAACAAAACGCCGTCCGGGCTGTCATCGTCACTGTTGAATATCTTGCCTCGAGTCGCTGCCCAACGGCGAAATTCGCGGTCATAGGCCGCGGAAGCGTCGTCATGACGGCTAGTCAGTCGCTTCATCTAAAGTCGAGGGGGCTGCATTGCCCGAACTGAAAAGTGACCCCTCCGGCCCTCCGGGCCACCTCCCCATCTTCGATAGGGAGGAGGGAGGCAAGGCATGCCGAAATCCAACTTGACACCCTCCTCCCTGTTGCGACGCAATGGGGAGGTGGCCCGGAGGGCCGGAGGGGTCATTTGCGACAGAATGGGTCAAGTTCTTTCTTCGCAGTTCCATCACGATGGTTGAGAAGGCAGTGAAGTAGGTCACATTTTAGAAGAAGCATCAGACTAGCCGTCAACCGTTCGGCTTCTGAACGCGACGAGGTCGACTCCCGTTCCAGCGACGATCACGCTTGCTTCTGTTGTGTTGACAACGATGTATGGAGGCCCGCCGTTTTGGACACGGACAATCTGGCCTGGCCGCGCGTGGCGCATAGAGGTGTCGTCGCAGTCAGCGACATAGACAAGCCCGGTGCGGCCATCCGTGGGACGAAGGAAAGACAAGAGGCGTCCGAGCGCGGGTAGGGGCATGTGTTTATGGATTTCCGGCCGGTTCGCTGAGGAGCGTCGTCAATGCGAGAATGGGGCCGTACTTTGGATGATCGACCTCGGTAAATCCGCGACTGCGAAGGAATCTCTGAAGTCGAGTATTGGGACGAGCGCAGGTCAGGGCATGCACATTCCAATGTATCGCGGTATAGCCCCGGTCGGCGGCGTAGTGTTCCACGGCTTTCCACAGTACGAGCAGCACGCCTTCCCCGCCGCCGTCGACATGGACCAGGTTTACGGCCAATTCACGGCCGTAACGATTGAACTCGGCTAGGACATGGGCGGTGCCGATGTGGAAGGCGAGCGGACGTCCAAAACGCAGCAGCGCATCCTGCTCGTCATTGCTGAGCGACTTCAGGTCTTTCAGGGATAGGCCTTCGATGTCCATGAGCGCATGAATAAAGGCTTGGACGCGCGGTGTCCATGAGGCCATCGCCGTCGACTGTCAGGTGATATTGCCGCGGATCGCCGCCAAGGCAGGGACCAACAGGCTTTGCCAGACGCGATAACCCGCGTTGTTCAGGTGGACGCCGTCCGGAAACAGGTCCGGACGGGCGCGATTGTCACCGTTGACGAAGGCTGGATAGAGGTCGAGCCAGCTGTAGCCGGCGCTCAGAGACTTAACGGTATCGCACAGAGCCCGGTTAACCGGCTGGACCACGGCGCTATTGATATTGGCGTCCCCCGTCGGCAGGACCGAATTTACCAGGATATGGGCATTGGGCCGCAGGGCGTGCAGCCGGGAGATAACCGCCAACTGACCCTGGCCGATCGAAGCGACGGCGGTCGAGCGTGGGTCCCACAGGTGATTGGTACCGATCATCAGGCTGATGATATCGGGCTGGACCGCCGGATCGTCGAGCTGGCCATAACCTCCGCGGCTGCGGTCCAACAGGCGGAACAGGACGTCTTCCGTGCGATCGCCGGCAATGCCGAGGTTCAGGGCATAGGTGTCGCTGCCCGGCCGACCGAACAGGTCGTCATACTCAGCTTCGTTCTGCCACCATTGGGTAATCGAATCCCCGACCAGGACAAGTCTGATCCTGTCGGGTTCCACGCCGTTCATCAGGCCGGCAGGTAAATATCGAAGAACAGGGCGTCGATCTCGCTGCGGAAATCGAGGGTACCCTTGGCTTCCTTGACCGTGGCATACAGCCAGTGCGGCTGGATCCACTGGCCGTTCAGTCCATCACCCAGCGCCAGGCCCTTCAGGCCTTCGATGGCTTCCGGCTTCAGGCGGGCGCGGGGGCCGCGCGATTCGGAGGTCAGGCGAATGCCGTCTTCGCTGAATTGCGCTTCGATACGCGCCGTGCCGCCGGTGGGCAGCGCATTGCCGGCGATCAGGCCGAGATTGAGCAGGGCGCGTGCAGCGGCCTTGGGGAAGATCTGCTTGTCATCGACGGCAAAATCCAGCTGCGCGCGCATGGTCGAAAAGACGTCGCCCAGAATCTTCTTCAACTGCCATCCGGCAAAGGCTTCGGCCGAGTTGGACGCACCGAACGCCACGCGGGCGAAATGGACCAGGGTGACCATCTTCTTGGCGGAGGCGGCGATCAGGTTCAGCGCTTCCTGGCGCATGTCCTGGGCGGATGGATCGTCGAGCAGGTCGAGGCCCGACATGATCGCGCCGGCCGGACTGATAAAGTCGTGACACAGCTTGGCGACCATCTGGGTGGCGAGGTCGTGCGGGTTGGTAGCGGGGAGTTTCGGCTCGACGGCCTCGGGTTCACTGACTTCGGATACTACCGCGGATTCAGGCGCGCTGTCGCCGATGGCGGTCGTGACATCGGCGCCGATCATCGTATCAGGTTTCGGCCCGTCGGTCGCCGCCGAGGCTGATACTGTGCCGAGCGAGGTCGTGTAATCGTCCATGGAGCCAGATCCGTCTGCTTTGGAGTTTAGATTTACTCACAACAAATGTGAGGTGATTTGCCTTAACTGCAAAGCCAAGACGCTATAAGATGTTTAAATAAGTTCTTAACGAGGCATTAAAAATCGCACAGGCGTTGCCTCGCTGGTTCAAGCGTCACCCCAACATTCCCTGAAATTTCCGGAGACCCGACATGGCTGCCGACAATCCTCAAACCAACGCGACCGCCGCGCGCTTCTCCCGTGCCGGCCGTGGCAAGATCTTCGATTCGATCCTCGACACCATGGGCGACACACCGCTGATTCGCCTGCCGCGCCTTTCGGCCGCCTATGGCGCCAAGGCGACCGTCCTGGCCAAGCTCGAATTCTTCAACCCGATGGCCTCGGTCAAGGACCGCATCGGTATTTCCATGGTCGAATACCTGGAAGGCAAGGGCCTGCTGCAGGCAGGCGGCACCATTATCGAGCCGACCTCTGGCAATACCGGCATCGCCCTGGCCTTTGTCGCCGCCGCCAAGGGCTACAAGCTGATCCTGGTCATGCCGGAATCGATGTCGATCGAACGCCGCAAGATGCTGGTCCTGCTGGGCGCCAAGCTGGAACTGACACCGGCTGAAAAGGGCATGCGCGGCGCCGTCAACCGCGCCCAGGAACTGCTCGCCGAAACGCCGGGCGCCGTCATGCCGCAGCAGTTCGAGAACGAAGCCAATCCCTTCATTCACCGCATTACCACGGGTCCGGAAATCTGGAACGATACCAACGGCGCCGTCGATATCGTCGTGTCCGGAGTCGGCACCGGTGGCTCGATCACCGGCATCGGCCAGGTGCTGAAGGAAAAGAAGGCGTCGGTGAAGATGATCGCCATCGAACCCGAAGCCTCGCCCATCCTGTCGGGTGGCGAGCCCGGTCCGCACAAGATCCAGGGCATCGGCGCCGGCTTCGTGCCGGGTATCCTCGATCGCAGCATCATCGACGGCGTCGAGACGGTGTCGAATGACGCGGCCTTTGCCATGGCGCGTAAATCGGCTCAGATTGAAGGGCTGCCGGTCGGCATCTCCTCAGGGGCGGCGCTGGAAGTCGCGTTCCGCCTGGCGGCGCGCGATGAAAACGCCGGCAAGACCATCGTGGCCATCATCCCGAGCTTCGCGGAAAGGTACCTCTCAACTGCCCTCTTCGACGGGCTTTAACATCCGTGTCCATGGTCGATTAGTGCGTCGGCATCGCTGGCAGGTACTTAGGTGTACCTGCTGGCGCTCGCCTCCTGCTACTCGACTCATGGCCCCGGCGTTAAAGCGCATCTGTTGTTAAAGAGCAGGCGGCGCTTGCCGGCTATTATTCGACTCAAAACTCTTGCTTGCAACGCGACGGCACAAAGAGACGTAAGAGAAGAAAGCGTCGCCGTGATCCGTTTTTAGTCTCCCTGCGTATATCTGCGCAAAACAACTCAGGGAGACTGACATGACCAATATAGAAACCGCGCAAGCCATGTACGAAGCGTTCGGTCGGGGCGATGTGCCGGGCATCATGGCCCACATGGCCGACGATATCGCCTTCGATGACTGGACCGGTAACAGCGCCGTCGACAATGGCAATCTCGACTATATGACGCCGCGCACCGGCAAGACGGGCGCTGCAGCCTTTTTCGAAGCCCTGCAGGGTGTCGAATTTCTCGACTTTCGCGTCATCAACCTGATGGCCGGCGGAAATCAGGTGGCCGCGACCGTTGCCCTGGAAACGCGTGTAAAGAAGACAGGCAAGGGGGTTCGCGACGACATGATTCACCTGTGGACCTTTGATGCGCAGGGCCGGGCGACCCGTTTCCTGCATTATCTCGATACCGCCAAGCACATCGCGGCGAACACCTGAATTTTCAGATGCTTAGGGCTTACACAAAAGATTAACGGATGATGGTCATCATGGCCGCATGTCGAGTTCTGCCCTGCCGTCACGCCCTGAGGCCGACCCCTATGTTCCGGGCGGCACATCGTCCGTCTCCGATCCATCCGGTTCGGACGGTATCGGCGTTGACGGCATGGGTGGTGACGCCCAGCCAAAGTTCCAGGCCCGCCATGTCCTGATGCGCCGCCTGGCCGATGTGGTCTGCCTGCCGGAAAGCCGAATCAATGCCTTCGAACGCGCCGTCACCGCCGACCTTCTGGTCGAGATGCTGCGCGAATCCGATATCGAAGACCGGGTACGGGTCGCCAAACGGCTGAGTATACTCGCCGAGGTGCCCAATTCACTGGTCCGCCTGCTGATCATCGACGACATCGAAGTCGCCAAGCCGCTGATCGAGACCTGCGATGCACTCAATGACGGCGACCTGTTCTTCTGCGCGCGCCACGGCAAGACGGCACATCGCCTGTTGCTGGCGGCGCGCAAGAATCTGTCAGGTATTGTCTCCGAAGCCCTGATCAATACCGAAAGCATGACGGTCATAGAAACCGTCCTGCGCAATCTGCGTGCCCCCCTGTCGCAGACGGCGATCGAATCGGTCGTGGCCATGAGCCAGAACGAAACCTCACTGATCCCTCTGATCATGAAGCGGCCCGAACTGCGGCCCTCCTCGGCCTATATCCTGTTCTGGTGGGCGGAATCGGATATCCGCCGTCAGATCCTCAGCCGCTTCGGTGTCAATCGCGAAGTCATGCAGGACATGGCGGCCGACGTTTTCGCCATGGCCGCCGCCGAAAAGTGGCAGGACGCCATGTCGCGCAAGGCCCTGCAGTTCATCGAGCGCCGCCAGCGTAACCGCGAAGCTCTGAAAAAGAGCCCCTACAAGTCCCTGGAAGCCGCCATAGCCGAGGCGGCTCAGCAAGGCATGACACGCAAGATGGCCGAGGAAATCGCCTATCTGTCGGGTATCAAACCCTCGACCGGCGCCAAGCTGCTGCGCGATCGTGGCGGTGAGGGGCTGGCTGTGCTGTGCAAGGCGACCGGTCTGACGAAACGCGCCTTGCGAGCCCTGTGGAAAGCCCTGCGACGGCCGATGCGCGGACCGGACGGCCTGACGCACCCCCATCTCGCCGAAGTCCTGATCACCTACGACCTGCTGGCCGTCGATCGCGCCCAGACCGTATTGCGCTACTGGAACTGGTCGCTTTCGTCCGCCCTGACCCATGTCATGCTGCGTGCCCTGTCGAGCGGGGAAGAAATGACCCTGGAAGGCTTGAGTGTCCCGCAGCGTGCAGCGATGCTGGCTTTCGCACAAGATTTAAAGTCCTGATTGCGCACAATTCGCCTTTGGCAAGTAATTCAGCAACGTCTCATTGACGGTACTGCGTTTTTTTTAACTTTTGGACTTGAATAATTGTTGTGCCTGAATTAGGTAAAGCGCATTGTTTTTATGGGATAGTGTAATGGAAAACAAAACCGATACCTTGGACATGACGGCGGATATCGTTTCCGCCTTTGTCGGTAATAATTCAGTTCCGGCCAGTGAACTGCCGTCGCTGATTCAAAGCGTATTTGCGGCATTGAACTCTATATCGAACGGTGAGGAAACCAAGGTCGAAGCACCTAAGGAGCCGGCTGTTTCGGTCAAGAAGTCTATTTCCAGCGACTTTATTGTCTGCCTGGAAGACGGCCGCAAGTTCAAGTCGTTGAAGCGCCACCTGCGCACCAAGTACGGCATGAGCCCGGAAGACTATCGCGCCAAGTGGAACCTGCCGAAGGACTATCCGATGGTCGCGCCGAACTACGCCAAGGCCCGCTCGGACCTGGCGAAGCAGATGGGCCTGGGCCAGGGTGGCCGTCAGGTTCCGCGCAAGACCCGCGGCAAGGCATAAGCCTTTCTGTACTGCGATATTTGAAGGCCCCGCGTGTTTATCGCGGGGCCTTTTTCGTGCCTTACGCGGGTTTCTTGCCTTGCGCGGGGTGCGGAATCCGGAGCGCAATCCGATAAACGGGGCCGCCCATGCGGTGGTTGCCACCGCATGGGCGGCCCCGTTTTCGGTTAAATTGCGCGACAAAACAAAAAGCTAGAGCGAAATGACGATTCTGCTTACGTCGTTTCGCTCTAGCAGAAAAATGGTGATACATTTCGCAAAACGCGGGAGGAATAAGGCCGCGTTAACCCTTTTTCGCTTGCCAAGGATTCACCAGTTAAGAGAAGGTGAATTCGGGTGATTCGCGCGTGCGCCAGCCTGTTTTATTGTCATAATGCAAGTGTTCACGCGTTGTTCTCATTTTGCGGACACGTCCGTATCGAGTTTTTAGTTAACAGGGGCGCATGTTCTTTTACTGATGGCTGGTTTAGCTTCCGAAATGTTGGCGGGTCTGCGCTCCCATGAGGATATCTTTCGCTACTGGAAGAGTCTGCGTAAACGCGGCAAGTTGCCATCGCGCGCCGACCTCGACCCGGCCGCCATCAAACGCCGTCTGCCG
The DNA here is from genome assembly GCF_056404555.1 of Asticcacaulis sp. P2_C5. NCBI lineage: Bacteria > Pseudomonadati > Pseudomonadota > Alphaproteobacteria > Caulobacterales > Caulobacteraceae > Asticcacaulis > Asticcacaulis sp. P2_C5. The sequence continues at coordinate 580,355 of NZ_JBFUDU010000001.1, forward strand.
ACAATTAGCCTGATCGATGTTCTGGATGGCCAGCCGCATAATCTTGCCTCGGCCTTCCGTCAGCGCCTGGCCGGGACCGAACTGTTTGCCGCCTATGGCGAGGAAATCACCGGCCGGACTCTGGATCACATCTATACCGAACCCGAGGCCCTGTACTGGGCGGAAAACCTGACCTTCGTGGTCGAGCAGAAAAAGCCCAATGTCGGCCTGCATTCCATGGCCTGGCGCGGCGCCCGGGGGCTGAGCCTGTTCTGGTTGCGCCTGCCCCTGGCCAGCGACGGCGTCAATGTCGACATGATCCTGGGGCACGACGCGCTGATCGGCAAGCTCGATATGTCGCATGCGTCCGGGATTAAAGCGGCCTCCTGAAGAACGGGCCGAAGTCTCTAAGGTTTTTTACACAGATGTCACCGATGTCACAGATGATTTCAGGTTATCCTGACCAGATTTGACATGATTGGCGCTTCGCGCCGATTATAGAAGTTTGGAATACTCTGGCAGTCGAATACCCGGAAATCATCTGTGACATCGGTGACATCTGTGTAAAATAAGACGGCCGGTACCACAAAAGCCATCGTTGCCGAAAAATCCTAAACTACTGCTTTTTTCAAACGTTCGACCATCGATATCAGGCCGTTGGTTCGCTGTGATGACAGGGCTTCGTCAAGGCCCAACTGATGCAGGGTGTCGCGGATGGAAAAATTCTGGATCTCGCCATAGGGCAGGCCGTCGAGCAGGCGCACCAGGATGGCGATCAGGCCCTTGACGATGAAGGCGTCCGACTCGCCGCGAAACCGCAGGATGCCGGCAGGCGCCGGATCCACGACCAGCCAGACCTGCGAGGCGCAGCCCAGGACACGCGTCGCGTCGCTGCGCTCCTCGGCCTTCAGCGGCGGCATATCCTTGCCCAGGTCGATGATGTAGCGGTAACGCTCTTCCCAGTCGTCGAACAGTTCGAACTCTTCGAGCAGGGTATTCAGACGGTTTTGAAAATCAGCGGACATGGCGGGCTTATAGGCCGAACCCATCATCAAGCTCAAGCCGGTTTCAGATCAGGCGGGCCCGGGTACTTGAGACCGACTGCCCCATGATCGACGTGCAAGCCTGCAGAATTCTGTCGCCGGCATTTTCATTGAAGTCGTCCAGATAGTGAGAACTGTCCTTCAGGGCCTTCTCAACACCAAATTCCTTGATCAGAAGCGTTGGATCAAAGAACTGAACACCGGTCATTTCAAACGCGACCTCGTTGAGCGCTTCTCGTATGAGGGCACGCTGACGGATAGCGCCGGTAGCAAAAGGTTCGATTTCAACGAAATGGCCAACAAGCAGAGTCGGCTTGCCAATTTCCAGGATAATCTGGGAAACAGCGTCCTTAAATTCTTCCTTGGTATAGTTCAGAAACTGGCCCTTTTCGATGATATCGGAAAGTATTGGGTCCAGGTTTCTTATTTTTTCCAGAAGGGCAGGCTCGGGAATTTTGTTTTTGAACGCCGCAAGGTGAGGATCTTCGGTAATACCGATACTCTTTAACCTGCCGCTCAACCTGTTTATTTGCAGATACCAGTCGGAATACCGGATGTATCGCATCGCGGAAAGTTCCAGCACCAGAACGTCAATATCGGAAAACCGGCTGTCGACCAGGTCCTCGTCACCCGCCAGCTCATCCGGCTCTTCCAGGCTTAACAGCTCAGGGAAATCAACGGGATAATCAACTTTGCGGCGAAGAATTGAGAGAGATTGCAAAATTTCATGGGGCGTATGCATAAAGCCAAACGCCTTGTCTGCCTTTCGATCCAGCCGGCCTGCACGCTCAGCGACCTGAATGGGCTTATGCACTCTGCACGTACCGATGACGCCGATCTTAGGCTTAGGCAAATTTCTACTCATTTTCCAATTCCGAATACCATCGGAGCATAGTCCACGTATCCGCCGTCAGCAAGAATGAACTGCCGCGTCAGATTTTACGCGCCCGCTACCTCCGTCGCGCGACCTCGCTTTTTCGTCTTGCCCTTGGAAGGTGGCGGTACATCGTTTACCGCGCCCAACAGCTCCGTCAAACGCCGCAAGCGCGTCTCCTCTCCCGCGTTCGCAGGCTCCAGTCCTTTCAGCAGGTCCCGTGCCTCCTGCGGACGCCGTTGCAGGACATACAGATCAGCCAGTTCGAGTAGCGCAAGATTGGTCGGCCCGCGGTCCATTGAGATGAGGAAATAGCGAATCGCCGTCTCGGGATCGCCCCTGTCGCGGAAGAAGCGCGCACCCAGCAGATAGGCCTGTGACTTACGAACCGGCACATGTGTGGTGATGCTGCTGAGGATCGACACCACGATTTCCGGGTTGCCGGTACTCAAGGCCGCCCTGTAGATCGCATCCCACAGACCTACCGCCTTGACCCGCTTGCCACCGAGCAGTTCGACCTTCTTCAGCGCTTCGGAAACGCGGTCCAGGGCGAGCAGGGCTTCGCACTCCAGCGCGATGATCGCAATATCGCCCGACTCCTGGTGGAGGCATGTGACGTCCAGCGCGGCTGCCGCATTTCCGGAATCGAGCAGAAAACGCGCGTGTTCGACGGCAAAAGCCACCGAGCTTTCCGACCAGACGCCATGTTCGCTGAAGAAACCGGCCGCGCTATTTCCACCGCGCGCGCGCGCCGACTGCGCCTTGACGATGGCGACAGCTTCGCCGCCGGCGGCGATCGACTCCCTGTCATCGTCCGGCGCCGAGCCGACAAACGCGTCGACCATCCGCCCGACATTGATCCGGACGATGGCGTCCGAGACATGGATCAAATCATCCAGCCAGGCCTTCTTCCGGTCACTCATCGTGACGGATTCGTAGCTCGGATAATAGCAAACGAAAGGAAACCGGGCGACGACCGCTTCGGCGGCCGTGCGCAGGGCAGATTTGGAATAGCAGTTTGCCACCATCACGTCCTCAGGCCGCTGCGTTACCTGCAACGGCACCGGTGACACGGTGAGAATGACCTGCAGATCCTCCCGGCCCCTCTCTTTCAGCAACACAAGCGTGTCCGCCAGGAACTTGTATATCTCTTCATACGACAGGACGTGCAGTTCGTAGCGATCCGGAAAGGCCTTCAGCGTCGAAGGGCGCGGGCTGACGTTCAGATGGTAGCCGCTGACCTTGTCGAACCACACTTCGGCAAGACCGAGGGTCATGATAACGACCCGGCATTTCAGCGCCGACGCATAGGACGCGGTAATGGCTGCACGTCGCGACAGAACGACATCCCTGGGTTCAGGCCTCAGGCTGGGCGACACATGCTGGTCGGCAAACTTGCCGGGCATGACCTCGATAATATGATGGTCCGGTTCAAACTCTTGTGCGCCGAAGGCCCAGGCAAATTCGTTGTAGATCGATGGCGTGCCGTAGTTGTTGATGATGCCCACTTCACGGTTGGCGAATTCCGGTTGGGAGAATACGCCACGTGCCGGCATTTCGAAACCGCGCCGCGCCAGTTCCGTTTCGACATTGCGCGCGAAACACGAACCCACGGTGAAGATCGCTTCGCCCGGCTGCAGCGTAAAGGGCACCTTGAAGCTCGGCAAGGCAATGGGTTCAACCCTGTTAGGGCTGCCGCGATCGCCCCATTCGCCGTTCGGATTATTCTTTCTGTTTTCGACGGCCTGCGCGGCTGGAATGCGTATGAGTGGCATATCAAAAACCTCTTCCTAGAGCGCAATCCGATAAACGGGGCCGCCCGTGCGGTGGATGCCACCGCACGGGCGGCCCCGTTTTCGTTTAAATTGCGCGACAAAACAAAAAGTAGCGCAGCCAGGATATTACGCCAGGCCGTGAACATCCAACAGTAGCGCAACCGCGGCCTTCTTGCCAAAACGATTGATCACAAATTCCGGAGCAAGCGCGACAGCGGTTTCCCGCCACTGTTTATCGCTGACAGCGCGAAGGACATGTTCGGCGTAAACGGAGGCCGGCGCGTCTGCCGGTACCAGCAGGCTCGTAACGCCTTCCTGCATCGTATCCCGCGCGCCGCCGACATCCGACGAGACCGTTGGCACAGCGAAATGCTGCGCCTCGATAAGAACGTTCGGCAAGCCTTCGCGTTCCGACGTCAGCAGCAACACATCCATGATGCGGTACCAATTGGCGACATCCGCTACCGCGCCAGGCATATGAAGCCGGTCGCTGAAGCCGTGCGTCTCGGCGTATTGCCGGACTCTGGCGCCATATTCGGCATGGTCGCCGGCCATGATGAAATGCGCGTCCGGCCGTTGCTCAAGCACGAGACGCGCGATCTCGACCCACAGCATAGGTCGCTTGACCCCGACGATTCTGAACACGCCGCCGATGACCGGGGCGTCGTGCGGAATCTTCAGGTTGTCGCGCAGGTCCAGGTCCGACTGGATATTGGCGTCCAGGCTGTCGAAATCCATCGCATTGTGGACGATGCGGAAGCGCGCACGATCCTCCCATTGCGTCCATTCGATATCGGATTCCATACCGGCGCCGGAATTATTGACCATGGTCACGTTCGAATGCGCGAACAGCCGGCGATAGGTGTGACGCATCGGACGATTGGCGTTTTCTTCCTGTAGCCGGTTCAGGCCCCAGGTCCCGCGCGCCAGTGAACCTCTGTGCAGCAGGAACCGCGGAACGCCGGCCAGCAAACACGCGATCCCGGCGATAAACAGATCCTGGCGCAGCTGCACGGCCGCCGGCTTATATTTGAGGAGCAGCGCCGTAACCCTGACGAGCTCTTCCCGCATCGACGGCGACAGCAGTTCAATAGCGTCCCGTAGCCGCGTCCGACCGTGGAGTTGCGGCAGGGCCTTGTCGATATCCATACGTTCCGACCAGGCTTCGCCGTAAACGCACAGTTCGACCGGCAGAGCCTTGACGTCCGGCAGGAAAAAGCCGTTGCGGCCCGTTACCGAGCGCACGGCCATGGTTTGCTTCTTGATGCGGCTGTCTTCGGACATGGCCTGAAGAATGTTGACAGCCTGGCGCTCACTGCCCCCCTGGGCAAGCGTGCTGGAAACCGTCAGCACGTGGCCGGGCTCCGGCTCGTAGCCGAGCGGCTTCGCGGTGGCTTCATCAACGATGATATCCAGCAGGCATTCCGGAAAATGTTCAGCCTCGCAGAAGGCTTCCACGCGTTCCAGCGTTGCCATCCGACGGCCGTAGTGCGCGTCGAAGTCCTTGGCGGTACGCTTTCCAAGCGCGCGCCTGGCGTCGCCAAACTGCTGGAATCTCAAATGCAGCAGGGCGCGTTCGGCGGCGAGATCCAGTTGCAGCGCCGACAGGTCCGTCGGACAGGCCTCGGCAAGCGCCAGCCGGCGATGCGCCTCGATATCATCGATGGCGCACGACAGGAGCATCGCATCGCACCAATGTGCCAGCGCATTGCCGGGTTCCGCGGCTCCGAATATCGCGTGCTCCGACGTGAAATGGCTATAGGTCTTAGCCTCTAGCTGGCTGGAGACAATGAGGCGGGCGGCCTTGATGAAGGCGTGCTGGCCATCGATGTCCAAAGCTCCCAGCGGGGCGAACGCCTTCAGCGTCTCATAGCCGGTCACGGCAAGTTGTTGCACCCGCCCGAGCGCGTAAAGCGTCGTCAGCGTGCCGAACTGTGCCGCGCGGGGGTCGGCAACTTCCGACCAGATGTCCAGGGCGTCTTCCTCGAAGCCGTGTTCGAGTAGCAGCGTGCTCGCGCTGCGTGCCGCGGACAGGCCTCCGGCCTGTGCCGCGCTGATGCAGAATTCCTTGACGGCATCCAAAGCGCCGGCTTTCTGCGCCACCTTGGCAGCCTCAAGCCAGTGCGATGCTGACAACTGGTCGCTTGCCAGCGACCAGTAGATGTCGATCGCCAGGTCACTGCGGAACAGCGACACGTAATGCTGGGCAAGCGAATGCGCCAGATGCGGGGCCTGCTGGATGATGGAGGTGAGCTCTTCGGGCACGGCATTACCCGGAAGCTTGTGCAGTTCGGCGGACAGAAAATCGGCAAACGCAGCTTCAATCTGTGCCCGGACGCCGTAATCGCCGTTGTAGCGCAGCAATTGCAGAATGCCGTCGAGCTTTTCATGCGGCGAACGGGCACGCCTCAGCGCGTCGAGTGCACCGGCGATTTCCTTCCAGTCGGAGGAAGCCTTGTCCGTTGCAGCCTGCCCGCCTGTTCCCGGACCCGCTTGTTCATACTTCGCCGTTCCGTCACGGCGAAGCGCGGCGGCGCGCCGGATTATTGGCGCCTCGGTCACAGTATGGGGGGATTGCGCTTCATCGGCGCCGTTGCCGGTGTGGGTCGCCATAGCGTTGCCGCGCATACCGCGGCGAGGCCTGGTCGGGGTCCCCACCGTCTCAGGGGCCACGTCTGAAAGCGAAATGCTCTCTCCGTCAGCGCCATGCCCATAGGCCGTTCCCCTGCCGGGCCGCACGCCGCGCCGGCGACTGCCCTCGGTCCCTTGCGCCTCGGCGGCCATTTCCGATAGCGGATTGTAGTCACCGATGGCGCCTTGCCCGTACGCCATCGCCCGGTCTATGCGCACGGCACGGCGGCGGCGGCTTGTGGTCGAATCCTGCGAAGGCAGTTCGCCTGTTTCGACCGATGGATCCCAGGCTTCGGCGGTTTGCCCGATCTCGGTCGCGGCATCGCGTTGCAAACCCCGACGACGCCGGATCGCCTGTATCTCGGGAGACATATCGCCCACCGTGACACCAGAGAGGCCGACGGAGGCCATGGGAGCTGCGACGGTTCGCGCTTCCGACCAGTGCGAAATCGTGTCTCTGACCCTTAACAATAAAGGTGTTGCGCCCACCGCCGCCTCGATCCGCGCAAGACTGTCCGCTTCCCGTGAGCCCGATTCCGCATCCAGTGTCTGGGCGATCCGATTGAGTTCCGCGTTGGCGGCGTCATCGAGCAGACCCGAGACATCCGCATTGGCGTCAAGACTGCGGGCCAACATGCCCAGGCGTAACGCCTCGTCCGCCCGCCCGACCTTGAGCCAGCTTCCGCCCAATCTGAGACAGGTGTCGACTGATTCAGGCGCCCATGCCTCGACCTGGCGCAGCATGGGCGCAGCCACTTCGCCTTCGTCGTGTTCGATGCTGTTTTCCGCCAGGGTCATAAGCACGCGTGTCGACGATGCAACGCCCGCAGGGTGCAGGCTGGCCCATTGGAACAGGTCCGCCAATGCGTCGCACGCCCACAGTGCGGTAGCGACCTTCGACCAGTTCTCCTTGGTCGGCGTCCGGCCCATGAGCACGCGCAAATACCTGCCAAGATAGGCGTCGCGTTCCATCGCCCTCAGGTTACGGAAAAGGCGACGGTTTTCGTTGATCTTCAGGTCTGTCAGTTTGCGCACGCGGCGCAGAACAGAGATGGCCTGTGACCGTTCGCCCACGATTTGCAACGGAATTTCCAGGCGGCGCAGGGCCGCAATAGCATCGGCTTTCGTTGGCGCGGCCGCAAGGGCCTTCCTGAAGGCGTCTATGGCGACGCGCCAGTCGCGCTGGTCGGCCGCAGTACTGCCCAGCTCCATGAAACGCGTGAAGTCGGATGTCTGCCGCTCTTCGGCCGCAATCCTGGCGGCTTCCAGGGCGGCGCTTAAATCCTTCACCCTTTGCAGAGTCTCGGGCTCTGTGATGTCGATCTCGAAAATGCGCCGCAGGATAATCCCGGCAGCCTCAAGTTCGCCGCGCTCGAGCGAATTTGAGGCGTAATCCAGCAGCGCACGACTGGATTTAGCGGCGCCCTGCGGGTTAAGGGGCGCCCAGGCGAAAAGATCGTCCCATTGTTCCGCCGCCCAAAAAAAGATTGCGACCTTCGCCCAATTCTGCTTGGTCGACTCGATGCGGCGAAGATAACCCACGTAACGCTCGATAAGGCGCGCCTTGCCGATCTGCTGGGTGTGCACGACGAGGCGACGATATTCAGCCGGCTTCAGGCCCTCGCGTTTACGCAGGACACGCAACGCCAACACCATGCCGTCCTTGTCACGGCGCTGGGAAAATGTCGCAATGGCCTCGCGCAGGACGCGGGCAGCCTCGGCCGGCGAAGCTGCCCCGTCCAGTGCGGCGCCACAAAGGCGGCGCAAGTCCCGCATGGGGGACGGCGTTGCAGTTTGGTCCAGATTTACGATTAACTCGTTCACGTCTCAAGCTTTGCGACGGCAGCCCTTATCTTTGGAATGCCCTCATCGTTGGGATCGCGTTTCTCGGCTTCTTTCAAGGCATCGCGCGCCCTGTCCGGCTGCTTCAAGCCGACGTAGCAACGGGCCAGACCCAGCCAGGGCGTGATATCTTCCGCTTCGGCGGCTAGCCGCGTCCAAACGGGGATGCAGTCCGCGTACCGTTTCAACTTCATGGCCGATTTGGCATAAAGCGTGGCGGCGTTGATGTTGTCAGGCAGAATGGGGAGGGCGATGTCGCCGTCACGGACAACCTCTTCATACTGCTGGTTCTTGTAGGCGTTACGCATGGAAACAAAGAGGTATTTTCCAGCCTGTGCCAACCGCCGCTGGGCGTCCGCATACTGTTCTGCATCCTCCGGTATCAAGCGGAGAAGCTGCACAGCCTCGATATTGCGTTGTTCCAGGACGAGATCGCGAGCGGCATGCACTAAACGCGACAGCAGCTTATGATAGGTGCGCGCCGGGTATTTGGACTCAGGGAACCGCGTCAAGGCTTCTTTGGCGGCGTTCACAGCCCTGCCAGGGTCATTCGCCAACTCGGCAATCCGCGAAAGCGTCAGCAGCGACTCCACATCGGCTTCGACCGACACCACTTCCTGCCACAGGTGCATCGCCTCGGCATACTTGCCCTCTTTCTCGGCAATGGTCGCGAGCAGCCGGGTCGTACGTCCGGGCAAGACCTTCATCGCGAACAGGGCCCCGGCGATCTGCCGTGCCGGCCTGAACTCACCGGACGTCGCTTTTGCGGTTGCCATGTCATAGGCACGCTGCAGACTACGACTCATGCCCGAAGAGATGACCACGTCGTCAGGAACGAGAAGACTGGCAGCAGCATAACATCTGTACGCCTCCAGGGGCTGGCCACTCCGCTCGTGGTGAACACCATCGCGGACGAGTGCATCGGAAAGCGCGTGGCCATCCTCGGAAAGCGGCTCATCGGGGGCGTGAAGCGCCGACATGAGAGACGCTGCATGCGCCAGGGCGCCAAGTTTCAGAAAATTGGCAAGTTCCTGCTCGAGGAACTCACGGCTTTCCGGGACCAGCTCCAGGTACAGATCACGACCTTCGGCGATAACGCCGACCGTCGATGAAAGTCGGGCTGCCAGCAGAAGAGCCTCTGACTCCTCCTGTCCCAACTGCCGCAGTCGCTGCTCAAGGGTGACCAGGGCAACATAGTCTTCGACAGCGGACAGGGCAGTCACCAGTTCGCCCATGACATCGAGGGCGTTCGGCTGCAGATTCAGGACGGCCTGCCAGGCGCTTGCCGCTTCCGGCCACTCGCCACGCCGTGTATGCGCCGCCGCCAGGGCTCGCAAGGCTTCATTATGCTGCGGTGTGCTTGCCAGCACCCGGCGGGCGCCGGTCACGACATCCTGCCAGCGCTCAAGCCGAACCGCCAGCCGGGTCTGCCACAGCGCGACATCGCTCGACATCGGGTCCATACCGGCGGCGTCGCTCAGCAACTGATCGCACGTCTTGTAATCGCGAGCGCTGTACGCCCGGCTCGCCAGCCGCAGAGCTTCGTCTACTGTGCCAGCCTCATTGAGGGTGTCTGCCATTTCGGCTACGCCTTGCACACGTTGGGCGCATCGCCAAACCCAGCGCGCGCGACGGCATTACGGGTATCCACGACAAGACCGACATTCTTGACGATCAGGCCGTAATCCACGCCGTCATGGTCGGTGCCGATAAGAGCGGCGTCGAAACCATTCAATACGCTGGGCACAAGCTCGATCGAGCGACGTCCGGCCAAGGCCGCATGCTCGCGCGTCATAGGCACGACGGGCACAAACGGGTCGTAGAATTCGACGGTTGCGCCGCGGGCTTCAAGAAGCTCGATCAGACGGAAGCCTGGGCTTTCGCGGATGTCATCGACATTCTTTTTATAGGCCAGGCCGACCAGCAAAATCTTGGCGCCGTTCACACTCTTGGAGAAACGATCACTCAACTGATCGACGAGCCGCGCCACGACGACGGCCGGCATTGAGGTGTTGATTTCGCCGGCAAGTTCAATGAAGCGCGTCGGAATGTCGTGCTCACGCGCTTTCCAGGTCAGGTAGAAGGGGTCGATCGGGATGCAGTGGCCGCCCAGGCCGGGACCCGGGTAAAACGCCATATAGCCGAAGGGCTTGCTCTTGGCCGCCTCGATGACTTCCCAGATATCGATACCCAGGGCCGTGTAGATTTGCTTGAGTTCGTTCACCAGGGCGATGTTCACAGACCTGAAGATGTTTTCTGTGATTTTGACCGCTTCGGCGGTATCCAGCGAAGATACGGGAACGACCTGGGTGACGAATTGCTCGTACAGCGCCGTCGCAATCGCCAGCGCGCCGGCATCGTCTGCGCCCACAACCTTGGGTATGGAGGTTGTTCCAAACAGCGGATTGCCGGGATCTTCACGTTCGGGGCTGAACGCCACGAAGAAGTCGGTACCGCACTTCAGACCGCTTTTTTCCAGGATCGGAATCATCAGTTCGCGAGACGTCCCGGGATAGGTTGTCGACTCGAGAATAACTAGCTGCCCGACCCGAAGGAACGGTGCAATACTTTCCGCCGTCTGAACAACACAGGAAAGATCGGGCTCGCGATTCTTGGTGAGGGGCGTCGGAACGCAGATCAATAAGGCATCGACTTCGCCAACACGGCTAAAGTCCGTCGTTGCGTCAAACGTGCCCTGTACCATGCGGTCGGAAAAAATTTCTGCGGGCAGGTGCTTGATATAGGTCTGGCCCTGCCGCAGCATTTCGGGCTTGGCGGAGTCTACATCGAACCCGACAACCTTGAAACCGGCGTCGTTCAGGGCGCGCGCGAGCGGAAGCCCCACATAGCCCAATCCAATGACGCCAACAGAAGCTTCGCGGGAGAGAATACGTGCCACCTGGGCAGCCGCAAGCTCGGGCTTAGCCCTGATTTTTTCTTCTAACATTGAATTCCTCGCCTAAAATTTTGTGTAGAATTAATGCATTCCTAGCTTGGCGCAGGAAAATTGACAAGGCCCTTTCACTTTTTTGTCGCGGCCGTCGCAGGAAAATGCGATGGAGCTTCGCGACCATAAAAGAGGCAGGGAATGACATATATTATCACTGGAGCGGCGGGTTTTATCGGATTCAACACCGCGACGCGCCTGCTGGATCGCGGCGAAACCGTGATCGGACTCGATAATCTCAACAGCTATTACGACCGGAATCTGAAGCTGAGCCGCCTTGCTCTGCTGACGGAAAGACCCGGCTTCACCTTCCATGAGATCGAGCTCGCCAACCTCGACGAAATCCGCACCGCGCTGGCCGGGACCAAGCCGCGCAAAGTCATCCACCTGGCCGCACAGGCAGGCGTACGGTATTCGCTTGAAAATCCGCATGCCTACATACAATCGAATGTCGTTGCACAGGTAAATATCCTCGAATACTTCAGGTATTGCGATTCCTTCGAGGGCATGAGCTACGCCTCGTCGAGTTCCGTCTATGGAGGGAATACGGAGTTACCGTTTTCCGAGAAACAGACGGTGGACACGCCCATTTCGCTCTATGCCGCCACCAAGAAGTCCGATGAGCTGATCGGTCACGTCTACTCTCACCTGTTCCAGATGAAGCTGACCGGTCTGCGGTTTTTCACGGTCTACGGTCCGTGGGGCCGCCCCGACATGGCCATGTGGTTGTTTACCAAGGCCATCCTGGCCGGCGAACCGATCAATGTCTTCAACTATGGCAAGATGCGGCGTGATTTCACCTATATCGACGATATCGTCAGCGGCGTTGTCGCGGTGACGGACAGCCCGGCGGAATCGATCGACGGCAAGGCGCCGCACCGCGTCTACAACATCGGCAACAACAACCCGGAAGACCTGCTGTACATGATCGGCCTCATCGAGAAGGAACTGGGCCGGACCGCGGAGAAAGTCCTGCTGCCGATGCAGCCGGGTGACGTGCCTGCAACCTATGCTGACATTTCGGCGATCCAGAACGACCACGGTTTTGCGCCCACCACCCAGATTGAAGTCGGTATTCCCCGCTTTATCGAGTGGTATCGGCGTTATCACAAGCTTTAGTCATGTCCGAAGCGGATCCTGACTGGCTGGATGTCGGTGGTGCCGGCCAGGGACTGGACAAGCTGGCTGCGCGTCTTGCACTGACGCAAAAAAAGGTTCTGGACCTGCCGGCGGCACCTACGGCCGCCGCACTTCCCGTCGAAGACCTGGTAAGGTCGGCCGTCGGCGCAAACAGCGGAGCGATCCGTGCCGTCACGGTGGTTCACCAACTGCACAAGGTGGCGCCCGCTACGGCAGCCGACATAACGCGGGTGGCTGTGGAGATGGCGCGCGACGTGGTGGTGGTGTTGCAGCCGAACTACGACGCGAACAGCTACCTTTTTGGCCATGGCCTGAAGTGGTTCACCGCGGAATGGTCTAAAAACACCAACCTGATGACGTCCTTCGACCTGTGGCGCATGTTCAAGGCGTCGGTTACAGGCCGGGCGACCCTGGCCGTGCTCGGCCGCAAAAAGGTGGCCAATTCTTCGCACCCGTCGATTGTCTCGCTCAGCGCGCCGAAAAACATCAGCAGCCAGGAGCTCCATCTGCATACGGACAAGCCGTCCGTGCAATTCGACGGCAAGGTCTATGAAGAGCTCCTGGGCATTGTCATCAAGCACCGCCCGACAACGCGCAATACCCTGTCCTGGCGTGAGGTCGCGGATATGCTGGGCCAATGGGAGGTCATAAGGGTTGAAGAGACCGAACCGGCAGCGCAATACGCGCCGGCCCTGCCTGCCCGAACGGGTGAAGCGGCGGACAAGCGCAAGTACCTATTTGTGTGCGGTGTGCCGCGCTCGGGAACGACGGCGTTGACGCGGCTTCTGAACGGCCACCCCCTTGTCGGACTAGGCATCGAACGGTTCCGGCTGCAGTGGCTTGCCGGCAAGATGTCACCCGAACTGTTCGAACGTCAGCGCTTTTTCGCCTACCAGCCCGATGACGGCGCTCCGGATGTCTTCGCGAAATACGCGAAGGACTACGATGAGCTGGACAGGAAATGGGACGATCTGACCGTTTTTGGTGACAAGGTGCCGCGATATTACGCCAGTCCGCCCTGGTCCGCCTTTCCGTCAGCGCAACTCGTCTTCATTGCGCGCGGTCCGGGGGCCGTGGCAGCGTCCTGGGCGCGCCGCGCCAGGGACAAGAGCGACGTCAGCTGGGCGGAAACGAACGACTTCAATCCCGCCATCCAGGAATGGAACACCGGCATGCGCACGGCGCGCCGTCTGGCCTATAGCCATCCCGGCCGGTTCATCATTGTTTCCTATGATGATATTTTCTCGGATGATATGGCCGCGTTCAGCGGCCTGCTGCGTCAGATCGGCTTGCTGCCATCCAAGGCCCTGATCGCGTTTCACAGCGAACTGGTAAAAGACCGGCCCCGATTTAACCCTGCCCACACGCCCGAAGAGCTTGAGATGCTTAAACAGGCCGACATGTCGACCTATGAGGAACTGCTCGAAATCGCCCGCGACCAGGCAATGGCAAGGTGAAGAATTCGTCTGGAGGGCGGCTTCGGCTAACGCGAGTTATTCCAAACCGCGATGACGATGGCTCATCGCGGTTGGCAAGGGCGCCAGAAAACGCTCTTTGGCCGCCCGAGCTTATGCGAGGAGCCATCGGGGCCGCCCGTGCGGCGGCGTTTGAGCTGAAAGAAACTAATACCAACCTGAACCTTATGCGTCGGTATCGCTGTAGGTTGGTATTAGGCCGGCTTCAGGCGCAGGACGGCCTTGAGGCCCTCGCCTGGACGGGTAATGACGCGGAAGGCGCCGCCCATGGCCTGGCAGTTCAGCTTGACGATGGCCCAGCCGAGGCCGGCGCCCTCGCGGGTGCGGTTGTGCAAGGTCGTGCCCTGCTCGAAGGGTAGCATCAGTCGCTCGATATCGGCAGGGTCGGGTGCGTTGCCGCGGTTGAACACGCTGACATCGACGACTCCGCCGTTGCTGCGGGCGTCGAGTTCGACCACGCCGCCATTCTCCGTGAAATCGATGGCGTTGTGCAGCAACTGGTCGAGGCAGGACGCCATGCCGCGCGGATCGAACATGGCGTACAGATCTTCGTCACGCAGCCTCACGTCAATACCTATGCCGCGCGCCTGGGCAACAGGACGCATCTTGCCGGCTGCCTCCTCGAGAAAGGGCAGGATGGGCTCGGCAGCCGGTTTCAGATCGCCGCCGCTTTCCAGGCGGACGATCTCGATAAAACCGTTGAACAGGTTGAGCAGCTTCGAGCCGCTGTCATTGATGATATTGGCGTATTCGACATATTGCGGCGAACCGAGCGGCCCGTACAACTCCTGGCGCAGGATTTCCGAAAAGCCGATAATGCTGTTGAGCGGCGTACGCAGTTCATGGCTGACCATACGCAGGAACGACTTCTTGGCCACGTCCTTATCAGGACTGCGGCGCGGGTCCAGGTTCCAGTTGGGATACTCGGTCTGTCCCGCTGCCGGCTCGTGCGTCACCGGACCCGTGGGCGCCTGGGCCAGTGCCTGGGAGTTAGGCAGGGAAAGGGACATGATACGCAACCCGGGCTAAAAGGATCGAGGCTTTGCGCCAAATCCCATTATTACACAGGGATATTAACCTCGCGTTACGGTGCTGGATGTCATGCTGTCCAAGTCCCTATCTTCGCTTGCGGCGCGATAAGCTTCGTATTTTCCCCGCGCCGGTTTAAGATCGTCCGGTTTTGGGCCCGGTCGCGGGTCGTTGAGAGAACACGCGTGTCGTTCAAGGCCTATTTTCAGGATGCGTCCTCCCCGGCTGCCGGTGCGGAGACAGGCTTGCGGCTCAGTGTCATTGTCTGGCACCTCGGCTGGTCGGCCGTCATGTTGCTGGGCCTCGTCGGCCTGATGCTGTTCGTCCCGGCGTCGCCTTTTGTCGCCGGCGCCTTTGTCGCCATGACGGTGCCTGGCGCCTGCGCGGCCATCCTGCTCAGCCGCGACACCTCCGCCTGGCGCCAGGGCCTGATCTGGATATGGAGCCTGTGCGCCGTCGTGGCCACCAGCCTGACCGGCGGTATAGCGGGCCCGGTCGCCATCTGGACCCTGACTCCGGTTGTCGCCGCGGTGGTGCTGAACCAGAGGCGGCTGATCTCGCTGGGCGCCACCCACGCCATTGTGGTCGGACTGATCGGCTCCATGATCAGCCTGTGGCAGGGCGTGCGCCTGCCCCAGGGCCAGGAAAGTTTCTGGCTGTCGCTGATTTCGGTGTTTTCGGTGGTCGGCGGATTGAGCGTCGGCTTGCTGCCGGCCCTGCGCGCGCGGGTCGAACGCGCCCACGATGCCGAGGATGCCCGCGCTCGCCTTCTGAAGATGCTGACCGAACAGCCGCATCTGGTGCTGTGCCTGGACACCGCCGGAAAGGTGGTGTCCGCCTATGGCGAGGCGCCGCCGGGCCTGGATCTGAATTCACTGATGAGCCTCGGCCTCAGCGCCTCGGCGCATGCCCCCGACCGTCCGCAGGTCAGGGCCGCGCTGGAAGCCGCCATTGCCAGCGGACGCGCCGAGATCGGCTTTACGCCCCACGGCGCCATGGATCACTTCGTTCGCCTCAGCCTGCGCAAGAGTCCGGACGACCGTCTCTATGGCGTGCTGAGCGATGCGTCTCTGCCCCATGCCCGCGAGGCGGCTTTGGAAGCGGCGCGCGCCGAGGCCGAAGCGCTGAACGCCGGCAAGACCAAGTTCCTGGCCAGTATGAGCCACGAACTGCGCACGCCGCTCAATGCGGTGATCGGCTTCTCGGACATCATGCGCCAAAAGCTGTTCGGCGACCTGTCGCCGAAATATACCGAATATGCCCAGCTGATCTGGGAGTCGGGCCAGCACGTGCTCGACATGATCAATGACGTGCTCGATATGTCGAAGATCGAGGCGCAGAAATACGAACTGAGCCTGGAAAGCTTCGACCTGCGCGAGCCGGTGTCGGCGGCGCTGCGGCTGATCCGGGCGGCGGCGCACGACAAGGCGATCGAAATTGCCAGCCACATGCCGGCGGGTCCGCTCAATGTCACGGCCGACAAGCGCGCCATCAAGCAGATATGTCTCAACCTGTTGTCCAATGCGGTCAAGTTCACGCCGCGCGGGGGCGAGGTCTCGCTGACCCTGCAACAGGCGGGCGATGAGGTCGAAATCATCATCCGTGACACCGGCATCGGAATTGCGCCCGACGATCTCAGCCGGATCGGCCAGCCTTACGAGCAATCGGGCACGGCCGAGCAGAAGGCCATGGGCACGGGGCTGGGCCTGTCCCTGGTCAAGGCCATGGCGCACCTGCACGGCGGCCAGATGATTCTGACCAGCCAATTGGGCGAGGGGACGACGGTGACGGTCCGCCTGCCGTCCGGCCAGGCCGCGGCCGGCGAAGCGACGGTCTCCGCGGCGGACGCTTCTCACACAGCAACAAAGACTCAGGTCAATCCACTGGAAGACTATACCTACACACCGGAAACCCTGACCGGGTTCAGCGATTTCGTCATTCGCCCGCCGAAGAGTTAGGCTTTACCCCTCCGGCTCGCGGGCTCGCCACCTCCCCATCTTCGCTTCGCTTGATAGGGAGGAGG
Source organism: Asticcacaulis sp. P2_C5 (assembly GCF_056404555.1). NCBI lineage: Bacteria > Pseudomonadati > Pseudomonadota > Alphaproteobacteria > Caulobacterales > Caulobacteraceae > Asticcacaulis > Asticcacaulis sp. P2_C5. The sequence goes on from NZ_JBFUDU010000001.1 coordinate 597,113, forward strand.
GAGGTTTAACCTGTAACCCCTCCTCCCTGTTGCGAAGCTCTTGCGTAGCAATGGGGAGGTGGCTCGCGAAGCGAGACGGAGGGGCAATTCTGCCTTAAATCTTACCGCCATACGGCGACGGCAGGCCGATATAGGTCAGGCCGGTGATGAAGTCGCCGACCTCGAAGCGCAGGTAGCGCGGGCCGTCCTCGCTTTCGAACACCACAATAACGTCTTCGCGCGGATCGAGGCGGGCCATGGCGGAAAAGGCGCGCGTCGGAAAGTCGAAGCGCAGGGCGTCGACCGGCCCTTGCTCGCCGACATAGTCGCCGGTCAGGCTGTAGCCGGCGCTGTTCGTCGTCACCTGCGGGCTGAGCAGGGCATTGGCGTCGCCGGTGTCCTGGGCCGTGAAGCTGACAAATCCGGTTTCCGACACGCCCTGCGGCATGGTCTGGCTGAGGGCGTAGGGCGCCGGATTGATCAGTCCGATCACATTGACGGATGGATCGCGGACCAGCAGACGGGCACTGTAGGGATGGGCGCCGTCGGCAAAGGCAGCCATGACCGAAAAGCTGTTGTGCGCCAGGGTTCCGTAAAGGCCCAGCGCCGCATCCGTGCCGGCGACGTTCTGATACTGCACCAGGCGCCATTCGGTCTTGTCACCGAAGGCACGGCTGGCGCGCCAGGCTGTGCGCTGCGACGGCAGGTACAGGCTTGTCTGGGCCAGGAAACCGCGGAAGCCGCTGCGTGCCAGTTGCGCTTCGCTGGCGATTTCGGGCGCCTGGCAGCTGGCATTGGCCGCCGCTGTGCGCGCACGGGCCAGCCAGGGGCTGATCTGCGCCATGGTGTAACCGTTGCGCAGGGCGCTGTTGCGTGCCTGGATATAGCCGGCCTTCAGCGCACTGGCGGTTGCGGCGTCAAGCAGGTGGCAGCGCGCATCGGCCTGGGCCAGGAAGTAACGTTTGACGGCGATGGCGCCGATATCCTCGGCCGCCATGGCGACGGGGGCCGCGGCAATCGTCACAGCGGCGGCCAGGGTCAGCCAGCGAAAGGGGCTCATCATTGCGCTTTTCGGTTTGAGAACGGTATATGTCCATCCCACATTCGCACATTACGGTTTAAGAGCCGTCGAGGAACAGGGTTAAGCGCATGTTACTGTCGGCAGATTTCTGGGTGAGCGCGCTGGTCCGTCGCGTCGAACAGGCCGGCAGCTTCGCCTATATCGCGCGCAAGGGCGATGCGCGTTACGGTTCGGTGCTGGTCAAGGTGGTCAATCTGCGCACACGCGACACCTATGTGCTGCGTGAAGCGCAAAAGGGCGACGCAACCGTGTGGATGAAACCGACGGCCAGCTTGACCGAGAGCGATCTCGACGCCTATATCGCGCGCCAGGTCGGCTATGATCCCGACATCTGGGTGGTCGAGATCGAGGATGTCGAGGGACGGCATTTTCTTACTGAACCCGTTGATTTATAGTAAATTTCAACGTTAACCTTTTTCCTAAACCGGATGGCAAAGCCTTTGCGTTAGTGTGGCGTTCATAACCACCTAGTAGCGAGGCGTAAGTTTGTATTTCCTGTTGAACGATCTGGTCCTGGATATCGAACCCACGCGCATGATGCATCCGCTCGATGCCGAACGCTTCGAGTCGCTGAGTCTCGACTACATCGCGCAACTGGGTAAGGAAATGTTCGCGGAAGACGCCATGGCGCACCGCAAGAACTCGGAGCGCGCGCGCCGCCTGGCCTATCTGATCCATCTCAAAATGCCGCGCATCAATGCCGCCCAGTTCTTCGTCATGTCCGCCAATGGCCAGCCGGAGAGTGTCGACGCTGCCTTCAAATCGCTCAACGAAATGGCGATGGGAATGATGTACGAACAGCAGATGCGCGGCCAGCTCGACTCCAACAAGGTCGATCACGCTGTCTGGCACCGCATGGCGGCCTGATCGTATAAAGTTCGACCGACAGCGGTCACGCAACTGTGCGGATCGAAATGGCTGATCCCGGCCATCCGTGCGTTATTAAGGCCGGAAGATGTGGTGCGACGTGCTATAATAAGCCACTATTCGTGACTTGACCTTGACGTAAACGTCATATTTAGTGCGACCATGACCCTGTTTCCGCAACACTACCCGACTCCGTGGGCCCGCCACGCCGATATGATCGTTCATATCGTTGGCTTAGCCCTGGCGCTTTTTGGCGGCGGTGTCGCCCTGGGCCTGGCCGTCAGCCACGGCCTGTTGGGCAAGGTTGCTGCGGTCACCGTCTATGCCCTGGGCTTCATCGCCATGCTGGCCTTTTCCATGGCCTATAATTTCGCCAAGCCGAGTTGGCAGCCGTTTCTGCGCCGGCTCGATCACGCCGGCATCTTCCTGATGATCGCTGCCAGCTATACGCCCTTTACAACCCAGGCCCTGACGGGTGGCTGGGCCCTGTGGATGAGCGTGACGGTGTGGACCCTGGCCGGCCTCGGTATCCTGGGCAAGCTGTTCCTGCCCGGCCTGGGCAAGGTCTTCTGGGTCATTCTCTATCTGGTCCTGGGCTGGCTGGTCGTCATCGCCATCCGGCCGATGGTCCGCGAAGTGCCACTGCCTGCCATGATTCTGCTGGCCGCCGGCGGTATCGTCTACAGCGTCGGCGCCGTCTTCTACATGATGAAGCGCTTGAAGTTCCGTCGCGCCATCTGGCACGGCCATGTCCTGACCGGCGCCACCTTGCACTATGTCGCCGTTCTGGTCGGTGTTGTGCTGGTCGGTAGTCACTGATCTAAAATCGGCAACAACCAGTCGCGGAATGCAGACACTGCCGGATGGCCGTCCAGTTCGCTGCGATAGGCCAGGCTGTAGGTCTGTCCGCCCGGCGCCTCCGTTTGCTGTATTTCGACCAGCCGTCCGTCGGCGACATCCTGCGCCATCAGCCGGCGTCGCGTCCATACCACGCCCAGACCGTCACGCGCCGCCGCCAGGGCCAGGGCCGCGTCGTTGAATTCGATTCCTTCCGCAACGGGTAGCCGTCCACGCCCAATGCGCTGAGGCCACGGCGTGCCGCTGTGGCGCAGACGCTCGCTTGTTGGCCAGGCCTGCGGGTCCGTACCGTATCGCGCCAGCCAGTCGGGGGTGGCCGCGGCGACATGGTTTTCCTCCGGAGAGCGGTGACAGGTCAGACCGGCCGGATCGAACAGGCCGTAGCGCACGGCGACGACCGGCAAGACCGGCGGCAGACTCATGATCTGGTACTGGGTCAGCAGCGACAGACGGATATGCGGATAGCGCGCCCGGAAATCACCGAGATTGGGTAATAGCAGGCTGACGGCGATCGAGGGTAGGGTGAAGACGTGCAGGCTTTGTGCGACGGCCGTTCCGCCAGGCAGGGTGAGGGCATCGTGCAGCGCCTGAAGCGGCTCTGCCAGACTGGTCCGCAACGCCTTGCCGGCCTCGGTCAGGACGATATGCGGCCCGTTGCGCACGAACAAGGCCTCACCGCACCAATGTTCCAGGGTCTGGATATGGCGGCTGATGGCGCCCGGCGTGACATGGCGCTCGGTCGCGGCGCGGCTGAAGGCGCCCAGACGCGCGGCAGCTTCGAAAGCTTGCAGTACGGGCAAGGGCGGCAGGGTTTTCATATTGCATAAAACTCACGATTATACTGTCATATTATCGATTTAAATTGCACATAGCGCAATATAGATTGGCGGCCATGACCAACGAAATCGACATCATGCAACGCGCCGACACGGCCGCCACGACCTATATAGCCGGCGTCGAAAGCCGGCGCGTAACGCCTTCGCCGCATAGCCTGGCCCTGCTGGCGGATTTCGACGAGCCCCTGCCGCAATCCGGCTGCGACGCGACTGAGGTTATCGACCTGCTGCATCGCGCCGGATCGCCCAATACGGTGGTGTCGAACGGCCCCAACTATTACGGCTTTGTCCTGGGCGCCGCCCTGCCAGTGGCGGCTGCCGCCGATCGCCTGGCGCTCGCCTGGGATCAGTGTGCCTCATCACCGGATTCGTCGCCGATCGCCGATGTGCTGGAAAAGACGGCGGCGCGCTGGTTGCTCGATATCCTCGACCTGCCGCGCGACAGCGCGGTTGGCTTCGGTACAAGTGCCACAGCCTGCGCCATGACCTGCCTGACGGCGGCCCGACGCGAACTGCTGCGCCGCAAGGGCTGGGACTTCGATGCAGACGGACTGGACGGCGCGCCGAGCGTTCGTATCGTCATGCCGCAGATGGCGCATATCACCATGAAAAAGGCGGCCCGCGTCTTGGGCTTTGGCATGAATCGCGTCGTCTTCGCGCCATGCGACGACCATGGCCGCGTCGACCCGGCGCAACTGCCGCCACTCGACGACATGACGATCCTCTGTCTGCAGGCCGGCGAGGTCAATACCGGCGAGTTCGACCGTTTCGCGGATATTGTGCCCTTGGCCAATAAAGCCGGGGCCTGGGTGCATGTCGATGGCGCCTTCGGCCTGTGGGCGCGGGCGGGCTCCGATCGCCAACTGACCGACGGGATAGAGGACGCGGACAGTTGGACGACCGACGGCCACAAGTGGCTCAATACGCCCTATGACGGCGCCATGGCCATCTGCCGCCACCCGCACGCCCTGGCCGAGGCGATGAATTCCGACGCCGCCTATTCGCACGCCGCCTGGGACGCGCAGAAAAACCTGACGCTGGAGTTTTCCCGCCGGGCGCGCGGCATCGCCATCTGGGCGGCGCTGAAAGGGCTTGGCCGCGACGGCGTGCGCGAAATGGTCGACCGCCACTGCCGGCTGGCGCGCCGGGTCGCCGACGGCCTGCGTGAGACCGGTTTGGAGGTGCTGAATCGCGTCGTACTCAACCAGGTCCTGGCACGGGCAGGCAGCGATGAAGCAACGGCTACTCTCATGTACGCCGTTCAGGAGTCGGGCGAAGCGTGGTTCGGTCCGGCCGTATGGGAGGGGCGCCCGGCCTTCCGCATCAGCCTGTCGTCGTGGCGGACGCAGGACCATCACGTCGAGGCGCTGATTGCCTTGATTAGGCGGGTTAAACTTTGACTTTTGCGGCGTGAGGCCTTATCGCCACGGCCATGAGCCATACCCCCGAAACCGAAGCCAGGCGCCGCCGCACCTTCGCCATCATCTCCCACCCCGATGCCGGTAAGACGACCCTGACCGAGCACCTGCTGCTTGCAGGCGGGTCGATCCGTGCCGCCGGCCAGGTCCGGGCGCGCGGTGAAAACCGCCGCACGCGCTCGGACTGGATGAAGATCGAACGCGAACGCGGCATTTCGGTCTCGTCCTCGGTCATGACCTTCGAGCACGACGGACGGATGTTCAACCTGCTCGATACGCCGGGCCACGAGGACTTTTCGGAAGACACCTACCGCACCCTGACCGCCGCCGACGCCGCCGTCATGGTGCTTGACGCCGCCAAGGGCATCGAGCCCCAGACCTTGAAACTGTTCGAGGTCTGTCGCCTGCGCGATATCCCGATCATCACCTTCATCAACAAGATGGATCGCGAGGCCGAGGATCCCCTGGCCCTGCTCGACGAGGTGGCGTCTAAGCTGCAGCTCGACCCGTCGCCGCTTTACTGGCCGGCCGGCTCCGGCGGACGCTTCAAGGGCATGGTCGACCTGACCAGCGGCGCGTTCCTCGCCTATGTCAAGAAGCAGCCGGGCGCCGAGGTCGACGAAGGCCATCCCGACGCCATGACGATCGATGCGGCCCTGGCCGGTGGTTATCTCGACGCGGCCGAACGCGCCGAACTGGACGACACGGCCGAACTGGTCGCCGGCGGCTTCAAGCCGTTCGACGTCGCAGCCTTCCTGGAAGGCCATATGACGCCCGTCCTGTTCGGCTCGGCCCTGCGCCATTTCGGCGTCGATCAGTTGCTGAAGGCCCTGGCCGAGTTCGCTCCGGCACCGAAGTTCGTCAAGGCCGAGAAGGCCGGCGCCGATACCCAGGTCGATCCCGGCGATCGCGAAGTCACCGGCTTCGTCTTCAAGGTCCAGGCCAATATGGACCCCAATCACCGCGACCGCATCGCCATGCTGAAACTGTGCTCGGGCAGGTTCGAGCGCGGCATGAAGCTGAAGGTTCAGAACACCGGCAAGCAATTGTCGGTCAATGCGCCGATCATGTTCTTTGCCTCGGATCGCGAACTGGCCGAGGAAGCCTTCGGCGGTGATGTCATCGGCATCCCCAATCACGGTGTCCTGCGGGTGGGTGACAGCCTGTCGGAAAGCGGCGTCATTCGTTTCCAGGGCCTGCCCAACTTCGCGCCGGAAATCCTGCAGCGCGTTCGCGTCAAGGACCCGCTGAAGGCCAAGCACCTGAAGAAGGCATTGGAATCTCTTGCCGAGGAGGGCGTGACCCAGTTGTTCCGTCCGGCCATCGGTTCGGACTTTATCGTCGGCGCCGTCGGCCAGCTTCAGTTGGAAGTCATGGCCGACCGCCTGGCCAATGAATATGGACTGGAGTGCGTGTTCGAACCGTCGCCGTTCCAGGAAGCGCGTTGGTTGGGCGGTGACGCGGCCAAGATCGAGGATTTCGCCGGCAAGTATCGCTCGGCCATGGGCACGGACCTGGACGAGGCGCCGGTCTTTCTGGGCAAATCCGCCTGGGAGATCAACTATGTCGCCGAGCGCTTCCCGGATGTGGCGTTCCAGCGGACGAAGGAACGGGGATAGCAAGTAAGGGAGAGAACCACAGATTGCGCAGATTACGCAGATTTTTATCGGTGTTATTTATTATGTGAGATTGGCGATTATCCGCGTGTCTGTGAGATAGGGCTATCGAACATGGTTCGGGGTGGCTCCCAAAACCGCCTCTTCCCGTTTACGGGGAGAGGCCGGCGCGAAGCGCCGGGTGAGGGGCATTCCACTATAAACGCCGCGATTCGGACAGTTGTCGATTAATGCCGCATAAATACTACAGAACTATTCTTCGCATCTTTCTATCTGCTATAACTTACATTGCTAAGGTGACGCGGAACAGCTTGCTTGTGGCGAGCAGGGTGAGGGGTGTTCTGAAGACTGTTTTACTGTAGAATTCGACCATTTTGCTCCTCACCCGGCGCTTCGCGCCGGCCTCTCCCCGTAAAGTGACGGGAAGAGGCGGTTTCATGCAAGATTTTTGGGGAACGGAGTTGGAGACAACAGCACAAAAAAGGCTCAGCGGTGACGAACCGCTGAGCCAGTTTGCAGAGACGGCTGCACCTAAGGGAAGGATCAGCCGTAAAGTCGTACCAGGCCCCGCACGATCATTATACCCAGGACCAGCCACGACAGTACGAACACACTGAAACGCACGATAACGATATTGACGGTCGCCTGGATCAGCGAATGGATATAGCGCAGGGCGACATAGGCCCAGGCCAGGATAGTAGACAGCGTATCCGCCTGGCCCAGCAGCACCAGGGCGATGACCACCGCATAGAAGACGGTCGGCGCTTCGGCGAGGTGGTTGTAGTTGTCGGCGACATTGCGCGCCCAGGCCGGCAGGGACTCCCGCGCACCGGGTTTGGCCATGGCTCTCGCGCTGATCTTCATACGGATCATGGCCGGGATGCGCGTCGCATACAGCGCATTGATCATAATCAGATGCAGCAGGCCAAGCGCCAGGACGGCGCCCAGCATGGAGGACGCGGGCGCCACCGCCTAAGCCTTGGCGCGGACGTTACAGCGCGCCAGATCGTCGGCCGACAACGCCTTGCCGCGATAGGTAAAGCTCGATACCGCGCCGATTTCCGAAACCACGCGCTGGCACGAGCGCACGACCGGCATGTCATCGACCCAGGCGGCGTGACAGCTTGTGTCGCTGCACGCCCATTCCGACCCGTCGATAATATATCGGGCGCTTGCCGCCGGCGCCTTGAGGACGAGGTCGGCGGATTCGACGTCGGGTTGACGTGCGGCGCCGAAAGAAGGAACCATCATTACGGCCAGAGCCGCGGTTATGATAAAGGATTTGCGAAACGTCATGTCAGCCTCCCGGAATAGTACTGGATATTTGTACCGTTTCGCATAATATAAAAACGAGTCAAGGATTTTATGCGTAATGGTACAAAAAGAAGAATTGAAAGCGGGTCCAGGCACGAAGACGCGGGGTCGGCCGCGCGCTTTCGATCCGCAAACCGCCCTGCATGCCATGCGCGAGGTCTTTTGGCACAAGGGCTATGCCGCGACGTCGCTGGATGATCTGTGCGCGGCGGCGGGTATGAACCGGCCCAGCCTGTACAATGCCTTCGGTGAAAAGGCCCAGGTATTCAAGGCCGTGCTCGACGACTATGTCGCCGAGGTCAAACCGATGTACGAGCAGGCGTTTCGCGCCCCGGTGCCCTATCGTGAGGCGCTGTTGAAGGTCTATGAGACGGCCTTCACCATCTATTTGGTCCATACGCGCGGCCTCGGTTGCTTCATGATCGGCGCTGCCCTGACAGACAGCATGCGCGACGACGAGGTTGCCGCGATGATTCTGGCAAGGTTGCGCGAGATGGACCGCGGTTTCCTTAAGCTGAGCCATATTGCCCAGGGCCGTGGCCAACTGCGCGACGGTGTGACACCCGAGGCCGCCGCCATCCTGTGCGCCTCGATCCACAACGCCATCTCGGTGCGCATGCGGGCCGGTGAAACCGTCGACGACCTGCGTTGCTACGTCCAGCAGGCGATCACCATCATCTGTGCTTAATCATCCGGTTTGGCCTTGGACCAAACCGGATCACAAAGAAAAGCAAATCCGGAGGGCTGGGCCGCCCCAACTGACGGATTTTCTTTATTGGCCTCCGTGAAAAGTACACTGAGGCCTGAGGCCGAACGGAAGTGTGGCTAACAGATTGCAAATGTCCTGTCGAATGTGAGCGAAGCGTATCGTCCTGATACGTTTTTCGCCTCACACGGTGGACAGGCGATGTTTGAATTCGGGCGCGAACTGCGACGTATCTTCCGCAACCAGGGGCGGGTCGAGACCGACCCGAGCCTGTATGAACTGCTGAATCTCAAACTGCTCATCACCCAGGGCCGCAATCTCGATATCGAGGGCGGGCGAATCTCGACCAAGAACCGCTTCGCCCCCTATATCGAATCCGCCCAGATCTGGCGCGAATACGCCCGCCGTACCGGTGATCCCATCGCCATGCGCCGCGCCGCCGCCGCTGCCGAAAGCGCCGGCAAGGAAGCCAAGACCGCCAACGAAGCCGCCATGGCCGTTCTGGAACAGGCCCAAACCTGCATCCTGGGCACCGACCTGTTCGAAACCCGCGAATTGCTGTCGTCCGCCGAAGACCTGCTGGCCGGCGGCCGGGCAGCGATCCAGGACGATGACGCCCTGCGCGCCCGTTTCAACCGCGTGGAAGCCCAGTTGGCCGCCCGGCTGGCGGTCAAACAAGGTATCGGTGGCGACCTGGAACTGGCCCTTCTGGCCATGTCTCACATCGACCGCGCGGTGGAACGCGCCGACCAGCGCGTGCGCCAGACCGGGACCGCCGCCGACAAGATTGAAGCCGCCCATGCGCGCTTCGAGCGCGGCGACCTGCTGATGGTGGTCGGTCTCGACCGTTGCGACTCGTCTCTGTTGACGGCTGTGATCAAGGATTTCGAAGCCCTGCTGGCGCGTCTCGATCCGGCCTATGAGCCGGTGACCTATGCCCGTGTGCTGCTGCGTCTGGCCCTGGCCCATATCTGGAAGGGCGAGATCGAAGGTAAGCCCGAGATCATCAGTGAAGGCATCTCGCTATTGAGCGCCGACGACGAACCGGTCGATTACGAGCATTCGCCGCTCGACTGGGTCGAACACAAGCAGGCCCTGGCGCTGGGGCTGCAGACCCTGGCCGAACTGACGCTGAACGACGATATCTATGCCAAGGCGATGCAGGTTTACGACCTGGCGCTGAAGCGGCCGCTGCAAAAGGGCCTGGCCCTGCGCGCCGAGCTGGTCAATAACCGCGCCGCCTGCCTGGCCCGCCATGCCGAGGTCCAGGGCGATCTGAAGACGCTGGAAGCCGCGGAGACGGCGTTCAAGTCGGAGGTACGCGGCGTCAAGCCGCAGGAAGATCCGGTTACCTGGGCGATCTTGCAGACCAACCTGGCTCGGCTTTATGTTGCGCGCGGCGATATCACCGGCTTCATGCTGGAACGCGCCGAAGCCGCCTATGCCCTTGAAGCCGCGCTGGAAATTTTCGCCGAACATGGTTTGAAGACGCTGTCGGCGACGGCGCAGAGCCAGCTCGACCGGGTTCGCGAGGCGCAGTAGATTGACCCCTCCGTCGGCTTCGCCGCCACCTCCCCATGCTTCGCACAGGGAGGAGGGGGGACCATTTGTCTTGCCAATGACGCCACCCTCCTCCCTGTGCGAAGCATGGGGAGGTGGCGGCGAAGCCGACGGAGGGGTAGGCGATCGAAACAAATACGTTACCGGTCTTGCCTTTTGGTAGCGCTAACCTAAGCTCTCTTCCAACGATAAAATGGGAGAGGATGCCATGCGTCACCAATGGAACCGCCGCCACGTGCTGGGCGGAATGACGGCCGCTGCCGGACTGGCGTTTTCGGCCAGAGCGGAGTCCCTCGGTAAATCGACTATCCCTTCCGCGCCGTTTATCGAGGTCGAGACGGCTTCGGGCAAGGTCCGCGGCGGCCACGCACGCGGCGCCCTGGCCTTCAAGGGCATCCCCTATGGCGGCTCGGTCAGCGGGACAGGGCGGTTCAAGGCCGCGCCGCCGGTTACGCCGTGGACGGGCGTGTTTGACGCCACGCATCTGGGGCCGCCGACTTTGCAGACGCCGGGCTCGACCTATGGCGAACAGGAACCGGCCTATAGCGAAGACTGCCTGGTGCTCAATGTCTGGACGCCCGCCGCGGACAGTAACAAGCGGCCGGTGATGCTCTATATCCACGGCGGCGGTTATTCGACGGGATCGGGCGGCTCGACCTCCCAGGACGGCGGTAAGCTGGCGGCGACCTACGACGTCGTCGTGGTGTCGTGTAACCATCGTCTGGGGTTGTTGGGGTTCCTGTATCTTGGCGACAAACTGGGTGAAGACTACAGCGGCAATCAGGGCATGCAGGATATCGCCATGTCGCTGGCCTGGATACGCGACAATATCGAACGTTTCGGCGGCGATCCTGGCAATGTCATGGTGTTCGGTGAATCGGGCGGTGGCGGCAAGGTCGGTACCCTGCTGGGCATGCCGTCGGCCAAGGGCCTTTATCACAAGGCCGGGATCTCCAGCGGCGCAGCCATGCACCGGATGTCGAAAGCCGTGGCCGCGGAGACGACCGAGCGCCTGTTGCGGGCATTGGATATCAGCGACGCACGCAAGCTGTTCGACATTCCCGCCCAGACCCTGCTTGAGCTGCAATGGGCCGGCGACAAGGGGCAGGGCGCCTTGAGCCTGGCAACCCGGGGCTGGGCCGACGCGCCTGACAATGGTCGCCGCAAGCCGGGCTTTGCCGAGGCCCTGATGGCCGGTCATTTCGGCCCGGTGGTCGATGGACACGTCCTGCCGGCCGATCCGTTCGCCGACGGCGCGGTCACGCCCCTGGCCGCCGATATTCCACTGATGATCGGCAGCAACAAGGAAGAGGCCAGGTTCTTTTACATGGGCCAGCCGGAGATGTTTGCGCTCGACATGGCTGGACTGGAAAGCCGGGTGCGTGCGGACTATGGCGACTGGGCCGGCCGCCTTCTCGCCACCTATCGCGCAAACCGTCGGGACGCGTCGCCCTCGGACCTCTATATCGCCATCACTACGGCGCGCGTCTTCGGCAACGACACCGCCACCCTCGCCGGCCTGAAATCGGCACAACCGGCACCTGTCTATGCCTATCGCTGGGACTACAATTCCAACCGGCCGATTGCCAATACGACGGCGACACTGGGCTCCGGCCATGCCACGGATATCGGGCCGACCTTCGACAATAGCGACCTCGGCGGGCTGCACGGTGATGGGCCGGGCGTTGCGGCGGCCTCCGCCAACCTCAGCGCCCTGTGGACCAGTTTTGCCCGGACCGGCAAGCCATCGGCGCCGGGCGCGCCCGATTGGCCGCGTTACGACATAGCGCGACGGGCCACCGTGCTGGTCGATACGACCTGCCGCATCGTCGACGATCCGGATGCCGCCGAACGCAAGCTTTGGCAGTCGCTGGAAGCATAATCCACATTGCCTCTTGATGCGTCGCGGTAGCATCTAGTACCGCACTGCAACAGGAGCGCGCCATGCCCGACAGCCAGTCCCCCCAAAGCCTCGCCGCACGTCGCGTCTATGACGTCGACCATCTGGTCTTGACGCCCGACGACATCGATCTCGGCGCCTCGCCATTGCACGGTCATCTCAATGCCGAGACCTATGTGCTGGGCGCCTTCAATCCCGGTCTGACACGGTTGGGCAGCGGTAATTTGCTGATGATGGTCCGCGTCGCCGAAGCGCTCAAAACGCCGATCTTCGACGGCCATGTCCACGCCATCCGCTGGGATGCCGGCCGTTACGTCCTCGATCCGTGGCCGCTCGACCTGGTCGACACCGCCGATCCGCGCGCTTTCAAGCTGCGCAGCGGCGGCTGGCGCGTCATCGCGCTTACCTCCCTGTCGTGGTTGCTGCCGGTCGAGCTGTCGCCGGACGGCATGGAAGTCGTCGCTTTCCACTATGACAAGGCGGTGGTCCCGCAAGGGACATGGCAGTGCTATGGCATTGAGGATCCGCGCATCAGCCGGGTTGGCGATCTTTACCTGATGACCACCTGTTCGGTCAGCCCCGAGCGCCATTCGACGACCCTGTACAGTTCGTCGAACGGTCTCGACTGGCGCTTCGAAGACATCGTCCTCGACCATCAGAACAAGGACATGCTGATCTTCGAGGGCATGGTCAATGACGAATACTGGGCCCAGACGCGGCCCCTGGGCGATCTCTATTTCGCCTACCCGCCGGGAAGCGAATGGCGCGCCGGCCCGTCGATCAATCTGGCGACCTCGAAGGACATGTTGTACTGGAAGCCGCACCTGTCACCTGGCATCCGGCCGCATTCCGGCACGGTGGCGACGGCGCGCATGGGCGGCGGGACACCGCCGATACTAACGGACCAAGGCTGGCTGACCCTGTGGCACGGTGTCGAGCCCAAGGAGATTGTCGGTATCTATCGGACCTATTGGTCATTGCTGGATGCGCATGACCCTACCCGGGTCTTGCGCAGCGATCATGTGCCGCTTCTGGAAGCCAATCCCGACCTGACACGGCCGATCGAGCATCAGATGTATCTGCGCGATGTCGTGTTCACGACCGGGATCGTCGACGGCGGCGACCACTATATCGTGGCGTCCGGCGAAGCCGACCTGGCCTGCCGCATCACCCACATCCCCAAATCGGTGTTCAGCTTCTAATAATTAGGCGGCGTGGCCTTCCGCCCGGCGCAGGCGCCAGAAGCGGATGGTGCGCAGGGCCGTGTCGCGCGGCAGGTCGTTGTACAGCTTGCCATATTCCGCCGCCCGGCCCATGGCGTTTTCCGAGTCCGACAGCATGATCATGACGCAGGTCAGGAACAGTGCCTTGTCGAGATCGGCCGCCTTGCAGGCGATGGCCAGGGCGTCGACTTCGCGCTTTTCGATCAGGTTGCGTGCGGTCAGGAAATCGATATCCGCCATCTGGGCCAGGGCGCAGTAGAAATAGGTCTGGTTCGGATCGCGCATATATTTGGCCAGCAGCGACGGCGTTAGGCGCTCGTTCTTGCGCAGGGCTTCGACATCGGCATAGATTTTTTCGTAATCTTCCGGGAAGTCGCCATAGGCGATGGCGATCCGGTTGCGGCCCTTGCTCAACGCCAGTTCGACGGCGGCAGGGTCCAGCTTGGCGTTCTCGGCCATGATACGTTCGCGCAGGCGCGTCTCGACGACGAAATACATATCGTTCATCAGGTCGGGCGGCAGGTCGGGGCGGTTGACCACGACCTCGTGCAGCGCAGGATTGGACTGCGCCCGGGTGACCACCTCTTCCGACGAGGCCCGCGACAGGCGCGCGCCGTCATTGCTCAGCAGGGCGTGCAGGGTGGTGTCGTCGCCACGCTTGACGATGACGCCGGAGACGCTTTCCGGAACCTGTTCGCGTTTCGAGACGGCGCGCAGGTGGTCCTGGCCCTTGGTCGAGACGACGTGCATCAGGTCGGTTTCGCTCAGCGCCTTGGACCGGGTCAGGATGGGCTCGGCGACCTCGATATCATCGACCGCCAGCTTGCGCAGCAAGCCCAGCGGCGCGTTGCGCGCGCCGGCTATGGTCTGGGCGATTTCGGCGCGGACGATGGTTTCCATATCCGTGGTGAGCTGAGTCATGACGGAATCGTACAGTTCCATTTCCGTCCCGCCAACATTGTCGGGCTGGGTCATGAAAATGTCAGTCACGTTGCGCAAAAGTTCCCGGCGCTTGGCGCTCGACGGCTCCTTGGCCAGTTCGATCAGTTCGACGAGGGAAGAGGTCGGAGTGCGGGACATGAAGCTACCTTAGGGGGTTGCCGGTTAGGGCCTGGAGGTCTTTAAGGCTGGGAGGTTTGGCCGTCATCGCTGCCGGACTCTTGGGTGGCGGTTTTGTCGTCATCATCATTGCTTTCGACGGCGTCGAAATGGGTTTCCAGCAGGGCGCCAGTCGCGTCGTGATCGACCTGTATGGGATCGGGATGCAGTCCGTATTGGCGGTGCAGGCTGTAGCGGCGCGGTTCCTGCGACACGGTGTCGGTAATCTGTTCGCCCGGAATGAAGACGTGGTCGGTTTCCTGCGAGGCCAGTGATGTCGTAGCTTGAGGCGCAACGGGGGCCGCACCTCCGGCTGGGCTGGCGGCGTCCTGGGGCGGGGTTGCCGCTTCCGCAGCAGCCTGCTGGGCCTGAAGAGCACGGGCGGCGGCTATGCGCGCGGCGTATTTACTGGTCGCCGGGACCTGGTAGCTGCTGCCGGCCGCGGGCGGCGGGGCGTCTTCGTCTTCCGGATCGGAGGCCGGAATCGGCGGCATGACTATGGGCTTGGGCTGCGGCACCGACTGCGGAACGGCGACGGACGCCATGGGCACAGGCGCCGCCACAGGCTGCTGCGCTAAAGGCTGTTGCAATATGGGTTGGCGCGGCAGGGGCGCGACACTGGCCTGGCGAGGTTGCGGCACAGGCTGCGGAGCTTGCTGTTGCGGCGCCGACCGCGTCGACTGCTTGGCGGGCCAGTTCAGGGTATGGTTATAAGGGTCGCCGACCTGGCCGTAGGGCGAGGCTGGAACATTGTATGCCTGCGGGGACGGCTGCTGCGCCTGAGGTTTGTTCTGCCAGTTCAAATAGGGACCTGCCGTATTGGCATGGCTGAGCACGGGCGCTGCGAACAGCGCCGTAAAGGTCAGCAGGGCAATACGGGACACCGGTATGGGCATGACGGTCTTCGGGCGGTCTTCGGGTTACAACCGAAAAAAGCCTATGCGACCGAGTTTAATTAAAGCCTAATTTAGACAAGGATTCTCAACCAGCGAGAGCGGCGCGGCGGTCCTCGAGTTCCAGCCACTCGGTTTCGCCGCCGTCGAGGTCGGAACGCAACGATTCCAGGCGCTTCATGGTGGCGTCGAACGCCTTGGGGTCGCGGGAATAGAGCGTGGGGTCTTCGAGCACCTTTTCCAGTTTAGCGATATCGGCCTGCCATTGCGGCATCAGCTTTTCGAGGTCTTCGAGGCGTTTCTGATCCTTGTAGGACAGCTTCTTGGGCGCGGTCTTGCCGGCGGCCTGGACGGCTTTTGAACTGCCTTTGGTCGGCGCCGGGGCGAAAAAGTCGGGGTTTTGACGCAGGAAATCCTGCCAGCCGCCGGGGGTTTCGGCAGCCCGGCCCGAACCATCAAGCGCCAGAGTCGAGGTCGCCAGGCGGTCGATGAAATCGCGATCGTGGGAGACCAGGATCAGGGTGCCGTCATAGTCGGCCAGCATGTCTTCGAGCAGGTCGAGCGTGTCCATGTCGAGATCGTTGGTCGGTTCGTCGAGCACCAGCAGATTGGTCGCCTTGGCCAAAGCGCGGGCCAGTTGCAGGCGATTGCGCTCGCCGCCTGACAGGGTCTTGACCGGTTGGCGCAACTGCTTTTCGCGGAACAGGAAGTCCTTGGCATAGGCGGCAACGTGGCGCGGTTCGCCGCGCACCATGATCGAATCCGAGCCGGAATTGGCCAGGACATCCCACAGGGTCTCCTCGCCCTTCAGCGCGTCGCGGCCCTGGTCGAGATAGGCGACGTCGAGATTGGTGCCGAGCTTGATCTCGCCCGAGTCGGCCGGCAATTGGCCGATCAACAGCTTGACCAGGGTCGACTTGCCGGCGCCGTTGGGGCCGACAATGGCCAGGCGATCACCGCGGATGATGCGGGTCGAGAAATCCTTCAGCAGAACCTTGTCGCCATAGGCCTTGGAGACGTGCTTCAACTGGGCGACCAGCTTGCCCGAGGTGCCGCCGGAATCGATGGCCATTTCCATCGGCTTGTCCATCTGCTTCATGCGCTCGGCATGGTCCTGGCGCATGGCGTTGAGGCGGGCGGCGCGGCCTTCGTTGCGCGTCCGCTGGGCGGTGATCGAACGGTAGAAGGTATAGGTTTCGCGCTCGATCGCCTTTTCGAGGCGGCGCAGGGATTCGGCGGTGTCGGCCTCGATGCGCGCCTGCCATTCATCGAAAGCGGCATAGCCCTTGTCGAGGCGCAGGACGCGGCGTTCATACAGCCAGTAGCAGCGTTGAGTGATGCGTTCGAGGAAGGTGCGATCATGGCTGACGGTCAGGACGGCGCCGCGGAACGACTTCAGCCGGTCTTCCAGGGTCTGAATGGCAAAGATGTCGAGGTGGTTGGTCGGTTCGTCGAGAAAGATGAGGTCGGGATCTTCGGCAAAGGCGCGGGCCAGGGCGGCGCGGCGCTTTTCCCCGCCCGACATGGAGTCGGTCGGGCCCTTCGGATCGACGCCGAAGGCGGCCAGTTCGGCCTCGGCGGTGTAGTGTTCGGCGCCGCCGGCGCAGACCCAGTCGAGGATGGTGTGGCCGGTGGGTTCGGGTTCCTGCAGCACGAAAGAGAAGCGCACACCCTGGTTGACGATGCGTTCGCCGCTGTCGGCTTCGATCAGCCCGGCCATCATGCGCATCAGGGTCGACTTGCCGGCGCCGTTGCGGCCAACCAGGCAGGCGCGAACGCCGCGATCCAGCGCGATATCGACGCCATCAAACAGCGGCGTCATACCGTCCATAAGGCGGACGTCTTTCAGGGCGAGCAGGGGGGCTTTGGCGTTCATGGCCGGGATGTAGAGGGCCCGGCCGGGTTTTTCAAAGGGTTTTTGGCTTTTGTGGTGATTTTACGGATGGAGCGCCTTGCGCGTTTCCTGTGGCAAGCGGGCTATGACGCTGAGATAGGCAGCGGCGGTCCGATCTGGATGGCGACGATGTTGTTCCCAGCCCTGCAGGGTGGTCAGCGGTATGCCATAAGCCTGTGAAAACTCCGACTGCGACATGTCGAGGCTCTCGCGGATCGCTTTCACGTCCGGTACCTGAAGGACGGTTGTGCGAACCGTGCTGGCATCCCCTCTCGCGTAGGCAACGGCTTCCCCAAGGCTTTCGATCAGATCTTTTTCAAATTGTGACATGCCCTCATTTTCCGTTCAATTGCGATAGGTCTGTTTCAAGGCCGCCACCAGGGCCTTGACGATCTTCTTACCTTCCGGAGACAGATCGGCCTGTACGGCCTTGGCATAGACCATCAGAAGATAAAGTGGCGCTTCGGTATTATAATAGAAATAGATCACCCGGACGCCGCCACGCTTGCCGCTGCCCTGACGCCCCCACCTGACCTTTCGAACGCCGCCTGTCTCCGGTATCAAGTCGCCGGATTCAGGGTTGTCGGCGATGTAGTCGACAAAGTCGGAGTGCTCTTCTTCTGTCCAGACGTTTTCGGCCTGGCGAATAAAAAGCTGAGTTTCAGCGACCGTCACAGGTCTTATTTTCATGCTTCACACTACGTCATTGACTGAGTTGTTGTCAAGGAGGGATGCGTCAATGACTTATAGGAAAACCTGATCGTGGCGTCACTGTAAGATTACCCTCACGCCGGCGACTATCTCCTGCAGACGCGAACCCGGTGGTCCGCGCAGTTTTCAGGAAATTTTCCATGTCCAAACACCTATTGCCGATCTTGCTGGCTCTGCCGATAGCGGGCGTCATGATCGGGTTCGCGCTCTGGCAGCGCTTTGTCGGGCCTGTCGACGTCCCGCAGTGGGGCCTTTTCGTTGCCGCGGCCGTCATTTGCGTGGCGCCGGTTGTGATGCGGCTTGCCGGACACGTGAAGCGGCGTGTGTAATCGCAGGCTTTTTTCAGTCGTGCGGTTGATTTTGCCGGGGGACGCGTGGATATAGCCACGATGACACAGACGCCCTCCGGCAAACCCTTCTGGGAAACCAAGACCCTCGCACAGATGAATGCTCAGGAATGGGAAAGCCTGTGTGATGGCTGCGGCCTGTGTTGCCTGGTTCGCTTCGAGGACGAGGAGACGCTGGAGGTCATTCCGACGCGCGTGCATTGCAAGCTGTTCAATTCCGAGACCTGCCGCTGTTCGGACTATGCCAACCGCAAGAAATATGTGCCTGACTGCATCAAGCTGAAGCCCGGCAATATCGAAGAGTTGCTGTGGATGCCACCGTCGTGCGCCTATCGCCGGCTGCATGAAGGCAAGCCCCTGCCGCGCTGGCATCATCTGATCACCGGGGACCGTGAAAGCGTGCATCGCGCCGGCGTGTCGATACGTGGCCAGACGATCAATGAAAACACCCTGGCCGACCCGGAAGACGCGCTGGACTATGCGGCCTGGGACCTGAACGAGGACCGCTCGGACTGGGATGAATTCGAGGATTGAGCCCTGGTTGCGACGGATAAGGGGCTTCCGGCGCGTTGATGTTGTCAGCCGATAATAAAAACACTTCAGGGAGAACCAACATGACGACGCGGCGGGATGTGATGGCGGGCGCGGTGGCGTTGGGAATGATACCGGTGTCATTGGCGAACGCGGTTGAGACAGTGAAGCGCGGTCAGGTGCTCGACACCATGAAGCGGGCCACGGAATATATGGTCGACACGGTGGCGGTACACGGCGGCTATGTCTGGTCGTATCTGCCCGACATGTCCCGGCGTTGGGGCGAAATGGAAGCCTTTCCGTCTATGGTGTGGGTCCAGCCGCCGGGCACCGGAACCATGGGACATGTGTTTCTCGACGCCTATCACGCGACAGGCGACCAGTACTATTATGAATGCGCGCAGAAGTGCGCCGAAGCCCTGATCGCCGGGCAGTTGGCGAGCGGCGGTTGGCATTATTTCATCGATTTCGGCGGCATCGAGTCGACCAAACGCTGGTACGACACCATCGGCCGCAACGCCTGGCGGCTTGAGGAATTTCAACATTATTGGGGCAATGCCACCTTTGATGACGCCGGGACGTCGGAGGCCATGCAGTTTCTGCTGCGGCTGTATGTCGAGAAGAAGGACGAACGCTACAGGCCGGCGCTGGACAAGGCGATCGACTTCGTTCTGGAGAGCCAGTATCCGATCGGTGGCTGGCCGCAGCGCTTTCCGCATACGGACGACTATATCGATCACGGCAAGCCCGACTACACCTCGTTTATCACCTTCAATGACGACGTCGCCGGTGAGAATATCCGCTTCCTGATCATGGTGTGGCAGGCCCTGGGTGACAAAAGGGTGCTGGATGCCATCACCCGCGCCATGTCGGTCTTCCTGGTCACCCAGCAGGGCCAGCCGCAGCCGGGATGGGCGCTGCAATATACCCTCGACCTGAAGCCATCGGGGGCGCGGACCTATGAGCCGACGGCCCTGGCGACGCATACGACGGTGGCCAATATCCGGCAGCTGATGAACTTTTACCGGCTGACCGGCGAGAGCAAGTATCTGAGCCGCATACCGGAGGCTATTACCTGGCTGGAAGGTCTGCGCCTGCCCGACGCCGACGGCAAGACCAACCGCTATCCGACCTTCGTTGAGCTGGGGTCGAACCGGGCGCTGTATGTTCATCGTCGCGGATCGAACGTGGTCAATGGCGAATACTATGCCGATGGCGATCCTGAGCATACGGTCGGCCACTACAGTTCGGTGCGTATCCTCGATCTGGCGGCCTTGCGGGCAGAGTTCGAGGCCTTGCGGGCGATCTCCCCTGACGAGGTTAGTGCCGGGTCGCCGTTGACGATCGCCAAACCGCTGGATCGCTATTTCCTGACCGAGATGGGCAAGGTGTCGGACCTGAACACGCCGGACGGCAGGCAGGGTGTGCAGTCGGTGGTCAAGAGCCTGAACCGCGACGGCTATTGGCCGACGCCGCTCAAGGCGACCAGTCATCCGTACAGCGGAGACGGATCGGCCGAGGTCCAGCCCGGCGATTTCCGTTCGACGCGGGTCGGGGATATGACCGATACCTCGCCCTATATCGCCGGTGCGCCGGTGATAGGGATTTCAACCGGCAGCTACATCGAGAATATGGAGACTCTGATCGGCGCCCTGGGGGAGGGGTGACTTTACAGTCCGCAGGCCCGCGCTCAGGCCAGCGGGGTATCGCGCATGATCGCATAGCGGGCCAACAGGTGTTCGAACGTCACCACATGGATGGGCTTGGGCAAATAGTCGTCCATACCGGCTGCCAGGCATTTCTCGCGATCGCCGGCCATGCCGAAAGCCGTCATGGCAATGATCGGCAGACGCCGCGCGCCGCGCTCGCTTTCCTGATGGCGGATTCGTCGCGTCGCTTCGAACCCGTCCATGCCGTCCATTTGGACATCCATCAGTACCAGATCGAAGGCCTGGTGCGCCAGTAGGCTCAGGGCCTCGGCGCCATTGCCCACCGCCTCGGCGGTGTAGCCAAGATTTTCGAGCAATGCCGTGGCGACCAGGATGTTGGCGGCATTGTCTTCCACGACAAGAACCCGTCCCATACCCCGTGTCTCGCCTGGCGGTTCGTCCACCACGCTCTTTACGATTTCCGTCAGGGAGCCCAATTGCAGGGGCAGGCTGACGGTAAAGACCGACCCTTCGCCCGGCAGACTGGTCACGGTCAGCGTCCCGCCCATCCGCTCGGTCAGGCTGCGGGCAATAGGCAGGCCCAGGCCCGTCCCGCCGTATCGACGTGTCGTCGAACTGTCCGCCTGGACGAATTTTTCGAAGACCTGTTCCAGTTGGTCGGCAGCAATACCGATGCCCGTATCCATGACCTGGATATCCAGCCATACACGATCGTCGTCGGGCCGTTGTGCCGTCACGATGGTTACACCGCCCGACGCCGTAAACTTTACCGCATTACTGACCAGGTTGAGTAGTATCTGTGAGATGCGCTGCGGGTCGCCTGAGAGAACGGAGTCGTTAGCACCGTCGTGGCGGCTGTCGAGCGAAATGCCCTTTGCCGTGGCATGGCCCGACAGCATCGCAACGACGCGCGCGACGACATCGCTCACCCGGAAAGGCACGGCTTCAAGCTCGATCTTGTTGTCCTCGATCTTGCTGATGTCGAGCAGGTCGTTGACCAGAGCCAGCAAAGAGTCGGCGCTTTGCTGCAGGGTGGTAACGTATTTTACCTGCCGGGGGTCGAGCTTTGTGCGGCCGAGAATTGTCGCCAGGCCGATGATGGCATTCATCGGGGTGCGAATCTCGTGGCTCATATTGGCGAGGAATTCGGACTTGGCGTTATTGGCCTTTTCGGCCTTCTCCAGCGCTTCTTTCAGCTTGTGCTCGGCGTCGCTGATGCGTAGCAAGGAGCGTACAGTGGCGACCAGTTCGAGCGCGTCGATCGGTGTCGTCAGATAGCCGTCGGCGCCCGATTCCAGTCCCTGGGCACGGTCACGACCCTCGATGAACAGGGCCGAGGTCATCAGGACCGGAATGGCGGCGAAGTCGGGATGGGCTTTCAGGCGAACGCACATGTCGAAGCCGGTACCGTCCGGCAGATTGACGTCCAATATGACCAGATCGACCGGTTGGCGCATCAGGCCCGCCATGCCGTCCTTCAGGGTCTTGGCCTGAATCGTCTGGTAGCCCGCCTTGGCCAGAAGGCGCGAAAAGGCGTAGCGGTTGCTTTCGGTATCGTCGATAATCAGAATGGTTTCAGACATGGCTGTGTGTCCTTAGCCGTGCTTCGATTGTGGTAAAGATCTCGGCGACGCGGCGGATACGGTCGGCATGCGACAGGGACTTCGACAGGACCGCTTCCGCGCTTTCGAGCAGGCGTTCGGTTTCGTGTGACGAGAGTTCCATGCTGCTGTTGATAATGACCGGGATGGCGCGCGTTTCCTCGGCCTGCTTCAGGTCTTCGAGGACGGCCTGGCCGGTCATGTCCGGCAGGCCAAGGTCCAGGAATATGGCGATCGGTTGCATGGCCCTCGCCATGCGCAGACCGTCGATACCGCTGCCGGCTTCGATGACCGCATTGGCATGGCGTTCAATGACACGACGCAGGACGTAGCGATCGGACGCCCGGTCGTCGATGACCAAAACCCGATCGTGGCGGGTACCGGATGTCATCGTGCGCGGGGCGGGAACCTCGAGTTCCTCCGGACCGTGATAGCGGCGCGGCAGTATCAGCGTAAAGGCTGAGCCATGGTCCAGGGTGCTTTCGACCATGACGCGACCGCCCAGCATGTCGGCCAGCTTGCGTGACAGCGGCAGGCCGAGGCCCGTGCCCTTGATACGGATCTGGTGATCGCCCTCGATCTGGGTAAAGTCGTCGAAGATGCGGTCCTGGTCGTCGGCGGCGATGCCTATACCCGTATCGCGGACGGCGAATTCGATCCAGTCATCGTCGATGGCGCGCGCCGAAACGCGAATTTCGCCCTCCAGAGTGTATTTCAGGGCGTTGGAAATGAAGTTGCGCAGGATCTGCGACACCTTGCCCTCGTCGCTGATCACGGCGGTTTCCATGCCGGCGTCCTCGAAGACCAGGTCGACCGGGTGGTTGGGCTGGACCAGGGGTTTAAGCATGCCGCGCAGGACGCGAAACATTTCGTCGACCTCGAAACGGCGCGGCCGGATGACGACCTTGCCGGCCTCGACCTTGGCCAGGTCGAGCACGTCATTGACCATGTTCGACAGTTCGCGCGCGCTGCCCCGAATAAAGCCGATCTGCTTTTCCTGTTCGTCGGTAAGGTCGCCATCGAGGCGGTCGAGCAGGATGCTGGAAATACTGATGATCGAGTTGAGCGGCGTGCGCAGTTCATGGGTAATGGTCGCCAGGAACTCGGTCTTCAGTTCCGAGGTGCGTTTCTGGTAATCGGCGCGTTGTTCCAGTTCGCTGGACAGGGCGACGACACCGCGATTGGTTTCTTCCAATTCGAGATTGAGCTGGGTCAGGCGCAACTGCTGGCGCTGGACTTCGTCGAGGGCGGCGAGCAGTTCCTGGTTCTGGCGCTGGATTTCCTCGAAGGGATTTTGCGGGTCCTCGGTGGCCAGCGCCTCGGCGATGGTGTTGCCCAGTGCCGGCGTAACATGGGGAGCGCGCTTGGGCAGGTCGTAACTCAGCTCGATGCGGGTACCTGAAGAATCGGAGTCGATCGTAAAACCGTCGACAAGGCGCCGGGCGCCGGCCAGTCCGATTCCCATGCCGGTCTTTGAGACATAGTGTCCGGCCAGGATATCGTCGAGTTTGGCAATGCCCCGCCCCTTGTCGATGACACGGACGATCAGCTTGCCCGGTGTTCCCTCCGTCAGTGAAAATTCGACCCGCCCACCCGGTGTGTATTGGAAGACGTTGCGCACCAGTTCCGACAGGGCGGTCGCCAGGCGCACCTGGTCCTGGGGCGGAAAGTTCAGGACCTGGGCGATCTGGCGGGCGCGGCGGCGCGCCAGCACGACGTCCTGTTCGTAGCGAATTTCGACCTTGAGCAGGTTCAGGTTCATGCCGGTTGCCTCCGGATGACCACGACGGTCGCGTCGTCACGACCGCGCTGGAAATGCTTGTACATCATCGCGGCGATGACACTGGCCGAACGCGTCGCCAGCCCCGGAAAATCGTCGAGTTTCCAGTGTGTGGTCAGGCCATCGGAGTGCAGGATGACCAGGTCGTTCGGACCGCAATCATAGCTGAATTCCTTCACCTTCTGAATCTGGTGGCCGACAATGCCGTTCATCGACACAATGCCCTTTGGTTTGGACGTGGCGATAACATAGCCGGCAATATTGCCGACGCCGGCACAGGTCAGACTGTTGCGGCTATTGTCGAGGCGAGCCGTGAGGACGGCGGCGCCGCGGGTGGAACGCAGGGCGCCATGTATAAATTCCAGCATGGCGCCCGGATTAAGATCAATCCTTTGGGCAAAGGATTGCAATGCGAGATCGGTGGCTGCTGCGGCGATCGGACCGTGACCCAGTCCGTCGCTGACCACGACATCAAGACCTGTCGCCGACGCGTGTATCGCCCAACCGTCACCGCATAATTGCTCGCCCGCCACCGGCAGGCAAATCGCGCCGATATCATAACCGGCGACAGGCACTACCGGTGCGTGAGCGGACTGAACATGACCCCAAAGCGCCGTGACCAGGACTGTGCCCTTGCCGCGCAGCGAGTAGACGTCAAGCGTTGCGGCCAGGCGTTTTATGGCGCCAAGGCCGGTTCCCGGGCTGCCGGCCGTCGAGTAGCCGTCTTCCATGCAACGATGGACATCCATGCCCGGACCATTGTCGATCGACATGATTTCGAGTCCGCGAAGCTTATCTGACTGAAGGACGCGCAGGATCAGGGTGCCACCCGCAGCATGTTTGACAAGGTTGCCGGCCAGTTCGGTGGCGACGATGCCGACGCGCCCGGCGGCGGTTTCGTTGAAGGCCAGATCCTTGGCGGCCTGAACGGCCTGGCGTCGGGCATCGCCGACGTCGTGGACTTCGCGAATGGGAAGGGCCAGCGACTGGCGGGCAAGATTTATTTCCATCGCGCGATCATGACGCGCGTGCCTTGCCCCGGAGCCGTGGTGATTTCAAATTCGTTGCTGAGGCGTTTGGCGCCGCTAAGGCCAAGGCCCATGCCGGTCCCGGACGTCCAGCCATCGGTCATGGCCTGTTCGAGGTCGGGAATACCCGGCCCCTGGTCCTCAAAGACGAGGCGGACGCCTTTGCGCAGGCCGTCCTGAAGGCTTTCGATCCGTGCCGTTCCACCGCCGCCGTAGATGAGGGCGTTGCGCGCCAGTTCGCTGGTCGCGGTGACCAGCTTGGTGACATCGACAAGGCCCAGTCCAGCCTCGCCGGCCACCGCACGCGCACGCTGGCGCACCAAGACGACGTCGGCTTCGGCACGGATTGGCATGACTTCAGAGGTCTTGACGAGCATGACCGCTGCTCTCTGCAGCACCGCTGATCGGAGACGCAATTGCGCCACGAAGCAACTGCATGCCCTTTTCCACGTCCAGCGCCGTCCGGACGCCGGGCAGGGTCAGGCCCAGTTCGACGAGCGTAATGGCAACCGCGGGCTGCATGCCGACGATCACGGTCTGGGCGTCGAGGACGCGGGACATGGACGAGATGTTGGAAATCATCCGGCCGATGAAGGAATCGACGATTTCCAGGGCGGAAATGTCGATCAGGACGCCCGTAGCCCCCGTCTGGGCGATTCGGTTGGTCAGGTCGTCCTGAAGCGTCATGGCCAGGCGATCGTGCATGTCGACCTGGATGGTCACCAGCAGGAAATCGGCCATACGCAGGATGGGTATACGTTCCATGGACGGACTTTATGCCTGCGCCTTGCGGACGATCGCCATGCCCTTGCGTTCGAGGGCGACGGCGAAAGCCGAAGACAGGGTGGCCTTGGTCGTGACATTGCCGAGTTCGACACCGAGATGGACGATGGTCTGGGCAATCTGGGGGCGGATACCGCTGATCAGGCAGTCGGCGCCCATCAGACGGGCTGCGGTCACGGTCTTCAGCAGATGTTGGGCGACCAGGGTATCCACGGTCGGTACACCCGTAATGTCGATGATGGCGACGGTCGAACCGGTCTCCACGATACGCTGCAGCAACGATTCCATCACCACCTGGGTGCGGGCGCTGTCGAGCGTGCCGATCAGGGGCAGGGCGAGAATGCCATCGGCCAGGCTTACGACGGGGGTCGACAGCTCGAGCATGTCTTCCTGCTGGCGGGCGATAATGCCTTCGCGGACCTTGAGATAGACGTCCGTCGTGTACAGGCCCAGCCGGTCGAGAATGGCCGTCGCTTCCCAGACAGCGGCGGCCAGGGTCTTGGCGTCGCTGCCGTAGGCCCGGCCGAGCGCCATGAACAGGGGCTTTTTGAACGAGAAGACGAAGGTGGCGGTCTCCGACGACGTGAAGCCTTGTTCGCCGCGGCTGCCTGAAACCTCTGTCAGGAAACGCATGACGGCGTCCCATTCGGGCGTGCGCAGATCGGCGGTGTTGCCGTCACGAATCGCGGAAAGAAACAGGTTCAGAAAGGTATTGCACTGCTCGCGCAGATCGGCCTCGCGGATGGCGCCGTGACGACTGGAGGCACCATGTTGTTCTTTGACCCAGTCATCAAGTATGTCTTGTTTGTTGTCCTGGGTTGCCTGGTATAAGGCCATAGTCCCCGCCTTGTCGCCTGTCATAGTTTGTCCTTGTGCGGATATGCCCCGGCCCGTGTCGAACATGGGATCGCTCCGCTCGCCCCCGGGGGCGCAAGGCAGACTTGCTCGTCTTTTCATGCAGAGGTCAAGGGCGGTGAAAGTCGGGTGCGAAAAACCGCATCGGATATTTACACGTTAATATCGCACCGCGACCTGCAACTGCGAAAAGTGTATCGCTGGGAATGTAAAAAGGCCAATGCAACGGGAGCGCGGCGCTGCGGCGTTTAACTCTGTGGGCCCGGGGGCAAACCGGAGGACGTCCATGAAGAAACTGTCTCTGCTAATCCTGGCCGCTTTGGGTGCGGTGTCAATCTCGGCCTGCGCCTATGACGACTACGGCTATGGCGATCACGGCCACAATAACCGTCACCACGACAATGGCCGGCATCACCACGACCGCGACCACGGAGACCATCACCGCGACCATCACTAACGAGAAGCGCTCCGGTTACGGGACGGAGCGCTTGACGGTGTCAAGCGATGGTCAGGAGGCGGTCAGGACGATGTTCCGGCCGGTCATGGCGGAACAGGCCGCGGCAAACGGGCGCAGGTAGGAGGCCGCCTGGGCGCCGATAAGGTTCTGGCAATCCGTGGCCAGGGCTAAGCCCTGCGCCGGGGACGCGCCGTCCAGGCGCACGCACAAGGCGCTCATGGCTGAGACATCGGGATTATAACCGTTGCGCAGGACTTCCTTATGGCGGGCGTCGCCGTTGCGATAGCCGGACGACTGCGTCACAGGGGCTTGCGCGGCTGCAAGACAGTTGCGCTGAGTGGCGACGGGCGAGACTTGGCGGGCCTCCAGCGCCGGCGCGCCGCCGAACAGCAGGGACAGGGCGGTTACAATGGCGAACAGGGCGGGTTTCATAAGCAGTCTCGTAAGTCGAAGCCAGGGATAGGTGGTCATGGCGAGAGGCTGCAAGAAGCAGGCCAGCTTGCCTCTTGAATCGATTACGCGTAGGACACACTTCTTACCCAAAATAGTTTGTGGCTAAAGAGGTTTATTGCAGCGTGGCAGGTGATCCCTATCAAGAATTGGGCGTTAAGCGTGACTCCAGCGACGCTGAGATTCAGAAGGCGTTTCGCAAGCTGGCCAAGGAACTGCATCCCGATACCAATGTCGGCAACAAGCCCTCCGAAGAACGCTTCAAACGCATAACGGCCGCCTATGACTTCCTCAAGGACGCCGACAAGCGCAAGCGCTTCGACCGTGGCGAGATCGACGCCGACGGGCGCGAAATCTATCGCGGCTTTAATGGTGGTGCCGGGGGCACGTCTAGCGGTGCGGGCGGTAGCGGCCGCTTCGAAGGCATGGATATCGACGATATCATGGAGATGTTCGGTGGCGGCGCCGGTGCTGGCCGGCGCGCCGGCGGAGGCGGCTTCGGTGGATTCGGCGGCGGTTTCGGCCAAGGGGCGCCCGCCAAGGGCAGCGACCTGAAGATCAAGCTGGATATCGACCTGCTCGACACCATTGTTGGTAACACGCGCCGGGTCATGTTCTCGGATGGGCGCACTGTCGACGTTGTGATCAAAAAGGGCGCCAAGGATGGCCAGACCCTGCGCCTGAAAGGGCAGGGTTCCCCGTCGCCATCGGGCCGCGGGCCGCATGGCGACGCCCTGGTCGAGCTGCACCTCAAGCCGCACCCGGTGTTTCGCACCGATGGCAACGACCTGCATATGGATCTGTTCGTCTCCCTGCCCGACGCCCTGCTGGGCGGCAAGGTCCAGGCGCCGACCCCGGACGGACCGGTCACGGTCAATCTGGCCAAGGGGTCGAATTCCGGCGCCGTGCTGCGCCTGAAGGGCCGCGGCGCCTTTGACGCCAAGGACGAATCGCGTGGTGACCTGTTTGCCCATGTCGTGCTGGCCATGCCGGACAAGGGATTGGAGGGCATGCCCGAGTCATTGCGGACCGAGTTCGTGACCCTTATGGAACGCTGGCGGGCCAATGCCGAATACACGCCCAGCATGCCGATGCGCGGCCGAAAATAGGCTTAAATTCCAAGCGCGATGACGAGACGTATCACCGGTGAACAAAAAGGCCGCTGCGCGATTGGCGCGAAAAAATCCTGCTGCGCTGCATTATTTGCTGAACTGACGAAGCTGTTCAGCTAAGGTTCAGGTCCGTAAACTTATAACGGTTGTATGAAACAGCTCCGGACCCTCGTCTGTACTGCCCTGATCGCCCTCTGCATGGGTGGCGAAGCCCATGCGGCTATGTGGTTTCAGGCCAAGGGCGCGGTCGCCCACGACCAGCGCTTTCGCAACCAGGGCAATTCCGGCGGTGATCGCGATTCCGGCCAGGGGCGCAACAATGGTGGTGACCGTCAGCAATGGAACGGCGGCGGTGGCTGGGACGAGGATCGCGGCGACAATCGTGCGGCGCGCGCCAAGGCGGCCGTCAGCGGCAAGGGACGGGTGCTTGACGTCGGTCAGGAAAGCGGTTCAGTCTTCTGGGTGGTGGTGTCGACCGATCATGGTCGTGTGACCTATCTGGTCAATGCCGATACCGGACGAATTGTTGGAGAACGATAGGTGCGCATCCTTCTGGCGGAAGACGATCCCGATCTCTCGCGGCAACTGAAGGCGTCTTTGAACGATGCCGGCTATGTCGTCGATCACGCGCCCGATGGCGAGGAAGCCCACTTCCTGGGCGACACCGAACCCTATGATTGCGTCATCCTCGACCTGGGCCTGCCCAAGATCGACGGCGTGTCGGTGCTGGAACGCTGGCGTCGTGAAGGCAAGTCGACGCCGGTGCTGATCCTGACAGCGCGCGGGGCGTGGAGCGACAAGGTGGCTGGCTTCGACGCCGGCGCCGACGACTACCTGACCAAGCCCTTTCATACCGAAGAACTGCTGGCACGCTTGCGCGCCCTGGTCCGGCGCGCCGCCGGCCATGCCCAGCCCCTGCTGGTTTGCGGCGGTCTGCGCCTCGATCCGCGTGCGGCGCGGGCGTCGGTCAGCGGTGAGCCGCTGCGCCTGACCTCGCTGGAATATCGCCTGCTGCACTATCTGATGATGCACCAGAACCGCGTCATCTCGCGCACCGAACTGGTCGAACACCTCTATGACCAGGACTTCGACCGTGATTCGAACACCATCGAAGTCTTTATGGGACGCCTGCGCAAGAAGATCGGCAATGACCGTATCGAGACCGTGCGCGGTCTGGGCTACCGGCTGAAGCCCCTGCATGACGAGGTCACCGAGTTGTGACGTCTGCGGGGGATCCGGCCGCCTCAGGTTCCGAAACTCAGGTGGATGATGCGGCGGTACCCGTCATGCGTGGACCGGCCGATGGCCTGCGACGGATCTGGCGCGGTGTGACGCGCAATTCCCTGGTCGTGCGGCTGATCCGCCTGGCCTCGATCTGGTTCATCTTCGCGCTCGTGGTCACCGGAATCAGCCTGACGGCCTATTTCCGCCAGGTAACCCTGCATCGTTTCGACGCCGGCGTTGGCCAGATGGCCGACAATCTCTTTTCGCTGGTCAACATCGATGCTGACGGTGTCGACACCAGCCGCTTTGTCGATGCGAGCGCCGAAATCTACCATTCCGGTCACTATTGGCAGGTCGCGCAAATCGATGACGCCGCCCATGTCCAGCGCGCCAAGACATCACGCTCCTTGTGGGACAGCAAGCTGGCCCTGCCGCCGGCCGTTCTGGCCCAGGCGAAGGCCAAGATAGGCAAGCCAGTGTATTTCGACGGCGTCGGGCCCGAGCGTGAACCGCTGCGCGTCGCCGTCATCTATTCGACTATAGATTCGCACGCCGTTGTCTTCATGGCCGGCGACGACGCACGTCCGGTCGAAAAGGACGTACGAACTTTCGGCCTGCTGACCGCGGCGGCGCTGCTGCTGCTGGCCCTGGGTTCGTTGGCCGCCATCTTCGTCCAGGTGCGGATCGGGCTTCGCCCGCTGTTCGACCTGACCGACGAAATCGCCGGGGTGCAAAGCGGCCAGCAATTGCGCCTGACCAAGACCTATCCCGACGAGATAGCGCCGGTGGCGCGGCAGTTGAACGGCTTTCTCGACTACGCCCAGGAGGTGGTGGAACGCCAGCGCATGCACGTCGGCAACCTGGCCCACGCCCTGAAGACGCCCCTGTCGGTCCTTCTGGCCACGGCAGGCGACGCGGAGGGGACGCTGCCCGAGACCGTGCGCAAACAAATCGAGACCATGCGCGCCCAGGTCGACCACCATTTGCGGCGGGCCCGGGCGGCGGCGCGGTCATCGGCCATGGGCGAACGCACGCCGGTTGAACCGGTGCTCGACGAACTGGCCGTCATGCTGGAGCAGGTCTTCCAGGACAAGGGGGTCATCATCGACTGGCGGGCGCCGGACGAACTGGCCTTTCGCGGCGAGCGCCAGGACCTGCAGGAAATCGCCGGCAACCTGCTGGAAAACGCCTGTATCTGGTGCAAGCGCAAGGTGCGCATCCTGGCTGAATTCGAGGTGGCGTCGCAGACCCTGACCATCGATATCGAGGATGATGGACCTGGGTTGGACGAAGCGCGTTTCGCCGAGGTGCTGAAGCGCGGGGCACGGCTGGACGAGAGCGTGCCGGGGTCGGGACTGGGCCTGTCGATCGTCGACGAACTGGTCCGGGCCTATGGCGGACAGCTGCAGTTCGAACGTTCGCTGCTGGGCGGACTGAAGGTCCGTGTCACCCTGCCCGGTAATATGGGCGCGTAATATCTTGCGCCGGTGATCGCCGGGCCTTTTTGCCTTGTGCCGCCTATCCATTTCACAAAACAACGCAAGTGGTGTCCAACTACCCGTCAGAGAATATTAACCAGACTTGGCCTAGAATTTCCATGGGTTGACGGGCGATTTGCGTACGGGATTTCACGAACTAAACATGGGTGTCATTGCCGACAAGCGCCTGAATCTCCTGCGTGGCCTGCTCAAGGCACTGCCGCAGACGAGCCTGCGCTCGCTCGAACTGGCTTTGGGGCTGACCAAGGACGAAGCCCTGATGCAGGTCCGTGACCTGGTCGGTGTCGAAATGGAATTCCGTTACACCAAGGAAGCCGTTTTCGCGCCCTATCTGCCGATGTTCGCGAGCCGAAATGACGGCCTGGCCGGCATTGAATTTCCGACATGGTGTCTAGACCATGTCTGGAGCGCGCTCGAGAAGCACGAACCGGAACTCTATATGCAGTCGCGCTACGCCCTGCGCGGCCTGCGCGGCGATGACCCGACGCCGGTCATCTTCTTCCGCCTGGTAACGGCCGCCGCCCTGATCTGCCGCGAACACCCCGACTATGTCTTGCCGGCCAAGGCCAGCCAGGCCGATCGCGACGTGGTGGAGGCCTTCTCGCGTTATCTCGACCTGCATCGTATTGCCCGCCATGCCCTGTCCAAGCTGCCCGACTTCATGGGCCGGCTCGATGCCGAACGCGCCACGGCCCTGCGGCTGATGTTCAAGGACGCCTGCGCCATCGATCCCGAAGGCGGCTATCGGTTGATGGAGATCCTGTTCGCCAATCTGGACGAGGGGCCGCATATCATCAAGTTTGTTGCCACCGTGTGCGACCGGGCCAATGAACGCTTCCTGGCTTCGTCGGAACTGGCGGTATTCGGTGAGCGTATCCTGAATGCCATCGAGGTGCGACTGAAGGATCTGAAGGCCTTTATGGGGACGCGTGGCCGGGTCTGTGAGGATCTCGGCCAGGCGGGGACTCGCGTGGCCGCGAGCCTGGCCTTGATCCATTCGTTCGAGAACTATATCGACCTGGTGCGTGACGGCCCGTGGGGCAAGCGTATCGCCGACGGGCACAAGCTGATCGCCGAATTGGTCGAGGGACAGTTGAAGGGCGCCGAACGCGTCCTGGATGACGCCTTGCCGCTGAAATCCGAGCGCGTCTATGGTCGCGTGCGCAAGGAAACACCGCAACTGGATCGCTTCCCCAAGCCCGAGGCGGTAACACGCGCCAACCAGACCCTGGCCTTTGTCAGACAGGTCCGCAATACGGCAACATCGGGCGGATTCGCCTCCCTGCACTCCAAGACGGCCCAGGCGCTGGAAGCGTCGCTCGACAGCTATTTCGAGGAGCTGTTGAGCATCGCCAATGGCGAAGAGGCCTTCGATGCCGATGTCGTGATGAATTTCTTCGAACTGGTCACCGACCTGATGCATGCCCTGTGCGGCGAAGAAAAAGCCGTAGTCGCCCGCCGTCGCATCGCGTCGTCGGACCTGATGAAGCCCCGAAAGGCGCCCGACGCCGGGCAACAGGCGACCGGGTGACCGGTCCTTCGACGTAGCGGTCAAAAAGCCGCAGCAATTTGTTTTTCGTTTTCGCGGCGAATGGGATATGGAGGCGCCATGCTGCTTCTCACCCTCGTTTGCGCCCTGATAAGCGCCGCGGCCGTTGCCACGGTGGTGCTGTGGCATAGCCTTGTCCCGGTCCACGCCGGGCTGGCGCACGAGAAGGCGCTGTATGCCAATTTTATCGCCGATCTTGACCGCCGGCTTGCCGCCGGTGAAATCGATGCCGGCCAGGCCCAGGAAGAAAAGGTCGAGGCCGGACGCGCCCTGTTGAAGGCCCAGGCGCAGGTCGCGGAGGATCGGATCAAGCCCGTCTATGGCTTGATCGTCGTGACCGTGGCGGTGGCCTTGAGTTTCGGCTTTTACCTTTGGATCGGTCATCCCGAAATGAAGGACCGGCCTTTCAAGACCAGGCTCCAGCAATGGACGCATATAGCCAGGGAAGACCCCGAGTCGGTGCCACCAGAGGTGATGGCCGTGGTGCTGCGCCAGGGCGAGGACGATCCTGACAAGGCGCGCAACCCGGACTATTGGGCATTTCTCGGGCGGATCGATATGATCGCCGGCAACAGCTATGCCGGCATGAAGGACTACAAGACCGCCCTGGCCCTGGCGCCGCAAAGCTTCACCGCCTGGTCGGAACTAGGCGAGGCAATCACCCTGGTGGCCGGCGGAAATATCAGTCCCGAGGCGCAAAAGGCGTTCGATGAGGCACTGAAACGCGACCCGGCGGATGCGCGGGCGCATGTCTATCTGGCGCGCGGCGACGTGGCGGCCGGCCGGTTCGATCAGGCGCGTAAGCATTTCCGCACCGCCCTGGATCATATGGCGGTCGACAATCCGTCGCGCCCCGATATCGAAAAAGAGCTGGCCAGTGTCGGAACGGCGCAAAGCGCGGCCGTGACGGCCAATCAACAGATCGGTGGCATGGTGGCGGCGCTGGCGGCGCAACTAAAGGCCGATCCGGACAATGCCGACGGCTGGGCACGGCTTTTGCGCTCGTATGACGTACTGGGCGATGTCGCGGCGCACGACAAGGCGGTGGCCGATATGCAGGCTCACTACAAGGGTCGGCCCGAAGTGGCTGCCGCGATCGTCGCCAAGTCGCGAGCCGCTGTCGGCCGGGAGGGCGGCGCATGACCCAGTTCTTTACTTCATTTTGGCCGAAATCGGTGAAGGCGCGGCGCCGGCTGACCATCTTCCTGCTTGTGGCGCCTGTCCTGGCTGCCGCAGTGGGCTTAAGCCTGTATGCCCTGCGCGGCTCGGTGGTCTATTTTTACACCCCCGCCCAGATGCTGGAAGCTCACGTCAAGCCCGGCCAGACCGTCCGGCTGGGCGGGCTGGTCAAGCCTGGAACCGTCGTGCGGGCCGCCGACGGCACCGTGGCCTTTACGGTCCAGGACAAGCTGAAAGAGATTGCGGTGACCTATAAGGGCGATCTGCCCGACCTGTTCCGCGAAGGGCAGGGCGTCGTGTGTGAAGGCGAGGTCACGGGCGTGACATCCCTGCGCGCTGTCCAGGTCCTGGCGAAGCATGATGAGACCTATATGCCGAAGAATGTTCAGGACGCCTTGAAAAAACAGGGCGAGTGGCGACCAGAAGCCGGCATGTCGGGATCGGCTGAACCGAAGAGGCCGTTTGGGACATGATTGTAATGACGATTGATTTTATCTCTTACGAAATGCCCCGCGCACCCACTTCGAATGGCTTATCACCCTCCTCCCTGTGCGGAGCATGGGGAGGTGGCGGCGAAGCCGACGGAGGGGTCACCTCATCAACCTGTCGACTTTTCAGCCGTTGGGACATGCCCAACACACATGTTCATACAGCTGTGACTGAACATCTGATGGGGTTTGATCTTCAGAAATTACCCCTCCGTCGGCTTCGCCGCCACCTCCCCATCATCGCTTCGCTCGACAGGGAGGAGGGAGAAGACCTTGACGCTCCCTGTTGTCGGGCTATGCATTCGAGAAATGTATAAACATGATGGCTGAACTTGGGAATTTTTGCCTGATCCTGGCCTTCATGCTGAGCATCGCCCAGGCCGGCGTCGTAATCGCCGGGCAGATCAAGCGCCTGAGGGGGCTGGAACGCTACAGTGAAGGCCTGTCGCTGGCGGCTGCCTTAAGCATCGTCATCGCCTTTGCTATGCTGATCGTGGCCTTCGTCCAGTCCGACTTCTCGGTCAGGAATGTCTATGAACATTCGCACACCGACAAGCCGTTGCTGTATAAGATTTCCGGCGCCTGGGGCTCGCACGAAGGCTCGATGCTGCTGTGGTGCACGATCCTTCTGGTCTATGGCGCCATGATCACCCTGCGTGGCGGTGGACTTCCGGCAGGACTGAAGCACAAGGCGCTGGGCGTCCAGGGTCTGCTAGGCGCCGCCTTTGTCGGCTTCACCCTGTTCAGCTCCAACCCCCTGTTCCGCTTGGCAGACCTGCCGTTGCAGGGCCTTTCGCTGAACCCTGCGCTACAGGATCCAGCCCTGGCCTTCCATCCGCCCATGCTCTATCTCGGCTATGTCGGGTTTTCGGTGGTGTTTTCGTTCGCCGTCGCCGCCCTGATCGAGGGCCGCCTGGACCGGGCCTGGGCCAGGTGGATCCGCCCGTGGGTCCTGGTGGCGTGGAGCTGCCTGACCGTCGGCATCACCCTGGGCGCCTTCTGGGCCTATTACGAACTGGGCTGGGGCGGCTGGTGGGCGTGGGACCCGGTCGAGAACGCCTCCTTCATGCCGTGGCTGGCCGCGACGGCGCTGCTGCATTCGGCCATCGTCATGGAAAAGCGCGACGCGCTGAAAGCCTGGACGGTGTTTCTGGGCATACTGGCCTTTACCTTTTCGATGTTGGGCGCGTTTCTCGTCCGTTCGGGCCTGCTGACCTCGGTTCATGCCTTTGCCGTCGATCCGCAGCGCGGTATCCTGCTGGCCACCATCCTGTTTGTCACGGCCGGCACGGGGTTTGCCTTGTTTGCCGTCCGCGCTCCCAACCTGGCGCCGGGCGGCCTGTTCGCCCCGGTCAGCCGCGAGGCCAGCCTGGTGCTCAACAATCTGCTGATCTCGGCGGCCCTGTGTTCGGTCTTCCTGGGCACCCTGTATCCGATCCTGATGCAGGCCCTGTTCGACAAGACCATGTCGGTCGGCGCGCCCTATTATCTCGGCGTGTTTGCGCCGATCATGGTGGCGGCCCTGGTGATCATACCGATATCCAGCCTGATGGCGTGGAAACGCGCTGAACTGATAGGCGTCGTACAGCGCCTGGCCCTGGCGGCCGGTGTGGCGCTGCTGGCTGCGGCGGTTGGCTTGCTGCTGTACAAAGGGCCGACCTGGTTCAAGGAAGCGCAGTATTTCGTAGGCCTGCTGGTCGGATTCTGGCTGATCTTCGGGTCGTTGAGGTACCTGGCCGAGCGCGCGGGGAACTGGCTGCGCCTGAAGGCCTTGCCGCTGTCCGGCTGGGGCATGATCCTGGCCCATGTCGGGCTGGGCGTGTTCGTACTGGGCGCCGTGGTTGAAAGCCATGCCCGGCTGACGCAGATGCAGGTCATGACGGTCGGCGATCGTGTGACGCTGGGACAGTATCAGCTGAGCTTCGACGACACCTATGTCGCGGCGGGACGCAATTACGATGCGCGCGGCGGCGTGTTTACGATCAGCTCCGGCGACAAGACGGTGTGTACGCCGCGGCCGCAATGGCGCTACTATCCGGCATCGAACTCCGGCCAGAGCAAGGTGTGGCTGTGCTTTACGCCGCTCAGCGACCTGTATGTCGTCATGGCGCAGCCCCAGACCTTGGGCGACGGCCGGCCGGCCTGGCAGGTGCGGTTCTTCTATAATCCGTGGGTGCGGCTGATCTTCTTCGGACCGCTTCTGATGGCGCTGGGCGGGGTGTTGAGCCTGAGCGATCGGCGCCTGCGGCTGGGTGTGCCGGTGAAGGCGAAACCCGGAAAGAAGGTGCCGGCGTGAAGCAGTTAATTGACCCCTTCGGCGCTGCGCCCACGGCACGGGCCGCCCCGCTCCCCATCGCAAGCGACAGGGAGGAGGGAGGTGTCTTCGACCTTATTCGCGTTCATTGGCGTTCATTCGCGGTTTCGACCCTTCTTCTCTTCACGCCAATGGTGACGCAGGCGGGAACGGCTCAGGACGAGGCGAGGGCGCAGGCCCTGTATCGCGAAGTGCGTTGTGTGCAGTGCCAGAGCGAGACCATCGCCGATTCCAACGCGCCGATTGCCGGCGATATGCGCCAGGAGATCCGTGACAGCATCCGGGCTGGCAAGAGCGACAAGGAGATCCGCGCAGAGCTCTACGACCATTACGGCGATTATGTTCTTTTCAGGCCAAGATTATCGAAGGCCAATCTCGTCCTGTGGGCGGTACCGCCCCTGATCGTGCTGATCGGTATCGGCGTGTTTCTGGTCCTGGTGAAAAGGCAAAAGACATCAGTCTCTTATGAGCTGAGCGCCGAAGAGGATAAAAAACTTCGCGAACTTATGAAGAATGACGATTGATGTCACGATTTTGCCTCAGCGGTTTGATTAGACTGCCGCAGCGGTAAAATTCTTCGTCGCGGCTGTTGTCATTCTTCCGCGAAGCGCTCAGATAGTCTGTAACGCAAAACCGCAGGGACCAAGGTAGTAAACATGGGGATTCGTAATTTGTGGGGGACGATGAATCTAAAGGCTTTGCTGAAGAATCGTTCGGTTCTGGCCGGCGCGGCGATCGGCCTCTTTCTGGGTGCCGGCGTATCGGGCGCCGCCATTCTGGGTTTTAACGATCAGGCAGGCGGCCAGTATGGCGGCGCTTCGCTGATCCGCACGGCCGACATCACGCCCACCAAGCCGCCCGCCGGCGCGCCCTTGTCGTTCGCCGACCTGATCGAGCGCGTATCGCCCGCTGTCGTGTCGATCGAGACCAAGGGCAAGCGCAAGATCGGTCTCGAACAGGCTCTGCCGGGCTTTGATTTCCAGGCGCCGGACGAATCACCTCAGGAACGCGAAACACGCGGTGCCGGTTCCGGATTCTTCATCTCGGCCGACGGCTATATCGTGACCAACAACCACGTCATCGACGGCGCAGACGAGATCACCGTCAAGCTGACCAATGATACAGAACTGAAGGCGACCGTCGTCGGCCGTGATCAGGCGACCGACCTGGCGGTCATCAAGGTCGAAGGTAAGGACTTCCCGTTCGTTCGGTTTGAACTTGAACGTAAGCCGCGCGTCGGCGACTGGGTCATTGCCGTCGGCAATCCGTTCAACTTCTCCAACACGGCCAACGCCGGCATCATCTCGGCCTATGGCCGCGACCTGAAGGCCAGCGGCGCCAACTATGTCGACTATCTGCAGATCGATGCGGCCATCAACCCCGGCAATTCCGGCGGGCCGACCTTCGACCTGTATGGCCGCGTGGTCGGGGTCAATACCATCATCGTGTCGCCGTCGGGCGCCAATGCCGGCCTTGGCTTCGCCATTCCGGCCGACGTCGCCAACAAGATCACCCAGCAACTGATGAAGGGCGAAGTGGTGGCGCGCGGCTATATCGGCGTGTCGATCATGCCGGTGACCAAGGAAGCCGCCGAGGCGCTCAACATCACCGACACGACCGGCGCCTATATCGCCGAAACGACGCACAATGGCCCGGCGGAAAAAGCCGGTGTCCAGATCGGTGACATCGTGAAGTCGGTCAATGGCCAACCGGTGAAGAGCCCGACCGACCTGACGCGGCGTATCGCCAATGTCGGCGTCGGTGACAAGATCATCATCGACGTGCTGCGTAACGGCAAGATGGTCAAGCTGACCGTCACAGCGACTCTGCGTCCGTCGGAAGCCGACCTGGCCAAGGGCCTGAACGGCGGCGGCAGCGATGACTCGTCGTCGAGCAGCGAAAGCGGTGCGCCTCCGGTCATCGGTCTCAGCGTCAAGGCGATCACGCCGGAACTGCGCAAGACCTTCGGCCTGGCCTCCGATGTCAACGGCCTGATCATCACCGATCTCGACACCAATTCCGAAGGTGCCGGCCTCGGCCTGCGTCCTGGTGACGTCATCCTGCTGGCCGACAATCAGCCGGTCACCACCGAGGCGCAGTTCAAGGCGATTGTCGCCGACATGCAAAAGGCCAACCGGCCCAGCATCCTGCTGCTGATCAACCATCAGGGCCGCAACCTGCCGGTGCCGTTGTCGCTGAAGTCGCCGGAAAAGCCGGCTGCCAAGCCGTAGGTTAGATTATTGCCAAAGCAGATAAAAGCCCGCTGGTTCCGCCGGCGGGCTTTTTCGTATCTAACAAGCTGTCCAAATTTTAACGGGCACGGCGTTACGATTCGCTGTATGGGACTGTTTTGAAAATTCGTCAGGCTGAGGCGAAAAGGGCTGGTTTCGAGAACCGGAGCGCAGCGTACTCAAGTACGTGAGCACCGGAAGCGCAGAAACCGGCCGTTTGCAGGCCAGCCTGGCGGATTTGCAAAACAGTCTCAAGGGCTGGTTTCAACAGCAAGCACACAAGCGGATAGACAATGCAGGTTCTGATCGTCGAGGACGACAACGAAGCGGCCCTGAACATGCAACGGGGACTGAAGGAAGCGGGCATCGAAGCCCGGCTGGCCGGTGACGGCGCGCAAGGCTTGGTGGCCGTCAAGGATGCCATGCCGGACGTGATCATCCTCGACCGCATGATGCCGGTCATGGACGGTGTGACCATGTTGCAGCAGTTGCGCAGTGAAGGCCAGGACGTGCCGGTGCTGTTCCTGTCGGCGCTGGGTGAGTTGGAGGACCGCGTATCGGGCCTGCGCGCCGGGGCGGACGACTATCTCGTCAAACCCTATGCTTTGACCGAACTGGTGGCGCGCGTCGAGGCGCTGGGACGGCGCAAGGACAAGGACGCGGTCGATACCGTGCTGCGCGTTGGCGACCTGGAAATGAACCTGATTTCGCGCGTCGTAAAGCGCCAGAGCAAGGTCATCGACCTGCAGCCGCGCGAGTTCCAGTTGCTCGAGTTCCTGATGCGCCATGTCGGCCAGAGCGTGACGCGGACCATGCTGCTCGAAAAGGTCTGGGCCTATCATTTCGATCCGCAGACCAATGTCATCGACGTCCACATTTCACGCCTGCGTTCCAAGCTGGACAAGGATTTCGACCGGCCCATGCTGCACACCGTGCGCGGTGAGGGCTACCAGTTAAAGGCGTGATGTTGGCTGAGAAAAAAGCGCCTCTCCCCCTTATCCCTCGGCTGCGGCAGAAGGTCAGCAAATTGGGCCGGCTCGACCTGCTCAGCCTCAACGTCTTCAAGCCCAACTTTTTCCGCCAGACGCCGTTCCGCCTGACCCTGGTCTTTCTGAGCGTCTATGTCTTCGTGGCGGCGCTGGTCTTTGGCTATATCTATCTCGCCACCTCGACCGAATCCCGGGCGTGGGGGAATGTGGCCATCGACGCGCGGCTGAAGGTCTTTAAGGCGGTCGACGCTGCGGAGGGCCATGCCGCGGTGGTGGCCAAGATACTCAATGACGATGCGGTCGAATGGGTGTTCGCCAAGGGTGCCTTCGATGGCTCCGGCCAGGTGCTGGCGCAGAACATGCGCGCGCGCATGGAAGGTCGTGACCTGCCCGACCACATGATCAATGCCGGGCTGAAGATGCTGAACGGCAAGGAAGCCGAGACTTCGGTCAATATCTTCAGTCCATCGCCCAGCGATCCGGCGAAATGCTGTCGCTACCAGGGACGGATCGTCAAGCTCGACGACAACTTCTTCGTCTATGTCGCCATGGATATGAGCTTCGCCGATCACGGTTTCCAGCAGGAGGTCAAGGCCGTGCTGGGCGGCGGGATACTGGTCATGATCCTCGGCCTGTTCGCCGGCACCCTGATCAACCAGGAGGTTTCGCGTTCGGTGCAGCGCGTGACCAATGTCCTGACCCAGGTCCAGGAAGGCGATCTGAAGGCGCGCATCGCTGTGCGCGATTCGGGCGACGAGTTCGATGCGCTCAGCCTGCGCATCAACCAGACCCTGGCGCGCATGGAAAAAACCATGGGCAATCTCAAATATGCCGGCGACGCCATCGCTCACGATCTCCGTTCCCCCCTGTCGCGGCTGCGCACCAAGCTTGAGGTATCGCTGCTCGAGGTCGAGCGGGATGAGACCCGGGGGCCGCAGATCGCCCAGGAGGCGCTGGCCAAGGCGCTGGACGAAACCGATCAGTTGCTGCGCACCTTCCAGACGGTGTTCGCCATATCACGACTTCAGGCGGCCGGCGGAGCGCCCGACCAGGTGCTGTTCGACGCCACCGCCCTGGCCGACGACATGGCCGAACTTTACGAACTGGTGGCTGACGAGAAAGGGCTGGAGTTCGACGCCGAGATCGAACGCGACGTCAAGGCGGTCGGCAACCGCGATTTCCTGGCCCAGGCCCTGGCCAATCTGCTCGACAATGCCGTCAAATATACGCCGGAGGGCGGGATCACCTTCCGCCTTCGCCGTACCTCGCAAAGGGAGATCGAGTTTTCGATCACCGATACGGGACCGGGCGTGCCGGAAAAGGACCGGACGCGGATATCGGAGCGCTTTGTCCGTCTGGAAAACAGCCGCACCCTGCCGGGCGTCGGGCTGGGCCTGTCGATGGTCGAGGCCGTGGCCGTGGCCCACAAGGGCCGCCTGATGATCGACGAAGGGCCCGGGATCTACAAGAATCAGGGGCCGGGCCTGCGCACGGCGCTGGTGCTCCCGCCGGTCTAGGCGTGAGGCAAAAGCGGTAAGACAAGATATAAACCGCAGATTTCGCAGATTTACGCAGATTTTTCACGGTGCATTCTGCCGCACGAGCGCGCGCCGATGTCTGGAAAGCCGCTTTGCGGCGGAATTTAAAATCGCCGCTAACGAAGACGATAGGGCTAAAAAAAATCTGCGCAAATCTGCGCATGGCGGTCAAACGCTATACGTTTGACTCGGCATACTGACGGTTT
Source organism: Asticcacaulis sp. P2_C5 (assembly GCF_056404555.1). Classification (NCBI taxonomy): domain Bacteria; kingdom Pseudomonadati; phylum Pseudomonadota; class Alphaproteobacteria; order Caulobacterales; family Caulobacteraceae; genus Asticcacaulis; species Asticcacaulis sp. P2_C5. Next base: position 638,898 of record NZ_JBFUDU010000001.1, read on the forward strand.
AAAATCTTGTCTCTTCGAGGGTGAGCGGCCAAGGGCAGCCTTTAAGCCGCGTAAATGGGACATTGCGCGGCACTTTGGCATTTTGTTACGCCCGCTTTTGCTTTACTCAGGCAAAAGGAGCGGTATTCAACCGATTCCGAATTTTTTCGTATGTTCCGGGGGGACCAAGGAGAGGCCACAGCACAAGCACCATGGCGGACGCGTTGTTTTCATCCCTGGTCGACCGGTTGCATCCCTGCGGTCCCGTGCTCAATGAGTCGAACGCCGGCTATGTCATGGAGCTGCTTGCCGAGGTGGCGCGCGCCGAAGGCTGGCTTGACACCCTGCGTATCGCCGAACCGGCCCTGATCCCCATCGTTTCGGCCTCGCCCTATCTGGCCGGCCTGATGCGGCGCGATCCGCAGCGCCTGCGCGAGACCCTGATCAGTGCCCCCGAGGCCAGGCTGAAAGCCATATTGCTGGCCACCGAGGCCGTCGAGCAGCAGGCCCTGACCGTCGAGGTCGCCGACATACCCGCCGCCAAAAAGATCCTGCGTCACCTCAAGGCCGACGTCCACCTGCTGACCGCCCTGGCCGACCTGGGCGATGTTTGGTCGCTCGACCAGGTCACAGCCGCCCTGACGCGCTTTGCCGATGCCGTGACCGCCGCCGCCCTGGCCGTGGTGGTGCGCGACGAAACCGACAAGGGCCGGATCGTGCCGTTTGTACGCGGCGAACGCGGCATCTTGCCCGGCCTGTTCGTGCTGGCCATGGGCAAGCACGGCGCCGGCGAGCTAAACTATTCGTCGGATATCGACATCACCTTCTTCTGCGACCTGGAACGCCTGCCGATCGCCGGCCAGGTCGACGCCCAGACCTTTGCCGACCGGGTGGCGCGCCAGGCGGCAACGGTGTTGTCGGAACGGACCGGCGACGGCTATGTCTTCCGCGTCGACCTGCGCCTGCGTCCCGATCCGTCCTCGACCCCGACCGTGGTCAGCGTGCCCTATGCGCTCAACTACTACGAATCGGTCGGCCAGAACTGGGAACGCGCCGCCTTTATCAAGGCCCGCCCGGTCGCCGGCGACATGGTCGAGGCGCGCCAGTTCATGCAGGACCTGTCGCCCTTCATCTGGCGGCGCAGTCTCGACTATCCCGCCATTGCCGACGTCCATTCGATCAAGCGCCAGATCCATGTCTACGGCGTCGAAGAGCGGCTGGAGGCGGCCGGCGCCAACCTGAAACTGGGCGCCGGCGGTATCCGTGAGATCGAGTTCTTCGCCCAGACGCAGCAACTGATCCTGGGCGGGCGCGATCCGTCCCTGCGCTCGAAGCGCACCCTCGACGCGCTGGATGCGCTGCGCCGCGCCGGACATCTGGCGCCGGCCGTCTCCAAGGAACTGAAACAGGCCTATATCCGTCTGCGCAACTGGGAACACCGGGTGCAGATGATCCATGACGAGCAGACGCACGAACTGCCCGAGGCCGATGAGGGCCGTCTGCCTGTGGCGGCGCTGGCCGGATTTTCCAACCTTTCGCGCTTCGACCTGGCCGTGTCGCGCACCCTGCGGCTGGTCAATGCCCACTATGGCGAGCTGTTCAGCGAGGCCGAGACCCTGTCCTCGTCCTTCGGCAGCCTGGTCTTTACCGGCATCGAAGACGATCCGGAAACGCTGAAAACCCTGACGCGGATGGGGTTCGACCACCCTGAGCAGGTCAGCGCGACCATCCGGTCGTGGCACCACGGACGCATCCCCGCGACACGTTCGGAGCGCGGCCGCGAACTGTTCACGCGCCTGGTACCACGCCTGCTGGAAGCCTTGAACGAGACGGGTACGCCGGGCATTGCCTTCACGCGTTTCGCCAAGTTTTTCGCCACCCTGAACGCCGGCGTCCAGATCCAGTCGCTGTTCCTGGCCAATCCGAAGCTGTTTCGGACCATTGTCGAGATCATGGGCTTTTCGCCGCGGCTGGCCCAGATGCTGGCGCGCCATCCGACCTCGTTCGACGCCATGCTGGACGCCGGCTTCTTCGACCCGCTGGGCGAGGAGGTCGACGCCATCGTCACGCGCGAGGTCGAACGCGTCCCTGGCGACCTGGAAGCTGTGATGAACGCCCTGCGCCGGGTCGGGCGCGAGCAGCAATTCCGTATAGGCATGCAGATTCTGAGCGGCCGTTTAAGCACCGAAGCGGCGGGCGCGGCCTATGCCCGCCTGGCCGACGCCTGTATCCATCATCTGGCGCCGTTGTGTATCGAGGATATACGCCGCCTGGCCGGCAATCTCGACGGTGAGGTGGCGATTCTGGCGCTCGGCAAGCTGGGCTCCCAGGAGATGACGGCGACCTCGGACCTCGACCTGATGGCGGTCTACCTGCCTGAAGACCCGAGCGCCGGATCGACGGTCAAGGGATGGGCGGCCGAGACCTGGTTCGCCCGCTTCACCCAGCGTATGATCTCGGCCCTGTCGGCGCCGACGCATGAGGGGCTGCTGTACGAGATCGATATGAAGCTGCGCCCGACCGGCGCCAAGGGACCGGTGGCGGTGTCGCTGGCGGCGTTCGAAAACTACTATACGCGCGATGCCGATACATGGGAGTTCCAGGCCCTGACGCGGGCGCGGGTGGTATGGGCTTCGTCGAGCGACTTTGCCGACCTGGCGCGGCTGAAGATCGAGACCATATTGCGCCGCTCGCGCTCATCCGGCGAGACGGCGCTGGACGTGCTCAATATGCGTGCCCTGATGGAGAGGGAACGTCCCGCCAAGGGGTTCTGGGATTTCAAGCTGATCCCCGGCGGCCAGGTCGACTGCGAATTCGCCGCCCAGTATCTGCAGTTGATCCATGCGGCGGATGGCGGTCCCTTGCGCGTCGGCACTCTGGCCGCCCTGTCGGCCATGCAGCGCGCCGGACTGGCGCCGGCGGCCGAGATCGAGGCGCTGAGCGTCGCGTGGCGGGTGCAGCAGTCCCTGGCCCAGGTCATGCGGGTGTCGTTGACCGAGCAGGAAGACCCGGGGCACGAGCCAGAAGCCTTCCAGCGAAAGCTGGCGCGGGCCGTGCACACGCGAAGGCTGGATACGCTGGAGAAAAAACTTCGCGATATCCGCAAGCGGGCGCGGATGGCTTTCGAAAAGATTGTGGCGCCGGTCGACACGCCTTGACAGCCTCGTCTTGCCTTTCCAAGAAAAAGTACACAGAGCGCTTCGCGAAGGACTTTTTCTTGAGAATCTAAAAGATTGTCGCGCCGGTCGACGGGCAGGGGTGAGCTGCTCCGTATAAGGAACGATATCAGAACATAGGCGCCGCATGGCGTCTGTGCTAAGGATGTGAAGCCCATGCAAGAGACCCTACGCATAAGCCTGGACGGGCGCGATCCGCAGGGTTTCGTCATGAGGGCGGAGACACGCGTGAACGACGACCCGGATGAGCAACTGCTGGAACGTATCGGACGCGGCGATTCCTCGGCCGTGTCCATCCTCGTCACGCGCAAGCTGCCGCGGCTGTTGTCGCTGGCACGGCGCATGCTGGGCGATCCGGTCGAGGCCGAGGACGTCGCCCAGGAAACCCTGGTGCGGACGTGGAAACAGGCGCGCGACTGGGTGCCGGGAAAGGCGCGGATCGATACTTGGATGCACCGCGTGGCGCTGAACCTGTGTTTCGACCGCTTGCGGCGGCGGCGTGACCAGGTGTCGACCGACGACGTCGAAATCGTCGATACGACACCCGGACCGGCAGCCCAGTTGGAACGCGTACAGAATGCAGCGGCGCTGCAGGCGGCGCTGAAGGCCCTGCCGGAACGTCAACGCGTTGCTATTACCTTGTGTTATTATCAGGAATTGTCGAATATTGACGCTGCGGCCCTGATGGATATCAGTGTCGAGGCGTTGGAAAGCCTGTTGTCGCGGGCGCGGCGCACCTTGCGGGCGCGGCTGAATCCGGCAATGGATGACGCAAGTAGCCTGGCGGGGGCGCCAAAACCGAAACCTGTAACGGCCAAAATGGACGGAAAGGACGGGAGGTAAGTGATGTATACGGATGACATGACGGCCCGGCGCTTCCGGGACATGATCGACGCCTATGGCGCCGACGCGGCGCGGTGGCCGGAGGATGAACGCGAGGCGGCCCTGGACTTTCTCAGCATCCACGCCGATGAGGCTGGGCCGTGGCTGGACGATGCGCGTGCGCTGGATGCATTGATGGATATGGATGCGGCCCAGGCGTCACTTGTGCCTGAGCGCCTGCATTTCGAGACCGTGGCGCGGATGATCGCGGCCAATGATGTCGGTGGTACCATGCCGGCGCGGCGCATGCCCGTGTTCTGGGCGGCCGGGCTGGGCCTGGTGGCCTGTCTGGCGGGGGCGCTGTTTGGCGTCAATGTCAGCCTGAAGGGCCTCGATGAGGTGCGCGCCGAAGCCGTTCTCGAACAGGCCCAGATGATCGACACGGAGAATGGGTAGGATGGCCTCGCGACCAAACTGGCTTCTGTGGGGGTCGGTCGTCCTCAATGTGTTTCTGATCGCGGCGATGGCGGGCGGAGCCTATGTCGTCCAGCACCATATGCGCGACGTCAAGCCGCCCATGCCGATCGCTGCGGCGTGGAAAGACGCCACCAAGGACATGACTCCGGAGTCGCGTGAGCGCATCACCGCCCTGATCAAGCAGGCGGCGCTGAGCGGCGAACCCGATATGAACAAGGCGCGCGACCTGCGAGCTGACGCGTCCAGGCTGGCGGCCAGCGACCCTTACGACGCCGCGAAGATCAGCGCCCTGTCGGACGAGGCGCGCGGCTATGAAGACCAGGCGCGGGCCAAGGTCGAGAATGCCCTGATCCAGGGCATGGTGGTATTGTCGCCGACCGAACGCAAGCTGGTGGCCAATCACCTGCTGCGCGCCAGCTTCCGCTTCCGCTTCTTCCTGATGAAGCCGGGCGACGGGCAGGACAGCGGAGCGGCGCATCACGATGGCCCGCCGGAACAGGGTGCAACCAAGCCGTAGCGACGTTCGTGCAGCATGCTTGGGTCTTTTCAATATAGAATTTTGTCGAATTCAGGCTTCTCGCAAATTCCTACTTGGGCTACGTTCGGCGCAACTTGACTATGTGTCTGCGGATAGTGCCGTCAGTTATCAAGCAAGGCTTGATCACTTTTCAATGAAATCGGAAATACCGATGAACAGGGGAGCCAACGATGACCAAAAATAGTGGAATGCTGCATCCGACGTGGGTGTGTGGGATTGTGTTAATTGGCTTACTGAATTCTCTCTCGGGGTGTTCCAAAAAGGAGAGTGTATCGGACAGAGCTGAAGACCCTGCCTATCGGGACCTTCAACAGCGCCTTGTCAGTATAAAATTAGATCGCCAATCTCCCGAATCGTTCCTTAAATCTGTGTGGGCCTATCAAGACGGAATGGCCAAATTAAATTGTTATCCGGACACCAGTGAAAGAAAACAAACAGCCGAAGATAAATTCGTTACCTCTTCGGATAAATATATAGATGATTCTTTTGTAGGTATTTCTAAGGAGGTCAGAGATTACTCGAATAGCGTAAAAACGCCTGATGAATGTTTAGTTTCCTTAAATCAGTACGATCGGCATATTGATGATATTGAGATGCAAGGCGAAACCAGAAGAGTTGTGACCGTGACTATACATAACGTGTCCCCCATCCCTCAAGGAGCCAGTGCAGATCAATACGATCAACAAGAACGCGCCAAGGGCTCAAAAATAAGATATGAGTTCGTAAAAACTGGCGACGAATGGAAAATCGAGCAGGTATCAAATTTCTACGATTTCGATAACAGTTGGCTGCCGCAATATTCAAAAAAGGATTTGCAACCACGTTACCCAAAGGACGCTTTCGGATTTTTCTGACCGGTGCCCCCCGTCACGTCCATTCGTGCGCCTGGCCAACACGTCGAATTTTCTGCTTGAAAGCGCCTCGGACCGAGACAGGCCGGGAAATGGTTTATAGCCAGCTCTGAGGGCAGGCAACTTGAGTGCCGTCCGACAATGTGACCGGATTTGGGAATTGCGATTTGGCCAAATGCCCTGGGCGTATGTGCAGGTAAAAGGAGGCGACGTTGATAAGGCTCTGCGTTGGGTATTTTACAGGAACCAAAACACCCACCCTCTTGCCTGCTTCTTGAATGGCGATGCGTACAGGCTCGACCAGGTCGGAATCGTTGGTGAGGATGACCGCCACGTCGAAGGCGTCCAAGAAAGCATCTCTAACCAGGTGAGAGGCAAGATTAACGTCGCTGCCCTTCTCTTCCGTCTTCATCACTTTCACTACGTCCGGGGCTGGGAGCGCCCATATATAACTGTTCGGCTTTGCGGCGAGTGGTTGGGCAAGCGCCATCCACGGTTCTGACGTCAGGAAGGATCCCTCATGCACGGCTATTTCCGGGACGGTCGCCAACGCTTTCAAATAGATGGCCTGTCGTGCCGGTGCGTCGGGATCGTTGGGGCGTGCAGATATCCGGGCGGTGTAATAGTTGACGCGGGTTACATTGTGGGCTGGGTTCAACACCTCCTCTGCAAGCGCCTTGGGATTCAGCCACTTCACGCCCGACTTGCCTTTCAGCATCCGGTAATAGAGATTGAAGCCGTCAATATAGATCGTTGTGCGCATATCCGCCGGTGATCCGCAAAAGCAAAGGCCGCAAGAGATTTCTCCCTTACGGCCTTTGAGCCCACAGCAAGCTGTGGGTGGGTGATAGCCAGAATGTAGGAATCATCACCGGCAAAGTCAAATGAATTGTGTCAAGCGATAACGCCGCATGAGACGCTTCGGGAAGCGTAACTATTAGTGGGGAGCAGCCGGGTGATCAGGTATATTGTAGCAATGACGTTTGGCGTTTTACTTGCTACAAACGCGGCATATGCGGCAGCCTTCGGGATAAAAAGCAGGCGCCAAACTCAGCGAATTGAAGGTCGTAAAGACAATTGACGTATGGGGACCAGTGAAAATCTATGAAGTTCGCGTCCCCAATCCCAATCAGGAATTTGAATCCTATTCTGTGTACATGACGTCGGAGACTGGCGTATACCGCTTCAACGGCCACGTCAGCGCCGCTTGACGTCGTCACATCGAGCAATCGAATCGTCGAGCCCGGAATAAAGCCGCAGGTGGTCACTGGCCCGACAATGGGTGGCAAAACCTCCCGATCTCGGATTGCAGATCAGTACATAGGCCGCTTGTTGACTGCGTCCGATGGCACGGCCTGGATAACGTCCCAGTGCTCGACGATCCGGTTGTTTTCGACCCGGAAAATGTCGACGATAACAGTCTCAGGCGCGTTGCCAACCTTCGGCTGGACCACCTGGAGCATGACCAGATCGCCCTCAGCGATCACACGCTTGAAATCGACCTTCTGCTTCGGCCAATGCGACACGCCGAGCGTGTCGAGCAGTTGCTTTACGGAATCACGGCCATCGGTCATCCCGGGGTTATGCTGGATGTAATTTTCTGCCCAATAGCGATCAAGCGCCGTCAGGTCATGGTCCCCGAAGAGTGCCTGATACGCCTTGACGACCAGCGCCTTGTTTCTTTGCGTAAGCTCGTACTGCTGTGCGACTGCTTTTGAGCTGGGTTTCGCGGCGTGCGCGGAAAGGCCGGGCGACATCGTCACCAGGACAATGGCAGCCAGGGTTGCGGTCTTGAGCATCGACATCAGGGTCTCCTGGGTTTGCGCGGATTGAGGGAAGGCTACGACGGCGACATCGCAGCGCGGACGGGAACAGTATCGACATACTGGGTCATGCGCGCGATCCTGCCGTCCTTGAGTTGGTAGAGGTGAGCGAACGACGCCTGCATCGACTTGCCCGTCGCTGCGTAAGTCCCCGAATAGACGCCGAATGCGGCAACTCGATCACCATCCTCGAGGTAGGTGTGCACCTGCGCGCGATACCCCGTCCATTCGCTGCCGAGCCGCCTGAAGACCCCGTCGACAATGGCCTGCGGGCCGACATAGGTCCCGGCATAAGGAAAGCCTTCCGCTTCGGTCCATTCGGCATCCGGGGCAAGAACGGCCAGAAGGTTGCGGCCATTCTCGTCGGATGTGCCTTCATAGGTGGCCCGGATGAGGTCGAGGTTCGTACCCACGCCTCAACCCCACTTTATTTCGCCGGTTGCGACCTTAGCGCCGATATCGAGGGCGACACCCATACCGAGATTGGGGAACCGCGCTTCCATGGCGGCTTTCAAAGCACTCGAGTCCCTGGCCCTGGCCAGTTCCTCTTCGAAAGCCGTCAGATAGGCTTTCGTGTGCGCGATTCCCGACAGGTCGGTTTTCGCATCGGGGGTCATGTGTCCGGGAACGACGACCGCAGGCTTGCGGGCCGCGATCCGGTCGAGTTGTGCCATCCATGCCGCGCGACTTTCCTTGGTTGGCGTGTCGGCGGTCCAGACATGGACACCGGAGAAAATCAGTACGCCGCCGAACACGGCCTTCAGCGATGGCGTCCACAGATAGCGGCGGTTGGCAAGGCCATCTGCCTCAACGATCTCGACCGCCTCGCCGTCGACGGTCAGAGTCTTGCCTTCAAATACTTCCGGCATAACGATGTCTGACAGGGTTTGGGGCCCGTTTTCCTTAAGCTGTGGCCCCCAGACTGCGAGCTTTTTTTCAACATTGCCCTTGATCGCCGCCAGGGTCTTTGGGGCGGCCAGGACCTTGGCATCTGGAAAGGCTTCCCTCAGCGGTTTGAGGCTGAAATAGTAGTCGGGGTCGGATTGACTGATATAGACCGCCGTCAGCCTTTTCCCGGAGGCCTTGATCGCATCGACCGCAGTGCGCCCGTCAGCATAGGTGAAGCCGCCGTCAATAAGCAGCGCCTCCTTTGGCCCGGTCAGTAGCACCGGCGCGCGAAAGAAGCCGTTTTCCCCTGCCGGCAGGTGTTGCCATGTCAGGGATGTTGATCCGGCGAGGCCGGCGTCGGCGCCGCTCAACATGGCAAGTGCGCCGGTGGCAAGGGTCGATGTCATGATGTGTCTCCGGGTGAGCATGGTCGAAATCCAGTTGGTTGTGTGGCTATGTGGTGCGGGCGAGCAGAAGACGCTCCAATATCGGAGCGGGGTCACCCATCAAGCTGTTGCTTTTTAGTACGTGCCGGCCGCCAGACGCCTCCACGACAAGCGCAGGTACGCCTTCAAGGCCGAGCGCCGCCATATCCCGCCGGGATTGCGCAATCGTCTCGCGATATGCCGACAACAGAGGTTCATCAGGCGAGCGGATAAGTTTTGCGGCGTCCGTCAGTGCCATCGCCGTCAGCACGTCGGAGAGGATATTCACATTACCATTATCCCGTCCATCGACGTACCGGGCCCTTTGGATCGCCTTCAGCGCCTCTATTGCCCGCTCCGGTTCGGTGAGTTGTACGGCGACAATGGCCAGCGTCGCGGGCGCAGAATCAAAAAGGCGGCTATGATTGCCAAGGACATCGCGACGATAGGCGTCGCTGAAGACCTGGCCCGAGAGACGGGCGATGCGTTGGTCGTTGGCCCAGGCGTAATCCGAGAATTGGGCGCTCATCGGCCGCGCGCCATGTCCTGCGAACAGGCCCGTGGGTGAAAGCGTGATGGCGATTCGGGGCTCGGCCGCCAGGCGATCGATCAGGGGGGATGCGCCATAGCACCAGCCACATAGCGGATCGAAGAGGTAGGTCAGACGAATGATTGCGGACATCTCGGTCTCCATGACCAAGATCATAGCTGAAGTTTATGATGCGAAAAATATGCACTAATTGAACAGAATGTGTGCAAATAGCTTACAATGCTTGGAGGGCCTATGAGCGAAGTCATCAATCTCAATCGATTGGCCTATTTCTCGGCCGTGGTGGAGGCTGGCTCCTTCACTCGGGCTGCCGAGCGCCTTGGCGTTACCAAGACCGTCGTAAGCCAGCAGGTTTCCCGCCTGGAGCAGGAAACCGGAACCAGCCTTTTGGTCCGCACCACCCGCAGGGTTGAAGCGACGGAAGCCGGCCGCATGCTCTATTCGCGCTGCGTTTTGATTTTCCGCGAGGCTGACGACGCTTTCAGTGAACTGGCGCAAGCCGGGGCCGAACCGCGCGGAACCCTGCGAATTACGGCGCCCAACGACTATGGCGCATCGGTCGTTTCCCCTGTCGCAGCCCATTTTACGGCGCGCTACCCGGATTGCCGCGTTGAACTCGTGTTATCCGACCAGAAGCTCGATCTGATCGAGCACCACATTGATCTTTCGGTGCGCGTCGGTTGGCTCGAGGACTCCAGCCTGCAGGCGAAGCGCATTGGGACTTTTCGTCAATACCTCGTGGCCATCCCTGATATTGGCGCCCGCGCGGCGGGCATTGAACCCGAAGCTCTGGCGACGTTTCCATTTGTCGCCAACACGGCTTTGCGTGAGCCGGGTCTCTGGCACTTTTCGCGTGGAGATCTGGAACGGCGAATTGTTCGCCTCCAGCCCCGGTTAAGCGTGAATACGTCACCGGCCGCGCGTTCGGCGACCCTGGCGGGCGCGGGCGTCAGCGTTTTGCCCGACTTCCATGTCGCGAACGATCTCGGATCTGGACGCCTGGTACGTCTCTTGCCCGATTGGGACCTGCCGTCCGGTGGGATATTTGCCGTCTATCCCGCTGTTCGCTTTCGCCAGCCAAAAGTGACGGCCTTTGTCGCCATGTTGATCGACGAAGCGCGCAGTTCAGTCACTTAATATGTAATATATATCTTGACGCTCCGCGCCTCTTGACCTTTAATCGGGCAGCACTCCGGACAGACCGTCTCACGATGAGAAGGCGTCGACATACTAGATCTAGCCTCACAAAGGGGAGGAAATGCACCTATCATCGGACACCCCGACGTCGTCGGAGCGCGTGGACGCGCGCTATCCCTTCAATGTCGCCTACATTTGGACGATTTCGATCGTCGCAGCGTTGGGGGGCTTGTTGTTTGGTTACGACTGGGTCGTCATCGGTGGCGCAAAGCCATTCTACGAACCCTATTTCGGCCTCACCTCTGAAGCGGATATCGGATGGGCGAATAGCTGCGCTTTGCTGGGCTGTCTCATAGGATCGATTTGCTCAGGCATTTTAAGCGATCGCATTGGACGCAAGAAGCTCCTGATAGTGGCGGCACTCCTGTTTGGCGTTTCGTCGGTCGCCACCGGCTGGTGCAATCACTTCCAGACATTTGTGCTTTGGCGGATTATTGGCGGCGTCGCCATTGGGATCGCCTCCAATGTCTCGCCGACCTATATTGCAGAGGTCGCACCCTCGAAATGGCGTGGCGGTCTGGTGACCCTCAACCAGCTTACGATCGTCGTGGGCATATTGGCGGCGCAGCTCGTCAACCTGAAGATTGCAGGCAATATCGGCGCGGACCTTTCAGCGGAGGCCATCCGGAATTCCTGGCAAGGGCAGTCGGGTTGGCGCTGGATGTTTACGGCCGTCGTGGTGCCGTCCCTCGTATTCTTTATCAGCGCATTGCTGGTGCCTGAAAGCCCGCGTTGGCTATTGAAAGCGGGAGCGCGCGTCAAGGCTGAAGACGTTCTTACCAGGATTGGCGGGGCAGACTATGCTCGCGATCAAATCGCGGACTTTGACGAGGGCCTGCAGCGCGTCGGGAGCCCACGGCAAAACTGGGGCGCTCTGTTGCAGCCGGGCATGCTTGGCCTGCTACTGATCGGCATCGGGCTTGCCGTACTTCAGCAGTGGAGCGGCACAAACGTCATTTTTAATTATGCCGAGGAAATATATCGGGGCGCCGGCTATGACCTCAGCGGGGTCATGTTCAATATCGTCATCACAGGCGCCATTAACCTCGCCTTCACCGTACTGGCGACCTTGACGGTGGACCGGCTCGGCCGTCGTAGTCTCATGGTGTGGGGGGCAGCGATAATCGCGGGCCTGCACGGCGTCCTGGGCGCCGCCTTCTATTTTGGCCTGACGGGCCCTTTCATTCTGTTTCTGACCCTGGCCGTAATAGCGGTGTATGCAACCACACTTGCCCCTGTGACCTGGGTGTTGCTCTCCGAGATATTTCCCAATCGCATTCGCGGTGTCGGGATATCTATTGCCGTTTCGGCTCTATGGATTGCCTGTTTTGGGGTGACCTATACGTTCCCGATTCTCAACAAGAGCGTGGGAGCGGCCGGCACCTTCTGGTGTTACGGCGTTTTCTGCCTTCTCGGCGCGCTCTTTGTTGCGTTCAAGGTTCCCGAGACGAGCGGGCAATCGCTGGAGGAAATCGAAAATCGACTGACCGCCACCAAATGACGGCTTCCAAGTCACGGCTTCCAAGCGACGGCTGGGGGACCGCAGAGACCTATTTTTTGTGGTCCTCGTCCTTTTGGACACGTTCCATAAGCTCCAGGGCGCCGCCAATGAGTTCGCGCATGCGGATCTCGGCCTCCTGGACCTTTCCGGCCAAAATCGCATCGGCGACGCGCTTGTGATCTTTTGCGCTGGCGAAACGCACGCCTTTCAACTCGTTTGTCTTGCGAATGCTGAAACGCAGGGCGGTCTCGATCATTTCACGGTGTTGCCGGTAGAACCGGTTGCCGCTCGCCTGCAGAACAGCGAGATGAAAGGCAATGTCCGCGGTCAGCGCGTCGTCCTCGCCCTTGTCGGCGGCAAACATGCGAATGATTGCATCATCGATCGCCGCTCGCTCGGGCCCGGACGCCCGCCTGGCAGCAAGGGCAGCCGCTCCGGGTTCGATGCTCAGACGGATTTCCGTAAACTCGATCAAAAGTTGCCAGGAGAATTTGCGCTCCAGCATCCAGCGCATAACGTCCGGATCGAGCAGATTCCATTGATCCTCTTCGTTGACGACGATCCCGCGACGACGGCGGGACGTCAGCAGTCCTTTCGAGGTCAACATTTTCACGGCTTCGCGTGTTACGGTCCGCGCCGCACCGAATTGTTCGCAAAGCTCAATCTCCTTTGGGAAGGCCTTTTCATCGAATTGACCCGTAACAATGGCCACGCCCAGGTCTCGGACAATGGCCTCTGTGACGTAGGATGAGCGAGTGGGAGGCATGCGACGTCTCTGGGATTCGGGCTTTTAGTAATGCAGAACCATTGAGGCGGCGCAATGGTGTTCAAAGCCTGGCCAGTCGCCCGCCGTCGACAAGCAGGCTCGCACCGGTAATGAATGCGGCCGCCGGGCTGGCGAGAAATACGACGGCATCCGCTATGTCTTCCGGCTTTCCAATGTCGTTCTCGTCGAGGACCTCTATTCCGGAACGGATATTGGGACTGGCCCTGAGCATGGGCGTATCGACAGCGCCTGGTAACACAGCGTTGGCGCGTATGCCTTTTGCCGCGCCCTCTATGGCGGCAGAGCGCGTCAGAGACTCCAAGGCAGCTTTTGCCGCAGCATAGGGTGCTACAAGCGCGGAGGTCTGCCGGGCGTGTACGCTCGAGACGTTGACGATAGCGCCGCCCGGCTTCATGTGCCTGAACCCTTCGCGCGTGAAAAGCGCGGCGCCGAGGAAATTGGTGTTCAGTATCGTCATCCAATCGCTGACGCTGAGGTTCTCTATCTCCTTGTAGATCATCATTCCAGCGACGTTGACAATGACGTCAATCGCGCCGAACCCAGACAGCGCCATGTCACACACCTGTAAAATGTCGTCTTCCCTGGACACATCGCAGGGGATTGCAATGGCGCCCTGCGCACCTGCCGCGATCAGTGCGCCAATGACATCAACTGAACCTTCCGACGTCAGATCCGCCAGAACGAGCGTAGCCCCCTCGCGGGCAAAGCGCATTGCGCAAGCTTTGCCGATCGCACCCAGGCCGCCGGTGACGACAACGACCTTACCGTTGAATTGCATTTACCACTCCCGTACCGATCCATCACAGCCACGCCACGCCGGCCTAGCCCCTGTCCTCGTCAATGTCTACGCCTGGAGCGGGCGAAAGAACCGCCCCGATCATCCCGTTATTTACTGAAAATATCTCGGGATTTTTGAGATAGCTCAACAGATCCTGATCCTCAAATTGTGAGGGCGCGCAGAGACGCCGCGTCGATCGTGATTTTGGGTGAGAATGTACTGGATGCGCCATATTCCATAAGGCTTGCGCGCATCTGCCGCGACACGGGATCGTTCGCGTCCAGGTTCGTGAGATCGAAGCCGCAGACGATAAGTTTGCCCTTGCCGCACTGAAACTCGGCGATCAGGGCGAGGCTTCTGGCGGTAAACCAGTCATCGATAACGCGGACAATGGCGTCAGATCCCTGGGGCATCAGATCCATACGCAAAGGGGCGGCACGGTGCGCCAGGTACCACCACTGCCAGTTTGTATAGGCCTCTGTCGGGAAGTCGTTCAGGGCGGGATGTTTCGGATCGCAGCATATTCCGAGCGTTGTCGGCGCCTGCCGGTTGGTCCAGCTTGTGTTCCAGAAAATGCTCGAGAACCCGAACTTGACCGGTTTGTCGTCATAGTTTCTGATCGCCGATTTCGGGAGGGATAGAATGACCGTCCTGCCCTCGCCGGTGAGCCTTATTGCGTCGTCCACTGAATTGACCACCTGTACCTCGGCTTCTTGCAGTTTGAGCTCCGCAGGATAGACCCAGACGTCCCAATCATTTTCACAGGGGCCGGTCATGGCATCAGCCTGGATCCCGACGACAAGTTTACAGGCAGACGCCTTAGTGATGGCGCTGAGGTCAAGGTCAATCCGACCCAGAGCCTGCCCGCCGGCGATTGCGATATCGACCGGATCGAACCTGCCCTGAGCCTGGACGCTTCCACCGACTTCCAGTCGCCAATAGGCCTGGGCAAGTCCACAGGGCCAGGGGCCGAAGTGCGAAACTTCCGCCTGTGCGGTCAGGCGCTCGGAAGAGGTTAATACACGCTTTTCGAGGCGGACCAGTGGGACGGTTGCGTTGCAGAAACGGCTGTAGTCTTCGGCAGTGACATAGCCCTTTTCCCGCCAGAACGGATTGAGGACGCCGACAAGCGCGGTGCCCTGGCCCGGAAAATCGTGAAGGTCGAGCAGTTGGAAACCCGCCATGTTTTGCGTTCGCAGCGACGCTTCGATTTCCTCTTTATAGAGTAAGGTCTGAAGCTTCCCAGACGCAATAAGGAAGGTCGAGGCAAGGTGGCTCAGTCCGCTTTGTTGCAGCCGGTCGTGAAAGATCTCGAAATTTTTCGGCTTGAGATAGCCCGTATACTGATCGACCTCGTTAAAGTCGGGATAGACACACCATTCGCCGATCTCATGGCTCATCACCGGGACTGTTCGATGCGATATGAAGGCCGAATAGTCCGTGACGGTTTCTGGTGGCTGAGCATTGACCCGCGAATTGAGTTGTTCGCCCCAGCGCTGGATGCGCGGCTCAGGTACGAGATGGAAATCATTTTCCGGCAATTCGGGCCAGCCTGCGCCACCGCTCCACAGGCGTCGTGGATCGACCTTTTTGTAATGCGTGACATATGCGCTGAGATAGGGATTGCGATCCTTCGGTCCGCTGGGCTCGTTGCCATAAAGCATGAAAACAAAAGACGGATGGTTGCCATAGGCCCTGAGAATACGGTCTGTTTCGTCCTTTACCCATTGATCGACGGGCTTACCGTCGCCGAGGGTCGTCGAGTGATTTGCCCAGCATGTCTCGACCTGGCAATAGAAGCCGGCTTCATCAGCTGCCTCAAATGCAGCCTTTGGCGGACAATAGGAGTGAAAGCGCATCATATTCAGGCCGAAAGACCTGGCGATTCTGAATATCCGGGCCCAGGCGGCTTTTTCAGTGGGCGGATGGCCTGTCTCCGGGAAAATGCAACACTCAAGCGTCCCGCGGATAAGGGTCGGTCGCGCGTTGATGGTGATGTGGGTATGGGTGGTCCCGAGGTCTCTAAACCCAAATCGGGCGGTGATTGGATCGGACGCGCCTAGTCTCGCGGATAGTGAGTGCAGGGCCGGCGAGAACTCGTCCCATAGTTTGGCGTTATCAGGGAATTTGACGACAGCCTCGAAGTGGCCGCCGCCAGATATCCAATTGACCGGCACCAGCTTCTTTTCCTTGCCGTAGGACAAGGTAATCTCCGCGTGTCCGGGCTTGCCGCTAAGGGACTTTATGTCACCCTTTACACGCACCGAACGGGCCTTTGCGTCCGGATACAGTTGCAGGTCATCGATCCAGACAGGCGCTGTCGCCTTCAGCGTTATGTCGCCGACTATGCCGTTCCAATTGCCCTGGGTATGGTCGCTTATCGCGTGGGAATTCGTGCCGATGTTGTAAATGAGGCTGTTATCGACGCGAATAGAGAGTAGGTGCTTCCCGGGCTTAAGCAGGCCGAGATCGTATTCATGAGGAGTCGAAAGGCTGTCGCATCGGCCGAAAGCCTTGCCGTCTAACCAGACCTGGGTTTCCCAGTGCGCGCGCTCCAGCGACAAGGCAATACGCCTGGCTTCCCAGGATCGGGGAATGGAAATCTCGCGCTGGTACCACGCCGCGCCCGAGTAATAGGTTTCCGGCTGAAGAAAGAACGGTATTTTGACATTGGCAGCGTCACGATAGGGCGCGTAGTCGTCCGTCAGGTAATAATCCCGGTTCTCAAGGGTGCCAGTCCACGGCGTGTCGACCGTGATAGGATTCCCAATACCCAGCGCCGGCAGGGAATTGGGAAGGGGACTGGCCGCGCCTGACGGTTGCGACTGCCATCCTTCTGTTATGCCAATATTGCCGGGATCGAGTCGAACGGACCATACACCATCGATTGGCATAGTCCCCGTCATAGCCTTAGCCAACGCCGCCTGGCTCAAGCCAGCCGTGGTCAGCGCGGCACCGGCGCCGATCGATTTCAAGATCATGCGACGGTCCATAGACGAAGTGGTTGGCATTGCCGGCTCCCTATTTATGTATTACATATTAGACAATGACATTGGCGATGTTTCAAGTGGATTCGTGTCCCGACGCTAAACGAAGTGGCTGCCGTCGTTGTCTCGGTGATCGGGAGATGGTCGAAATTCGGCGATCCAGCAATTCGCGAAACCCCCCTGGGCATGCCTGCCGCAAGCGCTATCACGGTAGGGGCCAGTGTGTTGGCACGCGGGTGCCTCCCGGCTGAGACATCTCGAACCGAGGCAGAGCGACAAGCGATCAAAGGGGAGCGCATCCCGCGCGGCGCCAGGGCGTTTTGGGCCTGAGCGCAAAAAAAGACTGGGCACGCTGTAGAACAGGGCCGTCCGGATGTGTTGCAACGCCGGCAGGCCTGGTTTGAGACCTATGCCGGACAGGTATGTTGAACAATGGCCGGCCGGTCCACTACGTATTGAATTATTCAGCCACTCCGGCGTCACACACAAATGGCTATGTGGCTGCCAGGGGCGGAGCAGTACTGACGCTTCGCCGTGGTGTCGCCGACTCCGCCCTGGGGCAAATCGACGAGATCAAGATTTCGGCAAATCCCGAAGGATAGTTGCAGGCTTGGTCTTCATCCAGCATGGACATCGACGGGATGGCCGCCTTCGACCCACGCCTCGTATCCTCCGGTCGAGGGGCGGATTCGCGTGAAGCCGAATGTCTTCAGATGTCTTGCCGCAGCCGCGGCCGACACCTCATTGGGGCAGGAACAATAGACGATAATTTCGATGTCCCGAGACAGGTGCGCCAGTGCCGTCTCGGCCTCGGCCGGACTGGCATAGAGTGCACCCGGAATGATGCCCTGCACCCTCAATGTCATTGGACGCACATCGACCAGGATCGGCCGCTCACTGTTGCGCATTAGAGCGTGCTCTTTTTTGACGGAATCGGGATTCCCAAATCAGTCGTGTCGTGATTCAAGCTAAGTGCTGGGTATCGAGGCCAGTTGTGATGACACGACCTTATTCTGAAGATTTGCGAGAGCGTGCGCTTGCACGAGCAGATGGCGGGGAGACAGTCCGTGCTATAGCCGCGGCGTTACGGATTAGTCCTTCATGCGTTTCGAAATGGAAGACGTTGAGGCGGGAAACGGGTGGTGTTTCCCCTGGCAAGATCGGCGGGCATAAATCCCGAACCTTATCCGGAGCGACTGCGGATTGGCTGCGCGAGCGCATGGCCTCGAAGGCCTTCACAACGCGTCAACTGACAGCAGAACTGACGGAGCGCGGTATCAAGACGGGGCGGCGGGCCGTCTGGGTTTTTGTGCGCGGCGAAGGGCTCAGCTTCAAAAAAAACCATTTATCCGACTGAGCAGGATCGTCCCGACATCGCTCGAAAGCGACAACGCTGGAAGGATCATCAAGGTCAGGTTGATCCAAAGTGCCTGGTTTTTATTGATGAGACCTGGATTAAAACTAACATGGCTCCGCTACGGGGCTGGGGACCTAAAGGTCAACGCCTACACGCCAAAGCACCCTACGGCCACTGGAAGACCATGACCTTCATCGCCGCCTTGAGGCACGATCGGATTGACGCTCCCTTCGTTTTCGATGGCCCAATCAATGCCGAGTTGTTCACACTCTACGTCCAGAAAATCCTGGCACCAACGCTTGGATCAAGTGACATCGTCGTTCTCGATAATCTGGGCAGTCACAAAGCAAAAGCGGCTCGTAAGGCAATCCGCGACAGGCGTGCTCACATGCTGTTTCTGCCCGCCTACAGCCCAGACCTAAATCCAATCGAGCAGGTCTTCGCAAAGGTAAAACACTCCATGCGAAAAGCCGAAGAGCGCACGGTTGAAGCCACTTGGAGAAAGGTCGGACACGTCATCGATCTCTTCCAGCCAGACGAATGCCTTAACTACATCAGAAACTCAGGATATGTTTCCATGTAAAAGAGGCACGCTCTAGAGCGAAATGACTTTAGATGGAATCGTCATTTCGCTCTAACTTTTTGTTTTGTCGCGCAATTTAACCGAAAAGTGGTGTCCACTTTATCGGATTGCGCTCTAGCCCAACAAGTTCCTGGACCGAAATGCGTGCCATTTTCAACGACTTGACAAACGCCCTATAGCGAAGCCAGCGGAAGGCGATATAGCCCAATACAGCGGCCATCAGGAGCGCAAGACTGTACGGTCCCAGGTCGGAAAGCATCGTAAGGATCTGATGGACTGCGGAATGGAAAACAACGCCCAAGATGAGGAAGCTCGCATGCAAGGCGAGAAGTCCGCTCCCCGTAAAGCCCGCAAAGATTGCCATGTTCAGGTCGGCCGCCCCGGCAAGCGCAATCGCGATGATGCCTGTTCCGGGGATAAATTTTGACGCGACGAGCGACAAGTTGCCGTACTTGCCATAAAGGCCGTTGGTTTTTTGCACGCAGCTGTCGGGTGACGACGAAAATCGGCAGGCGAAGGCCAAGAGGCGGCCGCCATGCTTCCGCGCCGCAAGGAACCAGACGAAGTCGGCAAGCATTCCGCCCGCCAGTGCCGCCATTAACACGCCAACCAGGGTCAATGGCTCTCCGCTGGAATAGGCGGCCGCTGTCATGACCACGACCGGCGAAGCCGATGGCAGGCCAAGTTCATCGAGAAAGACCGCAACGAAGACAGCCACCAAGCCATAGTGCGTTAGCAGCGAAACGACATTGTCCATGTCTCTGCTCCGGTTGCGCACGGTTTCGCCGACGAAAGTCGAAACCGTGCTATTGTTCAGATGATTGCCGTCAGGCTGCGCGGCCGCCACGAGCGTCGAAACTGAAACCGCCGGCGCCAAAGGCAACGACCTGAAGAAGGCCGCCGATGATGGCGATATTCTTCATGAAATGGATCATCTGGTTCTGGTCAGCGAAATTACTATGGAAACCAAGGCCTGCTCCAAGCGTAAAGACCGCGAGCACTGCCGCCACAAGCCGAACGCGGTAACCGACAAGCAGGAGCAGACCACCCGCCAGTTCGACTACCAGGGAAATACCATACGCCATCTCGGGAAACGGAAGATGTGCGGAACCGATATATCCGATCGTTGCGGCTGGTGCTGCGATCTTGCCGATGCCGGACAGGAGGAACAAGATGGCAATGAGAAGCCGGCCGAAGGCGGGCAGGAAACGTTGAGTATTGGACACGGTGATAACCCCTAACCCTTGAACACAGGCACGGTGGCTTGGCTGTTCGGATCGACCGTCAACAAGGCGCGCAACTCTTCTATCTTCGCTTCACCCTTCTGCAACGCCTCTGGCGTTGTATGCACCGAATAGTAGCCAGTCACGAGGTCGTAGGGATGTGGCACCGCCGAGGCGATCACGAAATTGACCTCTCCTTCATCAGTGGCCTGTAACTCAATCGGACCGGGGCCGGATGCGAATATGGCCATGACGCCGGTTTCAATCCCTTGAAGCGCACCACGGCTCACGCTCAGCCAAGCCGTGTCGTGACCTTCCGGTGGCAGGTAAGTCCACTTTTCGCCGGCTTGCAGGGTGACGAGTAAATAGTTGATGCCCTCTGGTGACCGCACAGGGCTCTGAACACCTTCGTATGATCCCAGGATGAGGTGGGCAGGACCGGATACAGGCATATCTTTCGATTCAATGTACTGACTGTCCACTTCGCCATTTTCGAGCTCAGGGGGCAGGGCGAGCCAAAGTTGGAAACCTGTGATCGTTTTTGAACGTCCAGCCGACATCTCTTTGCCATGCCAGACGCCACCGCCGGCGCGCATCCATTCGACACCGCCGTAGCCGATATAGCCCTGACCGGAATCCACATCATCAAAGTGCATTTCGCCGTCTGTAAACACCGTGACCGTAGCGATGCCGGAGTGAGGATGCAGGGGCATGCTTCCGGCAAAACTGGCGTCGGCGTAGACCAGGTCGAGGAAAACAAAGGGCTTCAAGCGTTCGCCCAAATCGCCGGGGCTCATCAGACGTATTATGGGTCCGTGGGCGCGGCCCTTTGTCTTGTGAGTGATGGTACGGCTCAAGATTTTTGTGTGTGCGTTCATGGCAACCTCCATTGACATCAATATAGCTTTCGTCACCTATTTGATAAGGAGAGAAAAACATATATAATTCATCGGTTTTATATATAGGTGGTGGCCATGCTCGATGGATTGTCTTTGGACCAGTTGCGCCTTTTCGTCACCGCGACAGAACTGGGGAGCTTCTCGGCGGCCGGGCGAAAGTTCGGACGCGCTCAGTCGGTTGTGAGCCAACACATAGCGGGCCTTGAAAAACTGCTTGGCGTTTCCCTGTTCGAACGGAATGGCAGGACCCCCAAGCTGACAGCGCAGGGTGAGAACCTGCTCGGTGTAGCCAGATCTATTCTTCGTAGAGTAGATGATCTCAAAGGCCAGGCCAGAATGTTGGGGGAAGGGCTGGAGCCAGAGCTGTCCGTGGTGGTGGACGTCATGTTTCCGCAGGCGATGTTGACCGAGGCGCTTAAGGCCTTTGCCGTGAAGTTTCCACATACGGCTTTGCGCCTGCATGTCGAAGCGATGGGCGCGGTACCTGAGCTGGTTTTGAAGGGCCGGTGTCAATTAGGGGTCATGGGGTCCCTGCCAAGTATTCCCAAGGGACTGGAGAGTGTCCCGCTTGTCTCAGTGCCGCTGGTAACCGTTGTAGGACCAGATTCCGTTTTGGCTCGATTAAAAGGCCCGATTTCGCAAAACCAGCTGACCGGTCAGGTACAACTGGTGCTGACCGATCGTTCCGATTTAACAGAAGGACTGGATTTCGGCGTCATCGGGACATCGGTCTGGCGCCTTGCGGACTTAGGCGCGAAACACGCTTTCCTTAAGGCCGGGCTCGGATGGGGAAATATGCCAATGGAAATGGTGGCGGATGATTTAATGGCCGGAACACTCGTCAGGATCGACGTCGGCTTCCCCGATATGCCAACGATAGCCATGCATGCCATATTCCGTCGGGACCTTGCGCCCGGACCGGCCGGTCGATGGTTGATCGCCAAGTTGCAACGAACTGACGACATTTGACAGAGCGGTGCCCGTGGCATCATTGAAGCCGAAGAAGACCTTTCGCATGTGCTGCGACGATGCTGGAGGCCAGGCTGGTAGCTTCGACAGCCCGGCATGGGAGATAGGCTTATTGCAGCGAACGACGCGCTTCGTAGGCAACGCGCGCAGACTCCATGTGCGTACGATTTGCAACCACCCATTCAGCAAGTGCACTGACCGGGACCAGGAATTCACGTCCCAGGTCCGTCAGCGCGTATTCCACCTGCGGCGGCGTAACCGGCGTGACAGTCCTTGAAATGAAGCCGTGTTGCTCAAGGTCACGAAGTGTGGAAGCAAGAACTTTTTGGCTGATTTCACCAATGTCGCGGCGCAAGGCGTTGAAGCGGCAAGGGCTGTAACCCAAGCGGCGCACGATCAGCATTGACCACTTGTCAATGATGCGTGCGAGCAAACGGCTGATGTGTTCGCACGACGAGGTATCTTCAGGGTTATCTGGTTTCGAAAAAGTGCCTTCTTGATCGATCATGGGAACCTTTCGTACTGTAGTTTCGTCCAGAAACCACCATACATGAGGCCGTCATGAAATCGAAGTCCCAAAAATCGGGAAGCCGCTTCGCCGGTTGGTTTCGGTCGGAAACCAAGTCACGCGAGGTTATTATGACGCCCAAGCCCAAAATCGCCGTTATCATCGGCTCCACTCGTCCAACCCGGTTCGCCGACGTCCCGGCCCAATGGATTTTAAAACAAGCCAAAGCTCGGTCCGATATGGACGTTGAGCTTGTTGACCTGCGCGACTACGACTTGCCTTTCTTCGACGAAATGGCTTCGAACATGTGGATGCCGAGTCAGAACCCGGCAGCTGTCCGCTGGCAGGAGACCATCGCCAAATACGACGGCTATATCTTCGTCGTCGCTGAGTACAATCACTCAATTACCGGCGCGCTGAAGAACGCCCTCGACCAAGCTTACAAGGAATGGAACCGTAAGCCTTTCACCGCGATCGGCTATGGCGGTGTCGGCGCCGCCCGCGCTATCGAACATCTCCGTGGCATCGGAGTCGAACTGCAAATGGTCTCGACGCACGCGACCGTTCACATCGGCGGTGGCGATTTCATGACCATCTATCGGATGGGCGGTAACAGGCCGATCGAAGAGATCGAAGCCCATCTTCTGCCCAACACGACGACGGCTCTCGACGAACTGGTCTGGTGGGCAAAAGCGACAATGGCGGCCAAGGCGGCGGAAGGGTGAAACGCGTCGTTAAACCAGCCCAATTCGAGGCCTTTCCTGCTCGAACCCTAGCCGCCCACTGGAGACCATCACGATGAAATGGCTAATCGCCCTACTGGCCGCAACGATGTGGGTTGGCGTTGCGAACGCTCAACCTGCAGAGACACCCGTCGGTGCTGACCTGATTGTATTCAACGCAAAGATCAGCACCGGCACCCTTTCCCAGCCTTCAGCATCGGCGCTTGCCGTCAAAGCCGGCAAAATCTACTCGGTCGGAACTGATTCCGAGATCCTGAGCCTCAAGGGGCCCGACACCCGGGTGATCGATGCCGGTCTCAGGCGTCTCGTACCCGGTTTGCATGACGTACACACCCATTTGCTCAATGAGTACAGCTACAACTACACCGTAAGGTGGGACGGGGTGCCTACGTTACGGCGGGCGCTGGAAATGCTGAGCGAACAAGCCAAACGAACACCAGATGGCCAGTGGGTCAAGGTGATCGGGGGTTGGTCGCCTTATCAGTTCGAGGAGAAACGCCTTCCCACGCAAGACGAGCTCAGAAAAGCCGTTCCCAACCACCCCTTGATTGTCCAGTATGCATATAACCGCGCCTTCTTGAATAAGCTTGCCATGAAGGCTTTCGGGGTGGGAACCGACAAGTTCCCTGCACTGCCGGGCACGGAGTTTGAGAAAGATAGTCAAGGCAAGTACACCGGCGTCTTCACCGGGCAAACCTTTACGTTCATCGCGCTCGAGTTCATGGTTCCCCAGCCTTCGGCCGAGGAGCGGCTAAGCTCCTACATATACGCCATCAATGACCGTAACCGGTTTGGCATCACGTCCGTGGTCGATGCGGGCGGGACGTCCTATCCTGGGGGGCATGCACCTTTGACTGCCCTGGCTGAGGACGGCCGGCTTAACATACGGTTTCAGTTTATCGATATTCAGCTGCCGCCGCCTGAGGGCCTCTCACTGGTGGATGCTGAAATCAATACCATTACGAGGACTGCCCCTATCAGTCCTGGGCAGAACACCTTCCCCGGCATGGCGCACGGTCATGAGTATGAAGGGGCCGGGGAACTGCTCCGAATGGAGCTACACGACCATGAGAACTTCGACAGGCCTGCCGTCGTTATCGACCCGGGCCTCATGCGCGAACGTATCGTGGAAGACGTCACCAAGCTCGTGTCGCGCCGGATCCCCTTTCGCATGCACATAAGCTATGATGAGAACATTTCGCCATTTCTCGATGCCTTGGAAGAAATCAACAAAAAAACGCCCCTCGACGGATTGCGCTGGGGCATCGACCATGCCGAGACGATTTCGCCCGCCAATATCGCCAGAGTCAAAAAGCTGGGTGGGGGTATCGCCCTCGACCAAAAGATGGCGCTGCATGGGGACGCGTTTGCTTCGACCTACAGCATGAAAAAAGCACAGGAAACACCGCGCCTGAGAATGCTCGTGGATAGTGGTATCCCCTTGGCCATGACCACGGATGCGTTCAGGGCTTCGACTTTCAATCCATGGGTTGGCATCAGCTGGATGACCACCGGAAAATCCGTGTCCGGATCTGAAGTACTGTCCGATGAGAACCGTTTGACACGCGAAGAGGCGCTCGCCTTGTTTACGAAGGGCCCCGCTTGGTTCGTGGGTCAAGAAGGCGAAATGGGTCGGATCGTCTCCGGAAATTTGGCCGATTTCGCCCTTTTGAACAAAGACTACTTCGCCATACCGGATGACGAGATCAAAACGATCTCTTCTGTCTTGACCGTCGTCGATGGCAGGGTTGTCTTCGGCGCGCAGGATTTCATCGGTCTGGCGCCGAAACTGCCCGAGGCCCTTCCTGCTTGGTCGCCGGTGAAGTACTTCGGTGGCTACTATGAGGCCAAGTGAGACCGTCACCGTTACGCCTTAGCAGGCTGTTGAAAAAATGCACTTTTGGGCGATAGATAAAGCAAGAAAAGGGGGCAGCAAGAAAAGGGGATCGCGGTGACTCGAACTAGAGTTACATGCTATTGAATTTATAGATATTTTAAATGTTCCTATTTTGAGCGGCCGCCAATATGGCCCCCAAATAAAATGTGCTGTTCGTGTTCCAGTTCTAAATAACATTTAAATACCCGGAACTGGATTGTCTAACCCACGCCGACGAGGCCGAACCTTCAGCCTTCGCGACTGCATGAGACTCAATGCGACGCAAACCGAAGACGATATGCCGAGCGAGAATTCCAAGTTCAAGATGGCTTTTGCGCAGAAATGGCCTGTAGAGTCTCTGTGCGGAACGCGACACATAGATTGCCTTAAGCTACGGTAACGCGATACGTGCGAGGGCCGTTTGTCAGGGGGATGGTCAGCAAATTGTCCCGGTAAGTGAACGGTGCGGTCTGGTTGTCGATTTGCACAGATGCAGGAGCGCTGACGGCATAGATCAGCAGAGCGCCTTCATCGCGTGCGATCAGGCTGAGCCTGTCGCCGTCCCATGTCAGGTCGTCGACCGATGCCAGTCCGTTGAGCTTTTCTTTCAGCCCGAATACGGCCTTGCCATGATGAAGTGGCGCGACACGGACCAGTTCGTGCTCCATACGGCTGCAGCGAATGGGAAGGGCGTGATCCCAGCCGACGGCGTAGACCGTCTCTCCGAAATGGCTATAGCCGACATAATCGCCTTGCAGCAGGCCAGTAATATCCGACAGGCGCCATTCTCCCGAAACCATATCGGTATCGGCCAGGTTGGCCAGGAGCAGCAGCGCGCCATCCCTGGTCAACGAAGACGCCTTGAAGAGAGCCGGTGACTGGAGTTGGAAGAGACAGTCTTTTGTCGGGCGCAGCGGGGTATCAGCACGTAGTGTCAGGCCTTCGGCATCGACCAGCGATTTGAGCAAGGGTACGTTATGCTCTCCGGCCTTGTCGGTGATATAGATCGGCGCACAGTTGGCGGCGCGCACCGAGGCATGCAGCGCGGCATTTGGGTTGGTCGATTCGAACATGTCGAAATCGGGGAAGACCATCTCGCCGAACCACAGTGCGTTATGCATGGCCTGAAGACAGTGGGCGGCGGCGTTGCCTTCCTGCAGGTCGTAGGTCTCACCTGGTTTATAGGGGAAGTAGTCCTCTACTGAACGGGCAACGGCCGTTGTTCCGAAGTTCAGGAAGGCGTCATTGGTCATGTCCATGCAATTGATCAGGGCGTTATCGAAATGCTTGGCTGCCCCCTTATTGATGGCATTGTGAATGGCGGTGGCCAGGTCCCATACCGGGTAGCTGTCCTTGGCCATCCGTTCCGCGACCAGTTGGTTGTCGACCTTCAGAAGGCTGATGCCGGCGGCTTTCAGATCGGCGTAATAGGTATCGAAATAGGGATCCAGAATCGCGGGATCGGGTTTGAGGAAGCTGTAGGTCACCAGCTTTCCCGACGTGTCGGTGGGCGACGTCGTCTGGGTCCAGGAAAACAGATCGCCTGTGTGTTGCCTGCCGAGCTCGGATTTCGGATCAATGCCGTTCCAATAGGCGTTGAAGGCGTGCCAAAGGCCGACATGCTTGAACCCATGATCGTTTATCAGCTTGTCGACCAGGGGCTTGAAGCCGCCGGGGAACCTGGCTGTATCGGGCTGTTGGGATTGCAACTGATTGTCGACCGCCTGGAAGTGGCCATCATCGAGCACGATAGTGCGGATCGGCGCGCCAGCAGCCTTGATCGTTTCGACCTGGTCCAGCACCCAATCTGCAGACAAGTTTTTGCCGAGATTCGAAGCGTTCCAGGTGTTCCAGCCGAGATTGGTCAGGGCGTCGGGAAGGGATTTATGCTTGCGCAGGTTCTCCGGCGTGCCGAGCGCGTCCATGGCATCTTCAAAAACCGCGGTGATTGTGGCGTAGAGATCGGCGCCAAAGGCTATGGCGACTTGCGGCATCGGGCGTGTCGGGCGGGCAGGGCCAAGTGCCCGGCCGATCGTCATGAGCCTGTGGCCGTCCGTGCCGAGCGTGGCGCGGAAGCCGCCACCACCGAGTGGCAAGGCAACGCCATAGGTGCCGTCGTCATATTGCCAGTAGGTGAACTGGACGTCATCCGCTTGCAGGTCGGCGGCATGCGTCATGGCCATCGGCTTGGTCCACGATTTCCACGGGGCGTAACGCCAGAAGGCGACGCCTTGTTTGAAACCGGGCAGGTCGCCGAAGCTGAGACTAACGACCGCCCCTGAAGGCAAGGTAGCGGTGCTGGCCGATCTAAGCGACAGGACATGGCTGCCGTTCTTGCCGTTGATCTGAACAAGTATCGGCTTGATCGCCGCTTCCGAAGCATAGGCTGTTATGCCCCGCAAGCGCGTCTTTCCGCCATGCACAAAGGCGACAGGCCTGCTGGATCGGCGCTTTGCCAAGGCAGGCGACCCGGCGAAAACGCCTATCGAAAGAGCGGTAATAAAGGTACGCCGATGCATCATGAAAGTTCCAGGGTAACGGACTCTGAGGCAGACACAGTGACAGTCTTGGTGAGCAGTTGGCTGTTGCCGTCATGCACGGTCACGGCGAAGGTCGTCGTCGCGTCGGCACCCGGATAGGTACCATCGGCCGGCGCGAAGGTCAGCTTGCGCGCAGCATCGCTCCAGGTCAGTGGCCAATGACGGCACTTTCCCTTTTCATAGTCGTGACCGTCACCTTCGTCGTCATAAAGCGTGAAGGCGCCATCGGCTCCGGCATAGATGTGCAACTCAATCTGCTCGGGTTTTTGCGTGGCATACTGGATGCCGGGTGTTTGCGGGAGGATCGACCCGGCCTTGACGTAGACAGGGATGTCGCTGAGTGCAGGCCGGACTTTCAGCGTCTGTCCGCCCTTATAGCGTTGGCCATCCATGAGACCGTACCAATCCGAACCGGCTGGCAGGTAAACATCAAGAGTCTTGTCCGGACTGACATGCAAATCTGCCTTGCGCGAAGGTCTTATCCATTCGACCCACAGACTGACGATGTCGGGCGTGGGCTGGCTCTGCGTCAGTTCGAAGGTGTAGGCTTGGCCGGCCTTCAGCACCATGTCGAAGCCATAGACATTGTCGCCATCGTGGCCGCCGAACGATACGCCGCCATTGGCCTGGGTCGCGGTGCCTGTATCCGTCCCTTTACTGGCGATTTTCGTCACACCGTCCAGCGAGAATTTTATCAGGCCCTGGGTGGTGATCTGGATCCTGTGCGATCCTGATTCCTGGGCAATGATCTTGCCTTTCCAACGCGCGCTGTAAGGTTTCCCTCTCAGGTTGAACGGGATATCGCCGAACCAGCTCATCTTCAGATCGTCGCCGTGACGCGTGTCGACCTGTTTCTCGAAATTGGCGCCTTCATAGAAGGTGATTTCAGGGGCCGGTCCATCGATACCCACGGCGGCATAGTTCGGTATGAACTCGAAATAGTTCTCTTGTTCTGCTTCCAGGGGGGTATTGACCACGGCCACCAAAAGGTTGCGGCCAAACATATATTGGTTCGGATGGCCTGCGATATTGCCATCAGCGGCATAATCCATGACCAGCGGCCGCAGGAAACTCTCGTTCTTGTACGTCACTGCCGCGGCCTGGCTATAGATATAAGGCATCAGCGTGTAGCGTAGATTGAGCGCCTTTTTTAGGGCTTCATAGTGCGGATCACCGTCGGAGCCCATCGCCCAGAGCTCACGACGAATTTGGGTGCCGTGCGCCCGGAAGACCGGCATGAAGGCGCCGAACTGGAACCAGCGGACGTAAAGTTCACGATAGGCTTTGTTCTCCAGGCCACCGGGAAAACGGTGGGTGACAAGGAAGCCGCCGATATCATTGGTCCAGTAGGGCAGGCCGGACAGGGCGATTTGCTGGGCC
Organism: Asticcacaulis sp. P2_C5; assembly: GCF_056404555.1. Classification (NCBI taxonomy): domain Bacteria; kingdom Pseudomonadati; phylum Pseudomonadota; class Alphaproteobacteria; order Caulobacterales; family Caulobacteraceae; genus Asticcacaulis; species Asticcacaulis sp. P2_C5. The sequence goes on from NZ_JBFUDU010000001.1 coordinate 667,755, forward strand.
GCAACGATCTGGTAGTTCAGGGTTTGCCAGCCGGCAAAGATATCGCCCGACCAACTGACGGTGCCGAAGGCCTGCTGGCCGGCATAGACCTTGCGGGTCAGCGTCAGCGGCCGCTTGGCATCGGTCTGGGCTCGCTGGTTCTGGTAGAACAGCCGTGTTTGATAATAGCTGAAGGTCATGAGGTGGTCCTTGATCGGACCCGCCGCGCAGTCGCCGTTTTCGGCATAGGATTTGGCGGTAACGTACCGGCTACCGGTCGCCATGAATTCCGGCTCATTGCCGTCAGTCCACAAACCGTCAAGCCCGACCGATAAGAGGCCATCATTGACATGCTTCCAGTAGATGTCGCGCGCCCGCGGCGAGGTGATGTCGAGGACCTTGCCGCCGCTCCAATGCGGTCCCTTGAAGAGCAGGCTCTCGGCGTCGAGGTCCTTGAACACCGCGCTGGCGGGGCCGAAGGCGGGCCAGACCGATGCGATGACGTGGGCGTGTTGTGCATGGACGTGATCGCACATGCCCTTGGGATCGGCGAAACTCACCTTGTCCCACACCATGCCGCTGAAATAAGCGTCGTCGCCCCAATAGTGCCAGTCCTGCACGATGACGTCGATGGGCAGCTTTCTGTCGCGATAGCCGTCGAGGATACCGGTCAGTTCCGCCTGGGAATTATAGCGCTCCTGCGATTGCCAGAAACCGTAAGCCCATTTGCCCAGGAGTGGCGCCTTACCTGTAAGACGGCGGTAGCCGGCGATAACGGCGTCGGCATCCTTGCCAAGACAGACGTGGTATCGGATCAGGGGCGCCGTGTTGGAGTAGGTCAGCTGCGTCCCGGCGTTTTTCAGGTGGGTATCCGTATGGGTATCCCACAGAAGGCCGAGGCCGTTCGGGCTGAACAGGAACGGGTTGACCGCGTCCATATTGGCCTGCGCCAGGTAGATGGCCTTATCGCGGTAATTGGGCATAGCATCGCGAAACTGCCCCAGGCCATAGAGATCGCTGGCGGCGGGGAGGTCGAAGGTCTGCGTGTCGAGCCGTGAAGAGGTATCGCTGAGGTAAGGTATGCCGGCGCGATAAAATCCAATATGCATTGTCCGCTTGTTGATGCGAACCTCAAGGTCGTCGCTTACCAGGCTGGCGCCGGCGGCGGTTTGCGACAGTTTGATATTACCGGCCAGCGAGTCCGGGGACAGAAAAAAGCCCGCTGCGTCGGGCGAACTGCCCGTGGCATATTTGACGACGCTGACCGTGCCTGAAGCCGCAAACAAAATGTCGACTGTCAGGTCGCCGGCGGTAAAGTTGGCACCGCCTTTCACGACCTGAAGCGTACTAAAGCCTTCAGCCGCGCGTCTCTTTTCGGTCGCCTTCGCTTCGATTGCGGTTACCGTGAGAGGCAGAACAGCACCAGCGGTAAGGACATGACGACGATTTGGTTGGACACTATTTGGCATTTTAAACTTCCCTGGTATCGGCTTTTTCGAAGGCCTCACTATGATTAAATAAAGACAAGATAATTAAATTTTGTGCAAGTGTATTTTCCAAGCCTGGATCAAAATCTCCACGTAATTGGCAAGTCGCTAAAATTCTACTATGTGCATCGGCGGAAAGGCTGGCTTGGACAGACGTGCGCAACCCCAATCAAGCTTAACTGCGCGATGCGCTGGACCGGCTGACCTGCATATTCAAATTTTTGCCGACCATGCTGCTTTTTAAGAGGGTTTTGGTGACGATCGCGACCTGATGGAGAGTAGCTTGTCAGTTCGATTCCTTACAGGCCACGGCGGCCAGGCAGTCTGCCTGTTGCGGGCTTAACGGTGATTGGAAGGCGTGCGCTCTGTAGTTTAACCTCATGGCGTACCCCGGGCTATGTTGAGCATTGTCTTACATAATAGAATTTTTGTAATTCGGTGAGTTGAAGGTTGGCGGTCATTACGTTAATCAAATTTATTTAATACCAGTCGGATTGAAATCCGCTGTAAGCTGCCTATCAGAAAGCCGCATTCACTGGGTAGAAAGACATTATGAAATCAAAATCGCTGAAAAACATGCTACCATAGTCCCCCCAGCTTTGCTTCTTGTCGGTTATGCCGCACCACATCCTAAGCGTCATTGATATATTCGTTATTTTTGCTTACGTCGGAGGCCTAATGGTCTTCGGGCTTTGGCGCGTGGCCCGCAACGAGTCGGTCCAGGGCCATTTCCTCGCAGGCCATTCGGCCGCCTGGCCGCGAATCGGATTTTCTCTATATGCATCGACAATTGGCGTCACTTCGCTGGTAGGGCTTACAGGCACTGCCTATGCTCATGGCATATCTGTCTTTGCTTATGAATGGATGGCGGCGCTGGTCTTTCCAGTTTTCTGTGCATTCGTTTTGCCAACATATTTGCGCTCGAACGTATTTACCGTGCCTGAGTTTCTTGAGTTGCGATACGGCCAGTTTGTCAGAAAGTATGTGTCAGCGCTAAGCATTGTTCTCGACATCGTTCTTGAGGCCGCCGCTGTCCTGTTTGGGGGCGCCGTAGTTTTCAGGATCATGGTACCGGATTGGCCACTGTGGGCCATTTGCACGTTACTTGCGGGGCTTTCGGGAATATTCCTGATAGCTGGCGGCCTAAGGGCGGTGATCCGCGTGGAATCCATCCAGGGTATTGTCATGGTCACCGTCTGCGCGTGCCTGGCGGGATTCGCCTTTCATGCGGCCGGTGGCATCCAACAGGCGTTGCGGTCACTTGACCCTGTCCGACTAAAACTTATCATGCCAGCCAGCGATACAACTATGCCATGGATCGGCTTGGTTACGGGTGTGCCTCTTATTGGCTTTTATTACTGGTGTACCAATCAGACCATGGTTCAGCGTGCTTTGGCAGCAAGGACCCTTGACCACGGTCGATGGGGTACTTTGTTCGCCGGCGCTTTGAAACTTACGAACCTATTTCTCGTCATATTGCCAGGCGCTGTCGCGGTGCTTATATACCCGAATCTGGCTAATGCAGATCAGGTTTTCCCAACCATGGTTTTTAGCTTGCTGCCTCCAGGCCTTATCGGTCTTCTACTGGCGGCCTGCCTGATATCGATCCTTTCGTGCCTAGCTTCAGTGTATAATTCCACCGCAACCTTGTTGACCATGGATTTTATCCGCCGAATGCGACCCGGTTTGTCTGACCGACAACTGATTTTTATCGGTCGCGGCTTAACGGTCATACTGATGGGAATATCAATTCTTTGGGCACCGCAAATAGGCAACTTCAAGGACACGCTGTGGCAATATCTGCAGGCAATTATGTCCTACTTCGTCCCGCCTATTGCAGCTGTTTTTGTCGCCGGATTCTTTTTCCCACGTGCCAACGCCATGGGGGCAGCGTGCGGCTTGGTCGTTGGGACAGTCGCCAGTTTCGTGGGCTTTTTGGGGATCGAAATTTTGGGGATCATACCTATACATTTTCAGGTGGCGGCCGTTCTGATCTTCCTGCTGGCCTTGGCGAGTGTGTTGATGGGCAGCCTGATGGCGCCTGCGCCTGACATCACGCGGATAGCTTCACTCATGTTTTCGCGAATGACTTGGCGTGCAGAAACGCTCTCTCTGAAGTCAAGACCCTTTTACAAGAATTACCGTTATCTTTCTCTGGCCTTGATGGCGTTGACGGGAGCGATCGTTATCTGGTTCTGGTAAAAGACATTTCTTTCGGAAAGGATGCTCGCTTGATATTGCCTGGTTGCCATGTCATGAAAACGACTAGTCATGGTACTGGTGTGGTCGCTTGGACCAGTTATAAAGTGAGATATGCATAGATGGCGCTCGGCGCGCGCACGCATCCAGGTCCGATAGGAGAGGGGATTGGCTCAAATCCCTCACGCGCGGGGGACTACAATCAGCGTTTGGTCCTTCAAACGATACGCGCAAAAGGGCAGACCACTTACGCGGAAATTGCTGCAATCTGCGGCCTCACACACCAGTCGGCGTTGAATATTGCGAGACGTCTGAGCAGTGACGACCTCGTTATGGAGGTTGGCAAGACATCTGGTCAGCGCGGACAGCCTGCGGCCTTGCTGCAAATAAACCCAAAAGGCGCATACTCGCTAGGGCTGAATATCGATCGCTATCACCTCACACTGGTGGCGATGGACCTCACGGGTGAGATCAAGTTTCGGGCGCACCGCGAAATTGCCTTCCCATTGCCGAGCGATGTTTTAGCATTTCTGCAGGCCGAGGTTGCGGGAATGCTTACGCGGCGGATAATGCCCAAGAAACGGTTGATAGGCCTCGGAATAGCGATTCCCGACGGAATGCATAATGCCAATATTGATGACAAGCCCCCCGAGTTTCAGCAGTGGGCGTCAACCGACATAGCCGCGGTTTGTAGAGAGGCACTAGGTCTTCCTGTCTTTTCCGCCAATGATGCGACTTCCGCTGCCATTGGAGAGCACAGATTTGGTAAAGGGGCGGAGTTCCGCAACTTTACCTATGTCTTGGTCAGCGCCGGCTTGGGCTGCGGGATGATTATTGATGGCAAGCCTTATACCGGGGGTAAAAACCATGCCGGCGAAATCGGCAACATCCCTATTTCCAGAAACGGGAAGAGGACAATTCTATGGGATGTCGTATCACTCTATGCTTTATATGGCGAACTGGCGCGAAGCGGATTTACCGTCTCAAGCACTGGGGCCCTCGAGCCAAATAACCCTGCGATGATGGTCGCTATTGATCGGTGGATCGACGCAGCCGTGTCGTATATGATCGAGCCTTTTTTGAGCCTCAACTATATTCTTAGTCCCGAAATCAATTTCATCGGTGGGCAGCTGCCGCGCTTCATTGTCGAAAGACTATGTGAGCGTCTAAATCGACAAATTGTCCAATTTGAAACTTACACACCAATCACATTATTCATGCCATCGACTATTTCAAATGATGCCTCTGCTTTGGGCGCGGCAGTAACCGTATTTCAGCATAAACTTTTACCTTAACCTATCTAGCACTGCTTCTCGCCAAAGTAGTGTTAATTAAAACAATAATATCAAAAAAACACCCGAGCCAGATGATAATTTCCCTTCGCTGCTTCAGCCTACGCCTTTGCATGGGCAACGACGAGCGGCACGGGGCAAAAAGCCCTTGAAAATGTCTGACAAACCTGCTTTTTTAAATTAAATTAAAGTTAAATAAGAAATCAGGGACGGAAAATGGCTTCTTATTCGAGACGAGCTTTTTTAGCGGGTGGCGGCGCGGCGCTATGTGTCTGCGGGGCCGCGCACGGCGCCGGACTGAACCCGCTGACCACCAAGCCGGCCCTGCGTTTATTCGAGCATTCCCAGGTGCAATTGAGCGCGGGGCCGTTGCTGGACCAGTTCGAGTATCAGCGCGACCTCTTCCTGCACCTTGACGATGACAAGCTGCTGAAACCCTTCCGTTTGCGCGCGGGTATGCCGGCGCCGGGCGAGGATATGGGCGGCTGGTACGACGACTCGCGTGATTTCCACGTCGATCCGAACGACTGGAGCACAGCCAACTGGCACGGCTATATTCCCGGCCACAGCTTCGGGCAATATGTCTCCGGACTGGCGCGCGGCTATGCCATCACCGGCGATCCGGCTGTCGCCGAAAAGGTGAGGGGGCTGGTAAGCGCCTATGCGCCCACCGTCGGACCGGATTTCTTCAAGGGTTATTACTTGCCGGCCTATACCTACGACAAGCTGGCGATCGGGTTGATCGACGCTTACCGGTATGCCGGCCTTAGCGAGGCCGCGGACGTGTTCGACAGGTTGACGGACGCCGTGTTGCCCTTCCTGCCGGAAAAGGCCCTGACCCGCGAAGAGCGCCGCGCGCGACCCTATACCAGCGAGGCCGACATATGGGATGAACCCTATACCTTGCCGGAAAACCTGTTCCTGGCCTGGCAACTCGGCATGGGGGACCGTTACAGGGCATTGGCTCTGCGCTACATGCAGGACGAGGCACTATTCGATCCACTCGCCAAGGGGGTAAGTCCCTTCAAGGGCAAACATGCCTACAGCCATGTCAACGCGCTCAATTCCGCCATCGAGGCCTATTATGTGACGGGCGACGCCAAATATCTGGCGGCCGCCAAAAACGGCTTCGATTTCGTATTGGCGCAATCCTACGCGACCGGCGGCTGGGGGCCGAACGAAGAACTGGTGGCGGCGGACGACACCGAAACACTCTACAAGATGCTGACGCAGACGCACCGGTCGTTTGAGACGCCGTGCGGCGCCTATGGCCACTTCAAGGTTGCGCGTCATCTGCTCTGCCTGACCAGGGACAGCCGCTATGGCGACAGCATGGAAAGGGTGCTCTACAATACCATCCTGGGCGCGACGCCGACCCTGCCGGATGGCAGCACCTTTTACTATTCCGACTACAACATGGCGGCGCACAAATTTTTTCGCGATGAAAAATGGCCGTGCTGTTCGGGCACCTTTATCCAGTTGACCGCCGACTACGGCACCTCGGCCTATATGCTGGACAGCCGCGATCTGTACGTCAACCTTTACGTTCCCTCGACGGTGTCGGCGGAGTTTTCCGGGCATGCCGTGACGCTTGCGCAGGCAACCGCTTATCCGCTGGAGAATACCAGCCGCCTGACCCTGAGCCTCAAAAAGCCCACGGCCTTTGGCTTGCAACTGCGCATTCCGGCATGGTCCGGCAAGGCAAGCCGCGTCACGATCAATGGACGTGTGCACAAGGGCGCCGTGACTCCGGGCAGCTTCCTTGCGTTGCGCCGGACATGGCGTGACGGCGATGTGGTCGAGGTCTCGTTCGACATGGCCTTGCGACTTGAGGCGCTGAACGCAGCGCATCCGAATGTGGTGGCGCTGATGACAGGGCCGCTGGTCCTGATGCCGGTCGCGGGAGAGGCAAACCCCAGCCGCGAAAACCTGCTGGCAGCGAAGCGTCACGGCGCGGACGAATGGCGGAGCGGGACCGTCGTGCTGAAGCCGTTTATGCACATCGAAGATGAGCCGTATCGGCTCTATACCGAATTACAGTCCTGAAGCCTTGAGGGCAGGGTTGGGGACTAACGCAGTGTCGGTTGGTGAGGCCAACGACAAAAAGGAACGACGACCATGACCAAATCACTATCCGGCCTCAAAAGCGCTTTGCGCAGCGGGCTTGCGGTTGCGGCGATCACCTTTCTTGCCACGGTTCCGGCCTTGGGCGCGGCGCCGACCGGGACCCCCTGGATGGATACTTCCCTGTCTTCCGACCAGCGTGCCGAGTTCCTGCTGAACGCGATGACAGAGGACGAAAAGTTGCTGATGGTCTTCGGCTATGCCTCGGGCGATCAACTGACTCAAATTGATCCGACCGTCATTCCCGGGGTTAATTCCAGGGACGTCGTGGCCAGCATTATACCTGGTTCGGCCGGCTACGTACCAGGTGTAAAAAGGCTCGGCATACCTGCCCAGTTCCAGACGGACGCCTCCATGGGCGTGCGCAATCCCAATCTTGAGCGAACATCGCTACCATCGTCGTTGGCGACGGCGGCTTCCTGGGACCCCAAAGTTACCGAAGACGGCGGCAGGATGATCGGGTCGGAAGCACGCCTGTCCGGTTTCAATGTGATGCTGGCGGGTGGGGTAAATCTGCTGCGTGAACCCCGGAACGGCCGCAACTTCGAATATACCGGCGAAGACCCGCTTCTGGCCGGAACCATGGCGGCCGGCTTGATCAGGGGCATTCAGGCGAATAATATCGTTTCGACCATGAAGCATTTTTCGATCAATTCGCAGGAGACCGGCCGTACAATCGTAAGCGCGCAGATCTCCGAACCGGCCCTGCGCATGAGCGATAATCTGGCCTTCGAGATGGCCATCGAGCAGTCCAGTCCGGGCTCGGTCATGTGCTCCTACAACAAGATCAACGACATCTATGCCTGTGAGAACGACCAGCTTCTGAATCAGACCCTGAAGAGCGATTGGGGCTTCAAGGGTTATGTCATGTCCGACTGGGGCGCCGTCCATTCTACCGTTCACTCTGCCAATTCTGGTCTGGATCAGCAGTCAGGCTTCCCTTTCGACAAAAAGCCCTACTTCGGTGTCATGCTCAAGGAAGCCATCGAGGACGGTTCGGTTCCTCAGGCCAGACTTGACGACATGGTCCGTCGCATCCTGTGGGCATTGTTCGACAAGGGCGTGATGGATAATCCCGTTGACGCTGCGCCCGGCAAGGCCGCATCGATCGACTTCGCGGCGGATCACCAGGTTGCGCAGGCCGCCGCCGAACAGTCTCTTGTCCTGCTGAAAAACGATCGCGATCTGCTGCCGTTGAAGACGCCAAAGTCGGTGGCGGTCATCGGGTCCTACGCTGACAAAGCGGTGTTGGCGGGTGGCGGGTCGTCAGGCGTCACGCCGGTCGGGGGAAATGCCGTACCAGGATTGGAACCCAAATCTTGGCCGGGTCCGGTGATTTGGCAACCGTCCTCACCCATGAACGCGCTGCAGGGGCTGCGACCGCGGACACGCTTCACATACAATTCTGGCGATGACATTGCCGCGGCGGCCAGGGCGGCCGCGGCCGCCGACGTGGCCATTGTATTTGTCCATCAGTGGGCCGGCGAAGCCTTCGATGTGTCTCTGTCACTGACGGGCAATCAGGACGACCTGGTTGCTGCGGTGGCCAAGGCCAATCCGAACGTCATTGTCGTCGTCGAGAGTGGTGGCTCCGTGCTGATGCCGTGGGCAAAAGACGTGAAAAGCATTCTTGCTGCCTTTTACCCCGGCGCGCGCGGTGGGGAGGCGATAGCTCGGGTTCTGACGGGCGAGGTCAATCCGTCCGGCCATTTGCCGATTACCTTTCCCACGTCTGACGAGCAACGGGTGCGCGCCAAACTGGATGGGGAAGGGTTGCCCGAGGGCACGCCCTTTACCGCCCGCTATAGCGAAGGCGCGGCCGTCGGCTACAAGTGGTATGACATCAAGGGCTTTAAGCCTCTCTACGCCTTCGGTCGTGGCTTAAGCTACACGACCTTCCTGTACTCGGACCTGATGGTCAAAGGCGGACCAGGCGACCTGTCGGTCAGCTTCACTATAACCAATACTGGTAAGCGAGACGGTAAGGCCGTCGGCCAAGTCTATGTCTCCGGCCCGGATAACGCGGGATGGGAGGCGCCGAAACGCCTGGCTGCCTTTGACAAGTTGTCCCTCGCCGCCGGTGCGAGCGGCAGGGCGACGGTCAGGGTCGATCCGCGTTTCCTAGCCGTCTATGACGCGACTGCCCATGAGTGGGTGATCGCGCCTGGGCGTTATGCCTTCCGCTTGGGTGGTGCCTCGGACGAATTAGGCGCCGAAGTGATCTACACCACATCTGGAACCCGGCTTAGTGCGCGCGACGGCAACTGAAGCGGGTTACCCTGCTTACCTAATCAGCAAACGCATTTGCATTCGGCGGAGAAGCGGGCAACCGCTCAAAAAAGGGAGATACCATTATGTCGCGTTCGTTCGCCCATCTGACAGGTTTTGCGGTCACCGCTTTTCTGTCCGCTGTTACCACCGTTCATGCCCAGGCAACGGCACCCGCCTTCGCCCGCATCTTTACCGATCATGCCGTCGTACAGCGCGATGAGCCGATCACCGTGTGGGGAACGGCCGCGCCTGCGCAATCCGTTACGGTCAGTCTCAACGGCAAATCTGTGGCGGCCAAGGCCGATGCCGCGGGCAAATGGCGCGCCACCTTGCCAGCTATGACCGCGGGCGGACCCTACGCCCTGACAGCGACAGCTGGCGGCGCTACAGTGACGCGCAACGACATTGCAGTTGGCGATGTCTATCTGTGCGGCGGCCAGTCCAACATGGAGTTTGCCACCCGCAATGCGACCAATGCATGGGGCAACACCATGTCGTCGTCGAACAAGGACATCCGCTTCGTCAATATCCAAAAGGACAGCCAGCCAGGCGTGCCTGGCGACCTGAACATGACCGCTGACTGGAAAGTCGCCGGACCCGACACCATCGGCGATTCCTCCGCGGTCTGCTACTTCATGGCCCGGTCGTTGCAAAAAGACCTGAAGATTCCGGTTGGCTTCATCCACTCCAGCTGGGGCGGCACTGCCATCCAGAGCTGGATCAGCCCGGCCAGTCTGCGCACGGTCCCGGTCTATGTGCAGGGCGTCGACACCGTCACCGGCTTGGCAACAGATCCGGTCAAGGCCATGGCCGGGGAAGCTGCCCGCCAGGAGGCTTGGTGGGACGCTAACGACCCCGATGCCAAGGCCCAGCGCGCCTTTATCGCGCCGGGTTACGACGACAGCGCCTGGCCCAGCCTCACGCCGACGGGCTCGTGGAAGGATGCCGGCATTGCCGAATTCAAGGACTTCGACGGCGTCGCCTGGTTCCGCACAACGGTCGAACTGACCGCCGACCAGGCCGCCAAGGCCAATGACCTTCAACTCGGGCCGATCGACACCTTCGACACCACCTGGGTCAATGGCGTTCGTGTCGGTGGCAACAGCGTAAGTTGGGTATGGCGGGACTATAAGGTGCCGGCGGGCGTCTTCAAGGCCGGCCGCAACGTCATCGCCATCCGCGTCCTCAGTGGGGGTGGGGGAGGCGGCCTGACCGGCCAGACCGAGCATCGCGGCGTCAAGACCAGTGATGGTCAGTTCATTACACTGACTCAGCCATGGACGTACAAGCTAGGCATGAGGGCCAAGGGCCTAAGCCTCCCGCCGGCGCCGTGGGACATTCCCAACAGCCTGACGACCCTGCACAACGGCATGATCGCGCCCCTGGCCGGGTACAAGTTCAAGCTGGCGGCCTGGTATCAGGGGGAGTCAAACGCCTGGGAAGCCAAACAATATCAGACCCTGCTACCGCTGTTGATGAAGGATTGGCGCCAAACGTTCGGCCAGCCCGAATTGCCCTTCTTAGTCGTTCAACTGACCGCTTATGGCTCCGTCGCCACTCAGCCCGGCAAATCTCAGTGGGCGGAACTGCGTGAAGCCCAGGCATTGACGGTGAAGAAGGATCCGCATGCCGGCATGGCCGTGACGATCGACTTTGGCGATCGCAGCGATATCCACCCCACGCAAAAAACCATCGTGGGTGAACGCCTGGCGCGCGCAGCGCGCGCTGTCGCCTATGGTCAGTCGATAACGCCCGGTGGTCCCGAAGCCACGGCCGTCACCCGTTCAGGCAATGATCTGGTCATAACCTTCAAGGACACCAATGGCGGCCTGCGTACCTACAGCTCGGACACGGCCATCGGTTTCGAGACCTGTACCGGTGACACCTGCCGCTACGCCCTGGCAGTGGCCAGCGGCGACACGGTCACACTGAAGGACGCCAACCGTCCCGATGTGACGCGTGTGCGTTACGCCTGGGCGGACTCGCCCTTCGTCAACCTGTTCAGCGCGGACGACTTGCCGGCGGGACCGTTCCAACTCACTGTGCAATAGATTCTGTCGAACTTTTGGTACGTGCCAAAGGTCGATTCGCTTGTTCGCAAGGGGGAATTAGGGGACAGCAATAGTCCCCTTGTTCTGGATGGAGGCTAGTGCATAGGTCGAAACGCCGGGGAATAGTGCTCCCGTCCCCGTAATCCCCCGCAGTTCGACTTCCCGAAAGGCTCAATCGTCGTGTTCGACAAGGGTTACAGCGATTATGGCTGGCGCAAGGGACTAACCGATGCAGGGGTGCTTTTCGTCACCCGCGCCCGCGGCAACATGGTGGCGAAAGTCATTGAAGAAGGCCCGGATCCGAACGGTCAGGTTCGGTTTGACCGACGAATCCAGCTCAATGGCAAGCAAAAACACAGCCCGAACCTTAAGCCACTACGCCTGGTCGGATACACCTGTCCCGACACCGGACTATCGTACGAGTTCCTGACCAATATCGAGCACCTGTGTGCCCAGACCATCGCAGATATCTACAAGAGCCGGTGGCAGGTCGAACTGTTCTTCAAATGGATAAGGCAGAACCTGAAGCTTAAGGGCTTCCTGGGTACGTCCAAAAACGCGGTCCTGACGCAAATCTGGGTAGCGCTGTGTGTCTGCCTGCTGCTCGCCTTCCTTAAGTTCAGCGCCTGCATCGAATTATCCATGCAGCAAATTGCTCGTCTATTGCAGTTAAACCTGTTTCTGAGGCACGATCTTCTGGAATTACTCAAAGGCGAAACCGGCCCGCCGCCGGGGCCGCAAAGCCAAATGGCCTTAGTATTTTGATTTCGTTATGAAATAACCTGTGGGACAGCAGTGACTCTGACCCCTTTACGCTGGCTTTCTCGGTGTGCCCGAGGTGCGGCGGTGAGCGCCACGGGCGATCGCAGGTCGATGGGTGAGACGTAGATAGGCCATCAACCGGTTGCATATCGTCTTTTTATTTTCAAGCATCTGTTGGCATATTGCATGGCAAGATTTTCCTCAATTAGGTTTCATTTTGAAGTTGCAATTCGGGGAAATTGATGGCTTGTTTGCAGCGGGGACAACCGCGATCCGTAATCCCTTGTAATCCTTTAATCCTTCGCCGGGCCTTGTGCTTTCAGGCGGCGGTCGAGGCCTATCCGCTGGAGAAGGCGGCGCGGCAGCCATCCGGGCCGGATGAGGCATTACATTGGCGGGGCACCTGGAACGGTAGAAGGGGTTTACCATGGCGAGCGGGGAAAGCGGCAAGGATATCGCCATCCGCAAATGGCTGGCGCGTCTGAGTGTACGCGATCCGGCGCTGTACAAGGAATTGACTGCGCAGGCCGAGAGCAAGGAACGCTCTCTCTCTTCCAGCAACAAAGCTTTACTCGAAGCTGCGCCCAGGCGAATTGCCGAAGCCGAAGTCTCGTTCGAGACGATCGTTCAGAAGGGGCGACCGGCGCTGTTCGTGCTGGAAGACCGGATAGAAGAAGCGACGCCGTTGGGCGACCCGGTCTCGCAGCTGATGGTCCAGCGAGTGATGGATGCGGCTGACCGCATCAATCCCTTCATGCCGCTAATCGGGCGGATCGACGTGGCGAATCACCCGGCGGGGTTCCCCTATGTCGGCACCGGCTGGCTGATCCAGCCCGGGCTGCTGTGCACCAACCGTCATGTCGCAGAGTTGATCGGTCGGTGCGACGGGCGCCAATTCACCTTTTCGCGCGGCCGCTTCGGCAAGGAACTGGGCGTTACCTTCAACCGCCGCCACGAAAGGGATCCCGGGACGAACAGCCAGGCGGATTCCTTCAACATCACGCGTATTGCGTGGATCGAGCCTGCGGGTGGTCCCGACCTTGCCCTGTTGCACGTGGACATGCCCGATTCCGGAGGCACTGTCCCTCGCTTCCTGACCATAGCCGACCACAACGGCACGGCCGGGGATGACGTGGTGACCATCGGTTATCCCGCCCGCGCATACGAGGACGCGATCCCTGACCAGCAGTGGATGGATGAAATCTACGGGGGCATCTACGACGTCAAACGCGCCGCGCCAGGCCAACTTGACACACCGGCTGAAAACAGCACGACCTATGACTGCACGACGCTGGGCGGAGCATCAGGATCGCCGGTGCTGTCGTTGACGACCGGCAAAGTCGTCGCGCTGCACTATGCTGGCCTCTACAAGATCGAAAACTACGGCGTGCCCGCCGACGTGCTGCGCAGATATAGTGCCGGGGTGCCTTCGACGTCCGAAGCCTCCGCAGCCGGGACGCAACCGGCCAATGCCTCCATTCTTGCAGTGGTTCCCACCAACGCTGCGGCTGTGGCTGCGCCAACACTCGCAGTGACGTCTGCGGGCAATGGCACCGTCTCGGTGACGGTGCCGCTTACCATCACGGTCTCACTCGGCGCCATCTCCGGCGAAGGCGCGGCCAGCATCGCCCCACTTGCGATCGACGAAGCGGTCGCCCGGCTCGCGGCCGAGCAGCGCGTGGGGGTGCTGGCGGTCAAGGCCGGTTTCGATGGCGAAGCGGACTGCATTGTTGTGGCCGCCGCGCCCGACAAGCGCGAGGCACTGCGCGCCGCGCTGCCCGAACGCTACTTTGGCCATCCGCTCGTCGTTCGCTTTGCAACGATCGACGAACAGCTGGGCCTCAGGCCGCTGCAGACAGAAGCTTCGAGCGCGATCGTCTACAGCGACGCCGTGAGATCCGATCCAGTCTTCGCCTTCGACAGTTTCACCGACGACATGGAGGTGATCGCACACGTCGGCCCGGAACAGAGCTTCGACCAGCTCAAGGACTTCATCGCCGGGGCGCAAACGTCACTTACAAGCTCGATGTACCAGTTCTTCTCTGCCCCGATCGCTGCGGCGGTGGAGGAGCGGCTGCATGCCGGCGTTCGCATGCAACTGGTTATGGACCCCGCCACGCGCGACACTGCAGGAAATGACACCAAACCAGGCGAATTCGACCGCAGCAAGACGTTCGAGCGCTGGAGTAAAACCGACAAGTTCGAGCACATCTACGTGCGAAAGGGCAGCGGTGGCCTGGTCGGCACGGCCTATCACATCAAGGTCACGGTGCGTGACGCGGAGCACGTCTGGCTCTCAAGCGGCAACTGGACGCGGTCCAGCCAGCCTTTCCCCGCCCCGAGCACCCATTCGACGACTGGCAACCGCGAGTGGCACATCATCGTGCGCAGCAAGCGGCTTGCGGACATGTACCGCGCCCATATCAAAGCTGATTTCAAGCAATGCGCGGATCTGAATACCACGCAGGAAGCCTATTTCGCCGAACAGTTGGTCGATGTGCCGCTCGAACCTCTTGTCGAAGCGCGCGTGCCGCCGCCCGCGCCACTGCGGCTGTCGGGACCGATCAAGATCATGCCGATCTTAACCCCGGACCATCGCGGCCGGGTGTATACCGATGCGGTGCTCAGCCTGATCCGCGCAGCGCGTGAGCAACTGCTCTTCCAGAACCAGTACATCAAGATCCGCAAGGGGATGGCCGGCAATCTCGGCGAACTGGTCGACGCCGTCGTGGAGCAGTCTCGCGCGATCGGCGACGTGCGGGTGATCTTGCGCGCGGGCGATGTCGACGATGATGTGACCGAATTGCACCGCCGCGGGATGGACGTGATGAAATGCGTGCGGGTCGTCGCCAATACCCACACCAAGGGCATCATCGTTGATGGCCGACGCGTGCTGATCGGCAGCCAGAATTGGAGTGCGGACGCGGTCACGCTCAACCGCGACGCCAGCCTGCTGTTCGACGATGCGCGGGTCGCCGAGCATTTTCGCAAGGTCTTTGAGATTGATTGGGCCCGCGCCCGCCCGGCACTGACAACCCGCGCCGAAAGCCCGCAGCGGCCAGTTCTGCTCGCAACGAGAGATTCGCCGCCGCCAGGTTATCAGCGCATGACACTCTCCGATTATCGCAACGGCTAAGGACAGCGATGCCTATTTTCGACAATCCGCAGATCGATGAGATCGTCAAGCGCGCCAAGGTCGCGCAAGTCTTCAACCAGCCTCGCGAGTTACTGTTCACGGGGATAGACCCTGAATACGCAGCAGGGCTCGTCAGGTATCCAACGCCCATCACCCAGATGGAGGTTGAAGTACGTACGATGAACGTTGACGCCTGGCTCGGCGGAGGACAAACGCCGCTGGCCAAGTGGCTCAACAACGTCAAGTCGCAGCTTCCTGGCCGGCCCAACGATCAAAAGTTCTTCGGTGAATACTATGAACTGGCAGTGGCCTGGGCGCAGAAGGCCGAAGCCGCCGACAAGGCAAAAATGGCTTTGCCCGCTGCCAACAGTGCGCCTCCGAAGATCGAGGCTACACGCGATGCCCCCAGCACAGCAAGCCTCGAGCGGTTCCTGTTCAAGAACGAACTCTTGCCTGTCGGATTCCTGCTCAGCGCGGCAAAAGCGGCGCAGGCCGTGTGCCTTGTGGAAGTCCCGCTCTATCGTGACGCGGTACCGATCATGTCAGGGGCAACGCCGGTGCTCTGCCGAGGCAGCGGCTGGCTGATCGGCAAGCGTCACGTGATTACCAACCACCATGTCATTGCTGGACAGGCAGATGGTGCTCCGCCGCCGACCGGTCAAGACTTCGCGCTGCAGGGCGCAGGCACCCGGCTGAAATTCGGCTTCGATGCAGACAGTCTAGGCAGCGATATAGCGGTGATGCGGATGTGCCATGCCGACGCTCGCCTGGACTTCGCGATTCTCGAACTCTCGGCCCAACCCGATGCTGACCCCCTGGTTCTGCGCAAGACCGATTTCAGGACGCTGGCCGATCCTAAGACCGACCGCTTCCCGGAAGAAGCCCGCTTTGCGGTAAACATCATCCAGCACCCGAACGGCGCGCCCAAACAGATCGCGATGCGTAACAATCTGGCCGCCGGGATCGAAGGCATCAATTTCTCGTACTTCACCGACACTGACAAAGGCTCATCTGGCTCGCCAGTGTGCGACGATAAATGGCAGGTGGTTGCACTGCACAAGGCCGCCACCCGCACGCAAGGTCGATTTGACTACCAAGGAAAAACCACATCCTGGATGAACATCGGCACCCCAATCATAGATATCGCGGCTCATCTAAGCGGACATGCCGATGCCGCCGCCCAGCAACTCTGGGTCGATGTCGGCGCAGTGATGGTGAACGCATGACGGCCATAGCCAAACGTTCAAGGGAACCGCGTTGATGGTGTCGACGTCGCCCGCATCAACCCAGTCCCTGTCGCCGTGGTACACGTACGATATCTACATCAATTTTGCGGAGCCGCTCAATCATGACAACATGGCCTGGGTTGACCGGGTCGCAGCGGATCTGAGAGCCAACCTTGGCGGTAACGTGACCGGCACGCCGGTGCGGCTGATCGGCCGCAATGATGCTTCGCCCCCGGAGACCGGGGCCTCGGACGGTTGCGCTGTCATGATCTTGTTCCTGACACCGGAATTCCAGTCCGGTCACCCGGGCTGGGCCGAACTCGAAGCCTTTCACAAGGCTGTAACTGGCGGCCATCGAACACCGGATCAGTTGATTGTGTGCGAACTGCAGCGCTATCCGGATGAATTGCGGGCAAAATTGCCCTGGGCGGGTGTCACCGGGAGCCAGGCAGTCAGCTCACTGGCGCTGTTCAGTTCGCTGACGCTGGTGGCTTTCACTGCCGAGGACAAAGTGCAGACCAATAGCTGGCGCCTCCACAGCGACGTGGCACAGCGGCTCACGCGTTTGCGCGCGAACCACTCCGCCGCCGCCGCCGCACTCGCCGAGCCGAAGTTCACTGGGCTGCCCGATCAGGCCTACCTCATGGAACACCAGAACTCTGCCCTATGGTCGCAGACCCGCTCCGACCTCGTGGCGCACATGAACCTCGTGATCTATCCTGAAGTTCTCGGCGCGAACCTGTCGACTGCAGCAGGCCGCCGCGAACGGCGCGGGGCCCGCCGCCGCCTCCTGGAGAGCTGCCAGGCGCTACTGCTGTTGCGAGGCGATATCAGGGACGACCTGATCGAGCTCTCGGCTTCTGCTATCGCTGATCTCAAGAGCGTAGGCGAAGGCGTGCGTCCGATCTGTATCGATTGGATAGGGGTCCCGCCACCTGAATGGCCCCCGTATTTCCGGCCGCACACAGTCGTCGCCCGTCAGTCCTGGGTCGAGCAGGTGCAGACCCTGCTGAGCGCGGGAGACTCAGGTCCGTGAGCGAAGTTGAAGCCCAAGTCGCCGCCTCTGCACCCGAGCCGGCACCACGCCTGCAGAACCAGAGCAAGGCGCAGCCAACGGGTCCGTTCCCGGGCTTGCGTCCGTTCCGGAGCGAGGAAGCCAGCATCTTTTTTGGCCGGGAACACCAATGTGCGGCGCTCGTCGAGCTATTGGAAAACGGCAACGTCCTGCTGATTCACGGCACGTCCGGTTGTGGTAAGTCTTCTCTAGTCGGAGCCGGCCTGCTTCCAGCGTTGCGCCGGGACTATCGCGGCGCTGGCCAGGTATTGCGCGATGCCACGTTCAGGCCATCCTCCGGACCTTACGAGGGACTGGCCCGGGTGCTGGAAGAGGCTCTGCGTGCGCCTGCCGAATGCGCCGTTTCCCCCCAGCAACCCGCGGACGCGGGGCGTGAAGGACTGGCCCCGGTCGAGATTCCCGTGGCCGAACCGGGCGATGCAGCCGATGTCTCGTACTGGGGTGAAAAGCTGCTTCACGATGCCGATCTCATCAAGACGATTGAGGCCCGGCTAGACGAAATCAAGGCCGATGGCCTGTGCCTGGTGATTGACCAGTTCGAGGAGATCTTCAGCTGGGCACGCGATCGCCGCGAGTCAGATGTGGAGCTGTTGATCGCCTTCCTCGCCGCGGTGCGTGATGCACAGACCGATCGGGTCTTCGTGTTGCTGACCATGCGCTCGGACTTCCTCGGCGCCTGCGGCCGTTATCCGGTGCTGACCGAGCTCTTCAACAAGAGCCAGTACCTACTGCCCGTGCTCGACGTGGCCGAAATCGCGCGAGCGATCGTCGAACCTGCCCGCATGTTCGGGGGCGCGATCGAACCGGCGCTGCTCGAAGCCTTGCTGAGGATCGCGACGACCGGCACGGATCCTCTGCCGGTTGTGCAACATGCGCTCAAGCGCATGTACAATATCGAAACGCGCCAACCCGGATCGCACTGGTGCCTGACGTTGGCCGATCTCGATACGGTTAGCGAATCCAGCAATCCGCTCTCCACTCATGCCGACAAGATCGCGGCAGAAATCGAGAAGAACAACGTGCCGGCGCAGCAGGCCCTGCAATGGTTCTTCCGGGCCCTCTTCGATGTCGAGAAGACCGGCGAGGCGGTCCGCCGACCGCGTGACTTTGATCAGCTCGCCGCCGTCATCGGGCTCACTGGCGAAGAGGCCACTTGCTTGACGCGCGAGATCATCGACGCCTTTTCAAAGGAAGGCGCGAACCTGCTGACGGTTTCCTCGTCTTATCCGCAGCGCGTCGACATCAGCCACGAGGCATTGCTGCGGCAATGGGCGCGGATCGCGGGTGGCGATCAGGAACAGAACAACTGGAAGCGCCGCGAGATAGAGGACGGCCAGCTTTGGCACTCCTTCGCCTCGCGATTCCGCGACGATCGCTTGAGCGCGCGCAGTCTCGAAGTGGCCAGCTCGTTCTTCAACCGCATGCGCGCCGCACCGGAGCGTGCACGCCGCTACCTTGGCGAAGATGCAAACATCGCAGACGTCAGGCGCTCGAACGAATGGCAGAGGATCGAAACGCTCATCAGCAAGAGTTTGCGACGGCAATGGCTTTTTCACGCTGCGTGGGGCGCGGCGATCGTCGTGCTGATCGGAGTTGGGTACTATTTCTTCTCGCAAATCCAGCTCACGGCAAAGCAAGTGCAACTGGACAAGGCGACCGCCGCGAATATCGCCCAGCAGAAAAAGCTCGATACGATCTTCGCGGAATCGACCGGCGCCTCGCTGCAGTCCGAGCAAGTCGATGCCGGCGCCGCGAAGATCCTGGATGAAGTGGCTGACAGCCGTTTCGACCGGTCAGGCTATATCTGGATCGGCGATGGCGATGGAAG
Organism: Asticcacaulis sp. P2_C5; assembly: GCF_056404555.1. Lineage (NCBI taxonomy): Bacteria > Pseudomonadati > Pseudomonadota > Alphaproteobacteria > Caulobacterales > Caulobacteraceae > Asticcacaulis > Asticcacaulis sp. P2_C5. The sequence goes on from NZ_JBFUDU010000001.1 coordinate 687,185, forward strand.
CATCGCCACCTTGCAGACGATCGACGGGACCGCGAAGGTGGCCCGTAGCAAGATCTCGGCTGGCAAGTGCTATGCGCCGCGCTATCTGCTGGCCTTGCGGAGCGGCATGCCCGATCCGCTCAACCGCTCCGCTTTACGCATTGGCTCCGTGCGCGTGGCCCAACGGGTCTGCGCGCTGGAGGGGCCGCAAGAAGCCATCGCGAGCAATCAGTGGTGGCTCCGTGTCGCCACGGTCACGGTTTACATTCACATCAACAGCCGGCGCTCGCACAGTCTTGACCGCATTGAAACGGCGTTGACCGAACAGCACTACTTGCTGCCCGGAACCGAGTCCCGCAAAGTGGACGCGGGCCTCTACGAGGTGCGCTATTGCTTCGCGGAAGACAAGAGCGCGGCGATTTCACTGGCCCGCTACCTGACGCAACAGTTGTCTGGCCCCATCTTTTCTACCAGGAACATTTCCAACTTCGAAAGGTGCCCGAGCGCGAAGCCTGGCTATGTCGAAGTCTGGATCGACACCGAGAGCCTGGGCTGGGGTTCGCTGGATACAAGCCAGACTGATACGAAAACGCCGCATGTCGAGCGCAAGTTCATGCAATGAGGAGCGCCGGCCATGACTGACACCTTGTTATCGCTCCCCGCTCCCGATCCTCTCGTCAAGCTCGAGCAGCCTGGCCTGCAATATGAAGGATTTCAGCACCCCGCTCATGCCGTCGCATGGATCGATGACAAAGAGCAGGGAATTAGGGGATAGGAGTAATAATCCCGGTATTTCTGGGGTATTTCTGGGTATTTCAGGCGACAGCTTATTAATTGTCGAATTCGCTCAGGCGCAAAGGAGCTTTACGCCTGAGCGCAAGCGAAGACAATGATTGCAGGTTTCGCAGAAAATATGAGAATGGTGCCGCTTAGGTGACTCGAACACCTGACCCCCTCATTACGAATGAGGTGCTCTACCGGCTGAGCTAAAGCGGCCCGAAAACGTCGCGAGGGTGGTAGACGGCCCCGCAGGCAGGGGCGTTTCATTACACATGTCACAGTACCTTGCCAAGCGGTTTGTCGTTTCAGTCCGTCGATAATTCCGCCGGCTTCGTTCGTGCCTTCTTTGCCGCCTGACGATGATGCGCCGCCAGGGCGATCAGGAACAGCAGCGAGCCTAGCGGAAGAGACAGCTTTAACTGGAAGGCCTGGTAATAGGGCTGGTATGTCGTCACGACAGGAATCTGAACGGCTTGCCACTGCAAGCCATAGGTCAGCGCTGTCCAGTCGAAGACGAGCTTGCCGAAGCCGAACAGGATAAAGACCGCCCACAACCAGAAGAAGCGAAGGCCGCGCGTCGCCAGGCTGAGATACAGCGTCAGTCCGTTGAACAGCAGGAGGCCAGCGGCGACGGCCAAGGTTGCCGCCTGGGTCGTATTCATTCGGTCGAGCCGCACCTTATGCTTTTGTAGAACGGCCAAGGTGTCGTTCGTCAAGGTCACACCAGAGATGCGCCTGACTCCTTTTTCTGCGACACGCGTATAGGTGTAGAGCAGAACTGTCTGGCTGAAGCGATATTGCAGCGTGACTTCGTCGAATATCCTGGCATCGGCGCCGTCGCCTATCTTTTGATACTTGTAGCCCATCGCCGCGATGGATAATGGCTTTTCGTTGGGAATAAGGGCCGCCGTGCGGTTCAGGTTGTCGTCCAGATTGGGATTGATAAACTCCGGCGCCAGACGGGCGCGAATGGGCTCGAAGTTGCGGGTCTGGAGGTGGCTGAAGCTGGTTTTTGCCTCGGTCAGCAGTTCCTGCGGCAGTAGCTTTTCCACGGCAGGGACACCAGCCGGGATATCCTGTTGAGATATGTGGAACACCGACCACGGGATGATCGCCATCCACGCCAGGCTGGCGATCAATGCCAGAAATTTTCTCACGATAGTCCCCCAAATCCGCGCTCACGCGCGAAGTCTACAACGCGGTCGGCAGTTTGGATAGGGGCGTGAAGACGTCGGCGTTGAAGCGCCTACTTCTTCGCCTTGGGGGCGCGGGCGCGGGCCGGGGCAGCCTTGGCCGCGTTCTCCGGTTCGGCGTCCAGATCCTGGCCGGTGATGGCGGCGTCATACTGCCCGACATCGTCCGGCGCGACGGCCGGATTGACCTGGCCGGCGCGGCTGCGTGGCGCCGCCTTGATAAACGGCATGGATGGCACAAAGCGCGTCGGCATGTCGGGAATCTCGGCCAGAGTCTTGTCGCCACGTTCATAGCGCGGATGCGACAGCGCCGCCGTCTCGGCATAGGCCAGGATCACGCCGCTCCAGTCGGTGGCGCTATAGGTAAAGGCCTGGCCCTCCGCGTCGATGTCGGACCAGTCGGGCTCGCCCCGGGCCTGGGAGGCGCGGGCGATCCACGTCCGCGCCGTGTCGATATCGCCCAGGCCTTGCGCGCCGCGGGCGATGACGCCGCAGATGCGCCGCGTCAGATTGGCTTCGCTGCTGTCGTCTTCGAGGGCGGAGAGGGCAGTCGCAATCTCCGGTTTGGCGCCGTTCAGCAAGGCGCGTTCGACCTGCAGCAGGCGGCTTTCGCGATGTTTCGGGTTACGGTCGACCAGACCCTGAAGGCGGCGGGCGCGCTCCTTGGGCGTCTCGTCCGAGATCAGGTCGCGATAGGTCAGCCACAGGGCCGGGTGAGGGCGCGCGGCCCAGGCGGCTTCCAGCACGTCCTCGGCGCGGCCGATCTTGTTGGCCTTGCGCAGCAAACGCGCGGCGATAATGGCGGCCGGCGTGAAGGCCGGCTGCAGCTTGGCGGCGCGCAGGGCGTAGTCGAGTGCCTGGTCGCGCATCTGGGCCTCGTCCGAGGTTTCCAGGCGCGACGCCGAGGCCGCCATCAGAGACGCCTTGGCGCGTTCGGAGAACAGCGGCGAGATCAGTTTGCGCGTCAGGGCGCCTTCGATCAGGTCGAGCGCCTCGGCCCATTCACCCGCCTCGAGCCGGGCCTCGAACAGGGTCGTGAAGGCCCACATGGCGGGACGCGGCTGATTATAGGCTTCGCCGGCCAGCTTGACGGCCTCGGCCTTTTCGCCCTGGCTCTGGGCCAGTTCCATCAGGCCCTTCAGGCCGGCGGTCTTCAGTTCCGGTACGCTGATCATCGCCGAATAGGCGGTCTTGGTCGCCATGGTGTCGCGCGAGGTTTCGGCGGCGAGCGCATTGAGAATGCGCACCAGGACGATGTTGTCGCACAGGTCCAGCGCCTTGACGGCGTGGCGGCGGGCTTCGGTGCCATCACCGGCGGCGACCGCCATGAAGCCTTTGGTCAGGGCGTCTTCACCCTGGCGGCGGCGGGCTTCGGCGCGGCTGCGTTCAGCGCGCTGCGGCGAGCGGGCCAGCCACAGGGCCAGGTTCCAGAAGGCAACGGCGCACAAGGCAAGAAAGCCGATCACGATAAGGGTCACGGTGGCGGTGGCGTCGACGCGGTAGTTCAGCCAGCTGAGACTGGCCGTGCCGGGGTCGCCGGCGGCGCCCACCAGCAACATCAGCGCGACCAGGGCGATAATGCCGGCCAGGATCAGAAGTGTACGGATCACTGGACGCCTCCCGTCGCCGGCTGGGCGGCGTAGTCGCTGCTCTGGCTGAGTCGGGCCAGGGCGCCTTCGGTCAAACGCTGGGTGGCGTCATCGACGCTGAGGCGGTCCTGGGCGCGGTCCAGCCACGGCTTGATCGCGGCCTGTGCCGTGGGCGACAGCTTGGTCAGGTAGTTCACGGCGCCACGCAGGTCGCCGACATTCAGCCGCGTTTCGGCGCGCTGCAGATTGGCTTCGGCGCCTTCACCCTCGATATTGCCGGTGTGGCGCACGGAAATACCTATGGCATGCAGAACGCGATTCAACAGGCTTTCCTTGCCTGTACTGGCCTTGGCGGCCAGGTTGGCGTGCGCCGCGACGGTCGGGAATTCGATGGCCAGGGATACCTCGCTGGGGATGCCTTTCTCGGCAAAGGGACGCAGCAGGGCAATGGCGGCCGGGTCGTCGACACTGGCCTCGACCACGCTTAGCTGCGAGACGAACGGCGCGTCACCCCGGGCGGCCTGTTGCAGGGCCGCGGCGGCATTGGCGGCAGCCGCTGCACGCGCCAGGGCGCGTTGATTGGCTTCGATGCGGTCGACGCGGGCGGCCAGTTGCGCCAGGGCGGCAGGATCGGCGGAATAGACCGGTGCGCCCGGCATGACGGGTTGGCCGGCCTGGGCCTGGAGGGTAAGAATCTGGTTGCGCAGGCGGGCGATCTCGGCGTCCTTGTCGGTCACCGCGGCCGCCGCCGGCTGAGCCGTCGTGGCGGGAGCCTGGGCCGTCGGCGAGGACGGATGCCGGCTCGTCCAATAGAAGGCGAACAGCAGGATCGCGAACATGATGGCGAAGGGCACGGCCGCGACAATGAACCAGCGCGTCATCTTGCTGGCTTCGCGGCGATGCTCGCGCAGGGCAACGTCCTCTGCGTCGTAGTCGATAGGCGCGGTATCGGTCGAGTCGCTCATAGACGAAGTCCTGGCATAAGGTTAGTCGATCAGTTTTAGCATGGAAGCTTCATCAGGAAACGGCGAAATGCGCCGGATCAGTCGCTCGGCCGATATATTTTTGTCACCCGCCAGGCCGTGTTCGACCCCACCCCAGGCGCCTTGCGACAGACACACCAGGACCAGCCTGTCCAAGGCAAAGCGGCTGTGGTTGGCTGCGATCACCGCGGCAACGCCGCGGCCGGCCTTGGCCGAATGGACCAGGACATGGGTCATACGCCCCATATCGGCCGGGCTGAGCACAGGTGTGACCGGCCGGGTCTCATAAACGGCGGCCTCGCGGACCAGGAAGCCGGCTTCCCTCAGTTCGCCGCCCAGGTCGCCAGCGGGCTCCTTCGGCGCGGCATAGAACAGCCGGCTGGCCTTGTCCGCCGTGTCGAGAATCAGCTGTTTCAGTGCCGTGACGTCCCCGGAGGCGGACAGAACGGTCTGGAACTTGGCGGCGCGGGCGGCATCGGCCGTCGCTTCCCCGACGCACCAGGCGGTGATCGAGCGACGCTGGACCAGGTTGGTGAAGGCATTCAGCCCGTTGCGCGAGGTCAGGATGACGGCATCGAAACTGTGCGGGTCGATGATCGGTTTCAGGACGACGACCTTGAGCACAGGCGCCAGGATCGGCTCGCCGCCCAGGGCCGTGATCGCCCGGGCAGTGCCCTTTGCCCCGTCGGGCGTCCGCGTGACCCAGACAACCGGCTTGGTCATAGTGCCGGGCTCACAATCAGTTCGGCACCGGCTTCCGCCTTGATTTCGTGGCCGAGTTTTAGCCCGAGGGCGCGTACGCTTTCCACTTTCACGTCGAATAAGGTGGCGTGACGCCGCCAGCGCTTGCTGCCGTCGCCATTCAGGGCTTCAACGGTCAGGTCAAGATGGCCCTGTGACAGCCGCGCATAGGCCCCGACGGCCGTCCGGCATGAGGCTTCCAGCGCTTCCAGTGCGCCGCGCTCGGCCTGGACGCACAGATAGGTGTCCTGGTCATGGACCGTCGCCATCCAGTCAGCGCCGAGATCTGCGGTGCGGCATTGGATGGCCAGGGCGCCCTGGCCCGGTGCGGTCGGAGATTTATTCGCGTCGATATAGCTGCGGATATGGTGCGACAGGCCAAGCCGGTTAAGCCCGGCTGCCGCCAGCAGCAGGGCGTCGCATTCGCCGGCGGCCAGCTTGGCCAGGCGGGTATCGACATTGCCGCGCATCATGACGATCTCGAGGTCTGGCCGCTGCGCCAGGCATTGGGCGGCGCGGCGCGCACTGGCCGTGCCCAGCCGTGCGCCCTTCGGCAGATCGGCCAGCGTCTCATGGTTCAGCGATAGGAAGGCGTCACGCGGGTCTTCGCGGACGGGAATGGCGCACAGGCTGAGCCCAGGCACTTCGGCCGCGGGCATGTCCTTCAGCGAATGAACGGCGACATCGACCTCGCCGCGTAGCAAGGCGTCCTCGATTTCCTTGGTGAAGAGCGCCTTGCCGCCGGCCTCGATCAGCTTGCGGTCCTGGATGCGGTCGCCCTGGGTGGTGATGATTTTCAGCGGAGCGATTTCGTCAGCGCGCGCCGGATCTTCGCCCATGGCCGCTACGATCTGCCTCTGCACCCATCCGCACTGGGTCAGGGCCAGTTTCGAACCGCGCGTGCCGATTATCAGCTTTGGGGTGAGTGTCTTCATGGCTCTCCATCTAGCACTTTATTCCTCCCTTTCAAGCAAAACACTTGACGCTTTCGTCAGGGACAGCATCTAGGGGACATGCCGAAAAGCACACAAACCAGCCTGACTGTCCTGGGCGTCGAATCGAGCTGCGACGAAACCGCAGTTGCCGTGGTGCGCCGCCATGATTCGGGCCAGGTTGAGGTGCTGTCGAGCGTCATTCACTCCCAGGTCGTCAAGCACGCCGAATTTGGCGGGGTCGTGCCCGAAATCGCCGCGCGCAGCCATGTCGAGACCATAGACGACCTGGCGAGACGCGCCCTGTCCGACGCCGGCGACCCTGAACTCGACGCGATCGCCGCCACGGCGGGACCCGGCCTGATCGGCGGCGTCATGGTGGGTTTGAGTTTCGCCAAAGGGTTCGCCCTGGCGCGCGATTTGCCGCTGATTCCGGTCAACCATCTCGAAGGCCATGCCCTGTCGGCGCGCCTGACCGAAGACGTCGCCTTTCCCTTCCTGTTGTTGCTGGTCTCGGGCGGACATTGCCAGCTGTTGGCGGTGAAAGATGTCGGCGATTACGAACGTCTGGGCACGACGATCGACGATGCGGCCGGCGAGGCCTTCGACAAGATCGCCAAGGTGCTGGGCCTGGGTTATCCGGGCGGTCCGGCGCTGGAGCGGGCGGCGGCATCGGGTGACGTGACGCGTTTTGTCCTGCCGCGCGCCCTGCTGGGCCGAAAGGATTGCGATTTCTCGTTTTCCGGCCTGAAGACCGCCGCGGCGATCCTTGCCTATGAACATGTGAAGACGGAACAGGACCGCGCCGATCTGTGTGCCTGCGTCCAGGCTGCGATTGCGCGGCAGCTGGTGGAGCGCTCAGCTCGCGCTATGAAGGTGTTCAGGGAACACAACAGCGTGACCGGATCGCCTTTTGTTGTCGCCGGCGGGGTGGCCGCCAATGCCACGGTCCGCCGCGAGCTACAGGCCCTGGCGCAGGCCAACGGCTTTGTTTTTGTGGCGCCGCCGCTGAAATACTGTACCGACAATGCCGCCATGATCGCATTGGCGGGCCTTGAACATTTCGCCCGTCTTTGTAACAAGGAACCCATGGATCGGGCCAGTCTGGTGGAATCGGGTCTGGCTGCCGTAGCGCGACCGCGCTGGCCGCTCGACGAAGCCCGAGCGCACAGTACGCCGGTCCACAAAAAGCAGGGGCGCAAGGGAGCCAAGTCTTGAAGGGAACCAGGTCTTGACGGAAAGATTTACGCGGGTCGGTGTGATCGGGGCAGGGGCCTGGGGTACAGCCCTGGCCCAGGTCGCGACCTTTGCCGGCCACAAGGTGATCCTCCAGGCGCGCGAGCCCGAGGTCGTCGCCAGTATCCGCGAAGACCAGCAGAACCCGATCTATCTCAAGGACGTCGAGCTGTCGCCGGACATCCGCGCCACGCCCGACCTGGCCGACCTGGCCGATTGCGACCTGATCCTGGCCGTGCCGCCGGCCCAACATATGCGCGCGACCCTGAAGGCGCTGGCGCCGTTTGCCGCCGACGGGCTGCCGATCGTCCTGTGTTCCAAGGGCATCGAGCGCGACAGCGATAAGTTGATGAACGAGGTCCTGCGCGAGGTCATGCCGAACGCGCGCGCTGCCGTCCTGGCCGGGCCCAGCTTTGCCTCCGAAGTGGCGCGCGGCTTGCCGGCAGCTGTGACCCTGGCCTGCGACGATAAGGAACTGTGCGCTCGCATCGCCGCAACCCTGGCCGGGCCGACCTTCCGGCCGTATCAATCGACCGACATGATCGGCGCCGAGGCGGGTGGAGCGCTAAAGAACGTCCTGGCCATCGCCTGTGGGATTTCCGAGGGTAAGGGATTGGGCCGTAACGCTCATGCCGCCCTGATCACACGCGGCTTTGCCGAGATGTCGCGCCTGGCGGTGGCCATGGGTGCCAAGTTCGAGACCATGGTCGGGCTGTGCGGCCTGGGCGACCTGGTCCTGACCTGTTCCTCGAACCAGTCGCGCAATATGAGCGTCGGCTTTGCCCTGGGCCAGGGCCAGACCCTGGAAGAAGCGCTGGCCGGCAAGGTGTCAGTGGCCGAAGGGGTGCAGTCAGCGCCTGCGGCGGTCGACCTGGGGCAGAAGTTCGGCGTTGAATTGCCGCTGTGCACTGCGGTCAATGCCGTCCTGTCAGGCGGAATGGATGTGCGCACGGCGATCGAAGCCCTGTTGTCGCGGCCGCTGAAGTCCGAACGGGCTTGATCGGTCAGCGGACAAAGGCCTGGAGATTGGGGCTTAAACTCACCGTCGTGTGTCTGCGGTCCGTGTTCGGCTACATATTTCCAAAAATATTGTTGATTTTACAGCAATTTTCAACGCGGAAAGCGCGGAAAAGTCGGACAAGGCGCGGAAAAAGAGGCATTGGACGACCTGCGCCCGAAGGGCTGTCAATCCGGAAATTCGGCCATCACACAGCAGGAAGGCGCTTCGCGCGGTAGAAGTAGCAACCTAAATTTCAGCGTCTTTCCGTTTTTTCCGCGCTTTCCGCGTTGAAAACTACTGTAGTTTCAAAATATTAAGCGGCAGTTGATGCCACCCGTAAACGGCGTTAGCTCGCCGCAGGATATTATCTCCCGGTCCATTTCCCCCGCACGTCGAAGGTCATCTTCTCAAGCGTCACCTCGACCTTCTGCCGGATATCGTCGGAGTCCGCGCCCAGCATCACCGTGTAGGTGCCGGCCGCGACGGTCCAGGTCTTGGAGCCCGAATCATAGGTCGCCAGCAGGCGCGGATCGATCGTGACCTCGGCCGATTGGCTCTCGCCTGGCGCCAGGTCCAGCTTGGCAAACCCGCCCAGACGCTTGGGCGCTTCCCAGGCAGTGCCGGCGACATAGACCTGGGCGACGTCCTTTCCGGCAACGGTTCCGGTATTCTTCACCGTAAAGCCAACAATCAGGCCGTCGCGCTTGATATCGACCGGGTGGATCTCGGTCATCTCGAACGTCGTATAGCTAAGCCCGTAACCGAACGGGAACAACGGTTTCAGGCCTTTCTTGTCGAACCATTTGTAGCCAACCGCCGCGCCTTCGATATCGTAATTGACGGTGTAGATCCGGTTGCGGTCGGAGGACTTGTTGCCAACATTGCCGTCCAGAACCGGACGCGGCAACTGGTCCAGCGACGCCGGGAAGGTCGTGGGCAGGTGGCCGGACGGATTGACCTCACCGGTCAGGACGCGCGCAATGGCCTCTCCGCCCGAAGTGCCTGGGAACCACGCCTCGACCACGGCGCCGACGTCGTTCAACCATGGCATGGTGACGGCGCCGCCGGTCTCCAGCACGACCACAGTCTTCGGATTGGCGGCTGCCACAGCCGCGATTAGCTTGTCCTGGTCGTGCGGCAGGGTCAGCCCGTCCTGGTCCATGCCCTCAGCCGCCCATTGGGTGGCGAAGACGATGACGACGTCGCTTTTCGCCGCCAGGGCCGCGGCGGCCTTCACGTTCTTGCCGTCGGCATAGGTCACGGTGGCCGATGACCGCGCCTGAATGCCCTTCATCGGCGACGACGGATAATAGACCATCGGTCCCGGGAAGTTGTCGGGCCCTTCATTGGGCACGGCCATACCGCCGCGCGGATAGACCTGGGACGAGCCGCCGCCCGACAGAACGCCGACATCGGCGTGACCGCCGATTATGGCGATGGTTTTCGCGGTTTTAGCCAAAGGCAACAGGCCGCCGTCATTTTTCAGCAGGACGATGGCTTCCTCGGCGTCCGTCTGGCTGGCGCGGCCGTCGGCAGCGTAGTCGAGGCTAGACGCCTGGTCGCCCTTGACCGGGTCGTCGACCGCGCCTGTGGCGAACAGGCCCCACATGACGCGTCGGACCATGTCGTCGAGGCGTGATTGCGGCACTTCGCCCTTGACAATGGCGTCGCGCAGCGGTTGGCCGAACCAGTCGGTCTTGCCGAAGGGAAATCCTGACTGCTGGTCAAGGCCGCTATTAGCAGCCTTGACGGTCGAATGGGTGGCGCCCCAGTCGGTCATGACATAGCCCGGATAGCCCCAGTCCTGCTTCAGTACCTCATTGAGCAACCATGGATTTTCGCAGCCGTAGTCGCCGTGAATGATGTTGTACGAACACATGACTGAGGCCGGCTTGCCTGTTTCATTGGCGAACTGGAAGGCCAGCAAATCCGAGGTTCGCGCCGCCGCATCCTCGATGTGCGAGTCGAGTTCCGACTGCGAGGTCGACTGGTCATTGAAGGCATAATGTTTCAGGGTCGAGACGATGTGGTTGGACTGGATGCCACGAATCTGTTCGCCGACAATGACGCCGGCCAGCAACGGGTCTTCGCCGCCATATTCGAAATTTCGCCCGTTGCGCGGATCACGCAGCAGATTGACCCCGCCGGCCAGCATCACATTGAAGCCCGAGTAACGCGCTTCGTGGCCGATCATGGCGCCGCCGGCAAAGGCGACGTCGCGGTTCCAGGTCGCGGCGGTGGCCAGGCCTGACGGCAGGGCGGTGCGTTCGCGCGGCGTCGGCGACCGTTGCGTGGCGACCCCGACCCCGGCGTCGGTCTGCCACTGCGGCGGAATGCCCAGACGGTCGATACCAGGAATAAAACCGGCAGAGTCGGGCAGGGCGCCCTTGGGCAGGTCAAAGCCCATCCACGACGCCTTGGTGCCGAAATAGCCGCGCACCATCTGCATCTTTTCGTCCTGGGTCATGGCTTTGACGACCAGATCGGCGCGGGCGGCGGGATCGAGCTTCGGATCCAGCCACGGCCGATCGTCGGCCTGCACGGCAAAGGGCGCGGCGACAAGCGCGGTAGTGAGCAACAGAGTACGCAAAAGGCTCATCGGTGTTTCCTCAACAGGGGACGGCCTCTTGGTTGGGCCGTATTTGTCCATCAGCTTATCCGACTTGTCCGGCAGCGGCAATTGCGGCTAGTCTCGCGGTATGAAACACCCCCTGATTTCGTTAGCCGCCCTTCTGTCCGTTCTTGTGGCCGCGCCGGCCATGGCCCAGGACGATACGCCACCGACGCCGTTTATCGTCGTCGACCAGTTCGGTTACCTGCCAGATATGGTGAAGGTCGCGGTCATTCGCGATCCGGAGACCGGCTTCGACAGCGACTGGGATTTCACGCCGGGCGCGGTCTATCAGGTGGTCAATACAGTCACCGGCGCCGTGGTTTACGAAGGCAAGCCCGTGGCGTGGAACAGCGGCGCGGTCGATCCATCGTCGGGCGATCACGCCTGGTCTTTCGATTTCTCGTCCGTCACGGCGCCCGGCACCTATCTGATCCGCGACAAGCAGGCGGCCTACGATTCCTATGCCTTCGAAATCTCGAACAGCGTCTATAAGCCGATCCTGGTCGCCGCGCTGCGCGAATTCTATTATCAGCGCGCAGGCTTCCCCAAGGACGCGGCCTATGCCGGTGTTGGCTGGGTGGACAAGGCGTCGCACCTCGGTCCCGGCCAGGACGGCGAAGCGCGCCTCTACAGCGCCAGGGACGACAAGGCGACGCAGCGCGACCTGCGCGGCGGCTGGTACGACGCCGGCGATTTCAACAAATATACCAGCTGGACGGCGGACTATGTCGTGGGCCTGCTGTCGGCCTATTCCGAAAACCCCGAAGTGTGGACCGACGACTTTAACATCCCGGAATCCGGCAATGGCGTTCCGGATGTGCTGGATGAAGTGAAGTACGGCATGGATTTCCTGGTCCGCATGCAGAACCCGGACGGCGGTGTCCTGTCGATCGTGAGCCTGTCGCATGCGTCACCGCCATCGGCCGCTAAGGGGGCCAGTTATTACGGACCGGCGACGACCTCTGCCTCGTATGCCACGGCGGCGGCCTTTGCCTATGGCGCCAAGGTCTTCGGCGCCGATCCGCGCTTCGCCGATTACAGCGCCGATCTGAAACGCCGGGCGCTGGCCGCCTGGGCGTGGGCGCAGGCCCATCCCGACGTCACCTTCTACAACAACGACGCGTCGCACGGTTCCGAAGGCATAGGCGCCGGCCAGCAGGAAACCGACGCCTATGGCCGCAGCATGAAGGCGCTGGGCGCCGCCATCTATCTCTACGACCTGACAGGTGAAGTCGTTTATCGCGACTATGTCGACGCCCACTACCGCGAGACCCATCTGTTCGGCCAGAACATCAATCTGGATTTCGACTATAACAACAGCGCGCAACTGCTCTTTTACGCGTCACTGGCGGACGCGACACCAAAGACCGTCGCGGCGATCAAGACGGCTTTTGTCAGCGGCTTCGATAACGGCCTGGGCTGGGCACAGCAGGGCGTCGACCCTTATAACGCGTGGATCACCAACTATGTCTGGGGCAGCAGCGCCACCAAGGCCAATCACGGCAATATCTTCGCCGACGAAGCGCGTTATGGCCTGTCGGCCCACGACGCCAAGGCAGCCATGGATGCGGCAGCGGGCTATATCCACTACATCCACGGCGTCAATCCGCTGGGCAAGGTCTATCTGTCGAACATGAAGAGTTACGGCGCCGAAAACTCGGTCGATCGTTTTTATCACACATGGTATGCGCCGGGCGGGCAATGGGACAGCGTCTCGAAGTCGAAATACGGCCCGCCGCCGGGCTTTCTGGTCGGCGGCGCCAACCCCGGCTACAGGTGGGACGGGCGCTGCCCGCAGATAAGCCCGCAATGTGGCGCGGCCCTGTTGTCGCCGCCGGCCGGCCAGCCGGACCAGAAGGCCTATGTCGACTTCAACCAGGCCTGGCCGATCAATTCGTGGGAAGTGACGGAAAACTCCGAAGGCTACCAGACGCCGTATCTGCGCCTGCTGGCCCGGTTTGCCAGAAACGAATACCATCGGCCATAAAGCATGGCCGACGGGTATTCGCTTTTTGCAGCTCAAGCGCCGCATGGCGCGCGCAAACATGCGCGGCGGGCGGTCGCCCTTGCCAGGCTGCGGTGAGTCGAGGTCATCGCAGCCTGGAATAAACCCGGATCAGGCCAGGGCCGCCAGCAGGGCGGCGACCCCGGCGCCCGGACCTTCCGGATGGTTCCAAACGGCGCCCGATACAGCGATGAAGTCCGCGCCGGCATCAGCCACTTCGCGGGCATTGTCGGCCGTGATACCGCCGATGGCGACGCACGGTATTTCCATGATCTCCTGCCAGATGGTCAGGGTTTCCAGTTCGGCCATGTGTTCGACGGTCTTGGTCGTCGTCGGGAAGAAGGCCCCGAAGGCGACATAGTCGGCCCCGCCCTCGGCGGCTTCCATGGCCATGTGGCGGCTGTTGTGGCAGGTCACGCCGATCATCGCCTTGGGACCGAGAATACGTCGAGCTTCGCTGAGCTTCATATCCGACTGGCCGATGTGGGCGCCGTCCAGTCCCAATTCCTTAGCCAGGGCGACGTGGTCGTTCATCAGCACCGCGACATTATGACGATGGGCGACGGGCGTGATATGGCGCGTCACTTCGCGGATCTGGTCGAGCGAAGCGTCCTTGAGCCGGATCTGCAGGGCGGCGACCCTGCCTGCGGCCAGGGCGTCTTCAAGCCTGGCGGCAAAGGCGGTCGCGTCGATAATGTTAGGCGGCGTGATCAGATAAAGCTGGGTGTTCATGGCGGCGGTTTGCCTGAAAGCCGGGATGAAAGCAAGGATACATAAGGACAAGAGCTTACAGGGATTTTACGGTGGGGTGGTCCTTTCTACGCCTCGCCGGAATTGCCGCCAGGGCGGGTAGGGCTAAGATATCGGCAATGGGCGGGTGAATCTGTCTGCCTGAGGAGTTTTGCCATGATTACCAAGACTATGAAACTGGCGGCCGCGGCCGCTTCCGTACTGATGCTGGGCGCGCCGGTCGCGGCTCTGGCTCAGAACACATCCGAATCCTACGATGGCTACTGCTACGCCAAGAAGAACAACGCCAAGACGACGGGCACCGTCGTCGGCGCCGTTGCCGGCGGTGCGCTGGGCAGCCAGGTGTCGAAGAATGAAAAGGGCCTGGGCGCCATTGTCGGCGCGGTCGCCGGCGGTGTCTTAGGGCGCACCATCGCGTCTTCCACCGTCAAATGTCTGAACGGCGAATATTATTCCTACCAAGCGAGCAGCTATACACCGGAAGCGCCGCCGGAAGGCTATGACGTCGTCTATTACAAGCAACGCCCCAGCACCAATGCCTATTCCGTCGTCTATTACGACACGGCACGCCATACCTCGCCGAACTACGCCTATAACGGCAATGGCAATAACTATGGCCAACCCTACGACGGCAATGGCTACAATAACGGTAGCAGCTATAACAACGGGACCAGCTATAACAACGGCCAACAGGCCTATAACTCAGGCACGCAAGGCTGGAAGGACAATAATGGCAACTGGCACACCGGCCGCCCTGTTGCCCTGGGCTGGAAAGATAGCCAGGGGCGCTGGCACGAGGGCCAGATCGTCTCCTATGGCTACAAGGACACCCGCGGTTCGTGGCACGAAGAGACCGCGCCCAGCTACGGCTACAACACCAATAACGGCTATCGCAACGGCGGCAACAACTAGACAGGTTGACGCCACGATTGAAAATGCCTCCCGGTGCACGCCGGGAGGCATTTTCATGTGCGCGACAGGTGGTCGCCCTTGCCGAGCGCGATGAGTCAACGTCATCGCAGCTTGGTACTAAACTCTGACCTCACTTTGACCTGCCGCCATCAGGAGGTTTATTTGTCGGTAAGTCATAGGGGGAAGACATGTTCGGCTGGGTTAAAAAGAAACCGTCTGCGCCGCAAACCGCCACACCTAAATACTGGCCCGTGTAGTGCGGCCGGAATTTTAGACATCGACATAGATCAACTTGGCGCTCCAGCTGATGGCGCTGACCTTGCCGTTCTCAACAAAGACGAACACGTCGCCATCATACATGAATCGCCGTATGCGAAAGATCTCGGCCAGATCGCCAGGACGGCAGGCCACGGTCTCCGCGACATAGCGCTCGCAGCCGAAGACACCGTCGTCGCGCAGTCCCATCTCCAACAGGACCTGTTTCGCGTGCTCAAGGCTATCGCCGACGCGCACGCCAAAATTTGAGCCGGTATCGATATAGCCGTGGTAGACGCTATTCGTACCAAGCGGAATCGGGAAGGTCGTTTCCGCCGAAGCCGGCGCCGGCAACGATGCAAGAACGCCAAGCAACAAGAGCCCTTGTTTCAACTTCACCGCGCCACCTCCAACACCACCTTGCCGCAATGGCTGCCGTCCATCCAGGCATGGGCCCTGGCCGCGTCGGCGAAGGCAAACACCTCCGCCAGGACGGGCTTGATCAGCCCCTGTTCGATCAGCGGCCAGACGCGTTCGTGGACCTTGGCTGTCAGGCGCGCCTTTTCATCGGCCGAGCGCGGGCGCAACATCGAGCCCGTAATCACCGCCTGCTTCTGCATGATCCGGCGCAGATCCAGCTCGACCACCGCCGAGCGGCCATTGCCGACCTGGACCATCCGGCCCTTCATGTTGAGGCACAGGAGGTTTTTCGCCACGAAGTCGCCGGCGACGATATCGAGCACGACGTCGGCGCCGCCAAAAGTCTTCACCGCCTCGACGAAGTCCTCGTTCGCTTCGGTGTCGATGACCAGGTCTGCGCCCAGTCCTCTGGCAAAGGCGCATTTGTCCGCCCCGCGCGCCGTGGCGATGACCTTGGCGCCGAACGCCTTGCCCATCTGGATGGTCATGGCGCCGATGCCGGAATTGCCGCCGTGGACCAGAACGGTTTCGCCGGCCTGCAGGGCACCGTGCTCCATCAGGTTGGCGTAAACCGTGAGGGCCGCCTCCGGCAGGGACGCCGCTTGCGCCAAGCTCCAGCCTTTCGGCACCGGCAATAGATGGCGCAGGTCGACGGCGACAAATTCGGCATAGCCGCCGCCATTGACCAGGGCACAGACCTCGTCGCCGACCTGCCAGGCTACATCGTCGCCCGATTCCGCCAGGGGGTTGATCGTCTCGATCCGCCCCGACACCTCGAGCCCCAGGCCAGGCGCTGCGCCCGGCGGTGGCGGGTACAGGCCACGCCTTTGCAGGACGTCGGGGCGGTTCACCCCGGCATAGCTGGTTCGTATCAGCACATGACCGCGTCCCGTTTCGGGGCGCGGCGCATCATCGGCGAACAGGCAGGACGGATCGGCGCCGTCACCGCGAATGGAAATGACTTTCATGACCACGACCTCGAGGTGATTCTTTTTTCTTGATGTCTTCGCGTAAGAGGCGTTTCATCATTCTATTAACAATGGCCGGAAATGCCACCTTGTCCAGGACATAAACAGGAAGGTTTCCGATGATAGATGACGATCTGCCGCTGTCTCTGCGGCCCGGTCCGGCGGGCTCGGCCGCCTTGACCAGCCTTGTTCACGAAGACTTGACCCCGTACAGCGTCGAGGACCTCAACCAGCGTATCTCCATACTGGAATCCGAGGTCGTCCGTGTGCGCGAAGCCCTCGAACGCAAAAAAAACCGCTTATCCGAGGCTTCGGCTTTATTCTCTTTTAAGGGTAGTTAAGACTTAATAACCAAATGTGGGTTAACCGGCATGGCACAGGCGTTGCAGGCACCCCGCTTGAGGTTATGGTATGGCACGCGCCGGGCAACTGGCGGCACAGCGGGTCAGAACAGACCGCTAAATGATCAGCATAAGGCTTAAGTAATATGTCCGACAGCACCGCCCCCGCCCTGAATATGCGCCTGCACGTTGTGCGCGACTTCGCGTCTTCCGACCTGTTCGACCGCACCTTCAAGGAGGGCATGGCCCTGGTCGAAGAAACAGCTGCCTATCTGGATGGCGACGGACGCCGCGACTCGCGCCTGTTGTCGCGCGAAGACGCCCTGTTGTACGCTGGCGAAAGCATGCGCCTGACCACCCGTCTGATGCAGATCGCCTCGTGGCTGCTGGTCCAGCGCGCGGTCCGCGAAGGCGACATGGACGCATCCGACGCCTGTGACGACAAGTACCGCATCTCGCCCCTGACTGTCGACGCCATGGCTTCGCCGCAAGTCCTGCCAGGCGGCCTGCTCAGCCTGCTGGATCGTTCGAACCGTCTGTACGACCGGATCTCGCATATGGACAAGCGCATGTTCATCGACGCAGAATCCGACAAGGTGACGGTCAACGCGGTCATGAGCCAGCACCAGATGTTGCAATCGGCCTTTGGCATCGAACTCTGAGCAATACCTCAAATACGAATTCAAAAAGGGCGGCCTTCATCATGAGGGCCGCCTTTTTTGATGTCATTTTCGCCACAGAGTTAACCAAATGACAGCGCTGTCGTGACGATCTGTCGCATTTAACTTGTTACCCATTTCGCAGGCGCGTAAAATACAGTTGCGGACAAGTCTCCACATGGAGGTGCAACGGCATGAACATGCCAAACCCTGTTCCGCCAGCGACGACGCCTGCCAGGCATGTCAAGCCAGGGCGTTGGCTACTGACGGTACGCAAAGATCCAGACCCGCCAGACCATCTGGCCTTTTCACCGCCCGGATCGCTATTTTCTTTTTCCAGCCATACCCATACGACAGGAGAAATCGCCAAGACACCTGATCTCGGATTCCCCCCGCTCGCATTCGTATCGACGTTTGATCAAAGGGGGACAAGATGTTGAACTACAGTGTCAATGTCATTACCAGCTATATCCGTAACTTTACCGACGGCACCCTGTGGAGCCTGAAACGCCTGAACGACGAGGGCGAAAGCCATAAGCCGCTCTACCGCGTCGAAACCTCCAACTTCCTCCAGGTCCTGCCCGCCGACACCCGGCCCAATACGCTCGAAGACTACCGCGCCTTAACCAACGATCCCGAGCTCTGGGCGGCCTTCGAAGCCGCCCGGCTCGAGCCGTGCTTCCAGCATGTGCCTGATTTTCATCCCTTCGAAATCCACGCCGCCAATGACCACGACGCCATGCGTTACGGTGAAGACGCCGTCTCGCCGCTGGGCATCGTCAACCTGTCGCTGGACCGTATCGCCCACCGCTTTCCGGGCGGCGAAGGCCTGCCGGCGGATAATGACGTGCGCGACCTGATCACCGCCCAGACCCATGTCTTCCACTTCAACTACGCCAATCTGAACATCCGCCGGTTGGCCAATGTCCGCAGTTTCATGCGGATCACCCAGGGGCTTCAGGTCCTGTGGACGGTGTGGTTCCTCGAACTGTGTGTCGGCGACGGCGCCTTCCGCCCGCTGCACGCCGCCCTGGCGGTTGCCGGCGTCAATCCCGGCGGCGCCAACCCCGTCCTGGCCGTGCTCAGCAACCCAGTCAGTTTCGCAGTATTGACCGCGCTGCTCTATTTCGGCCTGTTCCGCCTGGCGCGCTATGTCCATGGCCTGCAACGCCAGCGCTTCGCCGCCTTTACACGCGCCTCGGCGGCAACCGTCAGCCGCTCGGTCATCTCGCGCCAGGACAACCTGGTTTACCTGACCCGCGCCATGCTGGAAGAGATCGATCGCGGCAAGGAAGCGGCCTGGGACGGCAATACGCTCAAGACCTGGGCCGGCGAGACGCAGAAATGGGCCAAGATGGTCTTCTGGTGCGACCAGCGCATCGAGGCAAATGAAGAGCATCTGCGCATGCACATGAAGCTGGCCGGCCTGGCCTATAGTGGAGTACGCAGCGAAGCTCGCTTCCGCGCCCTGCTGCTGATCAGCGGCCACCTCACCCTGGGTGCCGTTGTCGCCATCGCGGTGTGGATCGCCGGCGGCTTGATGGGCCTGCATGCCAACTGGCCGACGGCCCTGGGTGTCGGTGCCTATGTGGCTGCGACACTCTGCTTCGTGGCCATGCTGCTGGGCCTGCACAGCCTGGTCAAGTACGACGAAGCGCCACAAAGCCTGAACGACATCGTGCAGTGGGCCTCGACCCGGGCCATGAAGGGCTATCGCGACAACGCCCTGTATCGCGAAGTGGCCGAATTCATGACACGCGACAAACGCCGCCTGCTGCGCGAAGAAGAAAAGCGCCGCGCCGCTTAAGGTACGGTTGTTATGGCTCCGGGTTCGCCTTTCCTTGCCGCGCAAGGGAAGGCGAAGCCAATTATGGCGCTTACCCCCTTACAGGCGACTTGCAGATAACCTTGCTACGCCTTTGGCATGAGTTGTGAACCCAACAAGGCGAGCCGTCCCGTTATGGAACGTCGCGCCACACGAAACTTAGGGGTTTAGAAACCATGGCCACCGATATCGATCTTCACCTGGGCAAGCGTCTTCGTCGTCGCCGTCGCCTTCTCGGCCTCACGCAGCAGCAGCTGGCTCTGGCCGTCGGCATCCGCTTCCAGCAGATCCAGAAATACGAGTGCGGCGCCAACCGCATCTCCGCCGCCCGCCTGTTCCAACTCGCCAAGGCGCTGGAAACCCCGATCAACTATTTCTACGACGGCCTGACCGACGAGAAGACCGAAGTCGCCACCGTCAACAACGAAGGCATCGAAGTGTTCTCACGCAAGGAAACGCTCGACCTGATCCAGGCCTATTACCGCCTGTCCGAACGCCCGCGCCGCCGCCTGCTCGACCTGGCCAAGTCGCTGAACGGCGAAAACGAGCAAGCAGCCTAAGTCAAAGCGCGAGCGCTTCGCCTCAGGCTTTTTGCGTAAGAGATACCTCGCAACAGCTCGGGCGCGCCGTCGCGCTTGCCAAACGCCTAAGCGTTTGGAATTCTTTGGCCTTGTTCCCCGAAAAAGAAACGTGTGACGACTGGACCCGCCTGGCCTGACAGGCTATGCGGGTCCCATGTCCAGCACGCCCGATTTTTACCACCTCGAAGCGTTCGCGCTCGATCTGGCCGCAGCCGCCGGCGCCGTCGCCCTGCCGCTGTTCCGCACCAGCCTTGGCACCGACAACAAGCTGGCCCACCTGTCCCGCTTCGATCCGGTGACGGAAGCCGATAAGGGCGCCGAACGCGCCATCCGCGCCCTGATCAATCGCCATTTCCCCGATCACGGCATTATCGGCGAAGAATATGGTGAAGAAAACGCCGACGCCGAATATGTCTGGGTCCTCGATCCCGTCGATGGCACGCGCGCCTTTATCTCCGGCCTGCCCCTGTGGACGACCCTGATCGGCCTGCGTTATCGCGGCCGCTCGACCTTGGGCGTCATAGCCCAGCCGTTCCTGCAGGAAGTTTTTCTCGGCTCGCCGCTCGGTTCGCGCCTGATCACGCCGTCGGGCGATAGGCCTTTGCGCGTCCGCGCCTGTTCAGGCCTGTCCGATGCTGTCATCGGCACCACCGATCCCAACCTCTTCCCCGGTGAAGAAGGTATTGCCTATAACAGCCTGCGCGATGCCGTAAAGCTGGCGCGCTATGGCTGCGACGCCTATGCCTTCGCCATGGTCGCGCTCGGCACCATGGATATCGCGCTGGAAACCGGCCTGAAGACCTGGGATATCGAAGCCATCATCCCGGTCATCGAAAATGCCGGCGGCGTGGTCACCGACTGGCGCGGCGAGCCCGTGCCCGACACGGCCGGGCAGGTGATTGCGGCCAGTTCGCGCGAATTGATCGACGCCGCGCTGGAGCATCTGCGCCCCGCGGCAATCTGATTACGGCAGGACCGTCCCGGCCAGGACCAGGATGGCGATTAAGAGGCGATGGCCTCTCATGCGCTCTTCTGGTCTTCTTCGGTTGCGGTGGATACCGGTGCCTCTTCCGGCAGGCCATCTTCGCCGGCAACAGGCGTATCTTCGACCTGGTCGTCGCCAGCCTCCTCGAACCTGTCGCCGATCGAATCCGCGACCACGGCGCGGGTTTCGACGCGCACCTGGCCGGCAATACCGCGCGGCGCCACGAAATCGAGCAATTCGTCGAGTTGCGCCATGACCTGGTTGCGGTAGTCGTCGGACTCGATCAGCAGCTCGTGCTCCGCACCCGGAATTTCGACATACTGGCCCTTGAACAGCTTCTTGGCGAAGACCTTGGACGGCTGCTTGTTGATCAGCCGATCGTCGCCCGAACAGACGATGGTGACCGGCGTCTTCAGCTTCTTCAGCACCTTGCCCTTATCTCTAAGCAGGGTTTCACCGATCTTCAAGGCAAACGACAACCAACCCCAGGTCGGTGTGCCGACCGCCAGGTGCGGACAGGCGAACAACTGCTCGCGCCAGGTTTCGTAACGCCCGCGATCGTGAGTCAGGGCGTCGTTCTCGAAGGTGTGCTCGAATGGATCGTCGAAGATTTCCGGCACATAGTCCGTACCGCGGCCATGATTGACCTGCCAGTTGGTCTGGAAATTGACCGTCCACAAAGAATGCCGGCCCGTCTTCATGCGCAGCATCGGATTGCTGAAGAAGGCGCCGGAGATGCGCGGCTCGCCCTTGACCAGGGTGGCCAGGTTCAGGGCCGCGCCCATGGAATGGCCCAGCATGATCCACGGCTTGGGCGCCCGGTCTTCGAAGGCGTCCAGCAGGCGCTGATAATCGTCGAGGAATTCCTCGGTCGAACGGGCATGGCATTTCAGCCGGTCCGGCAGCAAACGCGCCGACAGGCCCTGGCCGCGCCAGTCATGGGCGACGACACACAGATCGCGCGCCAGCAGGTCGCGGATGGTCTCGTAATATTTTTCGATCGGCTCGGACCGGCCCGGCGAAATAAACACCGTCCCGCGAGCCGGGCGCTTCGGCTCCCAGAAACCCAGGCGCAGGCGCAGGCCACCGGCGCCACGAAACCATTCACCCGACCCGCCTTCGGGCACGCGCGACTCCGGGATCGACATCAAGGGTGCATTGGCAGACAGGGCGGCAATTCGGCTCATTGCGGCTTCCTGAATTTCAAGGTCATGCGATCGCTCTCCCCTATGGACTCATACAAGGCGCCGTCAAACTCCGGATTGGGCGCATCGCCGCGTTTGGCGGTCTGCCGGTACGGCGGTAATGTCCATACTCCGAAAGGATGATCCTTGTCATCCTTCGGATTGGCATTGATCTCGCTGCCCTGGACAAATTGAAACCCGACCTCGGCCGCCAGTTGCTTGACAAAGGGCTCCTGGACATAGCCGTTGGCCGCTGCCGGGTCCTGGGCGCTGCCGATATCGGCGCGGTGCTGCTCGACGCCCAGCACACCGCCGGGCTTCAGGGCGGCAAAGGCGTCGGTAAAGGCCTTCTCGGCGATTCCACGCGCCATCCACTCCTGGATGACCAGCAGCATCAGCACGCAGTCCGCCGACCCGGCCGGTACCAGAGGGCCGCTGTCGGGGCCGAAAACACTGTAGGCGACCGCGCCATACAGCTTCTTGTTACTCGAAAAATGTTCCTGGTATTTCTGATTGGCCTGAAGCTGGGCGCCCTGCGGCCCGCCGAACAGCGCCGCGACATAATGGCCCTTGCCATGCGTCAGGTACGGCGCCAGCACCTCGGTCATATAGCCTGTGGCACCCGGCCACATATCGATCACGGTCTGCTTCGGCCGAATCTCGAAGAATTTGAGCAGCCCCAGGGGATGGCGGTATCGGTCGCGCGATTTGTCAACGCTGTTGCGCCAGCCTCCGCTAACCGCCCATTCCGCCGTGCCGTCCTGACGGGCCAGCTTGGGATCGACAACCTCATCGCCTTCGGTACCGTCGGCAATGATCTGGTTTTCGTCCCGCTGACGCCGGCCGCAACCCGTCAATCCGGTAAGCAGCGTGCTGCTTCCCAGCGCGAGCCCCGCGCCCATCATGCCTCTGCGATCGATGACAGCCAAAATAAATTCCACACACACCAGATCAGATCCGGCGATCTCGTCCGGTCACGGTGCAAATTATGTGCTTCGTGGCAAAAGGTCAAAGAACATTAAGTATTAATTTGCGGAAGAGAATATTTCTGGCCGCCCGCTCAGCCCTCGCCTTCGATTTCCTTCATCGCGCTTTGGATGTAATTGGCCTCGCCCATCAGCTTGATCAGGCCGAGCTGTGTTTCCAGAAAATCGATATGGTGCTCGGTATCTTCGAGGATTCGGCGCAGCAGTTCGCGACTGACATAGTCCTTGTGGTCATCGCAATATTTGACACCGTCGACCAGAGTGGCGTGCCCGCCCGTCTCGACGCCCAGATCTGCCTGCAGACACTCGGTAATGGTTTCACCGATGCGCAGCTTGTGCAGGTCCTGAAGATTGGGCAGGCCGTCGAGGAACAGGACCCGCTTGATCAGCAGGTCGGCGTGCTTCATCTCCTCGATCGATTCCTTGTAGACGATGCGGCCCAGGTGATGCAGGCCCCAGTTCTCGATCATGCGCGCGTGCAGGAAATATTGATTAACTGCCGTCAGCTCATTGGTGAGCACCCGGTTGAGCAGTTTGATAACTTCGGGCTGACCCTTCATGGCGCAATCTCCAGAGATGATTTGCGCCGCACCATAATCCCGTCACTTCACCGTGTGAAGCGATTTTTACACATTAAAACAAAAACTTATGCGAATGAAAATGAGATTGAATCGCGGCCTGCGAATGCGTTTTATTCCGCCGCCATGCTGAGCGCCGTATTGGCCTCGTCAATCATTTCGCGGATTTCGCAAACGCACTTGGCGCATTGAGGACGGCAGCCGGCGTGGTCGAAGACCTGCCTGGGGGTAGAAGCGCCTGAGGAAATGGCGAGGCGGGCGTCGCGCTCACGGATGGCGTTGCAGTTACAGATGTACACGAAAAGGCCTACATATTGGTGCGAATGCCTCTCAATTAGCATGACCCAGAGTCTAATGCAAGTCATTCTCACTAAAATCCAAACCCGCTTGGTCCTGGATCGCGCATCTGAAGTGAACCGTTTGCCTCTCTGACTTCCGGAATCATGACCGAATGGCGCCACGTCCGGCTCAGACGGGGGGTGACGCCTCCGAAGCACATCACGGTCGTGTTCAGGCCGCGGCCGAGTCCGGGCGGATTTCGTCGGTATCCACGGCTGCGTCCGCGTGATGGTCCGGCTGTTGGACCGACTGCCGAATCGGCAGGATGACATTGACCGTCGTGCCGCTGCCTTCGACGCTGTCGATATCCATGTGGCCGTGGTGCATCTCGACCAGCGACTTGGTCAGGGCCAGGCCGAGGCCCGTACCTTCCTTGGTCTTGGAGAACTGATTCTCGATCTGCTCGAACGGGCGCGCCAGGCGTTCCAGATCGCGCTGTGCGATGCCGATGCCGGTATCGGCGACTGCGATATGGATATTGTCCTCGGTCATCGCCGCCGACACCGTCACCGTGCCATTCTGCGGCGTAAACTTGATCGCATTGGTCAGCAGGTTGAGCAGTATCTGTTTCAGGGCGCGGAAATCGGCCTCGATCTCGGGCAATTGCGGCAGGTGGACGCGGATTTTCAGCCCGGCCTTTTCAGCCCGCTGGCGTACCAGGCGCACTGTGTCCTCAACGACCTCGTCGAGGACAACCGGTTCGAAGCGCAGGCTCATCTTGCCAGCCTCGATCTTCGACATGTCGAGTATGTCGTTGATCAGGGACAACAGATGCTGGCCCGAGCTCAGGATATCGCCGGAATATTCCTTGTAGCGCGGGTGGCCCAGCGGCCCGAACATTTCCGATGCCATGATTTCCGAGAAGCCGTTGATCGCGTTGAGCGGCGTGCGCAACTCATGGCTCATATTGGCAAGGAATTCGCTCTTGGCATGGTTGGCGGCCTCGGCGCGGATCTTGGCCATCTCGTACTTGCGCGCCAGGACCATCTGCTGCTGGCGGCTCTGTTCCAGCTTCTCGACCAGGGCCTGAAGATCTTCCTCGTTCTTGCGGCGGAACTCCTCCTGGACCTTGACGGCCGTAATGTCGGCGCAGGTCAGGACGCGGCCGCCTTCCGCCGTACGGCTTTCCGAGATCTGGATCCAGCGGCCGTTGTTCAACTCGGCCTCGATGACGCCGTTGCGCGCATCCGGCGCCGGCTGCTGGCGGCGGATGGCGATCTGCATCACCTGGTCGATCAGTTCGCGCGGCGTGCCGACGCGCAGGAAGCGTTCGTCGATGCTGAAGGTGGCGCCGAATGTCGTGTTCCACATCAGCAGGCGGTGGCGGCGATCCCACAGGACAAAGGCGTCGGAGACCGAATTGATGGCGTCGAGCAGGCGGGCCTCGGCGCGTTGCGCCCGCAACTGGGCGATGCGCTCCTCGCTGACGTCAAGGGCCACACCGCTGAGGCGCATGAAACCCAGAGGGGTTTTCGCCCCCACCGACTGACCGCGCATGTCGATCCAGATCGACTGTCCGGTGGCACTGGGGACACGGAAGGAAACGTCGAAGGCGCCCTTGAAGCGCGCCGTGTCGAGCGCCTTCAGCACCTCGGCGCGTTGGTCCGGCGCAATGCGGTTCAGGACCTCGGCCGTCGAGGCGACGCCGCCGCCGCCCCAGCCCAGCATGACGCCGGTGACGTCGGACATGTAGATCAGGTCCTGTTCCAGGTCCCAGTCCCAGATACCGCAACGTGCCGCTTCCACCGCCAACCGGTAGCGCTGTTCATTGGCCTGGAACAGGCGCGTGTCTTCGCGGTTCTTGCGCGCCTGGAAGATCAGCAGCAGGCCGAACAGGGCGCCGATGAGCAATGGCCCACCGACGAAGATCACCCCCTTGATCAGGCTGCCCGACGGTGAGAAGAAGGGCTTGGTCGGCACGGCGGACAGGGCGACCATGTTGTCGTTCGAATCCTGGCCGACGGTAGGCGCCGAGGCAATCTTGTAAAAGCCGCCCTGGACGCGTGCGCCCTGGATCAGGTCGCGCGAGTCGGCACGGGAACGAAGCTGGCTGTAGGAAACATCAAGCGCCGACTTGATGTCCTGGCCGATCAGGTGCTCGTCGGAGGCGTCGAGGATGGTGCCGTCACCGCCGACCAGGACATTCAGCGCCTTGTCGCCGTCGGGCAGGCTGGTATCCAGGCGGGCGACCAGGGTGCCGCCGGTTGTGGCAAAGACCAGATAGGGGCGGGCAGACGAGGTCAGTCGCGAGCCCAGTGCCTGCAAACCGCCACTGGCGTGCGCGAGGTCCTGGGAAGCCCTTTGGGCGGCGCGCAGGACCAGATCGCTTTCATCCTCGCCACTGCGCGCCACGATAGCGCCATTGCGCACGACCGAGACGCTGAGAGCCGTGCGGTGGGACAGTTTCAGCCCCTCTTCGGCGGCGGCCAGGGGTTCGTCTGGATGCGCCGTCAGTTCGCTGCCGGCGGCTTCGAGTGCCGTGCGCACGGCATTGACATGCATGTCGACGCGGGCGGCGTTCAATTGCGCGGCGGCCAGCAAGACCTTGCCTTCGCTATCCTTGTCGGCCGACAGGCTGTTGCCCAGCTGCAGGGTCGACAAGCCCATGAACAGCACGAGGCCCAGGGTCAGACCCAGGGCGCCCAGGCGAATCCACAACGGCATGGCGGCGCCCACGGGGTAGGTCGCCATGGTCATGGCCGAGGCCTTGAGCACCTGCTTGAAGCTTTTGGACGGGGAGGCCCCGGACTCGGAGGCACCAGACGCGGGAGATTGGGCCCGGGACGCAGACGCACCGCTGGGTACCGCAGGTTTGCGAAGATTTTGACGCCCTGCCGCCACCTAATGTCCCGTCGTGATTCGCATTACTGTCGTGAGGGTAAACGTCTCGTTAAGCTATTGTCGAGAGTCTTAAGGTTTAATAAATCGTTCTGGCTAACGGCGCGTTTTTGCGGCGTGTTTTTGGCGCTGTTGCAAGATTGCGCCAAATCTCCGGCCCGCCTTCTGTCGCAGGTTGGCAGGGCAGGCGCCCTTCGTCTCTGATAGGCAGTAAAAACTAGCCGGCCGAAGTGTCATTGGGGTCGAACGGGTCGCCGGCGACCTTTTTCTTTTTGCCATGCATGGGTGGCTTGTGGTCTTCGCTCCAGCCTTCGCGGCGTTCCGGTCCGGCGTATTTTGGGTCGATCTTGCGGCGGCGGTCGGGGCCGAAATAGCCGCCGGTCTTGATATAGGGCCGCGGATAGTCGACGACGGCGACAACCTTGCGATGCAGTTCCAGGGCGGTGACCGGCTTGCAGCAAAATTCATTGGTGCCGGCGTCGCGGGCCGCCAGGACGCGCGAGCGTTCGGAGTGAGCGGTCAGCATGATAATCGGCACGTAGCGGTTCGGGCTGTCCGACGAGTTTCGCACCAGTTTGACGAACTCGACTCCGTCCAGAACTTCCATCTGATAGTCGGCGATGACGATGTCGATTGAATCGTGCTTCAGGCGGTGAAAGGCCTCGGTGGCGTCACGCGCCTCGAATATCTGCGTTGCGCCAAAACCGCGCAGGATGGTCTTGACGATATTGATCATGTGGGCGTTGTCGTCCACCACCATGAACCTGACTCGTTCAAGGCCTGCCAATCGTTATCTCCTGATCATTACGCGCAAAGGCCTTTGTATGGCCCGCAATTGTTGGCAGTTTCGCGGCATTTGGCTCAAAGCACTTCCCGACAAAGTGGACGCCACTTTTCGGATAAGAAGTGCGACAAAACAAAAACCTAGAGCATTTTTACCGATCAGTATGATCGGCAAAAGCTCTAGGATTGGTTAACAAACGTTAGCCCGTACTGGCCGTTCAGTGCTTTCCCGGCCAGTTCGGCGACATTCTTTGACAATTCAGGTGCCGCCAGGACCCTTTTTCAAAGCTTTTTGCATAGCTTCGCGATTAGCCCAGAGGCTCGCCTATCGCGCCACGGACTGCATCAAGGCAGCCAGGCGAACGATCCCCGGCTCAAGACGGTCGGCCGGCAGGCGACCGAACCCCAGGGCCAGGCCGTTCCGGGCCGTTTTCGGATCGGCGTAAAACCCGCCCAAAGACCACAGCCGCAAACCCTGGCGCGGACCCTCGATCTGGACCGTCATGCCCGAGATTTCCGGCTTCAACGCAACCGTCAGGTGGATGCCGCCTTCCGGGCTGATCGCGCCGATCCAGTCGCCGCACAGGTCGCGCAAGGCGCGCGTCACAATCTCTCGCTTGTGGGCATAGACCTTGTGCATCTTGCGGACATGGCGCGCCAAATGGCCTTCCGAGATAAACGCCGCCAGGGCGTCCTGCGGCACCTGCTGGCATTCCAGGTCGGCGATCTGCTTGGCGGCCAGCAAACTGGACGCGGCCCACGACGGCATGACGATAAAGCCCAGCCGCACCTCCGGAAACATGCTTTTCGAGAAGGTGCCGATGTAAAACACCGATTGGTCGCGGTCCAGGGTCTGCAGGGCGTCCAGCGGTTTGCCGGCATAGCGGAACTCGCCCTGGTAATCGTCCTCGAGAATGACGGCGCCGTGCGATCGGGCAAAATCCACCAACTGCATGCGCCGGCGCGCCGACATGGCGCAGCCCAGCGGAAACTGATGCGAAGGCGTCACGGAGATGATATCGACGTCGTCGGGGATTAAGTCGACGATCATGCCTTCGTCGTCGACCGGGACATGCACCAGCCGCGCGCCCGCCACCTGAAACGTCCGCCGGGCGGCAATATAGCACGGCTCCTCGACCGCCACCGTGGTCCTGCCCGGCGTCACCAGCACGCGCGACAGCAGGTCCATGGCCTGCTGGGTGCCGGCAGTTACCAGTATGTCCCCGGGGCCGCAGGCAATCGCGCGGGCAAACGACAGGTGGCGGGCAATGGCTTCGCGCAGGCCGGCGCGACCCTGGGCCTCCATATAGGCGCGCTCGCCCGGTTTGAACGCCCGCCCCGCCCGGGCGCACAGGCTGCGCCAGATGTCCATAGGGAAGTGGTGGGTGTCGGGGAAGCCGGGGTAGAAGTCGAAATCGATCGGCAGGCGGTGGCCGGGCCAGAAGCCCGCCGTCTGCCACAGGGGCCGGATATGGCGGTCGAGATGCGGCGAGCGTTCAGGTGTTTGCGGCGTGGGCGGGGTGGCGGCGGGCTGGAGGGTCAGGTGGCGGGTGACGAAGACGCCGACGCCGCGCCGGGATTCGATATAGCCTTCGACGCTCAGCCGGTCGTAGACGATGATCACGGTGTTGCGCGCCACGCCCAGGCTTTGCGCCAGTTCGCGCGTCGACGGCAGGCGCAGGCCCGCGGCCAGGCGGCCGTCGGCAATGGCACCGCGCAGGGTGCCGTAGAGACTGTGCGACAGGCCGCGCGACGGGACGTCGGAGAAGTCGATGGCGATCGGCAGGCGTGGTTCCATCAGATTTCGAATTCCTGGACCTTTAACAGGGCCACCCATAGGGATAATCCTTTATTTTGCTTGCCGCAACGGCCGGGTACAGTGCAGTGACGAAGAATTCTGGGATCAGGGATTCAGGGACGATTTTGGGGGATGTGCTGCGCGACTGGCGCCGCCATCGCGGCCTCAGCCAGATGGCCCTGGCGCTGGACTGCGGCATCTCGGCGCGCCATTTGAGTTTTATCGAGACCGGCCGTTCCCGGCCCAGCCGCGAGGTTGCCCTGCGTCTCAGCAACGGCCTCAACCTGTCGCCGCACGTCCGCGACCGACTGCTGCGGGCCGCCGGGCTGGCGCCGGAAATGCCGCAGCCCGTTCTGAATGTGCCGGCGCAGACAGTGATGGCGCAAACAAGTTTCGGGCAGGCTGGGGCCGGCCAAACGGGAATCGTCCAGACGGGGGTCGGGGGCGCCATGAGCGCGATCGAAGGTTTGCTGGCGGCCAGTGAGCCCTTTCCCGCCCTGGCCGTCGACCGCGCCTGGACCCTGGTGGCACGCAACGACGCCTTGTCAGCGGTAATCGGGGGGGTCGATGCCGACCTGTTGCGCCCGCCGGTCAATGTCCTGCGCCTGTACCTTCATCCGCGCGGCCTGGCTTCGCGCATCGTCAACCTGGCCCAATGGCGGGCCTATCTGCTCGACCGCCTGGCCGGCCAGATCGAACATGACGATGAACTGCTCCCGATCCTGAACGAGATTCGCGGCTATGGCGACAGCCAGCATGGCGGTAGCGGCGGCGCGACCGTGCCGCTGGTCCTGCAAGTCGACGGTGTGGCGCGAAACCTGCGTTTCCTAAACGCCACCACCGTCTTCGGCGGGCCTGGGATTGCCGGCGTCGAGCCCTTCGCAATGACCAGCTTCCTGCCGACGGACCCGTACACGCGGGCCTACCTCACGCGGTTTGCTTCAAGGCTTGACGCGTGGCCAGGGCGATGGTCAGCCCCACCAGGATCATGTGGGCGAACAGCGCCTTGGCCAGGGCCAGGTTGAGCACGGGCGGAACAGGCGGGTTGTGGCCCTGGGTGAAGTTCGACAGGGGGAGGACGATATAGGTCATGACGATGTACAGGCCGATGCCGTAGACGAGGCCGGCAGCGACGATATGGCGCGCCAGGACGGGTAAGAGACGGACCGCGAGATAGAAGACCGCAGCCATGACGGCAATGATGAAAAAGTGCAGGCCCAGCCCCAGCAGCATGGTCGGCACGCCTCCGCGAAAGGCCTCCTTGCCCAGTATGCCGGCGGCAATGGCCTGAGGGACCGAGGTCGGCCGGACACCTTTCAGGCTGGCCATGACGATAGCATAGACTATATCCAAAGTACCGGCAACCAATGTGCCAGTTATCATCCAGTATAAACGTTTCAACAGAACCTCCCAGGGGTGGATGTAAAATGCCGCCTTCGACGCGGCAGGCTCGCCTTTTGGGCGTAGTGGCGTGATGTCGCCGTCGGTAGAAATACTACCAACTTGTAATATTTGAAGGGTTGCGGGAAGGCGCGCCAACACCTTCCCGCGGTTTCATCCGGTCGCGGCAACCCGGAGTGGAAGCCTTGCCGGACAAAATGGCAAACTGTATTGGAGCCAGCCTATCGGTTCATATACTGGCATTTATGTCACATTTATTACCTTTCGGCATCGATACCGTCACAAACGACACTAAATGGCCACTGATGCCTGTGGCAATTACCTGCGAGGTAATTTCGGCCCCGATGCGGACCTGTTAGCAAAACAAGGCAGATTTGAAACTAACTGCACAGCAGCCCACATACGGAGAGAGTTACGTTGAAATTATCGCTGAAGACATCCGCCCTGATGGCGACGACTATGCTGGCCGGCCTGGGCGCCGCGTCGGTCCAGGCCCAGGACGCGGCGCCTGCCGCCGCCCCGGTGAACGACACTACGGTGGTGGTCATCACTGGGTCGATCCTGAAGAAAAAGAACCTGCAGTCGATCTCGCCGCTGACCACCCTGACCTCGGCCGACCTCGAAAAGCGCGGCGTCACCACGATCGAAAGCGCCATCCAGAACGTCGCCGGCAATAATGGCGGCGCCATGAACAATAACTGGAGCGCCGGCGGCAACTTCGCCGGCGGGGCGTCGGGCATATCGCTGCGCGCCCTGACCACCAACTCGACCCTGGTCCTGGTCGATGGCCTGCGCATGGCCTATTACCCCCTGGCCGACGACGCGACACGCAATTTCGTCGACCTCAACACCATCCCCAACGCCATTGTCGACCGGGTCGAAGTCCTGCAGGACGGCGCGTCGTCGACCTACGGCTCGGACGCCATCGCCGGCGTCGTCAATGTCATCACCAAGAAGCAGTTCAAGGGCTTTACCGCCAAGGCCATGGTCGGCTCGACGGAATACAACAAGGCCGGTGTCGGCGCGCTGGCGGCCACCTGGGGCAAGGGCGACCTGGACTCGGACGGCTATAATTTCTACATCAGCGGCGAATACCAGAAGAACGACGCCCTGATGGCCCGCGACGCCCGCTTCCCGTACAATACAGCCGATCAGAGCTCGTATTGCGCCCAGGTCGGCGGCCCGGCCGTCCCCGGCGCCGTCGACGCGCAAGGGCGGACCTGCCGCACCAACGGCATCACCAACGGCGTCCAGTTCGACGGCCGCTATACCGGCATCGTCGCCAATACCGTAGCGATGGTCCGTCCGTACAACGCCACCAATACCACGGCCCAGGGCAACTGGCAGCTGCTGAACCCGACGCGCGGCTGCGGCGACCTCACCCCCTATACCATCACGGCGGCCAACCTGCCGGTGGCGGTTTCGGGCATATCCGCCGGTACCCAGGTGTGCCAGCAGGACCTGACCCACGACTACAACACCGTCCAGCCGGAAGACACGCGCAAGAGCGTTTCGGCCCGCCTGACCAAGCGGTTCAGCGATACACTGGAAGGCTATGTCGCCATCAATCTGTATGAGAACGCCACCTTATTCACCGGGCGCAGCGGCCCGCGGACCATTCAGGGCGTGACCACGCCGGGTGTGGCGCGGACCTCGGTCAACCTGACCAATGTCCCGTTACCTGTCTATATCTGCCCGCGCACCACGGTCGGCGCCTGTAACTCGACCAACGGCGTGCTCAATCCCAACAACCCGTTTGCGGCTGCCGGCAATGTCGCCCGCATACAGTACCGTTGGGCCGACCTGCCCAACTATACCCAGACGCGTTCGGACACCGTGCGCTTCGCGGCGGGCCTCAGCGGCACGGCCGACGGCTGGGACTTCAATCTCGACTTCACCGCCATGAAGTCCAAACTGAACTACGACAAGTACGGTTCGCCCAACCTCCAGCACGTGCTGGACGTGATTAAGGATGGTTCGTACAACTTCCTAGACCCCAGCCAGAACAGCCAGGCGGTGCGCGACTATGTCTCGCCGCCCAGCCTGCAACGGGCCGAGTCAGAACTGGTCATGGGCCAGGCCAGTGCGTCGAAGAGCCTGATGGAGCTGGACGGCGGTGCACTGCAACTGGGTGTCGGCGTCGCCCTGCGCTATGAAAGAGTCAATAACCCGAGCGGCAATCCCGACCTGGTCGGCGCCAATCCGTTCGACCGCTACGACAGCGCGATCAACCCGTTCGGCGCCGTCGGCTTCCGCCACGTCACCTCGGCCTTCTTCGAACTGGATGCGCCGTTCACGCCGAAGCTGGACGTCAATTTCAGCGGCCGTTTCGACAGTTATTCGACCGGTTTCGCCAACTTCTCGCCGAAGATCGCCACCAGCTACAAGCTGCTGGATCAACTGCGGCTGCGCGGCTCGTTCTCCAAAGGCTTCCGCGCCCCGTCGATCGCCGAGAACTTCGGCGCACCGACGACCGGCTTCGTCGCCCAGAACGCGCCGCTGGCCTTCCGCCAGTTGCACAATGCCTCAGGTACGCCGGGCTACGGCCAGGGCTTCTCGCTGGGCCTGACCACGACCTCGGACCCCAACCTGAGGCCGGAGACGTCGGAAAACACCTCGCTGGGCGTGGTGTGGCAGCCGACCAAATGGCTGGGCGTTACCTTCGACTATTTCAACATCCACAAGGACGACATCATTGCCGGCGACGATCCATCCAGGGCGATCGAAGCCTATTTCGCCGGCCAGCCGATCCCGGCGGGCTTCACTGTGGTTCCGGGCGCCCCGGACCCGCTGCTGCCCAACACCCTGCCGGTGCCGGCTTTCGTCCAATACAACCTGATCAACCTGGCCGCCCAGGACATTGCCGGGGTCGACGCCTCGGTGACCGGGCGGTTCGTCTTCGGGCCGGTCAAGTGGACCACCTCGCTGGATGCCAGCTATATCCAGTATTACAGCCAGACCTATCCGGACGGCACGCGCCAGCGTTACGACGGCACGCTGGGCAATAACCAGATCACGTCCGGTTCGGGCACGCCCAAGCTGAAGGGCAACTGGCAGAACACGGTGGATTACGGTCCGCTGTCGGTGACGGCAACGGCCTACTACACCAGCGGTTACAAGTCGCTGGCGACCGACAATGGCGACGACTATTACGGCGAATGCGCCGATAACCAGACGGTCGCCTTCTACCGCGACGGCGCCACGCCGGTGAAGTGCGAGGTTGAGGGCTTCACCAATGTCGACCTGAACACCACCTATCGGGTCAACAGCCACTACACGCTGATGCTGGACGTCACCAATGTGTTCGACGCGAAGGCGCCCTACGATCCGTCGGGCACCTATGGCCTGGCCCTGTATAACCCGGCGTTTACCGCCACGGGTATGCTGGGTCGGTTCTGGAAGCTGAGCGGCAAGGTGACCTTCTAACGCATCTTTGAAATAATTGAGGAAAATCCGGGATTTGGGGCCGCCCCAGGTCCCGGATTTACTTTTTTCTGATCAGACGTCGGCCTTAAGGGGGCGCCGCAGCTCCCGTCTGGCTGTTCCTCGCCTTGCCGGCGAGTTCTGCGACGTTCTTCGACAAGTTCGGCGCTGCCAGGATCGCGTCGAGCGCCGCCTGCATAAGGTCGTTATAGGGAGCGGCGTAGTTTTGAAAGCGCGACAGGGGCTCGATCATACGCGCCGCCGTCATCGGGTTGAAGGCATCGACCGTCAGGACCTGATCGACCAGGAAGGCGTAGCCTTTGCCTTCAGCATTATGGAAAACGCTCTGGTTGGAAGCGAAACCGCCGACCAGGGCGCGCCAGCGATTCGGCACCTTTGCGTCGAAATCGGGATGCCGACTGAGCGCTTCGACGCGGGCCAGGGTATCCGGGTGCGGGCAGGTGGCCTGCAGGCTGAACCATTTGTCGATGACCAGCGGTTCGTTGCGGAAACGCTTGTAAAAGGCGTCGAGTGCGTCCTGGTATGGCGCGCCCTGGACGTGCATCAGCGCCTGAAGGCCGCCGACCATGTCCGTCATATTGGTCGCCCTGGCAAAATGCTGCTGGGCCAGGTCCGCCAGCCCCGCCGTATCGGCGGCCTCGGCACAACCGGCCAGCAGAAGGTCGAGCAGGGCATTGCGCAGGGCACGCAGGCCGGCCGCCTGGGCGTCCGGCGAGAAGCTGTCCGGGGTCGGGATCGCGGTGTAGAGACGCAGCAACGTGGCTTTCAGACGGCTTGACAGAGCCGCCTTCAAACGCCGGCGGTTGGCGTGGAGAAAAGCGGGGTCGACCGGTCTCACCGACTGGGCCAGGTCGCTTTCGCTGGGCAGGCCGACCATCAACGCCTTGAAGGCGGGCTCCAGGGCGTCATCGGTCAGGCAGGCCGACATGCCGTCGGCAAAGGCGTTGATCACATCCGCAGTTGGCGCTGCCTGCAACAGGATATCGCGCGCCAGGCCCTGGGCGGCTTCCCAGCGGTTGAAGGGATCGCTGTCGCCGCGCAGGCGGGCAAAGGCGTGGCTTGTGGGTTCGTCTACGCGCAGGACGACGGGCGCCGAGAAATGACGCAGGGCGGAGATGACCGGTCGTGACGCGACGTTGGTCAGCACCACATCCTGGCTCGCCTCACGCAGGACGATCAGCGTATCCGTTATGCCGTCGTTAAAGGTCAGGACCTTGCCCTGTTCGTCGAGCAGACCAAGGCGAATGGGAATGGGCAGGACCTTCTTGTTAGTCTGGCCCGGCGTCGGTTGGGTTTCCTGGCGCAGGCGCAAGGTAAGGGTTTGCGCCGTCGCGTCGTAGGCGGGCGTCAGGCTCAGATGCGGCGTACCGGCCTGGGTGTACCAATCGAGCATGCCGGAAAAATCTTCACCCGTGACCGCAGCAAAGCTGGCGACGAAGTCTTCCAGCGTCGCAGCCGTGCCGTCATTGGCGGCGAAATAATGGTCCAGCGCCTTGCGGTAGGTGTCGGGACCGGTCAAGGTCTTCAGCATGCCGACGATCTCGGCGCCCTTTTCATAGACGGTGGCAGTGTAGAAATTGTCGATCTTGGCATAGGAGGACGGCCGCGCCGGGTGGGCGAGGGGGCCTGAATCTTCCGGAAATTGCCTGGCCCTTAACGCCCTGACATCCTTGATGCGTGCGACCGCATGACCACGCTGGTCGGCTGAGAAACCCTGGTCACGGAAGACGGTCAGGCCTTCCTTCAGGCAGAGCTGGAACCAGTCGCGGCAGGTAACGCGGTTGCCCGACCAGTTGTGGAAATATTCGTGGGCGACGACGCTTTCGATGCGTTCGTAGTCGAGGTCCGTGGCGGTGGTTGCGTCGGCCAGCAACAACGACGCGTTGAAGATGTTCAGCCCCTTGTTTTCCATGGCACCGAAGTTGAAATCGCGCACGGCGAC
This sequence comes from Asticcacaulis sp. P2_C5, assembly GCF_056404555.1. NCBI lineage: Bacteria > Pseudomonadati > Pseudomonadota > Alphaproteobacteria > Caulobacterales > Caulobacteraceae > Asticcacaulis > Asticcacaulis sp. P2_C5. The sequence continues at coordinate 723,226 of NZ_JBFUDU010000001.1, forward strand.
GATCATGAACAGGTCGAGATCATATTCGCGGCCATAGGCCTCTTCGTCCCACTTCATCGAGCGTTTCAGCGCGTCCATGGCGTAGGCGGCGCGGTCGCGCATGCCGGTATCGACGTAGATTTTCAGGGCGACATCGCGACCGGACATGGTGGTGAAACTGTCTTCGAGGACGTCGAGATCGCCAGCCACAAGGGCGAAGAGGTAGCAAGGCTTGAGAAAGGGATCTTCCCACTGGGCAAAGTGCCTGTCGTTGTCGAGATCACCTTGCTCGACCAGATTGCCGTTAGACAGCAGCCAGGGGAAGCCGGCCTTCGGGGCTTCGATGCGGACGCGGAACTTGCTCATCGCATCGGGGCGATCGAGATACCAGGTGATCTTGCGGAAGCCTTCCGCCTCGCACTGGGTGCAGTAACGGCCCGACGACATATAGAGGCCTTCCAGCGTCTTGTTGTCCGACGGATTGATCTCGGCCTCGGTCTCAAGGACAAAGCGATCGGGCACGCTTTTGATCGTCAGGGTTTCGTCGCCCAGGCTGTAGTCGGTGACCGGTTGACCGTCGATTGTGATGCTGATCAGTTTCAGGCGCTCGCCCATCAGGACGAGGGGCGCATCGGCCGCGCCCTGGCGTTCCAGGGTGAGACGCGCCCTGACCCGCGTGGCGGCGGGCGCCAGGTCGAAGGTCAGTTCGGTCGAAGGGATGGCAAAGTCCGGACGCTTGTAGTCGGCGAGGCGAATGGTCTGTGGGGTATCGGTGCGCATGAAAAAGGTCCGGTCTATGGGTTATCGGACCATATGGGGCGTCGCATCATGAAGGCAATATGCGATTGCAGTTGCCGGCTTAGTGTCGTGAAAATGATCTGGTGCTATCTTGCCGGTCGGCGGGCGGCGTCGGCGCCTTCGCCGTAATTGCTGCGCAGCCCGGCCTCGCGCGCCGCCTGGATGCTGAGGATGGAGGCGATGCGCGGCGCGTCCGACGTCCGGGTCAGCGGCCGTGCGTCGATATCGTACTGATGGCCGCCGACATTGAAGGCGGCCGGGTTGGCGGGGTCCTTATGGACCTGAAACGGCTGGTCGACGCCGTCAAGCTGGACCCAGGCACTTTCATACAGGCGAAAACTCATGACTTATCCAATATTCTGGCCAAGGTCCCGGGTGCCACGCAATTCGGCTGCCCCGCCGCTGCGAAACACACCCTGAATGGCGATCCGGGCGGCGGCGAGGGCGCCGGCGTGCGAAATATAGCCGCCGGACGGGCGGCCATCGCGCGTGACTTCCCACAGGTCGCCGTCCTGGCGGATTTTAAACCGAACGGGAATGTTTTCCTGCGCCAGACCCTGTTCGCCAAAGGTCGGCCACAGGTCGTCCCAAAGGGCGATGCGCGACAGGTTCCTGAGTTTCATCACGTGTTGCCTCCGCCCTGTCGAACCGTCGCCCAGCCAGGACCGGTTTCGTCGGCCGCGATATAGTGCCAGGCACCGCCGCAGCGTTCGATCCGGCCTTTCTCCCAACAGATAGGATCACTGGATTTGGCAAGATGTTCACGCATACCCTCATTTTCGCTGGTCTCTTCGGCCAGCCGATCCATGCGCAGGCGGGCCAGTAACAGCCCGCGGGAAAACTTAAATTGGTGGAGTGGCGCTCTGAGCGTCATATTGGCCCCTTTCCGGGGTGGGCCAAGGCTCCTGCGAGGCAGGACAGCTATAGCTTTTTCTTATATGGCGTCTCAGGGGGCGTAACGTAAGGGGCGGCGATGTCTTTAATTGCGGCTTAGCTCACGGCGTCCTGTAACGCAGCGCCGCCACGAGGGCTGAAAGGGCCGGTGAGGACTGCCGCCGGCTCGGATAATACAGGTGGTAACCGGCAAATGGCGCGCACCAGCTTTCCAGGACGCGGATCAATTGGCCGCGTTCCATGTACCGCAGCACCTGATCCTCCGGAACATAGGCCAGGCCAAGTCCGTCCAGCGCCGAACTCAGTCTTAGCGTCAGGTTATTATACACCAGTTGCCCTTCGACCCGGACATGCAGTTCCCGGCCATCCTTCTCGAACTCCCAGGGAAACAGGCCGCCATGGGTTGGAAAGCGCATGTTGATGCAGTTGTGCGCTGTCAGGTCATGGGGCGTGTCCGGTACCGACCGATCCGCGAAATAGGACGGGGAGCCGACCACGGCCATGCGCATATCGGGCCCGATCCGCACGGCAATCATATCCTTGGCGACCTGCTCGCCGAGTCTGACCCCGGCATCGAACCGCTCGGCGACAATGTCGGTCAAACCATAGTCGACTATGATTTCGACAGTTATGTCCGGGTGCGCCTCCAGGAAGGTCTTGAGTGCAGGTTCCAGGACGGACACAGCCGCATGTTCGCCGGCGGTGATCCTTATGGTTCCTGCAGGCCGCTCCCGCAGCGCGGTCAGCGCCGCCAGTTCGCTTTCGATCTCGTCAAACCTGGGGGCGAGCGTTTTCAGCAGACGTTCGCCGGCCTCAGTCGGAGAGACGCTGCGCGTCGTCCGGGTCAGCAATCTCAGGCCCAGACGTTCTTCCAGCCCACGTATTGTCTGGCTCAGGGCCGACTGGGACACGCCCAATCTTGCCGCCGCGCGCGTGAAACTCCGTTCCTTGGCCACAAGGGCAAAAGCGGCCAGGCTATCGAAACTGGGCGGCAACATTCATTAGCTCTTCTTATAAAGGCATGTGGATTATAGCATCTAATCGAATGGGTCTGCATGGGATAAATTCCACCGATGCCATATTTCCGAAAGGTGCATGACGATGCAAATTGTAACCCTGAACAACGGCCTGACCATGCCGGCCCTGGGCTTCGGGGTGTTTCAGATTGCCGATGCGAAAGACTGTGAGCGCTGCGTCATCGATGCGATCGAAACCGGCTATCGCCTGATCGATACGGCGGCTTCGTATCTCAATGAGGGGGCGGTGGGCAGCGGTATTCGCAATAGCGGTATCGCGCGGGGCGAGCTGTTCGTCACGACCAAGCTATGGATTCAGGATGCCGGTTACGACAAGACCCGGCGAGCCATCGATGAGTCGCTGCGGCGCCTGCAACTCGATTACCTGGACATGTATCTGATCCACCAGCCGTTCAGCGATGTGCACGGTTCTTGGCGTGCCATGGAGGAGGCTTATAAAGCCGGCAAGCTGCGCGCCATCGGCGTGAGCAACTTCCATCCCGATCGCTTGATGGACATCAAGGCGTTCAATGAGGTGGCGCCTGCCGTCAACCAGGTCGAGGTCAATCCGTTTCAGCAGCAAACCGATAGTGTGGACTTCATGACGTCGATCGGGGTCCAGGCCCAGGCCTGGGCGCCGTTTGCCGAGGGCCGCAACGGCCTTTTCCAGAACGCCTTGCTGCTCGAAATCGCCGCAAAGCACGCAAAGTCCGTGGGGCAGGTTGTCCTGCGCTGGCTGGTTCAGCGCGGGATCGTGGCGCTGGCTAAGTCCGTTCGCAAGGAACGCATGGCCGAAAACCTGGCCGTTTTCGACTTTCGGCTCGACGAGTCGGACATGGCGCGCATCGCAACTCTGGACACCAGGACCAGCAGCTTCTTCTCCCACCGTGACCCCGAAATCGTCAAATGGATGAGCGAGCGCAAGCTCGACATCTGAAAACGCTTATCTGATGGAAGGCTACGCCCATGTCCCGCCCCTCACCGAAAACTGAACAACCGAAATCGTTCGATCGCAGGCAGATGCTGTTTTCCGGCGCCGCCATTGCTGCTGCCACGCCTCTACTGGCCGCGGGAACCGCAACGGCTGCGGAAGGCGCCAATAAACCAGCCGGTACCGGCTCCGCGTCGCAACCCGTGCTCACGGCCGACACCCGGCGCCGGCTGGGCAGGCTGGAGGTGTCGTCGGTTGGCATCGGCGTCCAGAATATGAGCCGTACCTATCAGACGACGATTCCGAACCGGCCCGAGATGCTCACCATCATTCGCACAGCTTTCGATCATGGCGTCACCTTTTTCGACGCGGCGGAGGCCTATGGTCCGCATGAGGTTGAACGGATCCTCGGAGAGGGCGTTCAGCCGTTCCGCGACAAGGTGGCGATCACCTCGAAGTTCGGCTGGAATATCGATCTCGAAACCGGCGAACGGAGGCCAGGTCTCAACAGCCAACCTGCCCATATCCGGTTGGCCGTGGAGGGGATGCTGAAGCGCCTGCGGACCGACCGTATCGACCTGCTCTACCAGCACCGTGTCGATCCGCAGGTGCCGATTGAAGACGTTGCCGGCATGGTTGGTGACCTGATGAAGGAAGGCAAGGTTCTGCACTGGGGACTGTGTGAAATGGGGCCAAATACGCTGCGGCGGGCCCATGCCGAACAGCCCGTCACGGCCGTACAAAACGAATATTCGATGCTGTGGCGCGGACCGGAGGATGTCGTCCTTTCCCTGTGCGAGGAACTGGGCATCGGATTCGTGCCGTGGAGCCCCTTGGGGGTAGGCTTTCTCACCGGCGCTATCGACGCCAATACGCGCTTCGCCGACGGCGATATTCGCAAGGTTGAGGGAAGATTCGCGCCCGAAAACCTTTCGCACAACCTCGGTCTGGTCGCGCTTGTGAAAGCCTGGGCCGAACGCAAGCAGGCGACACCAGCTCAGATCGCCCTGGCCTGGTTATTGGCGCAACGGCCATGGATCGTGCCTATTCCAGGCACCACCCAGATGGCGCATATGCTAGAAAATACCGGTGCGGCTTCGGTGCGTTTCACGCCGTCCGAAATAGCCGAATTGAACGCCGCCGTCGCGGCCATTCAGGTTCAAGGCGCACGGCTGCCGGATCAGGTGCTGGCTTTTTCCGGCGTCGAAGCGCCACCAAAGCGTTGACAGCGGCTCCAAGCTGCGATGACACTGACTCATCGCGCTTGGCAAGGGCGACCGCCCGCCCGAGCTTATGCGAGGAGCCATGCGGCGTTTGAGCTGAAAAAATGCGAATACCAACCTGCACCTTGTGGGTCAGTATCTGTGCAGGTTGGTATTAATCGCGCGTAGCGGCCTCGACGTCGGTTTCGACCGCCTTGCGCAGTTGTTCGGCGCGCTTGGCCAGTTTCATCAGGTCGTCGTCGATATCGGCGCCGTTATCGCGGGCATATTCGCGCAGATCCTTGGCCAGTTTCAGCAGGCGCGGGGCCGCGGCGATCAGGCGGGCCTGCATCTCGATCAGGGCCGGGTCGCGCTCATATTCGGCGCCGGGCACGCGCCAGCCGCCCCAGTCGTTGATGTCGGTGACGACGATCGGATAGGTGCCGGGAAAGGGATGGTTGCGGCTTTCGTCCGGGCTCTGCCACTTGTTGCGCGCGCGCATCAGCCGCCAGTTGCCCAGATCGCTGTCCTTGGCCTCGGCCTCGCTTTCAGGGATCAGTTCATCGGCGGCGAAGTCGCGTCCCAGGCCGCAGTCATAGGTCACCTTGACGGGCTCATCGAAGCCCTTGACCCAGACCGGATTGACCTTGTCGATCACCGCCCAGGTGCCGACAGGCTCGACAAAAACGCGCTGGTGGCGGTGAAGGGTCGCTTTGGCCATGGCATCCTCGCTTATTTTCTTAGAGACTGTTTGCAAATCCGCCAGGCTGGTCTGCAAAGGGCCGTTTTCTGCGCTTCCGGTGCTCACGTACTTGAGTACGCTCCGCTCCGGTTCTCGAAACCAGCCCTTTTCGCCTCAGCCTTACGAATTTTCAAAACAGTCTCTTAAGCTGTCTTGAATGACTAAGCTTACACTCGAAGCGTTAAGATTTGGCACCGAGCTCTTTGCGGCTATTCGCTACGCGTATAGTCGAGCCGGACGGTCAGCGACTCTTTTCCGCCACGCGTTTCATAATAGTCGTAGCGGAAGTGGCGCGCGTCGGTGACGGTCATCACCTCCCTGACCGGAATGCCGGCTTCGCCCGGCGTCGATGCCGCCATGGTGCCGCGGAAAACATAGGTCTTCGAGGCGTCGTCATAGGCGCCGTAGGCCACCACTATGCCCGGAAAATTGACGTCCATCCAGGTGGTGAAATACTGCGCCGAACCATTATCGTAACCGATATAGCCCAGGCCTTCAAAGTCCGTGCCATCAGCGATATGCAACGACTGCCGCAGCTGCCGCTTCAGCACGACGGCAAAATCGGCGGTGCCTGTGTCGATCTTTGGGGACTGAGCGTCGCCGAGCCACAGCGACTGCTTGACGGTCCATGTGCCGGCCAATGACGCGAGCGCCTGGTGTTGTGGATCGATTGTCTGCGCACCGGCCGCTGCGGGAACCGCACACAACAGGGTTGCACACATAGCGATGATTTTCATGTCACGTCTCTCCCATGATCGATCCATTCAGATCGCATTCCGACAAGCGCAGTTCAACTACCTCGCAGGTCGTTGCGTTCAGTGCTAAGTCAGCCATTCTGCTCCCCTTCACCGAAAGAGCCGCCACGTGACGTCACCAGCCGCCAGCGAAGACTATCCGCCCATCGGCCTCCTGCTGCGCGAATGGCGCGCCATTCGGCGCATGAGCCAGTTCGACATGGCGCTGGAATGCGGCATGTCGGCACGCCACCTGGGCTTTGTCGAAAAGGGGAAGGCGCAGCCGTCGCGTGAGGCCGTGGGCCGTTTTGCCGACGCGCTCAGCGTCTCGCTGCGCGAACGCAATGCACTGCTGCTGGCGGCGGGTTACGCGCCCCAGCATCAGGAGAGCGACCTGACCTCTCCGGAACTGCTCCGCATGCATGACGCCGTCGCGCTGATCCTCAAGCATCAGAATCCCTATCCGGCCTTTCTGCTCAATCGCCAGTTCGATGTGCTCGACACCAATGAAAGCGCGGCGCGTGTTGGTGGCTTCATCAACCAGGGCCGCCCGCCCAAACACGCCAACCTGCTGCGCCAGGTGTTCGATCCGGAGGACCTGCGTCCCATTATCGCCAACTGGGACGAGGTCGCGGCCTGGTTCCTGCGCCGGCTGCAGGATGAACTGGCCGCCGCACCCGGCAACCTGACGGCACGGGCGCTTCTGGAAGAGGTGCTGACCTATCCCGACGTACCGCGCGAATGGCGCCATCCGAACTTTGGCAGCGATGCAAAACCGGTACTGACGATCGATTTCCGAAGCCCCGCCGGCCCACTGCGCTTCTTCGAGACCATTACCACCTTTGCCGCGCCGCTCAGCGTCACGCTCGACGATCTGCGCATCGACTGCGCCTTTCCGGTCGATGACAGGACGAAATCGATCTGTGAAGCCCTGGCGGTGGGCGAACTGGTCTGATAGCCGCCGTCGGCCCATTTGCGCGCCAATTTGTTGCATCTGCTACAACAATAATTGTCATCGTAAGCTATTGAATTATTTATTGATAACGCTAACAATTTTTGAAGAGTCAATTTGCTTTCTTGCGCTGCAGCAAAATCACGCTAAGCTTGCCGATTATAAAAAATTCGTCCGGACCAGCCACATCACGGACGCGGGGCAGTGCAACTTTTTGAAGGCTTATCAGCCATGACCGATACCGTGATCGACCACGTCCGCCAGAACGCCGCCATGCTGGAAGGCTATCTCAATGAAGCCGTTACGGACCAAGGGCGTGGCGCTGTTCTCGACAAGATCGAAGCTCTGACGCACGCGGATTTCGATTTCTCGACCTTGAGCGAATCCGATGCCGCCCATGCCGCACGCATCCTGACCTGCCAGTCGGCTTTGCAGGTGATCACCGAAGACGTATCGCAACTGGGCCAGATCGATACCTTCAAAAGCTTCGACGGCTCTATCCAGCCGATCAGCCTGGCCAATGCCGTGCGTTCGACCGTCCAGGAAGGCCTGGCCGACGCCGAGATCGAAGGCGTGCTCAAGGGCCTGCTGGCCTCTCCCGTCTTTACCGCCCACCCGACCGAAATGCGCCGGGCCAGCGTGGTCGAACGCGAATACGAGATCGCCACCCTGCTGCAGCAATATGAGAAGGTGACCAATCCGTCCGAGCGCGCCCAGATAGAGGACGACCTGTACCGCGCCGTGTCGCTGCTGTGGGGGACCCGCCTCAACCGGCCGGAACGGATCACCGTCCAGGACGAGATCAACAACCTTCTGGGCGTGGTTAAGCGTTCGATCCTGCCCGCCCTGGTGACGCTGTACAACGAATGGGGCCGCGACATTCCCCACGACGGCGCCCTGCCCAATATCTTGAAGCTGGGGTCGTGGATCGGCGGCGACCGCGACGGTCACCCGCATGTCGACGATGTCACGCTCAACTACGCCTTCAAGGAACAGGCCAAGGTCGCCTTTGCCTTCTACGCCCAGCAACTGGACAAGCTCGACACCGAACTGACCGTTTCCGACGAGGTGACCGAGGTGACCGAGGCGCTGAACGATCTGGCGCGCAAGTCGCTGAGCACCGACATCCACCGTATCGACGAGCCCTACCGTCGCGCCCTGTCGCACATCAAGCTGCGCCTGGCCCATACGCGTGCCAAAACCCTGGGCGAGGCGGTCGTCAACGGAGCTTCCGCCGCACCGCCCTACGAGACCTGCGACGCCTTTGCCCGCGAACTGCGAATTATACGCGACAGCCTGACCGGTCATGGTGGCCGCCGGATGATCGGGCGAACGCTGAAAACCCTGATCCGCATCGCCCGGTCGTGCGGCTTCCATCTGATGGCGCTGGATCTGCGGCAAAATTCCGACGTGCACGAGCGCGTCATCGCCGAACTTTACACCCAGTCGTCGGAATTGGTTGACTATCTCGGCATGTCGGAAAGCGAGCGTTGTTCGCTGCTGTTCGCCGAACTGACGACCGATCGTATGCTACGTTGGGAATTCGCCAAATATTCCGACGAGACGCGCAAGGAACTGCGTATCGTTGACGCGGCGGCGCAACTGATCAAGGCCTTCGGACCAGAGGCGTTCGGTGCCTATATCATCTCGAAGGCGGCGTCGGTCTCCGATATCCTGGAGCCCCTGGTCCTACTGAAACAGGCCGGCCTGGTGCGCGGCGGGACCCAGCCGCACACCATGATCAAGATCTCGCCGCTGTTCGAAACCATTGGCGACCTGGAAGCGGCGCCCGAGATCATGAAGAAGTGGCTGGGCAATTTCGCCGTGCGCTCGCTGATGGGCCGGCCGGCCATCCAGGAAGTGATGCTGGGCTATTCCGACTCGAACAAGGATGGCGGCTATACGGCGTCGCGCTGGCACCTGCATAAGGGTTCCAAGGCGGTCAAGGCGGTCTGCGACAAGGCCAAGGTCCAGCTTCGCCTGTTCCATGGTCGTGGCGGTTCCGTCGGCCGCGGTGGTGGACCGGCCTTCAACGCCATCCTGGCCCAGCCGGAAGGCACGGTCGGCGGCCAGATTCGCGTGACGGAACAGGGCGAGATGATCGCGCGCAAGTTCGGCAATGTGACGACGGCGCATAAGACGCTCGACAGCTTCGCGGCCGCAACCTACCTGGCGACGGCACCGAAGCAAAAGGACCTAAAGCCTTCGGACGACGCCAAACTGGAAGAAAAGTTCGCGCCCCTGATGGATAAGGTCTGCGACGCGTCGTTCGCCGCCTATCGCGGCCTGGTCTATGACGATCCGCATTTCCTGGCCTTTTTCCGCTCGGTGACGCCGATTTCGGAAATCTCCGACCTCAAGATCGGTTCGCGGCCGGCTTCGCGTACGGCTTCGGGTAAGATCGAGGACCTGCGGGCGATTCCGTGGGTGTTTTCGTGGTCGCAATCGCGCTTTGTCCTGCCGGGCTGGTACGGCTTTGCGGCGGCGGTGCGCGAGGTCGGCATCGCCGATGAAGTGCTACAGGAGATGGTCGGCTGGGACTTTTTCGACGTCTTTTTGGCCAATATGGAAATGGCCCTGGCCAAGGCCGATATGGACATCGCCGCGCTCTATGTCGGGCTGGCCAAGGAACCGGAAGAGGCCAAGCGCATCTTCGACAAGATACGCTTCGAATATGACGACACGGTCGCCCTGATCAAACGCATCCGCAAGGCGCCGACCCTGCTGTCGACCCAGGAACGCCTGCGCAGTTCGATCGAACGCTCGCGACCATTGCTCGATACGTTGAACCGGTTGCAGGCCTATCTGTTTGCCGTCCGGCGCGGTGGCAACCAGCACAAGCTGGTCAAGCTGGCCATGCAGCTGAGCGTCAACGGCATTGCCAGTGCCCTGCGCAATACGGGTTGAGGACCCCGGCTTTCAAGGCCTCAAGGTGCAGTGGTCGGGACTTTTAGGCTCGACTTCGAGGCAGGGAAGCTGTTTCCTGTGGAATCGAGGCGTCTGAAGGTTCGACCTTGCTCGCCAGGACCTTCGACGACGTCTTGTGCTTTTTCTCCTTGCCGCGGAGGATGGACAGGGCGATGGACGCAAGATGGTCGTTGATCTGGCGAAGATCGTGCAGCGTGTCGATTTCAACGGCGCTCGTCTCGACGCGTTCCGTCGAGCCCTGCCTGAGCCGATCGAGGTGAATGCGCGCCGCCTTTCCCTCCAGAATTTCCAGGGCATGTTTTTCATCGAACAGCGTCTTCAGGGATCGCTTGTCGCCGGTCATGAACACCGATGCCGTCAGCCGGACATTGGCGATCACGCGCCGGAAGATCGGTTCCAGATCCTGCCAGGCTTCCGTTGAGAAGGATTGCTGCCGTTTCAGCAACTTGCCGGCCCGTCGCGCCAGGCTGTTGCTGATAATATCGCCGACCTGTTCCAGCGTCGTCGCCGCGTAAAGCACCTGGTCGGACCTACGCCTGTCGCCGTCCGTGAACAGGTTCGCCGGAATGGCGGTAAGGTACATCTTTACGCTGCGGTTCAGGCTGTCCAGAATATCGTCGGTTCTGCGAATGGCGTCGACCTGGGTTTGGCCGGCGCCCTGGAAAGCCGCCGCGACCCCGACAAGCATGGTTTCGGCGACATCCGCCATGCGCATGACCTCTCGCCCGGCCGCCGCAACGGCAAGGTTGGGCTGCGTGGCCAGGGACGGATCGAGATAGATGGGCGCGCCGGCCTCGGTACTCAGCACCTCGGGGAAATACCGTTGCAGCAGACGCGCGCTGAAGCTGAGAAACGGCAGGCTGATCATGGCCATGATCAAATTGAAGACGAGATGGAAGTTGGCGGGGGCATGCGCCGTCAGTGTGGACAAGCCCGGCATGTGGGCAAACCAACCCAAGAGCGGGAGCGCGATCAGGCAGCCGAGCACCCGGTTGATCAGGTTGCCGACCGGCAGGCGAAGGGCAGCCGGATTTTTCCGCGACAGCATATTGAGCACGGGATTGATGGCGCTGCCCAGGTTGGCGCCCAGGACAAGCGAAAAGCTGACCGGCAAGGGGATCAGTTGCTGCTGGCTGAAGGACATGACCAGCAGGACGACCGCGATGCTGGAATGCATTGTCCAGGCCAGTACTGCGCCCAAAATCAGGGCGAGCACGAGATCACCGGTAACCAGGTTCAGCAGCGATTGGAAACCTTCGGTTTGCGCGGCATGGGTCAGCAGGGTCGTCATATGCGCCAGGGCGAACAGCATAAGGCCAAGGCCGATGGCGGCCCTGGCCAGGTCACGCTGCCGGTCTGTGCGGCCGAAGCGATGAAACAGCACGCCGGCGAGAACAAGAATGGGCGTGAAGGCGGACATGTCGAAGGACAGCAGTTGTACGATAAGGGTTGTGCCGACATTGCCGCCCAGTGTGATGGCCAGGCCCGAGAGGAGATCCAGCGTTCCTGACGCAGCGAGTCCGGCGGCGATGAGCGCCGTCGCCGTGCTGCTCTGGAGCAGCGTTGTGATGCCGAGCCCGGCCGCGAAGGCAATGAGGCGATGCTTCAGGCCGTGATGCAGAACGCGGCGGATCTGTGCGCCACAAGCCTCCATGACTCCGCCCTGCAACATGTGCAGGCCCCACAGCAGAAGGGCGACGAAGCCGGCGAGGTCCAGAAGTCCGAGAGTTTCCATTGCGCAACACTTTCACGACAGGCACGCAAAATATATCCGTGTTCGGATTAATTCAACTCACAATAAATTACGGAGTTTTGGAAAAATATGTTATTTTTGGCGAAGTTGGGCGGGTTTTTGAATTCAATAACCAGATGGTTGAAATCTGAAACAGGCGAAATTACGAAAAACTCGCCATGATGACGTCCATGAGGGAAGGACTGGTGACCATGGATTGTGCATGAACCGGTGATACCCACACCAAGGTGCGTTGACGGGCCTCCGGCCAGTAGGCCAGTTGGCGATCGACCCGCATCCTGTACACGTCGACGGAAAACTGTGACAGGACGTCCATGCCCTTGCGTTGTTTCTCGTAGGTGTAGACGCCGATCGGAACGGATTCGATTTCACCGATAAGGCCGGCCTCTTCGTAGGCCTCGCGGGCTGCGGCGTCCGGATCGCTCAGGCCTTCCATCGGCCATCCTTTGGGGATGATCCATTGTCGGGTGCCACGCGACGTCACCAGCAGGATTTCGACCTCGCCGGTCGTTGAGACGCGATAGGGCAGGGCGCCGACCTGTTGAAAGGGACTCTCTATCGACATGACATGGGCTTGCTAAAGAACCTGCCGCAGGCCGAAATACAGCAGCGCTGCGATGACAAGGGTTGCTGGCAAGGTCAGGATCCAGGCCAGGGCGATGCCGCGGATTGTATTCCACTGAAGGCCCGAGCGATTGGCCGTCATCGTGCCGGCAATGCCGCCCGACAGGATATGTGTTGTGGAGACCGGCAGGCCCAGGCGTTCAGCGGCAAAAATGGTGACGGCAGCCACCAGGCCGGCGGCCGCGCCCTGGCCATAGGTCATTTTCGAACTACCGATCTTTTCGCCGACGGTCACGACGATGCGCCGCCACCCGACCATGGTCCCCAGACCAAGCGCCAGGGCGGTGGCGACCTTGACCCAGTCCGGTATGAAGCGCGTCATGTCGTTGAGCGTCTTTTGCAGGCCGTCGAGCGACTTGATGTCCGCTTCCGGACTGGCCGTCTTGTCCGCCTTCAGTATCCCGACCGCGCCGTTGACCAGATACATGTCGTTGCGCAACTGTGACATCTCGCTGGCGGGAACATTACGCAGCGAACCGTGGTCATGAATCTGGCTTTCGATTCCCGCGGTCATCATGGCCAATGCGCCGAACACATCGCGCGTGTTGATCCTGCGCGCCCGGACGGCGGCATTCACCGCGCTGCGCGCGATGTCGAGTGTAGGCACGCTTGCGCCCTGGGCATGCGTGGCGAAGGTGGCTTCACCCGCCTGCAGCGCGGCAATATAGGCCGGCTGCCGGGCATCGGGCAGGTTGCGGTTCAGCGCGTAGGTGGCGGGCGCGACTCCGATCAGGATAATCATGATCAGGCCCATGCCCTTTTGGCCGTCATTGCCGCCATGGGCGAAGGAGACGCCGGTGCAGGCGGCGATCAGGGTTGCCCGGATCCACAACGGTGGCGGGGCTTCGCCCTGGGGCGCCTCGTAGAGCCTGGGGTTACGTATAAGCAGCTTCATGGCGATCAACAGCGTACCGGCGGCGATAAAGCCGATCAGGGGCGAGAAGATGAGGGCCTTTCCGACCTTGGCGGCCTGCGTCCAGTCGATGCCTGAGGTGGCGTGGACGGCCGAGGTCATCAGTTGGTTGGCGACGCCGACGCCCATGATCGACCCGATCAGGGCGTGAGAGGAGGAATTGGGAATCCCCAAGGCCCAGGTGCCGAGATTCCAGATGATCGCCGAGATCAGCAGTGCGAAAATCATGGCATAGCCGGCCCCGGTCCCGACCTGGAGAATCAGTTCGACCGGCAGCAACATGACGATGCCATAGGCAACCGCGCCGGTAGAGGCCATTACGCCCAGGAAGTTGAAAGCGCCCGACCAGATCACCGCGGTCAGGGGCTTCATCGAATGGGTGTAGATAACCGTGGCGACAGCGTTGGCCGTATCATGAAAGCCGTTGACGAATTCGAACCCGAACGCGACCAACAAGGCCAGGCCGAGAAAAAGGAAAGCGCCGATTGCGATCGGCTGGCCTATCTGTATGGCGTCTTCATGGACGCTGTAGCCGACATAGATCAGGCCCAGCAGGATAGGCACGATGAACAGGAGGGATGATGCCAGGACAAGTGTCTTGCGCGGTTTGCCCGGTCCCGCTGCGGGTTTGGGCTTTTGTGTTTCAGCGCTTGCGTCAAACATGATCGACTCGTGAAAATACCCGCCTGGCCGTCAGCCAGCGGCGCGTTGGCGCCTCATTGGCAGGAGATGGGCAAAGAGTCGATTTATTTTTATGACAGTTTTGTGACACCTGCCTGACCGCGCGCCGTCACCACGAACGGTCGGGAAACTGCAACTGCCGCCGTGCTCCTCGATTGCCTGGGTGATTTATTTCGCCGGCAAGTCGGAACCGCATCCTGTTGTGTTTCCAGCCTTTTTAAAGCGACCTGCACGCCCCTCCCATGTTGAATGCCGAGCCCTTGTGAGTCTTGGCTTTTACAAGCCGGTATTGTCTTGTCAGGACACGGAATTCTGGCCTATAGGGGACAGGTGCGCGCCCGGCTTGTGGCGCTGATTCCGATTAACGATTGACCTGCCCGAAGAGAGGGGCTATGACAGCGCTGTCATAAACGTTATCCGCGGACGCCCTGCTGACAGGGTGTTAACGGATAAACGATAAGCCTGATCCAACAGGCAGGTTATGTAGTCCAGGAAACGAACTTTTCATGTCGTCAAATTCAGCCGCGGCGGGTAGCCGTCAACAGGTATTTGTGCTCGTCGGGGGGACCGGCGATCTGGCCATGCGCATGCTGTGGCCGTCATTGGCCATGTTGGATCAGGACGGGTTCCTGAGTGACTCCCTGCGTATCATTTCGGTCGCGCGCGAAGACTGCGGCACCGAGGTCTGTGTCGATCGTATCGGCAATGCCGTTACTAAAAGGGTAGGGGAGTCGCTGGAAGCCGGCACCCTGGCGCGCTTTCGCAAGCGCATCGTCCACGTCGCGCTCGACGCCGCCAAGGACGACTGGGGCAGCAAGCTGAAGGCCGAACTGGGTGATATCGACAAGCTCGACATCGTCTTCTTCCTTTCGGTCTCGCCGTCGCTGTTCAAGCCGATCTGCGAACATATCGAGCGCGCCAGTCTCAACCGCGCCCCCAACCGCGTCATCATCGAAAAGCCGATCGGCCGCGACCTCAGCTCGTCCAGGGTGATCAATGATTCGGTCGCCCATGCCTTCGACGAATCGCGCACCTTCCGCATCGATCACTATCTCGGCAAGGAGACGGTGCAGAACCTGATCGCCCTGCGCTTCGGCAATATGGTGTTCGAGCCGCTGTGGAATTCGCAGTCGATCGACCACGTCCAGATCACCATCGCCGAGACCGTCGGGGTGGGCGAGCGTCTCGGCTATTACGACGAATACGGCGCCATCCGTGACATGTTGCAAAACCACCTGTTGCAGCTGCTGTGCCTGCTGGCCATGGAGCCGCCTTCGGCCCTGTCGTCCGACGCCCTGCGCGACGAAAAGGTCAAGGTGCTGCGCAGTCTCAAGCCGATCACGCCGGAAACGGTCAAGGACACGACAGCGCGCGGCCAGTATGGTCCGGGTTTTGCCGATGGCCATCCGGTCCTGGGCTACGAGGCCGAGAAGGGTTCGCCGTCCAACACCGAAACCTTTGTCGCCATCAAGGCCGAGATCGCCAACTGGCGCTGGGCCGGCACGCCCTTCTACCTGCGCACGGGCAAGTGCCTGCCGTCGCGTTCAACCGAAATTGTCATCCAGTTCAAGGCTTTGCCGCATTCGATCTTCGGCAGGGAAGCCCTGGCCAACCGCCTGTTGATCCGACTGCAGCCCGACGAAGACATCTCGCTGACCCTGAACAACAAGGCGCCGGGCCTGACCGCCGAAGGCATGCACCTTCAGGCGCTCGACCTGTCGCTGTCGCTGATCAAGGCGTTCGACAGTAATGGCAACAAGCCGCCGCGCCGCCGCATTGCCTATGAGCGGTTGATCCTCGACGCGCTGAACGGCAATAATGCCCAGTTCGTCCGCCGCGACGAGGTTGAAGCCGCCTGGATGTGGGTCGACGGCATTATCGACAGCTGGAAGACGGCCAATGTGAAGCCCCAGGCCTATCCGGCGGGCACTTTCGGACCGGTCAGCGGTTATCGCCTGATCGAACGCGACGAAGGCAGAACCTGGAATGATTAGGGTTTGGCAATGACTGAGGCCACCATTTCCGAGGCGCCTGAAGCCTCCCTGCTGCGCTGGAATGCGCCGCGCACCGCGCCCGGCGGTGGCGAGGTGCGCGTCCATACCTTTGCCAGCAAGGCTGAGGCCGGCCTCTATGTCGCCGGGGTCATCGCCGGCGCGCTGCAAGGCGCTGTCGCCGAACGTGGCGAAGCGCTGTGGATCGGTTGTGGCGGCACGACGCCCAAGCCGATCTATGAAAATCTCAACCGGCTCGATCTCGACTGGAAAAAGATTACCCTGGCCCAGGTCGACGAGCGTTTCGTTCCCGTTGACGACGCCAATTCCAACACGCGCATGATGAACGAGGCGCTGGATCCGATCCTGATGGAGGGGCTGACCTTTCTCAGCCTGATCGAGGACATCGATGACCAGGATGCCTGCGCCACCAAGGCCGAGGCGCGGTTGCGCGGACTGGCCGATGGCGCGGCACCCGTCTTCGACATCGCCCTGATGGGCATGGGACCCGATGCCCACTATGCGTCGATCTTCCCGCATCACCCTGTCAATGCCACGGTCTATGACACCGAACGCCTGGTTTTTCCGGTCGCGGCCAGCCTCAACGAGCATGAGCCGGCCCTGCCGCGCATCACCTTGACCGTGCCAGCGCTGAACAACAGCCGCCGCATCCTCTTCTTTATCACCGGCGAGACCAAGCTGGAGGTCCTGCGCACAGCCAGCCAGTCGACCGATCCGTTCCTGTCGCCGATCGGCGCTTTCCTGGCGCAATGTCCTTCGCCCGTCGATTTTGTCTGGGCCCCATAGATATGATACACCTGCATCCCGTCCTCGCCGAAGTCACCAACGCCATTATCGAGCGCTCGAAAGACCTGCGCGCCCAGTTCATGAGCCGCGCCGACCGCTATCGCTCGTCCGAACCCAGGCGCAAGAAACTGTCCTGCGCCAACTATGCCCACGTCGTGGCCGCCTCGGCGCCGGATGAAAAACTGCAGCAGGCGCTGGACGCCGTGCCCAATATCGGCGTTGTGACCTCGTACAACGACATGTTGTCGGCCCATCAGCCCTATCATGACTATCCGGAAAAGATCCGTCTGGCGGCGCGCAAGGTCGGCGCGACCTCGCAGGTCGCCGGCGGCGTGCCGGCCATGTGCGACGGCGTGACCCAGGGCCGCCCGGGCATGGAGCTGTCGCTGTTTTCGCGTGACGTCATCGCCATGGGCACGGCTATCGCCCTCAGCCACGACGCCTTTGACGCCGCCCTGATGCTGGGTATCTGCGACAAGATCGTGCCGGGCCTGGTCATGGGGGCGCTGTCCTTTGCCCACCTGCCGATCATCTTCGTCCCCAGCGGTCCCATGGGCTCGGGCCTGCCCAATCCCGAAAAGGCCAAGGTGCGCACCATGTACGCCCTGGGCCAGGTCGGACGCGACAAGCTGCTGGAAGCCGAGATGGCCTCGTACCATTCGGCCGGCACCTGCACCTTCTACGGCACGGCCAATTCCAATCAGATGCTGATGGAAATGATGGGCCTACACGTGCCGGGCGCCGCCTTTGTCTTTCCGGGCACTGGCCTTCGTGATGCCCTGACGGCCGCCGCCGTCGAACGCGCGGCGAAGACGGCCGAGAACTCGAAAAACCCGGCCAGGTTGGCCGACGTGCTGGATGCACGCGCCTTCGTCAACGGTGTGGTCGGCCTGCTGGCCACCGGCGGATCGACCAATCACGCCCTGCACCTGCCGGCCATGGCGCGCGCAGCGGGCGTGATCCTCACCTGGGAAGACATGGACAAGCTGTCGCGCGTCGTGCCGCTGCTCGCTCGCGTCTATCCCAATGGCTCGGCCGATGTGAACCATTTCCACGCCGCCGGCGGGATCGGTTTCGTCATTCGCGAACTGCTGGCCGCCGGTCTGCTGCACGGCGACGTCGAGACGGTATGGGGCCAGGGCCTGGCGCACTATGCCAAGGAGCCCATCCTCGACGATGGCCAGTTGATCTGGCGCGATCTGCCGGAAAAGAGCCTCGACGAGTCGGTGCTGCGGCCCATGTCCAATCCGTTCTCGCCCGAGGGTGGCCTGCGCGAAATCAAGGGCAATCTTGGCCGCGCGGTCGCCAAGGTGTCGGCCGTCAAGCCGGAGCATCAGGTGATCGAAGCGCCGTGCGTCGTGTTCGACGATCAGGACGACTTTCTTGCCGCCTTCAAGGCGAAGCAACTCCCGGAAAGCGATTTCATTTGCGTCGTGCGTTTCCAGGGGCCAAAAGCCAATGGCATGCCCGAATTGCACAGCCTGACTCCGTCGCTGTCGAGCTATCTCGACGCCGGACGCAAGGTGGCCCTGGTCAGCGATGGCCGCATGTCGGGCGCTTCGGGCAAGGTTGCGGGCGTGATCCACCTGACGCCGGAAGCGGTGGACGGCGGGCCGATCGCCAAGCTGAAAACGGGCGACCTGTTGCGGGTCGACTGCGAAAAAGGGACGATAGACTACCTCGGGGATGCCGCCGAGTTCGAGAACAGAACGAATGCCCAAAGGCCCGCAGAGGCCAACGGCGTAGGACGGGAACTTTTCGCACACATGCGCCGGGCGGTCGGACCGGCCGACGCGGGTGGTGCGGTTTTTTGGTAATCATATGACATCGTATTCAAAGACCGGGCATTTCGAGACGGGCTCCGTCATCCATTCTTCACGCGCCTTGCGGGGTTTGGTTGGCGATATCGGCGGCACCAATGCCCGTTTTGCCATTGCCGAACGCGTTGCAGGCAAGACGACCTTGGCGCATTTCAAATCGCTGGAATGTTCGGACTATAAGGACGTCTATGACGCCCTGAACGCCTATTTCGTCATGATCGGCGAAAAACCCGAACTCGACTATGCCTGCGTCGCCGTGGCCGGGCCGGTCAAGAACGGGGCGATCAAGTTCACCAATCTCGACTGGGAGGTCCGCGAGGATCTGCTGGCCCAGACGACGGGTGCGCGCAAGGCGCGCCTTATCAACGACTATGCGGCCCTGGCCTATTGCCTGCCGCATCTGTCGCACGACGACACCAAGACGATCGGCAGCGTCCGCACCGGCTTTGGCGATGTTCACGCCGTGATGGGCGCAGGCACCGGCTTCGGCGCCTCGGTCCTGGTGGGCGGCGAGTTTGGGCCCTATGCCCTGTCGACCGAAAGCGGCCACATGTCGTTTGCCCCGGTCAATGACTACGAAAGCGAAATCCTGCGTTTTCTGCGCAAAAAACATGGCCGCGTCACGATCGAGATGCTGTTGTCCGGGCCCGGCCTGGTCAATCTGTATATGGCGATCTCATCGATCCGTGGCGAACCGGCCCACGACTTGAACCCGGCCCAGATCACCCATCTCGATGGTGAAGACGCCACCGGATCGCGCTACACGGTCGAAGCCTTTCTCGACATCATGGCCAGCGTCTGTGGTGACCTGGCCCTGGCGCACGGCGCCGTGTCGGGCATGTTCATCGCCGGCGGCATTGCGCCACGCCTGATCAAGCATATCGACGAACTGCGCTTCCGCGCGCGCATGGAGGCCAAGGCGCCGCTGGCGCACATGGTCGCCTCCATTCCGTCGCGCATCATCATCCATCCGTATGCGGCGTTGCTAGGCTCGGCCAATGCGCTGACTGACGTTCAGATAACTGCGTAGATTAAGCACAGAGATCCACAGATTACACCGATTACACAGATTGTCGGCGAAGGTGCGGCTGCCCGCGCGAAGCGCAATATCTGTGTAATCGGTGAAATCTGTGGATGCCCTTTACATGACGTCGGCTGCGCCGCCGTCGTTTCAAGATAAGGATAACAGCCATGACGACCCATCCCGATATTCCGAAATACATGACCATGGGCCCAGTGCTGCCGGTGATGGTGATTCCGACGCTCGACCAGGCCCTGCCGTTGGCCGACGCCCTGCTGAAGGGCGGCATCCGCGTGCTGGAAATCACCCTGCGCACCGATTGCGCGCTCGAGGCCATCAAGCTGATCTCGAAGGAACGTCCTGACGCCGTGGTCGGCGCCGGAACGGTGCTGACGCCGAAGGATGCCGAAAAAGCCGCCAAGGCCGGTGCGAAGTTCCTCGTTTCGCCGGGCCTTACCAAGACCCTGGCGCAACAGGATGCCTGCCCGCTGCTGCCGGGTGTCGCGACCTCTTCGGAAGTGATGAAGGCAATGGAGTGGGGCTTTACGCACCTGAAATTCTTCCCGGCGGTTCCGGCCGGCGGCGTGCCCTATCTGAAGGGCATCGGCGGCCCTCTGCCCCAGGTCAAGTTCTGCCCGACCGGCGGTATCGACGCGAAAAATGCCGGCGATTTCCTGGCGCTGGACAATGTCCTGTGCGTCGGCGGTTCTTGGGTCGCGCCGGCCAAGGCCATGAATGAAGGCAATTGGGACGAGATTGCCCGCCTGGCCGCCGAGGCGGTTGCGACCTTTGGTAAGACCTAAGGCAGGCCCGAAAACGCGATAGGCCAGACAACGCCAGGGTTGACAAAGCTGTCAATGGCGGGGAATGCTGCGCAATAACACACTCATGTGATGTCCCGACAACGCAGGACACTCCCCGCTTGGCCACGCTGACAAAAGTTCCGCCACCTGGCACCGCGCCCAACACGGTGTCGACCATCAATGACGTGGCGCGGCTGGCTGGCGTATCGATCAAGACCGTATCGCGCGTCATGAACGACGAGCCGAATGTGCGCGACGAGACGCGCGCCAAGGTCAAGGAAGCCGCCAACCTGCTGCATTACCGGCCGAACCTGCTGGCCCGGTCGCTGGCCGGGTCGCGCAGCTTCCTGATCGGCCTGTTCTATGACAATCCGGTGCCATCCTATGTCTACGACCTGCAGATGGGCGCCATCAAACGCTGTCGGCGCAGCGGCTATCACCTGCTGGCCGAACCGCAGGACAGCCATGCCCCCGATCTGGAACGCTCGATCGCCGGACTCCTGGCGACGATACGCCTCGACGGGGTGATTCTGACCCCGCCGCTATGCGACATGGCGGTGGTTCTGCAGACGGTTGAGGCGGCGGGTGTGCCCTATGTCCGCGTGGCGCCATTCCTGTATCCAGGCCGGTCGGCCTGTGTACGCATGGACGATACCCGCGCTGCCTTCGAGATGACCGATCATCTGCTGAAACTCGGTCATACCGACATCGGCTTCGTGCTGGGCCATCCCGAACATGGGGCGTCGCACCTGCGTTACGAAGGCTTCGTCAAGGCGATGCGCGAGGCCGGGCTGGAACCGCGCGCCGAATGGGTCAAACAGGGCTATTTCACCTTCGATTCGGGTGTCGATGCCGCCAAGGCGCTGTTTGCCGGCACCCGTCGCCCGACGGCCGTATTTGCCTCCAACGACGTCATGGCGTTCGGCATGATGGCCCATGCCCAGCAAATCGGTTTGAAAGTTCCTGAAGACGTGTCGATCGTCGGTTTCGACGACACGCCCGGCTCGACCTTGATCTGGCCGCATCTGACGACGATCCGCCAGCCGATCGAGGACCTGGCGCATGAGGCGGCGGACATCCTGTTGGTCCGCGCCAATGGCGACGACGATGGCGCGCACCTGGGCCAAACCAGCCGCCTGCTGCCGTTCGAGCTCATCACGCGCAAGTCGGCGATCGCGCGCTGATTTTCCGCCAGCGCAAGTCGGTGGATGCACGTCTTCGGCTGTGGAATCTTGGATCACGAAAAGCACGAAAAAAGAGAAAAGCACGAACGGGAGTTACCGATACGCCCGCGCGAAGCGCCTCAATTCCTCCATGCCACTTTGCGAATGATTGCCCTTCGGGCGAGGAACGACCAGCGTGCTTCCGTTCGTGCTTTTCCCTTTTTTCGTGTGGTTCGTGTTGAAAAATTCCACTGTCAGGGCCGGTAAAACGCGGGCAGCGCTGTCGAAATGACCCAGGTCGAGATCAAAAAAAACCCGACGGATCCAAAAAGGAACCGTCGGGATTAAAGGCCAGTGCCTTCCAAATAATGCCACATTTAAGAAGGCGCTTTAAAACCACATAACACCCGGACAGTGAAAAAGGGAAAGAAGTCCGAACGTCAGCCAGCGGTCTTAAACACAAACCCGATACGTCATGAAACGCAGCGGGAAACAGGGTAGGGCCATCTATAGCCGCAAACTGACAACGCTGTCAAATAAATAATAAAACCAAAAATATTTTTCTTTTATGTTCAGCTGTTTGGCACCTTCAACGCCTGTCACAGCGCGATTTCGACCTTGCGTCAAAAAAGCGAGCGCGCTTGACGACGGGTGATAGCGCTGTCAATAGTCATACAAAAAGTCCGTATTATCATATGGTTCGTCACACGGTATTATGACCATCTGGAACATGCGGGCGTGGGTGTCGTGGTAAAGTCTGACTCCGGAGTCTGGCGTGTCGTCATCGACAGCAGCTTTGTTCCGTGCTTCGACCGTGCTAAACAACCTGAAAAATGTTGGGAAAAATGCGCTTAAGGAGCATCATGTCTGTCACGATTCCGCACCTCACGTTCAAGAGCGCGCTCAAGCTGGGTGCCGCGGTGGGCCTGGCACTTTCGCTGATCGGACCTACGCTTGCCGTCGATTCCGCCTGGGCGAAGAAGGCCAAGCCTGCGGCCCACAAGGTCGTCAAGAAGAAGGTGACGAAAAGGTCCGGAACGAAAAAGAAGGCTGCGCACAAGGCGACCCGCAAGGCTACCCGGGCAGCGCCAAAAGCCAAGCCGGCGCCCAAGGCTGTGGCGCAGGCCATTATTCCGGTCGATCCCGCCTGGCCCAAGCTGGGCGACGCCGGCCTGATCGATGCAGCGACCGAGGCGCGGATCAGCGACATCATGGCCCGTATGACGATCGAGGAAAAGGTCGGCCAGACCGTCCAGGCCGATATCAATTTCATCACGCCCGAAGAGCTCAAGACCTATCCGCTGGGCTCGATCCTGGCCGGCGGCAATTCCTCGCCCGGCGGCAACGAACGCGCTACGCCCGACCAATGGCTGCAACTGGCTGACAACTACTGGCGCGCCGCGCTGGATCGTCCAACCAATGCGCCGATTCCGTTGCTGTTCGGCATCGACGCCGTGCACGGCCACTCAAACCTGGTCGGCGCGGTCATCTTCCCGCACAATGTCGGCCTGGGCGCCATGCACGACCCCGAGCTGATCCGTCGCATCGGTGAGGTTACGGCCGACGAAATGGCGCTGGCCGGAGTCGACTGGACCTTCGCGCCGACGGTCGCCGTATCGCGCGACAAGCGCTGGGGCCGGTCCTACGAATCCTATTCCGAAAATCCCGGCGACGTCGCGTCCTATTCCGGCATGATGGTCGAGGGTCTGCAAGGCGTCGGCGCCGGCCATGACGGCGTCAAGCCCGGCCATATCATGTCGACCGCCAAGCATTTTCTCGGCGACGGCGGCACAAAGGACGGCAAGGACCAGGGCGACGCCGAGATGACCGAAGCCGATCTGGCGCGCATCCATGGCGCCGGCTATCCGCCGGCAATCCGCGCCGGCGTGCTGTCGGTCATGATCTCATTCTCGTCGTGGAACGGCGAGAAGATGGCGGGCAACAAGCACATCATTACCGGTGCCCTGAAGCAGCGCATGCATTTCGATGGCTTCACCATCACCGACTGGAATGCCCACCGCCAGCTTACGGGCTGCGAAACCGACGACTGTCCGCAGGCCATGAATGCCGGCATTGACATGTTTATGGCGCCCGACAGCTGGAAGCCGGTTTATGAAAACCTGCTGGCCGAGGTCAAGGCGGGCAAGATTCCGATGTCGCGCCTCGACGACGCCGTTCGCCGCATCCTGCGCGCCAAGATCAAGGGCGGCCTGTTCGAACTGGGCGCTCCGAAAGACCGTGCCCTGGCCGGCCATTGGGAAAATCTCGGTTCGCCTGAACACCGCGCGGTGGCGCGTCAGGCCGTGCGGGAATCGCTGGTCCTGATCAAGAACGAAAACCATACCCTGCCGCTGCGCGGGTCGTCGCATATCCTGGTCACCGGTTCGGGCGCCGACGATATCGGCAAGCAGGCCGGCGGCTGGACCATCACCTGGCAAGGGACAGGCAATACGCGCTCCGACTTCCCCAATGGCCAGTCGATCTGGGAAGGCATTGCCGAAGCCGCCGAAAACTACGGCGGCATTGCGTCGCTGAGCGTTGATGGCGTCTACAAGGAAAAGCCCGACGTCGCGGTGGTGGTGATCGGTGAGGATCCCTATGCCGAGTTCCAGGGCGATCGCGCCAATCTCGACTACCAGACCGGCGAACGTTCCGACCTGGCCCTGATCACCAAGCTGAAGCGCCAGGGCATCCCCGTCGTGACGGTCTTCCTGTCGGGCCGCCCGCTGTGGACCAACCCCGAGATCAATGCCTCGGACGCCTTTGTCGAGGCCTGGCTGCCCGGAACCGAAGGCGGCGGTATCGCCGATGTCATCGTCGGTGACGCCGACAAGCGCGTGCGCAACGACTTCCACGGCAAGCTGACCTTCTCATGGCCCAAGCGCGCCAACCAGGGTCCGCTCAATATCGGCACGCCCGACTATGACCCGCAATTCCCATACGGTTACGGCCTGACCTATGCCGATATCGGCGATGTGCCGCAGTTGTCGGAAGATTCCGGCCTGAGCAGCGAAGCCGTGGTCAATGTCGACACCTATTTCGCCGCCGGTCGCGTCAAGGCGCCGTGGCAACTCAACCTGATCGATGGCCAGGGCGCGACCAGCGGCGACCAGGGCAGTTTCTCGAGCCCGGGCGGCGTGGTCATGCAGAACGCCGTCGACGCCGGCAAACAGGAAGCCGGCCGGTCGCTGGTCTTTACCGGCCAGGGGCGTGGCGAAGCGGCCTTTGTCGGTGACGCGGTCGATCTCAGCCGTCAGACCACCGGCAAGATGGCGGTGGCCCTCAGCTATCGCCTCGACGCAGCCGTGACCGGTCCGGTCTATATGGCCATGGGAACCGGGTTGGGCGATGAACACGCGGTCGACATCTCCTCGGTCCTGACAGCGCCTACCGGCCAGTGGGCAACGCTGAAGATCACGCTCGACTGCTTCGTGGCGGCGGGTGTCGATGTCTCCAAGGTCGGGGTGCCGTTCTCCCTCAGCAGCGAGCAGCCCTTGTCGCTCAGCTATTCCGGCGTCAAGCTGGCTTCGGACGAAGGAGACGCGACCTGCCCTACGCAATAGGGGCATCTTATTCCAAGCGGCGATGACTTCATCGCGCTTGGCAAGGGCGCCAGAAAACACCCTTTGGCCGCCGCCGCCGCCGCCGATTCGGCGAGCCATCGGGGCCGGCCCTCCGGCGGCGCGTGAGCTAAAAACTAGAGCGGCGAAACCAATCGCCGCCATTCGCCTGTTGGGACCATAGGATTGATTTGGCGCTGGCGTCATGTCAATTGTATGATAATAACCGTGATAGGGACTAAAAAATCAACGGTCGCACAAAGCCGGCCATTTTACAGGGGTACCCATGCCTGATCTGAAGCAGTTTTTGCCGTCGGCGAATATTCTGTCCAGTTTCGATATCTGGATCGTGCTGTTCTACGCCGTCTCGATCTTCGTCCTGGCCCAGGTCGTTTCGCGCCGCAAGTCCGGCGAGGAAGTGTCGTCCAAGGGCTATTTTCTGGCCAATAACCAGCTGCCTTGGTGGGCTATCGGCGCTTCGCTGATCGCCGCCAATATCTCCGCCGAGCAGATTATCGGCATGTCGGGCTCGGGCTACCGTATCGGCCTGGCCATCGCCTCCTACGAATGGATGGCGGCGATCACCCTGATCATCGTCGGCAAGTACTTCCTGCCGGTCTTCCTGAAGAACGGCGTCATGACCATGCCGGGCTTCCTGCAGCAGCGCTTTGGTCCGTCGGTCAAGTACCTGATGGCCGTCTTCTGGCTGATCCTCTACGTCTTCGTCAACCTGACCTCGATCCTGTGGCTGGGTGGTACGGCGGTAACGACGGTGACGGCGGTAGAACCGCTCTATTGCCTGATCATCCTTGGCATTTTTGCCCTGCTGTACCAGATCTCGGGCGGGCTGCGCGCCGTCGCCCTGACCGACATCGTCCAGGTGACCCTGCTGGTTCTGGGTGGCCTTATCATTGTGGCCCTGACCCTGACCAAGATTGCCGGCGAGACCGGTGTGGCCGGTTTCCTCAGCGGTTTCGCGACCCTGAAGGAAAAGTTCCCCGACCACTTCCACATGATCCTCGGCAAGGATTCGCCCTTCTACAAGGACCTGCCGGGTATCGCCGTCCTGGTCGGCGGCATGTGGGTGATGAACATCTCCTACTGGGGTTTCAACCAGTATATCATCCAGCGCGCCCTGGCCGCCAAGTCGCTGCCGGAAGCCCAGAAGGGCATTGCCTTCGCCGCCTATCTGAAGCTGTTGATGCCGCTGATCGTCGTCGTTCCGGGCATGGCCGCCCTGATCCTGTCGCCGAACCTGGCCGTGGCTGACCATGCCTATCCGGAAATGATGAAGCTGCTGCCGACCGGTCTGCTGGGTCTGGTTTTCGTGGCGCTGGCCTTCGCCGTTATCTCGTCGACAGCGTCGAAGATCAACTCGATCGCCACCATCTTCACGATCGACATCGTCGCTCCGCTGAAGCCGGAACTGAGCGAAAAGGTCCTGGTCACGATCGGCCGTATCGCTTCGGTGGTCGCGGTCGCCATCGCCATCGCCGTGGCGCAACCGCTGCTCGGCAAGACCGACCAGGCCTTCCAATATATCCAGAACTTCACCGGCTATTTCACGCCGGGTATCGTCGTGATCTTCGCGTTCGGTATGTTCTGGAAGCGTTGCTCGACGGCCGGCGCCCTGGCGACCATCGTCGGCGGCGTGGCGATTTCGGCCATCTGGTCCTACCTGCAGCCGGACTATCCGTTCATGAACCGCGTCGGCTGGGTGTTTGTCGCCTCGGCGCTGATCTGCGTGCTGGTCTCGCTGGTTGTCCCGAACCGCAAGGAAGTCTCCACCCTGACGCTGGAAGGCGTCAGCTTCAAGACGACACCGTCGTTCAACGTCCTGGCGATCGGCGTGATCGTGATTCTGGTCGCGCTGTACACACTCCTTTGGTGAGAACGAGGGCTTTGCCAAAACGAAGAACGGCGGGAGCAATCCCGCCGTTTTTTGTTGAAGGCAGCCGGACGGCGGGAGAAGACGATGAGAGTGAAATGTCCACCATCGTTTTCAGCAATGGCGATCGGTCCTGAAGGCCAATATCATTTGCATTTCGAACCTCTGGACGAATGGGACGGCGTTACCACCACGGAAATCGCTGGCACGCCTATGCGTTGGAAAGTCGACGTAATTGAATCGGATGAAAGCGGGAATATCGCTTTCAGTGGGCTGACGAGGGGCTCCGAACCCGTTTGGCACGATTGCTTCTGGTTTGAGTTACGCCTGGATGCGAACTCAATAATCGCATACTGGGGCAATCAGGTTCTGTTGCGGACCGATCCGGTGACGGCTTCGCCTAAGGTGCGCTTCACGCACCTGCGAAATAGCCATTGACGAAACGCTGTTTGCCCGATTGACTGTCCTCTTTGCAGTCGCGGGGCCGGGCATGCGAATTTTGGCGGCAGTCTGGATGATACTGGCACTGGCCATGGCCGGCGCCACACCCGTCGCCGCCCGAACGCCGAGGTCTAAACCCGTGCAGATACCCCGCACCGCCATCATCCTGGCCTTCGAGCCGGAATGGCAGGCCCTGATCCCGCATATCGACCATGCCAGGACACGCAGCGAAGGCGGCGTCACCTACGTCACAGGTCGGCTGGGCGGCAAACCGGTCGTGGTGACCATGAGCGGCATTTCCATGGTCAATGCCGCCATGCATACCCAGCGCCTGATCGATCATTACAAGGTCTCGCGCATCGTCTTTTCCGGTATTGCCGGCGGCATAGATCCGTCCCTGCATATCGGCGATATCGTCGTTGCTGAACGCTGGTCCCAGCCGATGGAGACCCTGGCGGCGCGACAGACAGCTGACGGCTACAAAGCGCCGGGCTGGCTGTGGGGTATGTCGGCCAAACCCAATTACGGCATCTTCTTCCCGCGCCAGGTGCGCATCGATGAGACCGACTACGACGCCTTTCCGGCCGACCCCGCCCTGCTGGGTATTGCGCGCGAGGTCGCGGCGACCACGCCGCTGCGTGACCGGTCCGCGGTCGCGGGCAAGCTCGACCACGCGCCGCAGATAGTAGTCGGCGGGGAGGGCGTATCGGCGGCGTCGTTTATCGACAATGCCGAGTATCGCGACTACCTGTTTACCGCCTTCCACGCCCGGGTGACCGATATGGAAACCGCCGCGGTCGCCCAGGTCGCCTATGCCAACCATGTGCCCTTTATCGCCTTCCGCGCGGTTTCGGACCTGGCGGGAGGCGACAATGACAGCAACCAGATGCAGACCTTCATGACCGTGGCCTCCGAAAACTCGGCCGACGTCGTGATCGCCTTCGTCAAGGCCCTGCCTTAGGAGACTTAGAATGCGCCAAGCCCTCGACCGCTATTTCGGACTTGCCAACCAAGGCACGACGGTGCGCACCGAGGCCGTGGCCGGTTTCACCACCTTTCTGACCATGGCCTATATCATCCTGGTCAATCCGGCCATCCTGTCGCAAACCGGCATGCCGATAGCCGCCGTGGCCGCCGCCACCTGCGCCTCGGCGGCCTTTGCCTCGATCCTGATGGGCCTGGTCGCCAACTATCCCCTGGCTCTGGCGCCGGGCATGGGGCTCAATGCCTATTTCACCTTTTCCGTGGTCAAGGGGATGGGCCTGCCGTGGGAGGTGGCGCTAGGTTGCGTCTTTATCTCCGGCGTTTGTTTCCTGATCCTGACCGTGGCCGGCGTGCGGCAGCTGATCGTCAACGCCATTCCGCGTCCGCTATTCGCCGCCGTCGCCGCCGGGATAGGCCTGTTCATCGCCTTTATCGGTCTGAAGGACGCCGGCATCATCGTCGCCAACCCTGCGACCACGGTGGCCCTCGGCGACCTGCATGCGCCAACGGCCCTGCTGGCCCTGGCCGGCCTGGCGGTGATCGCCGTGCTCAATGCCTGGCGGGTCAAGGGCGCCATCCTGATCGGCATATTGGCGACAACAGCGATTGGCTGGCTGTTGCACCTGGTCAGCTATACACCGCAGCCCTACGACCTGACCGCCATGACGGCGACGGCGGGGCGGCTGGATATCCCCGGCGCTCTGAACATCAACAAGGCCGGGTTCGGTGTCCTGGAGATCATCTTCGTCTTTCTGTTTGTCGACCTGTTCGACAATGTCGGCACCCTGGTGGCGGTGACCAAACGCGCCGGCCTGGTTGCCGAAGACGGCACCATTCCGCGCCTCAACCGCATCCTGATCGCCGACTCGATCGCCACCATGGTCGGCGCGTTTCTCGGCACCTCGACCGTCACCAGCTATATCGAGAGCGCCGCCGGCGTCCAGGCGGGCGGGCGCACTGGCCTGACCGCCGTGGTGACGGGCCTGCTGTTCCTGGTCGCCATGGTCTTCGCGCCCTATGCCCAGATCATCCCGGCGGCCGCGACCGCGCCGGCTTTGATCATTGTCGGCGCCATGATGATGAAACCGCTGACCGAGATCGAATGGGACGATCCGGTCGTGGCCCTGCCGGCCTTTCTGACGGTGATCGGCATCCCGTTGACCTTTTCCATCGCCAATGGCCTGGCCTTCGGCATCACCGCCTATGCCCTGCTGAAGGTGCTGCGCGGTCAGGCCCGGCCTGGCGACTGGATGCTGCTGGTCCTGGCTGGGCTGTTCGTCGTGCGGTTTGTCTATCTGTCGGCCGCCTGATCGCCCGTTATGGGCCAGAGGAAGAAGCGTCTTCCCACAGATTGACACAGATTTTCACAGATTAAGGGTTATTTTTCAGAGGCTTATTTCCATATTTTCGCTCTTGGTGGCATGTGACAATGGCGCGCAGCGCCGGATTTCAAATCTGTGAAAATCTGAGCCAATCTGTGGGAAAATCCTTCTTTCTGTCTTACACGGCATCAATTTTGAACATTGTTCAAAATTATCTTGCGTCCCTTGGAGATAGTGATAGGGTCCCGGTCGCCGAGCCAATTGCGGTCGGCTTAACTGGACGTTTCCGAGGGGGAAATTTATGTCCGATATCGCACCCACGGCCCCACCCGACTACCATCCCCGCCGCGGCCTGATCAGCCGCAGCAAGGGCACCAAGCTGTTGATCGTCTGTATCCTGGCCGTCCTGATGTCTATTCCCGCCGGCGGGGTCTTCATGCTGCTGCTGGATCGCACCCACCGTGCCGAACAGGTCGCCAGCGAGATCGGCGGCCTGATGGGCGGGCCGCAGACCTTCCTGGGACCGGTCATCGCCGTGCCCTATACGACGCCGGCACGCGTTGAGACCGATGCGCAAGGTGTTCGAACCACCATTCCGCAGCAGACCTCGACCCTGGTCGTCTTCCCGATGACCGGTCAGGCCCAGGCTGGCAGCCGCAGCGAGGTGCGTTCGCGATCGCTGTTCCGCGTCCCAGTCTATACGTCGGACCTGCATTTCCAGGCCCATTTCGACCTCACACAGGTCACGGCGCCACAGGGGGCAACGCTCGACTGGAGCAAGGCGCAACTGCTGTCCGGCGCTTCGGATTCACGCGGCGCTCGCAAGGATATCGTGGCCACCATCGACGGTACCGCCGTCACCCTGGCGCCGGCTGCCGAAGGGGCGCAAAACATCGGCACGAGCGATGGCAATACGCAGCTTGACCTGTTCTCGGCGCCGTTGGCGGGGCTCGACACCGCCGCACCGCACGACATTACGCTGGATATGAGCTTCACCGGCGCCCAGAAGATCGGCGTCCTCGCCTATGCCAAGTCGTCTGACGTCACCATCTCGGGTGACTGGAACACGCCCTCCTTCGGAGGCGGTTTCCTGCCGGCCGCGCGGGCCTTTCACCACACGCGTGACGCGCCCCTGGTCAAGGGCGAGGAGGACCTGAAGTCGGGCTTCAAGGCGACCTGGTCCGTGCCCTTTATCGCCCGC
This sequence comes from Asticcacaulis sp. P2_C5, assembly GCF_056404555.1. NCBI lineage: Bacteria > Pseudomonadati > Pseudomonadota > Alphaproteobacteria > Caulobacterales > Caulobacteraceae > Asticcacaulis > Asticcacaulis sp. P2_C5. Next base: position 754,374 of record NZ_JBFUDU010000001.1, read on the forward strand.
GGTCTGCCGGCGGTCATCGGCCTCGACAGCCTGTCCAGTCTCGGCAAGTCGGAACTGTCGGTCACCTTCGTCGAAAACACCAACCCGTATCAGAATGTCGGCCGGTCGCTGAAATACGCTCTGCTGTTTGTCGGCCTGGTCTTTCTCACCTATTTCGTCTTTGAAAGCACCAGCAAGCGCGAACTGCATCCGGCGCAATATATCCTGATCGGCCTGGCCCAGATCACCTTTTACCTGCTGCTGTTGTCCCTGGCCGAACGGATCGGTTTCGACGCCGCCTTCGCGGTCGCAGCCTTCGCCACGGTGGGGTTGATCTCGTCCTATGCCTGGATGGTGTTCAAAAGCCTGATGCGCGGTCTGGCGGCGCTGGGCGTCTTCAGCCTGCTGTACGGCGTGATCTACACCCTGATGCGGATGGAAGACTATGCGCTTCTGGTGGGGGCGGTCGCGGCCTTCGTGGTGATCGCCACGGTCATGGTCCTGACGCGCAATATCAACTGGTACGGCAGCGAGCCCGAGCCGGCTTGATCGAAGTAGGGGACGTCGTCGCCGGCGTCCCCTGCACCAATAACCTTCGCCCGAAGGGCTGTTGCTTCCAATATGGGGCGCCGAGAGAGACCATGGGCGCTTAACATCCGTGCCTTCATCCGTGTCCGCGAAGCGGCATCCGTGGACTTATCCGTGGTTAAAATTCTTTTTCTGGCTGACAGTGTCGAAGCATGCCGCAGCACCGAAAGCTGGATCTCCCGGAGGCGGGGGGATCGTCAAGACTTAAGATTTGAACACGGATAAGGCACGGATGCCGCTTCGCGGACACGGATGAAGGCACGGATTTTCACATTATTATAATGCCGGGAAGAGTCCGATCTGACATGTGAACGCCCTTCGGGCAAGGAAGGCTACTGTCCCGTCAGATGCGGATTGTCATACAGGGTCAGGACCACATCGTCGCCGTTAGAGTAGTTGAAGCCCTTGACCTGGCTGACCACGTGCGGGACGATTCCGGCGGCTTTCGCTTCGGCCTGGAACGCCGCCTCGGCGCGCGACTCGACGAACAGAGGACGGCCGTCGCGCAAGGCCGCAACCGCGCCCCTGGCGTTGTCGTTGAGGATCTGGGTCTTGGTGCCCATCCTGAAGACAAAGCTCTGCTCGCCATAGCCCAGCACGGCCACCGGACCCGGCGCTATGCCTTCGCGCGGGTCGAGCTTTGCCGCGATCAGCGCGCCTTCCATAGTGCGCGACACCCAGAGGGGAGTGAGCGAGGCCGCCAGACCTATAAAGCTGAGGTGGGCGATGATGCCCGAGGCCAGCAGGAAACCGAAAGCCGTGCGCTGCTGGTTGCGCAGCAAAAGCCAGCTGGCGAAGATCATCAGGACCAGGGCCGAGGCGCCTACCGCGATGAGCAGCCGCAGGGAGTCGGCGCTGCCGTACTTGTGAAAACCAATATAGGCGGCGACGGTCAGGGCGACGCCACCCAGCAGGCCGATAACGACATTGGCGACCTTCGCCCAGGTTTTCAGCGGCACGTCCAGCGAGACGGCGCATAGCCAGGCCAGGGCGGCGAAGGTCGGCAGGGTGTAGTGCGGCAGCTTGGTCGGCATGATCTCGAAAAACAGGAAGGTCGGCACGAACCAGGCGACGGCGAACCGTATAGCCGGTTCCGTGCGGCGCTGGACCGCCGTCTGGATGGCGCCACCCAGCAGGCCACAGGCCGGGAAGAAGGTGATGGCCAGCAACAGTGTATGGGTGCCGGGCCAACCAAAATGGCCTTCCGACCCGCCGTTCAGTTTTGTCGCCAGGTCGTGGCCTATGGCGCCGGTCCAGAAGGCGCCGTCGGTCATGATGGTGATGGCCACGGCCCAGGGACCACAGAAGGCCAGGCAGAAGATCAGCCCCCAGCCCATATTGAGCCGGCGTAGCCAGGTGAGTTTGCGGTCCCATCCCCACAGGAACAGAATGGGGAGGACGACGGCCAGCACGGCCGCCGGTCCCTTGACGATAATGGCCAGGGCGATGGCCAGCCAGAAGAGACAAGTGTCACGCGCCAGGCCGGGCGCAGGATCGTTTTTGGCGAGATCACGCGTGCGCAGATAGATGCGCGACAGGGCGGCCATGGCCAGGGTCAGCAGGCCGCACAGGACGGCGTCGGTCTTGGCCCAGAAGGCTTCGGTCGACAGCATAAAGGTGACGGCGAAGATCAACCCGGCCTTGGTCCCGACGCGCGTACCAAAGGCGTTCGAAGCTCCCCAGGCGCAGGCGAAAGCGGCCAGGGCGGCTCCAAAGAGCGACGGCCAGCGATAGGCCAGGATGTCACGCGCATCGATCTTCGAGGTCAGTTTGACGGCCGCCACTTGCAGCCAATGAATACCCGGCGGCTTTTTGTAGCGCGGGGTATCCTGATTGAACATGCGGATATAGTCGTGGCCTTCCATCATCTGGGCGGTGGCCTGGACGAAGCGTGCTTCGTCGCGGTCGATCGGCGGCATGATGATGGCGCAGGGCAGGGCGACGACAAAGGCCAGCAAGGCGGCGGCGAGGGGGCCGCGCAGTCCTCGTGAGGCCTGGTCGAAGAAGGGCGTGTGCATGAGCCGCTCGAGCGCGGACTTCAGATCGGCCAGGATATCGGATAAGCGAAGCGCGAAAGACATCCGATCCCTTTATGCGTAATACAAATTGACGGCAAATGCCTGTTTACGGTTATGACGGAAAGCGATAAGAGGTGATAAAAAGCCTATCCGCCCCAAGTACTTAGGCCCAGCCATCATGCTGTGCCGCCCTATGGAACGCAAATTCGACCATGCCCCTGACCGTTTCCGTCGTCGTACCCGTCTATAACGAGGAAGGGGCCTGCGTACAAGTCGCACGCGAGATAGTCGCCTCCTTTTCAAAGGCTTATGGCGAGGACGGCTTCGAGGTCGTCTTCGTCGACGACTGCAGCAAGGACGCGACACTCAGTCGTCTGGAGGGGGTCTTAAGCGAAATGCCGGCCGTGCGCGTCCTGCACTTTGAGAAAAATGCCGGCAAGACCTGCGCTATCCGCACCGGCGTGATGGCGGCACGCGGTGAGATCATCGTCACCATGGACGGCGACGGGCAGAATCCGCCGGACGATGCTGCGCACCTGACCCAGGTCCTGGGGGCTGCCGGTCCGGACATCGGCATGGTCGCCGGCATCCGCCGCAATCGCCAGGACAATCTGTCGAAGAAATGGGCGTCTCGGCTGGCCAACAGCATCCGTCTGGCCTTGCTCAATGACGGTTGCGTCGACACCGGCTGCGGTCTGAAGGCCTTTCGCCGCGAGGTTTTCCTGCGCCTGCCCTACTTCGATCAGATGCACCGTTATTTTCCGTCCCTGGTGGCGCGCGAGGGTTTCGGCATGCTGTTCGAGCCGGTCGATGATCGCTTACGTACAACAGGTCAATCGAAATATACAAACCTGGGACGTTTAGCTGTGGCGCTGTTGGACCTCCCCGGTGTAATATGGCTGAACCATCGTTATCGAAAACCCGGCAAGGTGTCGGAAAGCGGGCGGTGAGGCAAGCGGGGCGGGAGGACATTTTATGGCCATTGATCACGACCTCATTGCCAAGGAAGCTGCCATCGGCATGTACGATGAGCAACAGCCGGCCGCGAGACAAAAAAAGGAATTCAGCGTGATTACAGCCTTCCCGCTCCTGCTTTTACCCTGGTTCGTTTACAATGTCCTGGCCGTGTTCGCCATCCTGGCCGGCAGCGACGCCGGTTCGGCCTATAACGCCATGGTCCAGCCGCTATTCACCCTGCCCATGCCGTCGCCCGGCACCCACTGGACGGTCGCGGTCGGCGACATCATCCTGCTGGGCTCGCTGATCTGCCTGTTCTTCGAGCTGCTGAAATCGACCAAGTCGGACAAGGTGGCGATCATCAACCACTCCTTGTCGATGGTGCTGTTCATCGTTTGCCTGGTCGAATTCCTGCTGCTGCGGCCGTTCGCCACCTCGACCTTCTTCCTGCTGACCAGCATGACGTTGATGGATGTGCTGGCGGGCTTTATCGTCACGGCCATCTCGGCCCGGAAAGATATCGACTTCGGGCATTAGGTTCGGTCGGTATTTGAAGTTTGAAAAACCCCGGATCGGCAACGGTCCGGGGTTTTTGTTGCGCGTTGGGTAATAGGAATTTGGAACCGCGAATGAACGCGAATAAACGCGAATGAATTGAGCGCTTTGCGCTCTTAAGTTCGATTGGGCGCAGTCTGATGGAAGCAATCCGGAAATTCGCGTTTATTCGCGTTCATTGGCTTCGCCGAACGTTGTTTCGCGGTTCCAGGCCTTACGAACCTACCCGAAGATTGAGAAGATCAGCGTCACCACAAGGGTGTCGAGCGCGAAGGTCCAGAAGCGCTTGGGCGCGCGTTTTTTGGCTCTGGCTGGATTGAACACATCGGGCTCCGCATACAGGAGCCATCCATCGTGCAATTTTCGTGCCGCGAAATAACTGTTAGATTTCTGTCTTGGTCACCCGGCCCGGACGCGGGCGGCGGTCGTTGGAGCCCGAATATTCCGACTTCAGATAGGTCGATTTTGCCCGCTCCAGCGTTTCCGGCCCGCCCTTCAGGCCGCGCTTTTCACCGCCGCTCAGCAACTGGGCCGCATAGGTGCTGTCGTCGGCAGTGGCTGCCGGTCTGCGGCGCGATGGCCTGCCGGTCGTATTGCTCCCAGTCGCGTGATCAATGACGGGACCAGACGGAACAGGCAGGCCGGATTTGGGATCGGAGTCGCTCATGCACTCAGATTAGATCAGATTTCTAAACGAACAAGGCTATAGTCCGGCGAAATTTGCTCAGCTCTTTTGCGCCAGCTTGTCGATCTGCGCCTTCATGGCTTCCATCTGCTCGCGCAGTTCGCGAACCTGGTCGGTTTCGGGACGCTCGGCCTTGGCCGGAGTCGGGTCCAGGCCCTCGGTTGCCGAGACGGTCGAACCGCCTGCCGCATTTGCGAAGGAGAAGGGGGAGAACATGCGCATGGCACGGTCGAACATGGCCAGGTTCTGCGACACCTGCTCATCGAAATAGCCGATGCCGGGCGTGCCGCCGAAGGCCTGGGCGAATTGCGAGCGGAACCGCTCCTGCTGCTTGGCGAAACCGTCGAGGGACATTTCGAGATAGGTCGGCAGCAGGTTCTGCATGCTGTCGCCATAGAAGCTGATCAACTGACGCAGGAACTGGATGGGCAGCAGGTTCTGGCCGCGGCTTTCCTCTTCGAATATGATCTGGGCCAGTACCGAACGCGTGATATCGTCACCGGTCTTGGCATCGAAGACCACGAAATCGACACCCTGGCGCACCATGTCGGACAGGTTGTCGAGCGTGACGTAGGATGAGGTGGCTGTATTGTAGAGGCGGCGGTTGGCGTATTTCTTGATAATGACGCGATCGCCTTCGCCGCGTTTGGCTCGTGTTTTAGGCTCACTCACTGTGTCTACTCCCGATGTCTGACCTGGGTTTCTCTATATTCGGCGGTCTTTTGCCGCCGTCATATTGCACCACAATAAACCCTTTTGTGCTGGTGCGTAAAGGGGTGTCGTGTTGCGACGGAATTTTCATGAAAATCAATCAATTAACCTGCAAAAACAAGCTTGTTTCGAGGTTTCGCATGTTGCGGGGCATATTGCGCACAAAAAATTGATTGTTGCGGGGTCTGCACCACCATTTTGCGGGTGACGTCGGCCGGCAGATGGCGCAGGGTCCGTCACAAAACCGATTACAATGGGAAACGACAGTTCAAGGGTTCGGGGAATGGTGAAACTTGATTTCGCCTGACAGGTGGCCTAAGTGCCCGTCATTACTCTTTAATTCCCCTCCGCCCCTAAAGGGAAATCTCCATGTCCATCAATGAAGTCGTTATCGTCGCCGCTGCCCGCACCCCGGTCGGTTCCTTCCTCGGCAGCCTGTCGACCCTTACGGGTCACGACCTGGGCGCCCACGCCATAAAGGCGGCGCTGCAACGTTCGGGTGTCGAGGCCTCCGAGGTCAGCGAAGTGATCCTGGGGCAGGTGCTGCAGGCTGCGCAGGGCCAGGGACCGGCGCGCCAGGCGTCGATGAAGGCAGGCCTGCCCTTTACCACCCCGGCCTGGTCGCTGAACCAGATCTGCGGTTCCGGCCTGCGCGCCGTGGCGCTCGGCGCCCAGCAGATCGCGCTCGGCGATGCCAAGATCGTTATCGCCGGCGGACAGGAGAGCATGTCCATGGCGACGCATGCCGCCTATATCCGCACCGGCCAGAAGATGGGCGACCTGAGCCTGGTCGACACCATGATTAAGGACGGTCTGTGGGACGCCTTCAACAACTATCACATGGGCCAGACGGCCGAGAACATCGCCACCAAGTACGGCATTTCGCGCCAGGAACAGGACGAGTTCGCCGTCGCTTCGCAGAACAAGGCCGAAGCCGCGCAAAAGGGTGGCAAGTTCGACGCTGAAATCGCGCCCGTCACCATCAAGGGCCGGAAGGGCGACACCGTCGTCGACAAGGACGAATTCATCCGTCACGGCGTGACCTACGACTCGATTTCGGGCCTGCGCCCGGCCTTCGACAAGGAAGGCACTGTGACCGCCGCCAATGCTTCGGGCCTGAATGATGGCGCCGCTGCCTTGGTCCTGATGTCGAAGGCCGACGCTGAAGCTCGCGGCCTGAAGCCGCTGGCCCGTATCGTCGCCTCGGCCGTTTCGGGCGTCCAGCCGGAAATCATGGGCACCGGCCCGATCTCGGCCACACGCAACTGCCTGGCCAAGGCCGGCTGGTCGATCGGCGACCTCGACCTGATCGAAGCCAATGAAGCCTTCGCCGCCCAGGCGATCAGCGTCAATCGCGACCTGGGCTGGGACACGGCCAAGGTCAATGTCAACGGCGGCGCTATTGCCATCGGCCACCCGATCGGCGCTTCGGGCGCCCGCGTCCTGACTACCCTGCTGTTCGAGCTGCAACGTCGCGGCGGTGGTCGTGGTTTAGCTACCCTCTGCATAGGCGGCGGTATGGGGGTTGCCCTCGCTGTTGAAGCTTAATTGCGAGCCACGTTGGTGGCCTGCAAATCATCATCTGGCTGCGATACGGTGCTCACGTACTTGAGTACGCTCCGCTCCGTTTCTCGCCAGCTAATAATTTTCGGCTCACCATCGCGGCTCGCGGGTGGGTACTCTTGAAGGAGAAGTTTATGGGCAGAGTAGCACTGGTCACCGGCGGCACGCGCGGCATTGGTAAGGCGATCGTCAAGCGTCTGAAAGACGCCGGCCTGACGGTCGCCGCCGGTTATGCCGGTAACGAAGAGAATGCCAGAAAGGTCGCCGAAGAACTGGGCGTTATGGTCGTCAAGGGCTCGGTCGACAACTTCTTCGACTGCAAGCGCGCGGCGCAGGAAGTCGAAGCCGCACTCGGACCCATCGAAGTCCTGGTCAACAATGCCGGCATCACCCGCGACGGCTTCTTTCACAAGATGACGGTCGATCAGTGGCAACAGGTCATCCACACCAATATGGACAGCGTCTTCAACATGACGCGCCAGGTGATCGAAGGCATGCGCGAGCGCAACTACGGCCGCATCATCAACATCTCGTCGATCAACGGCCAGAAGGGCCAGGCCGGCCAGACCAACTACTCCGCCGCCAAGGCCGGGATGATCGGTTTCACCAAGGCTCTGGCCATGGAATCGGCCAATAAGGGCATCACGGTCAACTGCGTCGCGCCGGGCTATACCTCTACGGAAATGGTCTCGGCCATTGCGCCCGCGGTTTTGGAAAAGATCGTCGCCGGAATCCCCGTCGGCCGTCTCGGCACGCCGGAAGAAGTCGCCGAAATCTGCGCCTTCCTGGCGTCGGATATGGCGTCATTTATCACGGGTGCCACGATAGCGGTAAATGGTGGTCAACATATGCTGTGATGGCGAAGCCATCGCAGCATGCGATTTATGAAAAGCGCGTCCGGTCGGGCGCGCTTTTTCTCTTTAGCAGATCATGCTACGGTGCAGCAGCGTCAAGGAGAAGTGATGTTCGATTCTGGGGTTGGGAGGTTTTGTCTTGGCGCAGCCTTGATGATACCATTTGTCGTACTGCTTAACTGTGTCGACGTCGGCCATCTTCTTTATCGTCGCTGGTATAACGAAAAAATTGCTACTCATCGCTGGAACCAACCTGTCCGCGATTATGACGGTAGTGGTGCCTTTGGCCGCATGTATTTAGAAATACTACAGGCGCCGATCAACCCTTCGATGCCCCGTCAATTGCGCGACTGTATCGTTTGGGTTCGCGGACTATCGCTGTATCTTGGTGCTTTTGTAGTTGTGGCCACTGTCTGGCAAGTATTCTTTTAAGTTACCAGTTGCTGCGCCAGGCCCAGTTCCTGCATGGCCAGGGTCGTGGCCTCGGTCCGCAGACCGCGCTGGGCGGCGGAAAAGCCCGGGGCGCCGCCGCCGTCGCTGTTGTACAGGATGGCGACCGTCAGGGCCTGATCGGGGAACATACGCAGATGGCCGGTAAAGCCGTTGATGCGCCCGCCATGGGAAGCGAAACGCAGGCTGCCCTGCGTCCCCAGTCCGAGACCGAAACCGTATTGCAGTGTTTCCGGACCGCGCTTTTCCAGGGCCGGCGTGCCGTCTTTCAGCATCACCGGCGTCAGCATGGCCTGCAGGCTGCGCGCCTTCAATACCTTGCCCGACATCAGCGCCGCCTGCCACAGGCACAGGTCCTCAGTGGTCGAGCGGATTGCTCCGGCGCCCGAGGCGAAGCTGGGTGAAATCGGCAGAACCTGATCGAACTTGGTTTCGGCATGATAGTTCGGGCGATAGCCGGAACAGCCGCTGACCGCGGTGCACGACTTATCGATGGCGGTTCGCGTCAGACCGGCGGGCTTGAACAGGCGTTCGTGCATGAAATCGCCCAGCGGCTGGCCCGACAGCCGTTCGGCAACCAGGCCCAGCAGGGTGAAGCCGCTGTTGCTGTAAAGCCAGGCCTCGCCCGGCTGGCGCTTGTACAGAGGCTTGCGGTTCTCCACCACGGTGAGCAGTTCGGTGGAATTGTAATCGCGCCGCGCCGCCTCATCGAGGATGCTCTTGCTCTGGCCATTGATATAGTCATTGAGGCCCGCTGTATGGCTGAGGAGCTGACGTAAACTGACCTCGGAACTGCGCGGAAAGTTCGGCAGGAAGCGGCTCAAAGGCTGATCGACACTGAGCTTGCCATCCTCGGCCAGCAGCAGGATGGCGGCGGCGGTGAAATGCTTGGTGATCGAGGCGATGCGAAAACCGGTCTGCGGCGTCACGGCCTGATCCGTTCCAACCTGGGCCAGGCCGAATCCTTTCGAATAGAGCAGGGTGCCGGCATGCATGACACTGAGCGACAGGCCTGGCGTCTGTTTGGCCTTGACCATCTTCTCGCCCAGGGCGTCGAGGGTCGGCCAGTTTTTCAGGGGCGGGGCTGCGACGGTGGCCACCTGGGTCGCTGGGGGTTTGTCGCGCTGGATCAGGCAGCCGATGGTCGCAGCGCCGGCGAGACCACCCAGGCCCAGCCCAAGGGCGGCCCGGCGGTTCATGAATGAAGACAGATTAAAAGGTGGCGTCATGACTGTTACTCGCGCTGAACCTGCCGTCTTCCACCCCGATCCGCCGACCGGGGAGAGGAAACGCGCCGACATGTTCAAAGGGAATGCTGCCGATATTCGCAGACGATGTCCAGCCTAATATAGCGAACCTTTCCACTTCGTTTGCGCCGCGGAGCTGCCTTAATTTATTTTAACATTCGTCTCAAATTCGCCCAACTCGGACCCTAACAATCCCCCCAATGCAGTCCCGTCCCGTACACATCTCAGGTCACCGTCTCGATCGTCCCCTGGCGCTCTGCCTGATGCTCATTATGGGCATGGCAGGCATGGCCACAGGCACGACCCAGGCGCAATCCTTTCAGGAACGTATGTTCGGCAGCCACGGACAGGATGGTCGCGCCAAGGCTGCCCCGACCGTGGCGCGGTTTGAATCCGACAGTGGCGACGGTTTCGTCCTCGACGAATCGACCGGCCATCCGCTGGTTCGTTTCGACGGTGAAACGGAAGTCTGGTCGCTGACCGTAACCCAGGGACCCAAGGGCGACCTGATCTACAAGAACGATGTCGGCCAGCCGGTGCTCAAATCGACGCGCTGGGGTGGCATGATCCTGTTCTCCGACGAACGCCCGACGGGCGATCCGGTCGCCATGACCGGCAAGGCCGATGCCTTCCAGCCGGGCCGCATGACGCCGGCGCTACTGTGGCAGACCCTGGCGCGCGGCAGCAAGCGTGTCTCGCAGGCGGTCGGCCGGCTGGTACCCTTCGATGCGCCGGACGTGACGCCGGGCGCGGATACGCTCTATGCCCAGGCAGCGGACGTGGCATCCAATGCCCTGGTCCAGATTGCCCTGCAGACCAAAGGACGCAGTCAGTTGGGGCCGCTGCACGGCGTACAGTTCGTTGAAGGCCGCCCACCATCGGCCACGGTGACCAATGGCGTACTGGTCATGAAGCTGGACACATCGCGCGGTTCGTGGGGCGGCCATGTCTCATCGAAGCGCATCGTCAATGTGATCATGACCAGCTATTCGGTCGCCGACCGGCGCTGAGTGCCTGGCAATTCGAGCGATATCGTCGGATGCCGAAGACGCCACTACTGGAAATCTCTGGGATGAAAAATCCCTTTAATCATGGCGTCATTGCACACAGCAATCTGAACATGGGTGCGTTCACGAAATCCACCATGGCGATATAGCTTTTTTCCTTCAGTGAACATGCCTCTCACGGTATCAATGGGCGGTCTCCCGTCGTCTGCGAGCGCTTTGTGCAAGTATCTGATGACGGCGCAATCCAGGAACCGCAAGATCCGATCTTTATTGGGATCGTTTGGCACGCTCTTATTTTTCAAAGGCGGGAGTTTCAAAGTTTTTTGGTCGGCAAGCAAACGGCGGTGAGCAATCTTCACCAGTTCGATATCGTCGCGATTCATCAGGTCAAGACAATTGCCCAAATCTATAACTGCGCCGACGACTGCGGCTTTTTTATAAGCTTTGGTTGATACTTTCCATTCGGCCCATTCCTTTGCTCGCTTAGGGTCAGATTCCCAGAAATAAGCACCAGGTCCCAACCAGTCGTAATCTTTTTCGCTTTGGAGTATGCCTATGTCGCCGTTAACGGCGCTGATTGCGACGTCATAATCGCAGCCGTGATAACCGAGAACAAAGGAAGTCGCTAAACGGCTCAAGCGGCGTTTTTAGCTTTTTTGGACTTGGGCTCGCCGCCGTATTCGACGCTGACTTCGCCGTCGGTCGTGTAGATTCCCGTTTCAATAAGCGCCTGCCGGCCTGCTGAAGGACTGACACGATTTTTTGCAGAGAACTTGTCTAAAGCCTCTCGGATGCCTTGGTTGCGTTCAGCATGTGTCATAATCTCAGGCCTCCTTTGCTGGTGCAAGAGTGCATCATTTCGAGCATTTGTGCAACTTTATACATTGCCGGCAGCCTGAGGCAATTCACGCAAATACGTCCTTCGCCGCCCGCAGTTCGCCGAACTTCGCTGCCTGCGCTTCAAAGCCGGTCTCGCGCAGCGGATAGACGACGAACGGATTACTGGCCTTTTCCTCAGCTACGGACGACGGCACGGTATAGTCCCCGCGTTCGCGTGTCGCCCGCACAGCTTCACCCCGCGCCTTCAGGGCGCTGTCTACCCCCAGGCTCTCGGCGAATCTCAGATTGCTCAGCGTATATTCATGGGCGCTATACAGCCGTGTATCGTCCGGCAGTTCGACAATACGCGCAATGCTCGCCCACATTTCCTCGCGCGTGCCTTCGAACAACCGGCCGCAGCCCAGCGGAAAAAGCGTGTCCCCGATAAAGGCATTATGCCCGGCGCGATCGACATAGCCGATATGACCGAGGGTGTGGCCTTTCAGATTGATGATATCCAGCGTGGTTTCGCCCAGCCGAAAAACCTCGCCCGGCGTTACGACATAATCCACCGGTCCGATGCGGCTGACTTCCTGGGGGCCATAGATGGTGCAGCCATATTGCAGCTTCAGCGCCGCATTGCCGCCGGCGTGGTCCGGGTGCCAATGGGTATTGAGGATGAAGTCGAGACGGTGATGCCCCAGCTCCGCGAGGCGATGGCTTATCCGTGACGCTTCAGGCGTGTCGATGACGGCGGTTACACCGGTCGCTTCGTCGACGACGATAAAGCCGTAATTGTCCGTCAGACAGGGAAAGACATCGATTTTCAGGCCCATGTTCAAACTCACCCTGCCAAAACTTGTAAACTGCCCTATATCTAGGTGCCTTATTGCTAAAAAGGAACCCGCTTGCGTCGTTCGGTCGAAGACCTCAGCCGTTTTTACGCCACTCCGGAAGGTTTGGTGGCGCGACGCCTGATCGCCGCCAAGCTGAACGAGGCCTGGCCCGAGGCGCGCGGCAACGACGTTCTGGGCATCGGCTACTGTACGCCCTATCTCGATCGCTTTATGGAAGCGCGCCGCGTTTTGCAGGCCATGCCGGCGGCCCAGGGCGCGGAGATCTGGCCTGCTGACCTGCGCGTTCGAACCACCCTGGTCGAGGAAGAGGCCCTGCCGTTTCCGACCGGCCTGTTCGACCGCATATTGATGGTCCACGCCCTGGAAGAATCGCCGTCGCCGCAGGGCCTGCTGCTCGAAGCCGCCCGGCTGCTGTCGCCCAATGGCAAGCTGATCGTTGCCGTGGCGGCGCGCGGCGGATTCTGGGCCCATGCCGAAAAGACGCCCTTCGGCTATGGCCAGCCCTACAGCCGCACGCAACTGGAAAGCGCCCTGCGCGACGCCGAGCTGGAGCCGCTGGCCTGGAGCTACGCCCTCTACACGCCGCCGATGCAGTCTTTGCTCCGTTGGGCCGGCGCGCTGGAAAACATCCTGCCGCGTATCTGGCCGATGAAGGGCGGGATGATCCTGATGGAGGCAGGGCGCAAGCCCTTCGTCGCCCACACCGTCAAGGCCCAGCCATCATTGCTGCAGGAATTGCGCGGCGTCCTGGGCGCCCAGCAACCGGTACCGACCGGTCGCGAAGTATCTAGTTAGAACTCGCAGCCTTGCCCGACATCATGAAACCATGTTGCACGGCGAAGTTCAGCCCCTGATCGCCCAGCGCCTCTGTGGGTTTGCCTTCCGTCTTGTCACCGTTCGGCCATTGCCAGCTACCGTCGGGCATCTTGCGCAGGGACGTCACCTCATGATCGTCATTGGCGCTGAGACAGGTTGCAGTGACTTCCTTTGCATTTACCCAGCGCAGCGGTGTGCAATAGGCGGTAAAATTATAGTTCACGTGCTGCGGGCCGCTCCAGTCGTCGATGGCGAAACTTCCCTCAACTCCGGCATTCGCACTGCCGCTGGCGATCAGCGGTCCGGCACGGACAATAACCTCCTCGTACACCCAGTCCACCGGCGCGCCGAGTTCGTCGACGATAAGACTGTATTGTGTTGAGTCGTTTTCTTCCAGAAGCCGGAAGACGTAGTACGAACGGTTAGCCTTATCTTCGAAACGGGTGACGAACTGCCACGTGTCGCCGTCGGTATCGCTCAGGGTCGCACGAACTTCGGTGTCGGCCTTCAGTCGCAGCGCGATACCGACTCTCTCCACGTTAGGAAAGGCCGCAAGCGCCTTCAATTCCTCAGCCTCGAATTCAGCATTCGGATAGACGTGCGACGACGGCATGTAACGTACGACCTTGCGTGGCGACGTGCTGGCCGTGGCCTCGGCCGATGATGCCGGCGTCTCAGCCGGCGCCGGTCGGTCGCAGGCACTCAAGCCGGCCATCGCGCCCATTATCAACGCCATCATTGTATAACGCATCATCCCCTCCAGAATACCCTTCCGCAGGTTAACCCGGATCACGCAGTTCGCAAAGGCCAACGTCAATATGGCTTTTCGCCTATCCAGTTGCCCGGCGGGCCATAGCGGCAGACCAGGATGTCCCAACTGCCGCCGGTCGCCACCGCGCATCCGACCTGAGTCGTGTTCTTCCAGATCACCTGGGTGTAGTGGCCGACATTAGCCCAGTTGCCGTCACTGCTGACTTTGGGAAAGGTGCCGTAGACGAAGAGCCGCTTTTCGTCGGCCCAGCTTTGCGCCATGGCGCTGTAGCTGTAGTAGCCCGTCGAGCCCATCCACAGGTTCTCGCCATAGGCCCTGCCGCCGGAATGCTGGAGTTCGCCCAGCGAAGCCAGGTGCAGCGCCCACTCGGCGGAGCTGGCGGCCAGGTCGTCGCTCCACGTCAGAGGCGGCGCGCCGACCTCTGCGCGCTCGCGGTTGTGCACCTCCAGAACTTGATCGGACAGGTCGTCAGCCAGAACGGGCGTAACAAAGGCAAGGCAGGCAATGGCGCAGGCGAGCATTTTCATGGAAGTCCCCTTATGCCGCCATCTTACCCGATCCGGCGAGGACACCAAGTTACATCCATTGAAAGATTGACTGGCATTGACAGGTTGACCATCCGGCGGATTCTGCGCCATAGCGAAGGTCATGAAACATCTCATCATCATGCGTCACGCCAAGGCTGAAAAGGACGCGGCCTCAGGCGAAGATTTCGACCGCAGGCTTATGAACCGTGGCCGTGAAGAAGCTTTGAGTGTCGCCGTGGCCCTGAAAGCCTATGGCCTGAAGCCCGATTTTGCCTTGGTTTCGGCGTCGGCGCGGACGCGGGAAACCTTTGCCCAGGTCGAAAATGTGTTCGGCAATATCGCGTCCGAAGTTTCGAAAGACCTTTATAACGCAGGTTCTGACGCCTTGCGGCGGATGATCGAGTCGCACGAGGATGACGGTGAGTGCGTCCTGCTGGTGGCCCACAATCCGGGAGTCCAGGTCCTGGTGGCGGAGTATCTTTTCGAAGGCGCGGCCGGGGCTGATATTGTCGAAAAGGTGAGGGGGAACTATCCCACCGCGACCGCCACGGTGTTCGAAGTCGACGCCGCCGGGCGGGCGATCTATGACGGGATTTATCTGGCCAAGTGATCTATTCCTTCGCTACCCGCGCCCTGCACATCTTGCCGCCCGAGCGCGCGCATACGACGACGATTGCCCTGCTCAAGGCGGGGCTTGGTCCGGTGTCGAACCTTCAGACGCCGGAACTGGCGGTTTCGGTACCGTTTTCGGGCGGCGTTCTGGATATCCCGAACTGCGTCGGCCTGGCGGCCGGCTTTGACAAAAATGCCGAGGTGCCGGTGGCCATGGCGCGGGCCGGCTTCGGCTTTGTCGAATGCGGCACGGTGACGCCCTTGCCCCAGACCGGCAATCCCAAGCCGCGCCTGTTTCGCCTGACCGAAGACGAAGCGGTGATCAACCGCATGGGCTTCAACAATGGCGGGCTCGAAGCTTTTGCGCATAACCTGGCCAAAAACCTGGCCAAAAACCTGGAAACCGTGCGCGGTCGCGCCGTTGTTGGTTTGAATATCGGCGCCAACAAGGATGCCAGCGATCGCATGGCCGACTATGTCACCTGCCTGAAACGGCTGTGGGGCATGGGTTCCTACGTCACGATCAATATCTCGTCGCCCAACACGCCGGGCCTGCGCGCACTTCAGGGCAAGTCGCATCTCGACGACCTGCTGTCGCAGATCGCCGGCGCGCGTGGCGACCTCGTCCGGGCGTCCGGGGCCAATATGCCGATCTTTCTCAAAATCGCGCCGGACCTTGAGGACGCGGAGATCGAGGACACGGTCGTGGCGGCGGTGACCCATGGCCTGGATGGGCTGATCATCTCCAATACGACCTTGTCGCGTGACGGGCTGAAATCGCCGTTCGCCGGAGAGGCGGGCGGTTTGTCGGGCAAACCTCTGTTCGCCCTGTCGACGCGGGCTTTGAAAGTGGCGGCCGATGCTGCGGCGGGACGGCTGGTCCTGATCGGAGCGGGGGGGATTTCCTCCGGCGCCGAGGCCTATGCCAAGATCCGCGCCGGCGCATCCCTGGTTCAGCTCTATTCGGCCCTGGTCTATAAAGGGCCCGGACTGGCCGACGAGATTCGTCGCGACCTAGTGGCGCGCCTTAAGGCCGATGGTTTTACGTCGATTGGTGAAGCGGTCGGTACGAGTTAGACACCCTGCCGTAATCGCCCGCTCGCGTTGTTAAAAGATAACCGCAGATTTCGCAGATTTACGCAGATTTTTCAGAGCCGTGGCCGGTCGGTTTCAATGATCGCATCGCGATCGCAAACCGATCTGCACAGCACGCCGGTGGTAACAGTAACGCTCTGAAAAATCTGCGTAAATCTGCGAAATCTGCGGTTAAAAACCTTAAGCGTCGTCTTCCAGCCGGTTCGCTGTCAGCCGTGCCATTGCGGCGACGAACAGGGCCCAGATCAGCGAATTCTGCGACAGGATAAAGCTCTCTGACATGATCAGGAAGCTGAACAGCAACAACAGCAGCACCGAGAAAAAGCCGTCCTTCACGCGGTCATAGCGGAACAGGGCGCAGAAGAAGCACGCCGCCAAGACCGATCCGAACAGGATGACGCCAACCCACCCCAACTGGATCAGCAGGTCCAGCCAGCCGTTGTGCGCCGACGGCACATCCCAATGGGTCTCGGCGCGGACGACCGAAGCCGGGACCGACTCCGGCGTCCAGAAGGCCTTGTAGCCATAGCCCAGCCACGGCCGCTTGTCCGACAGGCGGCCCAGTGATGCCCAGATCTCGGTCCGGCCGGTCAGGGTCGGATCCTTGCCCAGCGCCTTGAAGATCAGCTCCGGCGCCATCATGTAGACGGCTGATCCGACCAGGGCGACCGTGGCCGAAAGCCAGACGAACAGGATGCTGAGCACGCCGCCGCGCCGTAAGGCGAGAAAGACCGGAAAGGTGCCGGCCGCCAGAAGACAGGCGAGAAGCGACGTCTTGGACCGCGTCATCAGCACCAGAAAGAACATCAGCACGGCAAAGGCGATCCACATGCGCCGGCGTTCCGGCACCTGATAGGCCGAGGTCGTGCAGGCGATGAAACCGATGGTCATCATGGCGGCCATCTGGTTTTTCTCGTACCACAGGCCTTTCCACATGCCGGCATTGACATCCTGATGGACGCCAAAGCCCGGTGTCAGGACGCAGGCCAGGGTGGCGCCGACGGCCAGGATAATAAAGGTGATGCCGAGAAGCTGGGTTAGCTGCGGTCCGCGAAAGCGTGCCCCGATAAAGAGGCCGAACAGGCAGGTAAAGGCCAGGGCGATGGTCCGCCGCAAGGTCGTCGATGGATCGATCGACCAGAATTTCGAGACAAAGCACAGGAGGACCAGGACGCCGATAATGAACAGACCGGGCAGGATACGCAGGAACTTCTGGGCGCGAAAGGCCGACAGGAACACGGCGGCGCCATAGACCGGCAGCCATAACAGGCGCAGGAAGCCGGCATCGTCGCCCTGGGTCGGATTGAACAGCGGCCCGATCAGGGCGTTGGACAGCAGCAGGAAACACAGGATGGTCAGCCCGGCTTCGGCGCGGAAAATCCACAGCGCCAGGCCTTCCAGCCCGGGTGGCTGGACGAGCTGGGTGCGGGATGCGGAAAGCGGTGCGGTGGTGGGCAAGAGTCTGACAGCCTGGAACAGGCGTAAAACCTAGCTGCAAAAGGTCAAAATAGCGTCAAGAGCCGGAAATTTTGAAAAAGGGTTGCGGTTGAAAGTCCGGATGTTCCAGCCATTAACCCTGCTGCTTAAGCGGGACTTAAACGCGGCCCTGTAGGCTTTGAGGGCGATTATCTCGGGGGATGACATGCAGAAACCTGTTCCATCGAATGCGCCGGCGCCCAGGCGATGCCACGCGGTCGGCGTCTGATGGCGGAAACCTCTGCGGCCAGTCCCTTGACCGCCAGTCCCTTGACCCAACGTAGCCGTCGCCTCGGATATATCGGGGATGGCTTTCTGTTGGCCGCCCTCCTGGCCATGACCGCGGCGATCGCGCTCTGGGCTGTCGACCCAACCTCCGTCCATGCCTTCAATGACAAGATCGACGTCCCACCGTCCCTGCTCCCCACCCTGCGCTCGGCGGGCCTGCGCCTGTTCGAGCAAGACGTCGCGGATTTGTCGTCCGCCTGGCCCCCTATCCGCGCCGAGGTCGCCTTGGCTTGCGCGCTCCTTCTTGTCTCGGTTGGCGCAGCCCTGCGCCTGCGCTGGCCGTTGTATTTCGCCTGCCAGGGCCTGCTACTCGTGGCAAGTCTGGTTGCTTCGCGGTTCGGGTTCGAGCTCTCGCTGCAATGGACCGTTTTGCCAGCCATTGTCGCCGGCTTGCGCGTGCTCATCGCCAGGCAAGGACGGATGATCCTGGTCCTGGTCACGCTCGCCGGGGTGGCCGTGGGATTGGGCAGCCTGGTGCCGTTGTCCTCGGCAACCTATGGCGCGGAGGGCCATCGTTCACTGCGGATTCGGGAAATCGAGCGCCTGGCAAATGTTCCCGGTGCGACCCGAATGAACGATATCGTAGCCGGCCTGCCTGTCGGCAGCGATCGCAACTATTTCGAGGCGCAACTGGCCTACAACAAGCGCGATTGGCCCGTGCTTTCCGCCAGGGCGGGGGCCTTGCCCACGCATGACTACGCCAATATCCAGACCAGCCGGCGGCTTGCCATCCTGCGCCAGACGGCCGATTTCCTTGCAGGCGGACGCAGGTTCGACCTGTTGCAGCGCCTGCCGGGCTACGGTTTGGCCTTGTTGACCTTCGCCCTGGCCTTGGCGGCCTTCGTCGTCGGCCATCTGGCGCGAACCATTGGCCGGCGCGAAGGCAGGCTGAACAAATTGTCGGCGCAGTTGCGGGTTCTGCGCGCCGCGGGCGGTGTCACGGTATGAAAACGGTATCCATTCTAGCTTTGCGCCAGCGTGCCGGTTTCTATCGGCGCCTCGCAGCGTTCCTGCTGGTCGGCGGGCTCGCCTGCCTGGCAGGCGCCATCTTCTGCTGGATGCCGCCACCGGCGTCCAATCACGCCTTCACCCATGTTGCCGTGCCCGGGGGATTAAGCGAGTTCTGGGCCAAACGTGTCGGCACGCTTCACAATGCCGGCCAGTCCGCGGTCATCTATGCCGGCCTGCTGGCGATGGCCGGCCTAGTGTTGCTGGGTATCGTTCTGGCGGTCAAGCGCAGTTTTCGCTGGCTGATAGCGATCGCTGCCCTGCTATGGTTGATTAATGAAGGCGGCCAAAGCATGGTTCGACGGGGCGGTCTCGCCTATGCCGAACTGGGCGAAATTCCGGCTGTCGAGATGCAGCGCCTGACGGCGCTCGCCTCTGATCCCGCGCGCGAAGCCCAAATGATCGCCACCGGTGGCGTCGTTGCGCGCGACATTACCCATAATGGCGTGATCTCGGGTAAGGACATTACGCCGATCGACGGCAAGGCGACCCACAGCCTCGACCTGCGCCTGACGTTCGATCCGTTCGAGGGCCCGCGGGAGGGCTATGTCGTCCTTTTCCGCGATGGTGGCCCGATCGACTTCTTCACCTATCTGCATTATTGCCTGGCGCAAAACGCCTATCTCAAAGGCGATCCCGCCGCGGTACGCGACCAGCTCAATCGCATCGACCACCGAACGACGCACGTTCACCACCTTAACGGTTTTGCGATCATGGACTGGCGCATCGCCGTCATGCGCGAATGGCTGGCGGCCAAGGGCATGCCGGTCAGCCAAACCAGTTACAAGCCCCTTGTCGGTTTCGGCCTGTTGACGATCGGCGTCTCGCGGGTGCTGAGCTGGGCGGCCATGGCGCTGGCGGTCGCGTTGCTGGTCATGGCGGGCCTGCTGACCGGCCTGGCCGTTGTCATGCACCGGCGCATCGGCAGGATCGATCAGCTATGGCAGCCTGATATCGCGACGGGTCGTGCCATCTCTTGATTCTGACCGTCGCGTGTGAAACCATCCGGCGTTTCTCGGGAGGCAAGCATGCGGTGGATAGCAATCGTCTCGGTCCTGGCCGTTTTCAGCACCAATGTTATCGCCAAGACGCCTTACGAGGCCGTCGATCCGATGATCGGCACCGGCGGCGACGGCCACACCTTCCCCGGCGCGGTCGCGCCGTTCGGCATGGTGCAGCTTAGCCCCGACACAAATATCACCTATTTCAAGCAGAGCTACAAATGGGCGGCGGGGTATCGACATGAGGACAATACCATCCTCGGCTTCTCGCAGACCCATTTTTCCGGTGCCGGCCATTCTGACCTTGGCGACGTCCTGGTCATGCCGGTCAGCGGCGATGTCGTGACGCTCGAACCCGGCGACGACACCACACCCGGTTACCGTTCCCACTTCGATCATGCCGATGAGACCGCGACACCCGGCTACTATGCCGTAATCCTGAGCGACGCCCATGTTCGCGCCGAACTGACGGCCGGCACGCGGATCGGCGTGCAGCGCTACAGTTTCGCGCCGGATGCGGCGGCGCATCTGGTCGTCGACCTGCGCTCCAGCATCTATAACTATCCCGGCAAGGTGCTGTGGTCGTCGCTGCGTTTGCGGCCCGACGGGACATTTACCGGGGCGCGCGAGACGCGCGGCTGGGCGCCCGACCGCAAGATATTTTTCGCCATGCGTTTTTCAGCGCCCCTGACCGGCCACGCCTTCGTCAATGCGGAATCCGACGTCCCTTACAAGGGTTTCCAGGGACCCGGGCGCGGCTCGGACGATGTAATGATGCGCGAAGGGCGCGCCCTGGTGGCGCGTCTGGACTTTGGCCAACTGACTGGGCCGCTGGTCGTCAAGGTGGCGCTCTCGAGCGTCGACGAGGACGGCGCGCTCAAGAACCTGGACAGCGAAGGCGGCGCCGGCCTGCCCGAAAGTGAGACGTTTGATGCTGTACGCGCCAGCACCCGCGCCGCCTGGGAACAGGCCCTGGGCGCCGTCGATATCGACGCCGATGATGCCATGCGCACCACGCTTTACACCGCCCTCTACCATACCCTGCTGGCGCCTTCGGTCGCCGGCGATGTCGATGGGCGTTATCGTGGGGCGGACAACCAGATCCATAAGGCGACCTTCCGCTTTCGCTCGACCTTTTCGTTGTGGGATACCTTCCGCGCCGAGCATCCGTTGCTGACCCTTATCCGTCCCGACAGCGACAATGCCGAGATCGTCAATTCCCTGCTCGCCAGCCAGCAGGACAGTCCGTTCGGCATCCTGCCGGTGTGGCAGTTCCAGGGCCGCGAAACCTGGACCATGATCGGCTATCACGCCGCGCCGGTCATTGCCGACGCCTATATGAAGGGAATCAAGGGGTTCGACGCCAATGCTGCCCTGGACGCCATGGTCAAGAGCGCCACTTACGGCCCCTATGGCGGACTCGACGGCTATATGGCGCACGGCTATGCGGCGATCGACAAGGAACCCGAGGCGGCGTCGAAGACGGTGGAATATGCCTATGACGACTGGACCATCGCCCAAATGGCGCGAAAGATGGGGCGCATCGATATCGCCGACACCTTTGACAAGCGTGCCGCCTATTGGCGCAACACCTTCGATGCCAAGACAGGCTGGGTGCGCGCGCGTCTGAGCGACGGCAGCTACCGGACGCCGTTCGATCCGACCGCCATCAACTATGGCAGCGACTATACCGAAGGCAATGCCTGGCAATACAGCTGGTTCGTGCCGCAGGACGAAGGCGGGTTGATCCGGCTGCTGGGCGGCGACGCGAAAACCGTGACCAAGCTCGACGCCATGTTCGACTACGACAATTCAAAACTGGACTACAGCCACGCGGAAGATATTGCCGGGCTGATCGGCCAGTATATCCACGGTAATGAACCCAGCCATTCGGCGGCCTATCTCTATGTCTATGCCGGGGCGCCATGGCGGACGCAAAGCCGTCTCAAACAGATCGTCACAACGCAGTATAAACCGACGCCGGACGGCCTGTCCGGCAATGACGACCTGGGGCAGATGTCGGCCTGGCTGATCTTTACCGGGCTTGGCTTCTATCCGGTCACGCCGGGCAGCGGCCAATATGTCATCGGTCGTCCGTTTGTCACCCGCGCGGCCCTGAACCTGCCTAACGGCAAGGTGTTCACCGTCACCACGGAAGGGGCCGGCGACTATGTGGCAAAGGTGACCTTGAACGGCCGCGTGCTCGACCGGGCCTATATTCTCCACAGCGAAATCCTGGCGGGCGGGGAACTGCATTTCGTCATGCAGGCCAAACCCAATACGACATGGGCGGCGGGCAAGAACAACCGGCCTTATTCGATGACGGGGTACTAGCCGCCGACCTAGAGACTGTTTTGAAAATTCGTCGGGCTGAGGCGAAAAGAGCTGGTTTCGAGAACCGGAGCGGAGCGTACTCAAGTACGTGAGCACCGGAAGCGCAGAAAACGGCCCTTTGCAGACCAGCCCGGCGGATTTGCAAACAGTCTCTAGAACGGGCTGAACTTGTCCATCAGGTTCTGCGCCACCGGGGCCTGCTGCATATTGGTGATGTCGCCGCGGCCGCCGTAGGAGATGCGCGCCTCGGCCAGCTGCGTATGCTTGATCGTGTTGGTCGAGGAAATATCCTCCGGCCGGGCAATGCCCGACACGGTCAGCACGCGGACTTCGCGGCCGGTGCGGACCTCCTGGGTGCCCTGGATGATCAGATTGCCATTGGGCAGCACGCCCGAGACGATGGCCGCGATGGTGACGGAAATTTTTTCCGAGCGCTTGACCGAACCTGAACCGGCAAAGGTCGAGCTGCCGTCCGCCGACAAGGCATTGGCAGGGTCGTATTGTGACGGCAGGATCTTGCCCAGCGACGATTCCAGGCCGAAGACGTTCGGAGTCTTCGCAGAGTAGTTGTTGCTGCGCTCGCGGTCGGTCGAGTTCTGCGTCTGGGCGCTGTCGTCGATTTCGACCATGACGGTCAGGATGTCGCCGACACTGCGGGCGCGCTGGTCGTTGAAGAAGGTGCGCGCGCCGGCGCGCCACAGCGAATTGGACGAGGCCGGGGTCTGTTGCGGAACCAGGACGACCTGTTGCTGTGGCACCAAGGCGGCCGGATAGCCCATGGCCGACAATTCCGGGCCCTTGACGGCCTGGCGGACCGAAGAGCAGCCCGCCAAGGCGGTGCAACCGGCCAAGACTGTAATCATAAGGGAATGGGACAGTTTCATCTGGAACACCTTAACGCATGGATACTTGAGTAGAACGGAAACGGTTGGCGGTCTGGCCGGCGACGCCCTGGCCCGGGCCGGTGACGACGACATCGACCAGCTTCTTCGAGACGGGGTTCAGCACCTGGATCAGGTCGCCGACGGCGGCGTCCTTCTGAACCAGGCCATTCATGCTGAGCGACAGGCTGCCTGAGGTCCAGGTGACCGTCAGGGTTTCACCGCGATGGACGACGGTCGGCGAGGTCAGGTCGCCTGAGCGCACCACGCCACCCTGGCGCAGAGGAAAGCGGACCGTCTTGCCGATGACAGCCGACGGATCGGAGGGCAGGAAGCCCGAGGTTGCGGCAACCTGGGCATATTGCAGGTCTTCCGGCTGGACGATGTCGCCGGTGTTCATGGCATGGGTAAAGACCAGAACCTCCCGGTTCATACCGTCGCGGTTAGAGGTGCCGGCCGTCTGCGAGACCGTCTGAAAGCTGGCCACATCGGCTTGGGGCTCGCCATCGGCGCCGCCCGAGACGATAATGCGGCGCAGTCCGCGCGGATTGTCCCAATAGACGCCATTGCGGGCGGCGATCGACTGGACAGCGGCGGCGTCGAGTATGGCGGTGGCGCCCGACCGCGTACCGACCACGACTTTCGAAGCCGAGCCGGCATTGTCGAACAGGTCGCCCAGGGTGACCTGACCGTCGCCGTCGCTGACCGAAGACCGCAGGCTGAGCGGAGCGTTCTGGGCAAAGGCGGGCGTCGACATCAGGGCCAGCAGGGCCAGCAGATAAAAGGTCTTGCGCATCATGGTACTCTACTCCTAGCCGCGGGCCAGCTGGCTGGCCGTCTGCAGCATTTCATCGGCCGCCGTGATCACCTTGGAGTTCATCTCGTAGGCGCGCTGGGCGACGATCAGGTTGGTGATTTCCGACACGGCGTCGACGTTCGAGGCTTCGGTATAGCCCTGCAGCAGGGTGCCGAAGCCGACATCGCCGGGCGTCGAGACATTGGGTGCGCCCGACGCGCCGCTTTCGAGGAACAGGTTGTCGCCGATGGCGTCGAGGCCGGCCTTGTTGTAAAAGGTCGCCAGTTGCAACTGGCCGATCACGGTCGGCGCCGCCTGGCCCTGCTGGGTCACCTGGACCTGGCCGGACTTGGAGATCGTCACGCCGATGGTGTTCTGCGGAATGGTGACGGCGGGCTGGACCAGATAGCCGTCCTCGGTGACCAGACGGCCCTGGTCGTCGACGGCGAAGTTGCCGGCCCGCGTATAGGCAGTTTCACCCGACGGCATCTGGATCTGGAAATAGCCTTCGCCCTGGATGGCCAGGTCGTAATCGTTCTGGGTCAGGGTCATGCTGCCCTCTTCCATGATGCGGTAGACGCTGCCGGTCTTGACACCGGCGCCGATCTGGATGCCGGTCGGCACGACGGTGCCGGAATCCGACGACTGGGCGCCCATCCTTTCGAGGTTCTGGTACAGCAGGTCCTGGAATTCGGCCCTCTGCTTCTTGAACCCGATCGTGTTCATGTTGGCGATGTTGTTGGAGATGACTTCGACGTTCATCTGCTGGGCGGCCATGCCGGTTGTGGCGGTACGAAGAGCGCGCATCGGTTATTTGTCCTTAGGCGACGCGGCCCAGCCGCTCGACG
Source organism: Asticcacaulis sp. P2_C5 (assembly GCF_056404555.1). Taxonomy (NCBI): domain Bacteria; kingdom Pseudomonadati; phylum Pseudomonadota; class Alphaproteobacteria; order Caulobacterales; family Caulobacteraceae; genus Asticcacaulis; species Asticcacaulis sp. P2_C5. The sequence goes on from NZ_JBFUDU010000001.1 coordinate 779,118, forward strand.
GCTGTCCGGTTCAACTGGTTGTTCTGTTCGATAATGGCGGCGAGCTGGGTGTAGGCGCGGCTGATCGAGACCAGGCGCGTCACCTCCACCAGCGGATTGACGTTCGACGATTCCAGGAAGCCCTGGCGCACCCGGGCGTCGGTGGCTGGCACGGCCGTGGCGTTGGAGGTCAGGCTGTAGGTGCCGTCGCCGTTTTTGCTCAGGTCGCTCATATTGGAGATGCGGACGATGGCCAGCTTGCCGACTCGTTCGGTCTGGCCTTGGTAGTCCTGGGTAATGATGCCGTCCGCGCTGATCGCCGGCTGGCCCTTCTTGGGGTCCAGCGTGATCTGGCCGCCGTCGCCATCGACTGTGTGGCCATCCTGATCCATCAGAACGCCCTCGCCATTGACCGTGAAGGCGCCGTTGCGGGTATAGGCCGTGCCCTGCGCCGTCGTCACCGAGAAGAAGGCGCCGTCGCCGTCGATCGCCACGTCGAGCGGCGCGCCGGTCTGCTGGAAAGACCCTTGCGAAAAGTTGCGGCCGACGCCGTTGTCATAGGCAAAATTGGCCGGCGTGCGGATCGGGTCGTCATAGGCGGGGGCGCCATATTCCGGATTGACCAGCAGTTGTTCGAACTTGAAGCCGTTTGTGTTCATGTTGGCCAGATTGTTGGCCGTGATGTCCATCGCATGCTGCAGCGTAATCTGGCGCGACAGAGCGACGTAGTTGGCATTGTCCATGGCGCGGCCTTTCAGTTCGAGGTTAGAATCAAGGACTTGAACGGTTAATGGCGGAGTGAAGGGTTGAGGCATTAACCGTACTTTTCGACTGTGCAAGCGTCATGCCAGCCTTGGTTAATATGCTAGTGCTTTGAATAATAAGGGAATTGCCTTTATCGACATGGCTAAACTATCCACAGGAGGCGGCAAAAAATGCCCGGTTCACCATGGTGGCAAACGGATCGTTAACCATGTGCGGTGATAGTGACACCCTGTGCGCCCCGGGTCCGGCCCTGGGCGATTGAAGCTTTAACGGTGGGTCGATTGGCCAAGACGGAAAAAAAGAAAAAGGAAGCGCCAGCGCCCGAGGCTGATGACGACGGCGAAGCCAAACCGAAAAAGAAGGGTCTTCCCATCATGCTGATCGCCATCATCGGCGGCGCCGTTCTGGTGCTGGGCGGTGGTGGGGCAGCGGCCTATTTCCTGTTCCTGGCCCCCAAGCCACCGGCCGGCGCCGAGGCGGCCAAGGATCCGCACGCCGAGAAAAAGCCGGAAAAGAAGGAAAAGAAAGAGGGCGGGCATGGCGGCGAGGGCGCGGCCAAGGTCGACCCGAAGACCCAGCCGGTGATCACCGAAGGGCCCAATGGCACGGTCTATTTCACCATGCCCGACACGATTGCCAATATCGAGTCGGCGGCCGGCGCCAAATCCTACGTCAAGGCCAAGCTGACCTTTGAATGCCCGGACGAGGAAACCGCCGACCTTCTGCAGGAAAACATGCCGCGCATCAACGATGTGCTGCAGGGCTTCATGGCCGAGCTGCGCCCCGAGGATCTGGCGGGCAGTGCCGGCAAGATCCAGCTGCGCCTGGAAATACTGCGTCGTATCAACCTGATCCTGGCCCCGTCCAAGATCAATGCTGTCCTGATCGAGCAATTGATCATCACCTGAGTTTGATTTTTGTAGTGCCGCGCCCAACCGGGCCGCGGATTAATTTTGGGAAGTGCGCGTGACCGGAGACGTCGATCAGGAAGCCATGATGGCCCAGTGGGAGGCGGAGCTTGCCGCCGAAGCTGAGGCCGCAACCGCCGGCGTCACCGCCGACGGCGGCGATCTGGCTGCCGAATGGGAGGCCATGGTCGGCGGCGGCTCGATGGGCGAGCGCTTCAACATGCCCGCCGGCGCCGAGCGCATCCTCAACCAGGACGAAATCGACAGCCTGCTGGGCTTCGACCTGTCGGAAGACGACTACAACGAACGCTCGGGCATCCGGGCGATCATCAACTCGGCCATGGTGTCCTATGAACGCCTGCCGATGCTCGAAATCGTCTTCGACCGGCTGGTCCGACTGATGACGACGTCCTTGCGCAACTTTACCTCCGATAACGTCGAAGTCTCGCTCGATAACATCTCGTCGATCCGTTTCGGCGACTACCTCAACTCGATCCCGCTACCGGCCATACTGGCGGTTTTCCGTGCCGAGGAACTGGACAATTACGGCCTGCTGACCGTCGATTCCAACCTGATCTATTCCATCGTCGACGTGCTGCTGGGCGGTCGCCGTGGTACCGCGGCGCTGCGTATCGAAGGCCGGCCCTACACCACCATCGAACGCGTGCTGGTCCAGCGCATGGTCGAGGTCGTGCTGAATGATGCCCGCCAGGCCTTCGAACCCCTGACGGCAGTCAATTTCAACCTCGACCGCCTCGAAACCAATCCGCGCTTTGCCGCCATCGCGCGTCCCGCCAACGCGGCGATCCTGGTCAAGCTGCGCATCGACATGGAAGACCGCGGCGGGCGTATCGAACTGCTGCTGCCCTATGCCACGCTGGAACCGATCCGCAAAATGCTGCTGCAGCAATTCATGGGTGAGAAGTTCGGCCGCGATAACATCTGGGAAAGCCACCTGGCCACCGAACTGTGGACAACTCAGATGGAGGTACGCGCCGTGCTCGATGAACAGCAGGTCCCGCTGTCGAAGGTCTTGAACCTTCAGGTCGGAGAAACGATTGTGCTGAATGCGCAGGCCGATTCGCCGGTACAGCTGCGCTGTGGCTCGATTCCCCTGACGACCGGGCGAATGGGGCGAAAAGGACATTCGATTGCCGTGCGGGTGGATGCGCCCCTGGCGTCGACGACCAAGCGGCGATTGTCGCAACTACGGAAGAAATAATTTCTTTCCTGCTGCAGAAGCGGCTGATCACAAACAATTAGGGGTACCCATCGCCGTGTCGATGACGAACGCCATTATGGATTTTGTCCTCATGGGGCTGCTGATCGCAGCCCTGTGGTTCGGCGTGCGCCTCGATGCCAAGCTGAAAGCCCTGCGTGCCGCCCATGAAGGCTTTGCCCGGGCGGTCGGCGAACTCGACAGTGCCGCCATCCGCGCCCACGCCTCTTTGCAGGAACTGCGCGGCCATGCCGACGACAGTCAGGAACTGTTGCACGGCCGCATTCTGGCCGCTCGCGATGTGCTGCAAAAGCTGGACGCCCAGGTGGCGCGCGCCGAACGCGTGGGCAACGAACTGGATCGTGGCCTGACGAGCTACGAGGCCGCCCGCACCATGCCGCCGCCGCGCGCACCCTTGCCGCGCGTCGAAGCTCCCCGAGTAGAGGTGCCGATCATCGTCCGGGCGCCGGTCGATACGCCGGTTGCGCGACGTCCTTTCGATCGTGACGTCGTGCGCGATAATACGCCAGCACCGCGTAATGACGACGGCCGCCCCACGGGGACAGGCCAGCGTGCACGCAGTGCCTATACGCGCCTACCCGAGGTCGAACCCGAGGACGAAGGTGACATGCTCGACAAGGTGCAGATGTCGGAACTGGTGGTGGCCAATCTCAATGAGATGATCCGCACCCTGACCCTGCCGTCGCGCCAGCCCGAACCGCGCATCCGGTCGGTCGAAGACGACCTGTTCGGCAGTGAAGACTTTAGTAAAAAGAGATAGTTAGACCATGGCAATGCCCCGACTCCTGCCCATCGTGTTCGTTGCCGTGGGCGGCGTACTGGCCCTGAAGGCCCTGACCAGCCTGGAAGTGGTGCCTGATGTCTTCCACCAGGCGCAGGCCTTTGCCGCCGATACCGTCAAGCCGGCGCCAAAAGCGGTTAAAAAGCCTGCCGCAAAAGCTGCGGCGGATGAAGAGGCCAGCAAGGGCGACGACCCCACCGAAGCCTATTCGGTTCTGGGGCTGGCGGACGATGCAGCGGCTTCGGCGACGGATGCGGCCGCGACGGCGCCCGCCACACCGGTGTGCGCGACCTCGATCAATCAACTGGCCCAGGAAGCCGGTATTTCGCCCAATGAACTGCAGATACTGGAAAGCCTGAAGACTCGCCGGACCCAGTTGGATCAGCGCGAAACCAATCTGAACAGTCGTGAGCAATTGATCAACGCGGCCGATGCCAAGCTCGACAATCGGATCAACCAGCTGCAGGACCTGAAGAACCAGGTCCAGACCCTGCTCGATGCCGCGGCCAAGGCCAAGAACGACGACACCAACCGTTTGATCGCCGTCTATACGGCCATGAAGCCCAAGGATGCCGCCGCCGTATTCGCGACCATGGACGACGATGTCCGCCTGCCGATCGCTGCCGGCATGAAGGATCGCAGCCTGGCCGCTATTCTGGGCGCCATGCCGGCGCCGGCGGCCAAGGAGCTGACCGAAAAACTGGCGCGCCGGATGAATGCGACGGGCGGCCTGCAGCAACAGCTCGACAAGACCACGGCCAATGGCGGCAGCCAACCCCAGGCCAATGCTGCCCCCGCTGCGGCTAAACCGGGCGCTGCACCCGCCGCCAAACCCGCGGCCAATGCTTCCGCAAGTGCGGCTGCCGCACCTGCGAAAAAGGGCTAATTCATTAACCAAGGTTAAACCTGGATTAGGCATTGTTAACCGGCCATGATTCGACCTCGTTCCCCGTCTGGGCCTGCGCGCCCCTCGGCCCTCAAGCGTGAGGTCGATCGCGCACGCCAGTTGCTGGACAGGCCCGAGACGGTACCGTCGAAGCCGCTATCCCTGAATGGCGTCCTGCGTACGGCGGCGGCGATGGCCGCCCTGGCCAGTATGGGCATGGCGACTCTGGCGTTCGGCGATACGCCGCAATTCGACAGTGTCGCGCCGCGCTCGGACATCGATATCCGTGTCGGCCGCAACGCCAAGTCGGGACGCATAGAAATCTACGGCGCTGTCGGCAGCCGCGCCTCGGTCCGCCGCGACAACGGTCAGGTCGTCATCCGGTTGCCCGGCAAGCAGAAGCCCGATCTTGGCGATATCCGAGCCCATCCGCCGCTAGGTGTCTCCACCGTCGACCTGAAGAGCGACGACCGGGCCAGCGAGATATGGTTGAAGGTCGCCGACGGCTACGACACACATTTCGGACGCTCCGACGGCGCGGTATACGTACAGATCGACCCTGCCGCCGCGCCGGCAGGCGGCACGGGCAAGACGATCGGCGTCAATCTGCAGGACCTGATGAAACCGGCGGAAACGCCAGCATCAGCGGCCAATCAGGCACATATCAACAAGGCCGCGGCTGTGCCCGTGGTCGCGCTCGACGTATCGAGCATCGACGGCGGCAAGGATATAGCCTTCCCCTTTGCCGGGCCGGTGGCGTCGGCGGTGTTCCGGCGCGGCGAGTCGGTATGGGTGGTGTTCGACCAAGAGGTCGATCTGCGTCTGCCGCCAGAACTGAAGGACGGCATGGTCGTCCAGGATGCCCAATGGACGCATAATGACGGCTTCACCGCCCTGCGGCTGAAAGCGCCGACGGTCGGTTCGCTGTCGGTGATCAATGACGGCCTGGTATGGCGGGTGCGACTGGGCGGACGCGTACCCGAGACCAAGCCATCGGAAGTCTCGGTCATCCGTGACGATTCCGCCGGTGTGCCGGGGCTTAACATCAATATCGCCGGCGCAACACGCATCGCCTGGATCCGCGACCCCAGCGTGGGCGACCGCATGGCCGTGGTGACCGCCCGCGCGCCGGTCAAGAACCTGTCCGCGACCCGGACCCTGGTCGAGGCGACCCTGGCCTCGACCGCCCAGGGCGTGGTGGTGGCGCATATGACGCCGGACGTGAAGGTCAATCTGACCGGAGACCTGGTCGAGATTTCGCGGCCCAACGGCCTGACCCTGTCAGCGCTCGACCCCAATGCCCGGCCCAATGACAGCCGGCTGGAGTACAAGAGCGCCCTCTATCCCTCGCTGATGAACGCCGACTGGAGCGCTACGCCGGCCGAGGGCTTTCTGCCACGTTACAATGCGTTGCAGGTCGAGGCTGCCGATGAGGGCACGCAAGGCTTGGGGGCGCCGACCAAGGCGCGGCTGGCCCTGGCGCGCTTCCTGGTCGGGCAGGGCCTGACCTTCGAGGCCCAGGGCGCGCTTGATCTGCTGGTCCGGCAAAGCCCGCGTGCTCTGGAAGACCCACAGGTGCGGGGCCTGCGCGTCGCGGCCAAGATGCTGTCGGGACGCTTCGCCGACGCGGCCGGCGACCTGACGTCGTCGCAACTGATCAATGATTCGGCGGCGCGGTTGTGGCAGGGCTATGCCGAAAGCAAGGCCGGCCACTATGCCGACGCGGTCAAGGATTTCAAGGCGGGTCTCAAGGCGATGGACGCCTTTCCACCGGCGTGGCGGGCAAAATTCGGCGCCGCCTATGCCTATGCCGCCATGCAGCAGAAGGACCAGGCGACGGCCGAAGCCATGATCGCCTTTGCCGTGTCGCAGGATATTCCGCCCATCGACAAGCTGGCCGCCTATCTGGTCGACGCCCAGATCATCGAGGCGACCGGCGACAAGGCACGGGCGCTGAAGGTTTATCAGGCCGTGGCCAAGGCGTCGGACGACAGTATCGCCGCACCCGCCACCATGCACGCCGCCATGCTGGCCTTCGATCTGAAGAAATCGACGGGCGACCAGACCCTGGCGGCGCTTGACGCCTTGCGTTATCGCTGGCGCGGCGACGGTACGGAACTCGAGATTGTCAGCAATATGGGTCAGATCTACCTGTCGCAGGGGCGCTATCGCGAGGCCCTGTCGGTGCTGAAGACCGGCGGCCAGCAATTCATGAATGCGCCGCAGGGGGCGCAGATCCAGACGTCGCTGAACCAGGCCTTCCGCAACCTGTTCCTGGGCGGCATGGCCGACGGGCTGCAGCCCGTCGAGGCACTGGGCCTGTTCTATGATTTCCGCGAACTGACGCCTTTGGGCGCCGACGGCGATGAAATGGTGCGTCGGATCGTGCGCCGCCTCGTCGATGTCGATCTGTTCGACCAGGCGGCGGACCTGCTGGAACATCAGGTCAATGAGCGTCTGGACGGCGTCGCCAAGTCGGCGGTCGCCGCCGACCTCGCCGCCATCTACCTGATGGATCACAATCCGCAGAAGGCCCTCCAGGCCCTGTGGAACACGCGGACCACCCTCCTGCCCAAGTCCGTCATGGCCGAACGCCGGGTGCTGGAGGCACGGGCGCTGAACGAGCTCAACGAGCCGGACAAGGCGCTGGACGTGCTGGGCAACGACAACTCGCCCGATGGCGACGATGTTCGTGCTGATATCTACTGGCGCAAGAACGACTGGGCCAAGGCCGCGGCCGTGCTGGAACGCCGGCTGGGCGATCGTTACAAGACCGATACACCGCTGAACCTGGCCGACGAAGGCCGGCTGATCCGCGCCGGCGTGGCCTTCAGCCTGCTCAAGGATCCGGCCGGTCTGGCGCGGTTGTCGGAGCGCTGGGGTAAGTTCGTCGATACGGCGTCATCACCGGACGCCATGCGGGTTGCCCTGGCGCCGATGGACGGAGGGACGCTGAACGCGCGCGACTTTGCGTCGGCGGCGGCCCAGACCGACACCTTTGCCGGCTGGGTGACCAATATGAAGAAACGCTTCCGCCAGAAGGACGATGACGCAGCCAAGGCCCTGAACGCCGCCAAGCCGGCGGCGAAAACGTAAGCTCTCTTGACATCTCCACGCGCTGGTTTCTCAATGCGCAGGTAAGCGGAGATCGCCATGACCGTTCAGACCTCGAATGTAGAAGCTGGAACCCTGGATCATGTCTTCGAAATGATCTGGCGCGCGATGCCGGAGACTACCCGCCACGGCGGAAAATGCCCGACCCTGTTATGCTGGCATGCGCTCAAAACCTGGCTTTCGGCCCGCGAACAAACCGGGCGATTGGTGCCCGGAACCGTGCTTACGGAACTCGACGGTTTTTTCTATGACGATATGAAGCGTGATCTGCGGCGGCAGGGGTGGCATATGCCGGAGCGCCGCTATCAGTCGGAGACCTGGATCGTAGCGGTGCTGCTGACGCTGGGACTGAGTCTGGGGTTTCTGCCACTGTTGGGTGCTTATCTGCTGGTGATCGCGCCCATCTGCCTTGCATGTGCCGTCCGGTGGCTGCATCGCAACGTTTTCCGCTCAAGCCTGCCAGATGCGGCATCGGTTGGTGAACTGGCGCGGCACATGTGTGTTCTGCAAAATGCCAGGAAACTGCGCAAGATGGGCGCGACCTTCAATCGCCGCAACCTGCGGGCGCTGTTTGACAAGGCGGCGGCAGAACTGGACGTCGATTAACCGAACGGCCACTTTATTTTCTGCACCCCTTCTGCCAATCGCTTTCGTTTCGCCTGAGGGGCTAAATGGCTCGGCGCGCAGGCTCAAAGTCTTGCGCAACATCACGCCACCTTGGCCCATTCCAGGAAAGATTCGATCATGTTCTCTACAGCCACCAAAGTTGCCGCCGGCGTCACCGAAGCTTCGGCTGAAAATGATATCCGCTCGAAGATCAGCTCCACCGTCTCGTCCGCCGAACGCAAGCTGCATAACCTGGCCGACGATGTCAGCGATCGCGCCCATGATGCCGGCGCCAAGGCACGTCACTATGCCGAAAAGGCTCAGGACCAGATCAAGACCGTCGCCGACCGCGTGAATACCGAAGTTCATGGCAATCCGCTGCGCTCGGCCCTGATTACCTTGGGCGTCGGCTTCGTGCTCGGCATGCTGCTGAGCGGTTCGCGCCGCAGCTACTAAGCAGCGTACATCTGAATCAAGAAAGCCGGTCCTGGTCATGCCTGGGCCGGCTTTTTGTCGTTTCCTTCACATCCGCGTGACCCTCGTCCGGATTCGCTTTGCGGCAAACCTGTGTCCCTGTAATATATACGTGTCCCCAAGCTTTTCGGGGATAGCGCGACCAACAAGGAACCCGATCGCAAGCAAATAGCTAATACAGCCGCATTACGATGCGCGGCGACATGTCGAAATCCCGGCACAGCCCATATTTGCTTTCATGCGATCAAGCCCCGAATTCCCTGACATTTTCGATTCCCGTTAAGGGAGCGCGCATCTTCTTGCGGTATCTTGCATCCATCTCAGAAGGGACGCGAGCCGCCAAACGGCCGCGTGAAGAACGTCATGAATGAACTGCCAAAACGCTTTGCCATACCCGCCCGTCTCAAGGTCTTCGTCACCGCCGGCATTATTGCCGTCGTCGGACTGGGGCTCCTGGTTTCGTGTGGCCAGACTATCCAGCCCGGCAATGTCGGGGTGAAGATTCGTACGCTCGGCCCCCAGGCCGGGGTCGACCGCGCGCCGCTGCCGGCGGGGTGGCACATCAATCTGCTGGGCGAACGCATTATCGACTTTCCGGTCATCCAGCGTACCTACACCTATACCCGTGAAGCCGATGAACGCGGGCCCGAGAACGAGGAAGTCACTTTCAGCGACAACAACGCCCTGCCGATGACGGCGGACGTGCAACTGGTCATGCGTGTCGATCCGTCCAAGGCGCCGGCGCTCTATACCCGCTACCGCCTGACCTTCGACCAGATTTTCGAAGGCCCGCTGCGTAACGATGTGCGCACGGCCATTGCCGCCGAAACCGAACTGGTCAGTGTCGAATATCTGTACCGCGGCGGCCGACAGCAGGTCATTCAAAAGGCCCTGGCGCGCGTCAACCGTAAATGGGCGACACAGGGCGTCGAGATCAGCCAACTCGACTGGATCGGCACCATTCGCTATCCGCAGGTCATTCTCGACTCGATCCAGATGAAGACCAAGGCGGATGCCGACGCTTCCGCCGCCCAGGCCCAGGTTGCAGTCGCCAAGGCCCAGGCCGACGCCCAGATCGAACAGGCGCGCGGCCAGGCTGAATCCAACCGCCTGCTGGCCCAGTCGATCGCTTCCAGTCCGGAGGTCGTGCAACTGCGCGCCATCGAAAAATGGGACGGTCATCTGCCCCAGGTCACCGGCGGCTCAGTCCCCTTCGTCAATATCGACAAGAGGTAATAGTATAACGTACCGGGCGGTGTATCACATCACTGTGATCGTCGTCCGGTTTCGCTTTTCAGTCATTTCGCACAAGCGTAATATACGTGCATTCCAAGGATGAGCTGCTTATCCTAAGGTATAAAAGCGCAGGAAAGGCGTTTATCGTCAGATAGTTAAATCGCGCCGTGCGATCAGGACACGGCAACAAAAGTCAGGATGCGACATTGAGCTAGCCGCTCTGTCCAGCAGTCCTTCTTTAAGGTCCCGGCCTGAGGTCTTCATCGACCCGACGTCCCCGAACACTTGAGACTTTTGCGAACGCTCTTGTCCGAGCGTGTAAAATTGCGCACCGCAATGGGTATTATTATACCTAATTGCGTAGCATTGAGATGAGACCGGTGTCGAGCCTGCATCTGAGGATGTGTCCGGCGCTGGTCTCTGGGGGGCCTGTGAGGAGATACGCACAAAGTCCGGGGGGACGCGTATCCGGGGAGCGGGCTGGAAGGGGAGGTTGCCGGTTGGCGGCCTCCCTTTTCTCATGGCCCCCTCTGTGTTACTAACTGTTAGTAACAGTTAGTGGAGATTACCATGCCAACCTCCGTTGCGCTCGGCGCCCATTTCGAAGGCTTTATCAAGGAACAACTGGCCAGCGGCCGTTACAACAACGCTAGCGAGGTTGTGCGCGACGGCTTGCGGCTTTTGGAAGATCGACAGCAGGACAAGCAAGCCAGGCTCGACGCTTTGCGAGCAGAAATCGCCAAAGGACTGGAGGGGCCGTTCATTCCGGCGGAAGACGTATTTGCCGAAGTCTATGCAAGAATTGATGCCATTGCCAAAGCAAAAGCTGCGGAATGAAAGTCATATTTTCGGCGGCAGCGCGTTTCGATTTGATCGAAATCGGTGATTACATCGCCATGGACAGCCCGGCCAATGCCACCAGCTTTGTGAAAACCTTGCAGGAAAAGGCGCTGGGGCTAGCTCATACGCCTCTTAAGGGAACAGAACGCAACCATTTGCTATCCGGTCTTCGTCTGTTGCCCCACCGCTATTACAACATCTATTACCGAGCGAATGACGATGCAATAACTGTCGTCCGCATCATGCATAGCGCCCGGGACATTGGGCCCGAGGATTTCACATGACCAAGGTCTGTGCTAGCCTGAAAAAAACAGGTGGGTTCATGACCAAAATATTCGATCGTCGCGGCTTTCTCACAGCCTCCGCCGCCCTGGGTCTGGCGACAACCGCCAAGGCTGCGCCGGCCAAGCCCATTCCGGTCATTTTCGATACTGATATCGGTGGCGATGTTGACGACACCTGGGCGCTGTTGCTGTTGCTGCGGCGGGCGGAACTCGATCTCAAACTGTGCGTCACCGAAACCGGCAATGCCGTCTATCGTGCCCGATTGCTCGCCAAACTTCTCACTCTGGGTGGGCGAAGCGATGTCGCGGTCGCCACGGGGCCGGGTAATGGCGATGGCAGTGGGCCGCAGGGCGCGTGGCTCGGCGATTACGACCTGAAATCCTATCCGGGCCCATTCATCGCCGACGGCGCCCAGGCGATTGTCGACATGGTCATGGCTTCACCCGAACCGGTGACCATCATCAGCGTGGGCCCAACACCGGTCCTGGCCGATGCTTTGAAACGTCAACCCGCCCTGGCCAAGAAGGCTCGTTTTGTCGGCATGCAGGGCGCGGTGCGCGTCGGTTACGGCGGCGCGGCCAAGGTTGAGCCTGAATACAACGTCAAGACCGATCCGGGCGCCTTGCAGACCGTCTTCGCGGCCGACTGGCTGTCATGCGCGATTACACCGCTCGACACCTGCGGCCTGGTCATTATCGACGGCGACGACATGCACAGGCTGCGCGAAAGCCATGATCCGTTCGCCCGAGCCGTCATCGCCAACAGCGAGGCCTGGCTGCCCAATGCGCCATGGATGCCGAAGGATTTCGACCTGACGAAGCAGAGTTCGACGCAGTTCGATTCGGTGGCCGTGATGATGGCCTGTGACGAAAGTGACCTGGTCATGGAGACCCTGCCGCTTAGTGTACTGGACGACGGCATGACGGTGATCGATGAAGTTCATGGCCGGCCGGTGCGTGTGGCTTCGGCGTGGAAGGATCTCGCCGGCTTCAAGCGCAAGATGGTGGATGATCTGACCCGGCATCCCGGCTGACCCGGCATTCCGGCTGACCCGCTAACCTGCGTAGGCCTATCCGCTCCCGGTTAACGCCGGATGGAAACTCTGGACCAGAGAGCCGGCGACCAGTCGCCAACCGTCCACCAGGACGAAGAAGATCAGCTTGAATGGCAAACTGATCACCACGGGCGGCAGCATCATCATGCCCATGCTCATCAGGACGGATGCGACAACCAGGTCGATGACCAGGAAGGGTACGAACAGCAGGAAGCCGATCTGAAAGGCTTTCTTCAGTTCCGAAATCATGAAGGCCGGCGTGACCACCCGGACCGGCAGATCCATCCGATCCTTGGGCATTTCCAGCTTCGATAGCCCGACGAACAGGGCCAGGTCCTTCTGATCGACCTGGGCCAGCATGAAGCCCTTGACCGGTTGGCTGGCGGCGTCGAAGGCCTGGGGCAATTCGACCTCCTGATCCATCAGCGGGCGGATACCGGCCTGGTAGGCGGCTTCGTAGGTCGGCGCCATGACGATGGCCGACAGGAACATGGCCAGGGCAATGATGACGGCATTGGGCGGACTTTGCTGCAGGCCCAGGGCCGTACGCAGCAGGGACAGCACCACCACGATGCGGATAAACGACGTGGTCATGATGACGATGCTGGGCGCCAGGGACAGCACGGTCATCAGGCCGATCAACTGGACGACGCGCGCCGACAGGCTGCCGCCCTTGCCGAGGTCGACATTCACCGACTGGGCCAGTGCGTCGTAGGGCAGGATCATCAGCGCAAAGGCGACGATAAACGTCACCAGGACGATGATGTTCATCATCCGTGGGGAGATTTTTTTGCTTTTCTCGCGCTCAGGCGCCGCGACAGGGAACTCAGAACAGGTCGTCATCTTGAACCACGGCAGGCGTAGAAGCAGAGGCGGGTGCCTTCGCAGAAGGAGAAACAGCGGGTTTGGATGCGGGACGATGGCGAGGTTCGATCAGTTCGCGACCTTCGCCGAGCAGAATCAGCCGCTCTTCGTCGTCGAGCTTGACCAGGACCAGCCGGCGCGCTGGATCGAGCACCAGGGTTTCGACGACCCTGAGGCGGCGCTCACCGCGCTGGGCCTGTAATTGCGCCATCAATTGCGGCGCATAGCGGCGCAGCAGATAGGCAAGGCCCAGGATCAGCCCCAGCACGATGGCCAGTGCAAAAACTGCTTTCAGGATATCAACCAGGCCCATTCCCGTCCCATTCCGGCGCTGCATGCACCAAGTAGGCACTATCTGCACGGGGAATGGTTAATGCCGTATTTACTTAAAGCCTTCGTTAACCAAAAGGTGGGCATAATTTGCCCAACAGGCGTCGTGCGACCGGATGTCCGGCACATTGGACGGCCTAAAGGGCGTTGCCATGGACACGCAAGGCATATCACTTCTGGGCGCACTGAAAACGCGCATGAACTGGCTGGGTGACCGGCAAAAGGTGGTGGCGGAAAACGTCGCCAATGCCTCGACGCCGGGCTTCAAGCCGCACGACATGTCGGCGCAGGATTTCGGCGCCCTGGTCCAGGGCCAGCAGCCCGAAGGCAATCTCGGCCTGACCATGACCAATTCGATGCATATGGCGCCCGAAACGCCGTTCTCGCCGGGGGCGAAGGTCGTGACCTCGCTCGATTCGGAAACCACCATGGACGGCAACAGCGTGGTCTTGGAAGAGCAGATGCTGAAGATGGCGGAAAGCCGGCTGCAGTTCCAGGCGGCTGTCGGTTTTTATGAGAAGTCGCTGAACATGGTGCGCATGGCGATCAAAGCGCCCGGTAAGTAAGGATTAGACCTATGATCAAGGGCCCTGTAAACGGCAGTTCGACCATGGCAGTGGCGGCCTCGGCCATGAAGGCGCAGCAGGCCCGCATGCGCATCGTCGCCGAAAACATCGCCAATTCCGACTCAACCGGCAAGACGCCGGGTTCCGACCCGTACCGGCGCCAGACGCCTGTTTTCACCTCGGCGAAGATCGATGGTGCGACAGGGGTCAAGCTGGCCCAGGTGCTGCCGGACATGTCGGATTTCACAATGGAATACGATCCAACCCACCCGGCGGCCGATGCCCGCGGCTATGTCAAGAAGCCGAACGTCAATCCTTTGATCGAAACCATGGACATGCGCGATGCGCAGCGCGCCTATGAAGCCAACCTCAATGTGATCGAGACGGCGCGCGACATGGACCAGAAGATCCTCAATATCCTGCAAAAATAAGGGGCTGAACCATGACACCACTGGTCGCGGCACGCGCCTACGGGGCGGCGCTGAAACAAGGCACGAAGCTCGGCGATGTGGGCGATCCCGGCAAGACCGTGGGTGCGCCCGACTTCACCAAGATGCTGCAAGGCGCGATGGATCAGACGCTGAAGTCAACCCAGAACGCCGAAACCATGATGATCCAGCAGCAGTCGGGCAAGGTCGACCTGGTCGACGCCGTGACCGCGGTGGCCAGCGCCGAGACGTCCCTGCAAAGCGTGATCGCCATCCGCGACCAGGTTATTTCCGCCTATCAGGAAATCATGCGCATGCCGATCTGAGCCGGTCGGGTCGGGTGGGCTCACTCCGTGCCCCGTCACGCGAATCGTCTTGACCGCTATGCGGCACATGCGATAGATCGTGACGACGGTGGGCGTCGGAGCACGGACGCGCACAGCGCACTTTATTTTTGCGTATATGTCCACGCAGTTTTGCGTTGGCTATGTGTCGGGGGGCACATTTGTGAATATTACGACATCGAACGATTCTGAGCCTGGCGTGCCTGAGAGCACCCGGGTCATCCCCATCTACATTCTGGCGGGACAATCGAATGCCCAGCGCATGGGAATCGACGCCGCCCTGGTTGCTGCGCTTAGTGAGATTTCGCCCGCCTTCGAACTGATCAAATATGCCGTCGGTGCGACGCCACTGGCCCGCTCGGGTGGCATCGACTGGAACGTCAATTCCACCAACGAGTTGTATGACGGCCTGCTGGCCATGGTTCGCGACCGTATCGCCTATGTTGTGGAGCGGGGCTATATTCCGCAGATTGCCGGCGTGGTGTGGATTCAGGGCGAGGACGACGCAGCGTACGATTTCCGGGCCAACCAGTATTTCCAGAACCTTAGTGATTTAATAGCGCACCTGCGTCTCGATCTCGGAACCGACATGCCGTTCATCATCTCGGAACTGAGCGTGACATCGGACGAACCGTTCAATGCCGCCGTGCGTGAGGCTCAGGTCCGCGCGGCGGCGTCGATTGCCGGCGTGACGCTGGTCAACACTGACGACCTGACGCTTCAGGCTGGCAACGTTCATTACACCGCCATCGCGCGGCTGGTGCTTGGGCAGCGCCTGGCCCATGCCTTGCCGCCGCCCGCGACGCACCCTTCCGACTATGTTTCGCTGACGGGACCCCAGACCTTTTGGGGTAGCGAAGGCAGCGACACGATGGACTATGACGGCGATGACAGCCGCTACAGTATCAACGACTATCGCAGCATGGTGCTCTATGGTTTGGGTGGCAACGACACCATTGTCACCGGCAGCGGTAGCACGACCGCCTACGGTGGTACGGGCGATGACCGCCTTCAAGCCAGTTTCAGCGACGACAGACTGTTCGGTGGCGACGGCAATGACGTCATTATGGGCGCCTACAATTACGCTAACCTGCTTGGCTCGCAAAGCGCGCAGACCCGATGGGAATTCGATCGCGACTATATCGACGGCGGTCCCGGCGACGACACGCTTTCCGATATGATCGGCGACAATGTCGTCCTGGGCGGTGACGGGCGTGATGCGATCGCGACCGGCGGGGGCGACGACACCCTGTATGGCGGCGACGGAGCCGACCTTATTGAGGCTGGCGCGGGCCGGGACAAGCTGGTCGGTGGCGCCGGGGCCGACGTCATGGCCGGTGGAGCGGGCAGCGACTATTACGTTATCGATAATGCGGACGACAGTATATTGGAACTGAGCGACGAAGGCATCGATACCGTCTACGCCGAAATCGGCGTGACCCTGGGTGCCAATGTCGAGCGGCTGCACCTGGCCGGAACGGCCAATATCAACGGTACGGGTAACGCGCTGGATAACGTCCTCGCAGGCAATTCCGGCAATAATCGGTTGGACGGCGGTCAGGGCGCAGATACCATGGCTGGCGACCTAGGCGACGATACCTATGTCGTCGAGCAGACCGACGATATCGCCCGCGAAGGGATCAATGCCGGTAATGACACCGTTTACAGCAGTATTCGGCTGACGCTGGGGCAGAATATCGAAAACCTCATCCTGACCGGCGCTGCCGACCTGAACGGGACGGGTAACGGCCAGAACAATGTGATCATCGGCAATGCCGGCAACAATATCCTCCAGGGCCTTGACGGTAATGACAGTATCGACGGAGGTTCAGGCGGCGATATCATGACGGGCGGCGCGGGTAACGATAGCTATGTCGTCGAACAGCCGACGGACATCGTGCGGGAACTGGCCCAGGGCGGCACGGACACCATCTACAGCAGCATTGGCCTTATCCTGGCGCAGAACGTCGAGAACCTGATCCTGACCGGCGGCGCCGGCCTGACCGGGACCGGCAACGCCCTGAACAACGTCATTACAGGCGATGCCGGCAACAACAATCTGCTTGGCCTGGACGGCGACGACCGGATTGACGGTGGCGCTGGCTCTGACACCATGGCAGGGGGGCTGGGCAACGATACCTTCTATGTCGACGACGCCCTGGATCGCCTTATCGAAATCAGAGATGGCGGGATCGATACCGTGTTCTCCTCCGTGACTTTTGCGACCCGCAACGTCTTCGTCGAAGTCGTGACCCTGACCGGAACAGGGAATATAAACCTGGCGGGCAATGGCGTTTCCGAGCGCCTTAGCGGCAATGCAGGAAAAAATCTCATCTCGGCGGGCAGCGGGGACGACATGCTCGACGGCGCTGCCGGCAACGACACCCTGACCGGCGGCTTGGGCGCCGATACCTTCCGCTTCACCGCCGGATCGGGCGTCGACCGCATCGTGGATTTCAGTGCCGCGCAAGATGACCATATCGATACCCACGCCATTAGTCGCGGCATCGCCAATGGCGGCGGCGTCACCATTACCCAGCAAGGCAGCGCGACCCTGATAAATCTGGGCGTTGGCAACGTTATCGAGGTGCTCAACACCGTCGCCACCAGCGCAGACCTCCTCAGCCATATCGTCTGGTAACCTGTCCCCGGAAACGCCGCCGCCGTCGTAGCCGCGCTTGCGGGGGTTTACGGGACCTGAAGTCTGTCATACCTTGTCGGCACGAAATCAGCGCTTCCGCATGAGCCTATGCGTAACTATTGCGGCGCAGGTGGGATGGGGGATCAAGCCATGCCTGAATTATCTGAAACATCTGTCACAGTTGTGACGGCCGACACGCCTGACAGCCGGATCGTTCCGATCTATATCCTGGCCGGGCAATCCAATGCCAGCAATGCCGGCCTCGACTCGGCCCTGGTCAACAGCCTTGGCCTGCAGAGCGACAGCTTCGAACTGGTCAAATATGCCTTTGGCGGCACCGGCCTGCGCTCGAATGGACCCGGCAGGGGCGACTGGAACGCTCATTCACGCGAAGAATTGTTCGACGGCATGATCGCCGCCGTCAAGGAACGCATCGACTATGTCCTCAGTCAGGGTTACACGCCGGTTCTGGCGGGGCTCTTCTGGCTACAGGGCGAAGCGGATGCGACCGACACGCGGTGGGCCAATGCCTATGCGCAAAACCTGACCGATCTTATCAACACTGCCCGCCAGCTTCTGAACGCCCCGGACATGCCGTTCATCATTGCTGGCCTGCCGACGCCTGCCGACGTCCTGGCCTATGCCGATACGATACGCGCCGCCCAGGCCCAGGTTGCGGCAAGCGTACCTCTGACGCGGCTGGTCGATCCGAGCGGACTCACCTTGCTGTCCGATCGCGTGCATTACACGATCGAGTCGCGCGGCCTGATGGCGCAGCGCCTGACCAACTCGGTTCAGGACGGCGTGCCGCAGCACCATGTCGATGGCTATGTGTCGGCTACCGCCGCACAGACCTATACCGGCACGTCGGGGAATGACGTGATGGACTACGGCAGAGAATTCCGCGACCTGGTCCTTGATGGCGGCGCAGGCAGCGACAAGATCGTCAGTGGGGCCGGGGACAACCGCATCGATGGCGGCGCAGGCAACGACGTCATCACGGCACAGTTGGGTAACGACACCGTATATGGTGGTGACGGCAATGACCGGATTACGACGCCCTATAGCGAAGCCTCGCGGCTTGGCACCTTCGATCCGGAACATCCCTGGTCGGGGTTCGATAACGACTTTATCGACGCGGGCGCGGGCAGTGACGTCGTTACCGATCTGACGGGCGATAATATTGTCCTCGGCGGTACAGGCGGTGACCGCCTCGTCGTCGGTTACGGCATTGACACCGTGCAGGGTGGCGACGGCAATGACACGCTTGCCAGCGGCTTCGGCAATGACAATCTGACCGGTGATGCCGGTGACGACAGTCTGTCGGGCGAACTGGGTAACGATACACTGCTGGGGGGCGGCGGTCAGGATCAGCTGGACGGCGGCGGTGGGGCCGACGCCATGGCCGGCGGGATCGACAATGATTACTACGTTATCGACGAGCAGGGCGACCTGGTCGACGAACAGGGCGACGAAGGCATAGACACCATCTATGCCTTGATCAGCGTCACTCTGGGCGTCAATATCGAGCGGCTGCACCTGGCGGGCATGCTAGATGCCCAGGGCATCGGCAACGAGCTGAACAACAGCCTGGCAGGCAATACGGGCAACAACTGGCTGGATGGCGGCCTGGGCACCGATACCCTGGCCGGCGACCTTGGCAACGATACCTATGTCGTCGAACGGGCGGGCGACATCGTCCGCGAATTTGCCGATGCCGGTACCGATACGATCTATAGCACCATCACGCTGAGACTTGGGCAGAATGTCGAAAATCTTAGCCTGACGGGTAGCGACGACCTGACCGGGACCGGCAATGATCTGGACAATGTCCTGATCGGCAATACCGGCAACAACGTTTTGTCGGGCCTGGGCGGCAATGATGTCGTCGACGGGGGCACAGGCGCCGACAAGATGGCGGGTGGTCTTGGCAACGACTATTACGTCGTCGACGATCTGGGCGACCGGGTATCTGAAAAGAGCGATGAGGGGATCGACACCATCTATGCCCTGGTCAGCGTAACTCTGGGCGCCAATGTCGAGCGCCTCCACCTGGCGGGCACGGTTGATGCCCAGGGTATCGGCAACGACCTGAACAACAGCCTGGCCGGCAATGCCAGCAATAACCGGCTGGATGGCGGGTTGGGCACGGATACCATGGCCGGCGACCTTGGCGACGATACCTATGTCGTCGAACGGGCCGGTGACATCGTCCGCGAGTTTGCTGATGCCGGTACCGACGCGATCTACAGCAGCATCGCTCTGAAACTTGGGCAGAATGTCGAAAATCTCGTCCTGACGGGCAGGGACGACCTTTCAGGAACCGGCAATGGCCTGAACAATGCGATCACCGGTAACGCTGCCAGCAATATCCTGGACGGCGGGGCGGGGAACGACACCTTGACCGGCGGGCTGGGCGCCGACGTGTTCCGCTTCACCGCGGGGTCGGGCGCCGACCGCATCGTTGATTTCCGCGCCGCTCAGAATGACGTCATCGATATCCACGCTTACAGTCGCGGCGTGGTCAATGGCGGCGGCGTTACTGTGACCCAGCAGGGCACAGTTGCGATTATCAACCTGGGCGGTGGCCATCTCATCGAGGTCCTCAATACCAGCGCCGCCAATGCGGATTTCCTTAGCCATATCGTCTGGTAGGGCTCCGGAACCATGCAGACATCATTTGCTGCGGCTGGAGCCACGCTCGAAATGCCGGCCGCGGGTCAGGCGGAATCCGAGGATGGCCTGATTGTGCCGATCTATATCCTGGCCGGCCAGTCGAACGCCCTGCGTATCGGCCTGGACGCCGCCCTGGTCGGGGCTTTGGGGGGGAGGGGCGGACCGTTCGAGGTGGTCAAACTGGCGGTGGGCGCCACCAGTCTTATCCAGGCCGGAACCGACTGGAATGTCCATTCCACGGGCGAGCTCTATGACCAGCTGCTGGCGGCGGTGCGCGACCGCATCGCTTACGTGGTGTCGCAAGGCTATACGCCGCAGATTGCCAGTGTCTTCTGGATTCAGGGCGAGGCCGACGCCACGCATGAGAAGGGCGCTCTACAGTATCAACAGAACCTCACCGACTTCATCAATCGTATTCGTGCCGATCTGGGCACCGAAATGCCCTTTATTATTGCGGAACTGAACAGCCTGTCGGCGGAGCCCTATGTTCCCGAAGTGCGCGCGGCACAACTGGCCGTCGCGGCGAAGCTCGACAATGTCAGGCTGGTCGAGACTGACGATCTGCCGTTAACGCGCGACAGCATTCATTATACCGCCGCGTCGCGTGTCGTATTGGCCCACCGGCTGGCGGAGGCCTTGAGCTCGCCGCCTGACCAGGCCGGAACGTCCGGTTACGTCTCGCTGACCGGGCCCTACACCTTCACCGGTACCGCCGGTAACGATACGATGGACTATGGCGGTGACGATGCGCACAACATATCGAACGACTTTCGCGACCTGACCCTGCTGGGTGGCGATGGAAAGGACCGTATCATCACCGGCGCCGGCAACAGCGTCGTCGACGGCGGGGCAGGTGACGACCGCATCTTCGCTCACTTCGGCAGCGACCGGATCTATGGCGGCGGCGGCAGCGACATCATCGATGGCTCGCTCAACTATATGTATCTTCAGGGGGCGACCGATCCTCATATTCCGTGGTCGTTCAACCGTGACTTTATCGACGGCGGTGACGGCAACGACGTGCTGATCGACATGGTTGGCTCCGATACCGTCCTGGGCGGGGCTGGCAATGACAGCATCACTGTGGGCTGGGGCGACGATGTGCTCGATGGCGGCAGCGGCGCGGATAGCCTGGTCGGCGGATCGGGTAATGACAGCTACCTTGTCGACCAGACAGACGATATCGTCACTGAACTGGCCGCCGGCGGGTCGGATACGGTGTTCACGCCACTGTCCTGTACGCTCGGTGATAATCTGGAGAACCTGACTTTTACCGGTGCTGCGGCCAACGACGGCACAGGTAATTCGCTCGCCAACCTCATCACCGGCAACAGCGCCGCCAATAGGCTGAGTGGCCTGGCTGGCAATGACGTGCTCGATGGCGGCGCGGGCGCCGATACCCTGATCGGGGGGCTGGACGGTGACACCTATGTCGTCGACAGCGCCGGCGACGTCATCATCGAGCTGGCCGGCGGCGGCACCGATACGGTGCGGTCGGCCGTACCCTATGTGCTGGGCGATACGATCGAGCGCCTGACACTGACAGGAACAGCCAATTTAGACGGTGCGGGGAACAGCCTGGTCAATATCATCACGGGTAATGCCGGCAATAACCGCCTTGACGGGGGCGCCGGCGCCGACAGCCTGGCCGGCGGTTCGGGTGACGACACCTATCTGATCGACAATATCGGCGACACGGTCCGCGAATTTTCAGGCCAGGGCAATGATCTGGTCTTGTCGTCGGTCTCATTCGGCCTGGGCAACCAATATATCGAATATCTGATTCTCACCGGCACGGCCGACCTCAGTGCGACCGGCAATGCCGTGGCCAATAACCTGACCGGCAATGCCGGCAAGAATGTGCTGAATGGTGGCGCCGGCGCCGACCGGATGTCCGGGGGGGCGGGCGATGATACCTACTATGTCGACAACGTCCTGGACATCGTCCTCGAAGGGCGCGGCCAGGGTAATGACTCGCTCTACAGTTCGGCTAGTGTGGTTCTTGGCGATCAATATATCGAATTGGTCACCCTGACGGGCGCGGGCAATATTGCGGCCACCGGCAACGCCATCGCCAATGCGCTGATCGGAAACAGCGGCAACAATATATTGGATGGCGGCACCGGCGCCGATAGCCTGACCGGCGGCCTGGGCGCCGACCGCTTTGTGTTTGGTGCCAGCACCGGCGTCGACACCATCCGCGATTTCAGCGCCGCGCAGGGCGACATGATCGACATCCACGTCTACAGTAACGGTGTCGTCGACAGCCGCGGCATTATCCTGACCCAGGTAGGGGCGGACACCCTCATTCATCTCAGCAGCGCCAGTTCCATTACAGTCATGGGGGCTGTGAAGGCCGATGTGCTGAGCCATATCGTCTGGTAAGCCACAGCCATCCCCCGAACTTATCCGCCGTTTTTTCGCGTAGCAGTCCCATACTTCGCGACCCGGCTTAAGGGGAAATTAACCCTGCACACGGCAAAATCGGCCGGGTAAAGCCCGGCATAATTTGCCGGGCCTCGTGTGGTTTTGAGGTTCGGTGATGGACGGTACGGAAGTTCTGGGTTTTGGGCGCGACGCGATCTGGCTGACGATTCAGCTATGCACGCCCATCCTGCTGGTCGGTCTGGTCGTGGGGGTCGCCATCGGCCTGTTCCAGGCCCTGACCCAGATTCAGGAAGCCACCCTGATCTATGCCCCCAAGATCATCGCCATCTTCCTGGCCCTGCTGCTCCTGCTGCCGTTGATGGGGTCGCTGCTGGCCAGCTTCATGCACGAAGTCGTCAACAAGATTGCGATGATGTAGGCATAATCGGATGTTCCTCCAGGAACTGGCCCTGCGCAGCACGCCCCTGGCGACCGGAGGCGACGTCACATCCTTCTTCGGTACCGGTGCGCAGTTGTGGGCCGTCGGACTGATCTTCCTGCGCCTGGCCAGCATGATCATGCTGGTGCCGGGGCTGGGCGACACAGCGGTGCCGCCGCGCCTGCGGCTTGGCTTTGCCCTGCTGCTGGCCATGACCATAACGCCCGTCGTCAGCGGAACCCTGCCCGTCATGCCGACCACGCTCGGCGTGCTGGTCGGCGATGTCCTGCATGAGGTGATTATCGGCCTGATGCTGGGGACCTTGATGCGCGTGCTGACGTTCGCCCTGTTGATCTCAGGGGAAATCATGTCGCTGCAAACGACCCTGTCCTTTGCCCAGACGGCCAATCCGACCCAGGCGCAGCCGTCGACCAGCCTCGGCACCTTCCTGGCCATGACCGGCCTGGTGCTGATCTATTCGACCAATCTGCACCACCTGTTCATCCGCGCCATGATCGACAGCTTTACGATCTTCGCGCCCACCCGGCCGGTCATGATCGGCGATGCGACGACCCTGATGCTGCAAACCGTGACCAAGACCTTCGTCCTGGCCTTGCAGATGTCTGCGCCGCTGATCGCCTTTGCCCTGATCTTCAATCTCGCCACCGGATTTGTCGGGCGCATCATGCCCAATTTTCCGGTTTTCTTCGCCGCGACGCCGCTTATCGTGCTGCTCGGGCTCAGTATTTTCGCGCTTGGCCTCGGTACCACCGGGATGGTCTTCATCGACCATTACGAGGACATGCTCGCCATCTTCATCCGGGATGCCAGATAATGCGCTCAAACGCCGCGCAGGCTTACCTCGCATCAGCTCGGGCGCGCAGTTGCGCTTGCCAAATCTCGATAGGAGATTTGGAGCATGGCTGAGGGCGGTGACGGCGAGGACAAGACAGAAGACGCCTCTGGCAGGAAACTCCAGCAGGCGCGTGAACAGGGCGATGTCGCCAAATCGACGGACGTACCGCAGGCCCTTTCGCTGATCGGGGCGTGTGCCATTGTCGCCCTTCAGGGGCCGTCCATCTGCCAGAACATGGTCAGCGACCTGCTGCCCTTTTTCGCCCATCCCGACCAGATGCTGGGATCGCTTGAGGGCGACGGCGGGGTGACCATCCTGCAGGATCTCGTCTTCGACATCATTCCGATCCTGATCATCACCCTGGGCACGGCGATGGTTTTCGGCGTCGCCGGCCACGTCTTCCAGACCGGCCTGATGTTCTCGCCGGCCAAGCTGAAACCCAGCCTGGACAAGCTGAACCCCATGGCGGGCTTCAAGAAGCTGTTCGGCATGGACGCCTTCATCCAGTTCGGCAAGACGATCATCAAGCTGATCATCACCGGATTCATTGTGTGGAACGTCATCAAGGACCGGCTGTACGACATTCTGGCCCTGGCCCAGGCGTCCCCTCTGCTTATCCTGCCCTATGCCCGTGAAGCCTTTATCGCCCTGGCCATGGCGGTCTGCATCTTCCTGTTTATCGGCGGCGCCGGCGACTATATGTGGCAGAAGTACCGCTTCATGGAACGCATGAAGATGTCGAAACAGGAACAGAAGGAAGAATACAAGCAGACCGAAGGCGATCCGCACATCAAGGGCAAGCTGCGCGCCCTGCGCATGGAAAAGTCGCGCCGCCGCATGATGTCCAATGTCGCCAACGCCACCGTTGTCATCACCAACCCGACCCATTACGCCGTGGCGCTGCAATTCGAGATGGGTCAAATGTCGGCGCCGCTATGCGTTGCCAAGGGGATGGACGCCATCGCCCTGAAAATCCGGGAGGAAGCCGCGAAACACGATGTGCCGATCGTCGAAGATCCGCCCCTGGCGCGTGCTTTGTATGCCGCCATCGATATCGATGACGAGATTCCGGAGGCGCACTTTGCCGCCGTCGCCAAGTTGATCGGATTCGTTCTCTCCAAGAAGCGACGTGGCTTCTAATAGAGCTCAGGCGCCGCATGGCTCGCGCAAACGTGCGCGACGGCCAAGAAAGTTTTTGCGGCGCCCTTGCCAAGGACTCGTGAGCCCTTGGATTTCCCACAGCTATTTGAATTTTCATAAGTTTTGAATCAGCGCACGAATTTTTCAAATGGGATACACTAACCAGGTGATTCGCTGCGGGGCGCACGCTGTTCTCGCAGCTTTGAGTTGAGTGAGGATTTCGTTTTGCCCGACAGTCAAGGTGCCGCCATAACCCCCGCAGCGGAAACCTCCGCGCCAGCCAGGCCAAAAGCCGACTCGGCCGCCAAGTCCGTGACTCACAAAGCCGGTAAAGGTAAGTTGGGACGACTGGAAAAGGTCGTCAGCCCGATGAGTCTGGCCATCGTCGTCGGAGTCGTGGTGTGCGCCAGCGCCGCCGTCTGGCTGGTCGCCGGCAAGCTTCCCATTGGTGTCGTCCTGGCCATTATCCTCATCGCCTTCGCCGGGGTTATTTTTCTCGGCATGTATGCCTTCAACACCGAAGAGGAAATCCTGAGCAGCGAAGGCTTTACGGGCAGCGATATCGTCGGCGCCCTGGAAGAGCCCGCCGCGGTTGCCGGTTTTGACGGCCACATCCTGTCGGTCAATGCGGCCTGGCGCGACGCCGGCGGCGGCCATCGTCGTCTGCCCCAGGGCGATGAGGCGCCAGCCCTGTTTGTGGCGCTCCGCGAAGCCAAGTCCCAGGGCCACGGCCGTGCCCTGGTTCGGTTGGGCGGTTTCGACTACGAAATGATTGCCTCGCGTCTCGGCGAAGACCTGGTCCTGGTTCGCGCCGCCTCGCAGGGCGTGCTGGGCAACGGCCTGATGCTCAACCATGACGAGCCCAGCGCCGTGCAGCGCGACAACTTCCTGGCCGACGCCGACGACAGCGAAGCGCGCCCCGTCGTGGACATGCCGCCGGCCGAGATGGATGCCTTTGCCGAGGCAGCCCCCTTCGGCGCCGCCCTGGTCATCGACAATGGCGGCCATGGCGATCTGTTTTCGTCGCGCGTCCGCGACTACAACACCGTCTTTGCCGCCCTGGTCGAAAAGACTCCGGACGACCTGGCCGGCCTCGAATTCGGCGCGTTGGTCACCGAAGCCTCCAAAGCTGACCTGACCGAGAAGCTGGCGACGGGTCGCTCCGGTCCCTATGATATCCAGCTGACGGCGCAAAAGACCTCGAAGCAGCCAGCCCGCGCGGTGCAGATCTATGTCACGCAGGTGACGGGCGGCTTTAGCCTCTACCTGTTCGACGTCTCCGACCAGAAAAAGCTGGAACAGTCGCTGGTCCAGGCGCAGAAGATGCAGGCCATCGGCCAGGTCGCCGGCGGCATGGCGCACGACTTCAACAACCTGCTGACCGGGTTCAAGTTCCGCAACGACCAGCTGTTGCTCAACCATCCCCTGGGCGACCCGTCGTACGAAGACCTGAACGGCATCCGCCAGATCATCGCCCGTGCCGAAGACCTGGTGCGCAACCTGCTGGCTTTTGCCCGCAAGCAGACCGTCAAGCGCGTGACCTTGAACGCCGGCGAAATGGTCAGCGAGGCGGAGGTCCTGCTGCGCCGCCTGGTGCGCGAAGACGTCAAGCTGGAAACCGAATACGGCCGCAATCTGCCCAATGTCCATGTCGACAAGGGCCAGATGGAAATGGTCATGATGAACCTGGTCGTCAACGCCCGCGATGCCATGCGCGCCCAGGGCGGCGGCAAGGTCAGTATCCGTACGTCGTCCCTGTCCCAGGCCGATGCCATTGCGCGCGGCTGGGCCGAGGCGCCGGTCCAGGGGGCCGCCCTGATCGAGGTGTCCGACACCGGCCCCGGTATCCCGCCCGAGATCATGGGCCAGGTGTTCGAGCCGTTCTTTACCACCAAGCCGCTGGGCGAAGGCACAGGCTTGGGCCTGTCGACGGTGCATGGCATTATCAACCAGGCCGGCGGTCATATTGTTATCGATTCCAAGCTGGGCCAGGGCGCGACCTTCCGCATCTTCTTGCCGGTGTGGGTCGATGAGGGTAAGGGCGACGCACCGGTGGCGCGCGAACCTGCCGCCAAGCCGGTGCCGAAGGACCTGTCGGGCGTCGGCCGCATTCTGTTCGTCGAGGACGAGCAGATCGTGCGGGGCATCGCGGCGCACCTGCTGCGCCAACGCGGCTACGAGGTCATCGAGGCCTGTGACGGCGAGGAGGCGCTTGAGATCATCGAGGCGGAGAATGGCAAGTTCGATCTGCTGATTTCGGACGTCATCATGCCGGGTCTGGACGGGCCCTCTATGCTGAAGCGGGCGCGGCCGATGATCGGCAATGTGCCGGTGATGTTCATCTCGGGCTATGCCGAATCGGAATTCTCGGACCTGTTGGAAGAAGAAAAGAACGTGTCGTTCCTGCCCAAGCCGCTCGACATAAAAACACTCGCGGAACGCGTCAAAGAACAACTCGCCGCCTAGGAAAATCCCGGTCTTTGGCCGTCTAGTGCGTCGGCTGCGCTGGCAGGTACCAAGTGTACCTGCGGCGCTTGCCTCCTGCTATACGTCTCAAATCTCGGAATTTTCCGGACGGTTCTGTACCAATATTTTGCCCACCCCGTTTACGGGGAGGGGGGCGCGAAGCGCCGGGCGGGGCTCTTGACAATGCATCCTTTGAACGCTGACGACATTATCGCGCAACTCAACCTCCAGCCCCATCCGGAAGGCGGCCACTATGCCGAGACCTTCCGCGATCCACGCTTGATCAATGGCCGCGCGGCGTCATCCGCCATCTATTATCTGCTCCGCAAGGGCGAAGTCTCGCATTGGCACCGTGTCGATGCCGTCGAGGTCTGGCACTGGTACGCCGGCGCGCCGCTGCAACTGGGCATTCACGATCGCGGCGTTACCGAGGTCATCGTTCTTGGTCCGGACATCACGGCAGGCCAACGCCCGCAAGGTATAGTCCCGACCGGCGCCTGGCAGGGCGCCGAATCAATGGGTGACTGGACGCTTGTCGGCTGCACTGTAGCGCCGGCCTTCCACTTTGCCGGCTTCGAAATGGCGCCGAAAGGCTGGACGCCCTAGCACGCGGTTCCGCCCTTGACCGGCACGGTCTGGGTCATGCCCTTATAGGTCACGGTCAGGCTGCCGGACATGTCGACGCTGTCGGACTCCGGATGCTGTTCACCCATGGTCAGGTCCTCGACGATCGACAGATTGCCATCGCCTGACGCGAATAGCCGTTTGCCGGTGCTCTTGGCTTCATCGAAACTGTTGGACGTCAGTCCTACGCGCACCACCTGGCCATCGAGCTTGAGGAAGCCCTTGGCGCCGGTATCAACGCCGTCTTCCAGGAAGATATAACCCACCGCGTCGTCGCCCTTGGCCAGCATGGTCGTGCAGCCCTGGATATCGGTCTCGCTCTGGTCGATCGCGCCCAGCGTAAAGCTTGCCGGTGCTGCGGACGACGCCGCGACATCGGTTGGTTTGGCGGCCGGCGTGCATCCACTCAGGGCCAGTAACACAACACCGGCCAATCCGACAAACTTCATGGGAAACCTCCGCTTTTCGTCAGCCTAACACGGCGTCGACGGAGCGGCAATGCGGGACAAACGCGCGATCAGGCGGTCCTTTTCGACGGTATAGCCTTTGTAGTCGATCTCGTCGGGCGACAGATCGTTCAACTGGTCGATCAGGGTGCGCGCCAGTTGCGGACCTTCGAGATGGCTTTCCATCGCCTCCATCGGGTCGATCATGATGCGGATGGTGAACAGGATGTCCCCGCCCGGCAGCTTGCGCAGGGTCTGGCGTTCCAGACGGAAAAAGACGCGATCGGCGATGGCGCCGTCACCGAAGCGGCGGTCTATATTGCCGGACTCGGGATGATACAGGACGTCATCGCCGTACAGCGACCAGTTCCAGCGAATAACCGGGACCTGCAGATTGTCGAACATGCGGTTGATCAGGTCGTTATTGCGTGTGCCGGCGCCAAAACCCGGCACCGGGCCATGGACCTCATGCATCGGCTTGCCGAACTTGTCGCGCAACCGCCAGGACGACGGAAAGCACAGGCAGGCCGCTGCCAACCGCCAGCCGGTCTCGTCCTTGCGCATCAGGACCAGGTCGTCCTGGACCAGTTGCGACGCGGTCAGCAGGGGCGGGACGAAATCGTCGAGGCGCACGCGCCGATAGGCCTGGGGCAGGGCGATAGCGTTGCCGTCGAGGTGATAGATGTCCGGATAACGCTCCAGCAGATGCGGCACCAGCAGGTCGAGCACTTCGCGCTGGGCATCCTCCGTCCCGGGTTCGGCGGCAAAGGCCTCTTCCGGATGCCGGGCCAGGACGCGATCCTTTTCGTCGAGATGAGCGCGCAGATTCTGATCGACATCGATCCAGTCATCGGGATCGAGCGGTTTCAAGCCGATGGTGAAGAGCTTGGACGAACCGTCATAAGGGGTGTGCATGACGATTCCATAGCACGGTTGCAGCGCACAAAAAATCCGGCGCAGAGAACTGAGCCGGATTTTGAAACTGTGTGTCTTCCGCAGCTTACTTCTTGAGGAAGCCCGAGAACTTGTTATTGAAGCGCGAGATGCGACCGCCGCGGTCGAGCAGGGTGCCCGTGCCGCCGGTCCAGGCCGGGTGCGTACGCGGATCGATGTCGAGGTTCAGGACAGCGTTTTCCTTACCGTAGGTCGAACGCGTCTTGTAGGTCGAGCCGTCGGTCAGGGTGACGGTGATCCAGTGATAATCGGGGTGGCCTTCTTTTTTCATCTTGTGTTCCTTCACGTCCGCCAGCATTTGCGCGCACGCCGAATGGGCTAAATAATTGAAGGGCGGCTCATACATGATGGCGCGTTGCAGCGCAAGCCTTTCCTCTGTAAACCCCTGCCATGAACGAATCCTCCCCGCAAAGCGAGACCACCCATAGCGATCGCCCGGGCGCCGGCGCCGAACTGATCGGCGACATGCGCGCAGCGGCGGCGCGGCGCGGCAAGACGCGTAACCTGCGGCCGCTGGCCCGGCTGGGGCCTTACCTGTGGCGGCAGAGGGGCAATGGCCTGCTGATGCTGCTGTTCCTGATGATCTCGGCCGTCGCCACACCGTCCATGACCTTTGTGGCGCGCGAACTGATCGACAAGGGGTTTGCTTCGGGCCATATCGCCGAGCTGAACAAGTGGTTCCTCATCATGGGCGGTGTTGCGGTGGTCATGGCCATTGCCACGGCGCTGCGCTACTTCTTTATTACGCGGATGGGCGAACGCATCGTCGCCGACCTGCGCGAAGACGTTTTCGCCCATATCCTGCGCCTCGATCCCGGCTTTTTCCTGCAGATTCGCACCGGTGAGGTCATTTCTCGCCTGACGGCTGATATCCAGATCATCGAGAACCTGGTGGCGGCGTCGATCTCGATTGCGCTGCGCAACCTGCTCAGCTTCTTTATTGGCCTGGTCATGATGATGGTGGTCAGCCCGAAACTGACCGGCCTGGTCTTGCTGATCTTCCCGTTTATCCTGATCCCGCTGATCACCTTCGGGCGCCAGGTCGGGCGGGTAACACGCGAAACCCAGGACATGTTCGCCCGCGCCGTCGGCTTTGCCTCCGAATCGCTCGACGCGCTGGAAACCGTCCAGGCCTTTGTCCGCGAACGCTTCACCCAGTCGCGCTTTAACGACAGCGTCGAGGCGACCTACAAAAAGTCGGTCGGCCGCATGGCGACACGGGCCACCATGACCGCCATGGTGATCACCCTGGTCTTCGGCGGCACGTCCTTCG
The DNA here is from genome assembly GCF_056404555.1 of Asticcacaulis sp. P2_C5. Classification (NCBI taxonomy): domain Bacteria; kingdom Pseudomonadati; phylum Pseudomonadota; class Alphaproteobacteria; order Caulobacterales; family Caulobacteraceae; genus Asticcacaulis; species Asticcacaulis sp. P2_C5. The sequence continues at coordinate 809,700 of NZ_JBFUDU010000001.1, forward strand.
TCCTGTGGCTGGGCGCCCAGGACGTCATGCATGGCGCCATGTCGAACGGCAAGCTGATCCAGTTCGTCCTGCTGTCGATCTTCACGGCCGGATCGGTCGCCAATCTCAACGAAACCTGGGGCGACGTGCAAAAGGCCGCCGGCGCCATGACGCGCATCGACGAACTGCTGCATTCCGAACCCAATATCAAGGCGCCGGAACACCCGGCGGTCCTGCCCGTACCGGCGCGCGGCGAGATCAGCTTCGGCGATGTGCGTTTCGCCTATCCGTCGCGGCCGGACCAGATCGTGCTGGATGGTTTCAGCCTGACCGTGAAGGCGGGCGAGACCGTCGCCCTGGTCGGGCCCTCGGGTGCCGGCAAGTCGACCGTGTTCAAGCTGCTGCTGCGTTACTATGACTATGAGCAGGGGACGATTGCGCTCGATGGCGTCGATATCCGCACGGCAGATCCCAAGGCAGTGCGTGAACGCCTGGCCCTGGTCGCCCAGGATACGGCGCTGTTTTCGGGCTCGGCCGCCGACAATATCCGCTTCGGCCGTGAAGCGGCGACCGACGAAGAGGTGCGCCTGGCGGCCGGCAAGGCCCAGGCGATCGACTTTATCGAGAGTCTGCCGGAAGGCTTCGACCACGCCCTGGGCGAACGTGCCAAGTCGCTGTCGGGCGGCCAGAAACAGCGCCTGTCGATCGCGCGCGCCCTGGTGCGCAATGCGCCAATCCTGCTGCTCGATGAAGCGACCTCGGCTCTGGATGCGGAGAACGAACGCCTGGTCCAGGCGGCGCTGAACGAAGCCATGGCTGGACGGACCACCCTGGTCATCGCCCATCGTCTGGCCACCGTGTTGAAAGCCGACCGTATCGTGGTGATGGAGCATGGCCGCGTGGTCGATATCGGCACCCACGACCAACTGGTGGCGCGCGGCGGTCTGTATGCCCGGCTGGCGGCGTTACAGTTCCACGGCTAGAGGGTCTTTCTTACGAAATCCACGCTGCGCGAATTTTTTACCGCAGCCGTGTCGATTCCGGCCATCCCCGTTCGATGTGTTGACAAGGCCGACCGCGGTGACATGGTGTCATCGGGCGCCGACATCGAGGAAGTTCGCTATGAAAGTTTTGGTCATTGTCAAAGCCACCCCTGAATCCGAAGCCAATGCCCCGCCGTCACGCGAGATGATGGAAGCAATGGGCAGGTACAACGAAGAACTCGTCAAGGCCGGCATCATGCTGGCCGCAGAAGGTTTGAAACCGTCCTCGGCCGCGGTGCGCATGCATTTCGACGGCACGTCGCGCACCGTCACCGACGGTCCGTTCGCGGAAACCAAGGAACTGATCGCCGGCTTCTGGCTGTGGCAGGTGCGCAGCATGGAAGAAGCCGTCGAATGGCTGAAAAAATGCCCGAATCCGATGTTAACCGCCAGCGATGTCGACATCCGTCCGCTCTTCGAGGCCGAGGATTTCGCGCAGTGGGACATGGGTGACGAGCTAAACCAGCGCCGGGAAAAGTTTGAACAGAGCCAACGCGACCAGGTCGCTTCGGAAGGCTGACCTTTGGCGTGACGACGGCCCATCGTACCATCGACGCCATCTGGAAAATGGAGGCCGCCCGGATCACCGGCGGCCTCGCTCGGATGGTGCGCGATTTGGGCTTGGCCGAAGACCTGGCCCAGGACGCGTTGATCGCGGCGCTCGAGCAATGGCCGGTCAAGGGCATCCCGTCCAATCCGGGCGCCTGGCTGATGGCGGCGGCGAAGAACAAGGCGATCGACCGCTTTCGACGCGACGCGCGATTCCGCCGCAAGCTCGAAGAGATTGGCCGTGACGCCGAAACCTTCCAGGAGCCAGAGGTCGAGCATGAGACGGTCAGTGACGATGTTCTGCGGCTGATCTTCACAGCCTGCCACCCAGTCCTGGCGCATGAGGCGCAGATCGCCCTGACCCTGCGCATTGTCTGCGGCCTGACACCTGCGGAGATTGCCCGGGCGCAGTTGGCGTCGGAGACGACCATCCAGCAGCGCATCGTCCGTGCCAAGCGCCGGCTGGGCGAGGCGGGCATCGGTTTCGACGATCTTGCCCCGGAAGACGGCCCCGCGCGCATGGACGCGGTGTTGCAGGTCGTCTACCTGATCTACAACGAAGGCTATGCCGCCAGCACTGGTGAATCGTACCTGCGGCTGTCCCTGTGCGACGAAGCGCTGCGGCTCGGCCGGATGCTGGTCGCCATGGCAAAGGACCAGTCCGAGGTCCACGCCTTGCTGGCCCTGATGGAACTGCAAGCCTCGCGCGCCGCTGCCCGGGTTGATGCCCATGGCGCGCCTGTGTCACTGCCCGAGCAGAACCGCGCCCGTTGGGACCGGCTGCAGATCGCACGCGGGCTGAAGGCGTTGGAGATGGCCAAGGCTCTGCCGGGCGCACCGGGTATCTACTATCTCCAGGCGGCGATCGCCGCCTGCCATGCTCGGGCGCTGACGCCGGAAGCCACCGACTGGCCGCAGATCGCGGCGATCTACAACCTGTTGTTCGACATGACGGCGTCTCCGGTGGTCGGTGTCAACCGCGCCGTGGCGGCCGGCATGGCCTACGGCCCGGAGGCGGGCCTGCGCCTGCTGGCGCCGTTGCAGACCGAAGCGGCGCTGAAGGACTATTATCCGCTATGGGCGGCGCGCGGCGAACTGCTGAACCGGGCCGGCCAGCCAGAGGCGGCGAGGGCGGCGTTCAATATTGCTGCCAAGATGACGCGTAACCACCGCGAACGCGAGGCCCTGCTGCGCAAGGCGGCAGGTTGTGGGTGAAGAATGGCCGCTATGTAGCAGCGTCTGACGCGCTTCCACCCTCACGCGCGTAACGGCGGCGCAGCCACCGATTCAGAGGATCACCTACGAATCGCGCCGCTGCCCAGGCCGCCAGCGCCGACAGCGCGAAGAACAGCGCCAACATGGGCAGTTTCCAGTCGTCGGCCATGGCCGCCCTTGGGACAAGCTCAAGCATGATGCCGAGCACGACAATATGAAACAGATAGATTTCGTAGCTGTGGTGGCCGAGCCAGGCCAGGGGGGCGCCTATCCGGCGCGAGATCTGGCCGGCAGGAAGCTGTGATGCGGTTACCAGGAAAACGGCCGCAGCAACGCCCAGGAAGGTTGCGCCAAGCGCCTCATTGCCGCCGATGCCGCGCATATAGATCCAGCCCATGATGAGACTGGCCAGCACGGCACACACGACCCGTATCGTCTGGCTCAGTTTCAATCGGCTGGCCACAATGGCTGCAAGACATCCGTAGGCCAGCATATCGATACAGGCCAGGTTGCCGTACATGAAGAAGAGCTCATTGTCCCTGTGCAGGCCGCGATAGACGGGCCCGACAACAAAGCAAAGACCTGCCAGGGCGGCGAGCATCCAGCCACGGCGAAATACAAGCAGGACCAGGGGATAGAGCAGGTAGAAGACTTCTTCGACCGACAACGACCAATAGATGTTCATGGCGTAGTTGAAATAGCCGACCTGCTGCATGAGGATATTGTGCCAGAAGGTGAGCACCGACAGGTCCCCGATGACAAAGTAGCCATTTCCGAGGTTCTCACCCTTGACGATGTTGGAGAATTTCGAAAGCCCGGCAATACCCAGGACGGTAATCAGCACCAAGGCCAGAACGATGAGCGGATAGAGGCGAAAAAAACGGAGCTTATAAAAATGCGCGACATCGATCTTAGCCAGCGATCCGTAGCGGCTGACCATTGTGGACGTAATGAGAAAGCCGGAAATCACAAAAAATACGGAGACGCCGTAGTTGCCGTTATAAAACAATGCGCGCAGGATCGGCGCGGGAACCCATTGCGCCAACGGACTGGCCACCAGCTTGTAGGCGAGTGTGTAATGCAGCAGCAGGACCACAAGGATGGACATGCCGCGCAACAGGTCGACATAAAGGTTGCGGCCTTCGCGTCCTGCATCTGGCGCAGAGGGTGAAGTCATCGAGTATAGGTCCTCTCCGCGCCCGGTCTTCCGGGTCGCCATGCGGCTATGTTGCAGGTCTTGGTGCGCCTCGCAAGATATGGCAGTGCGGGCGGCAAAATCGCCCGCTATACTGGACATTTCCGCACGCGACCGTACGTAACAGGTCGACAATGGCGGAATTTTCCGCTCCGGATGGCACCGCAAGGGGTGTATAAGCTAGTGAGTCAGACCTTCCGCCATGGGAAGGCAGTGATGGGGGCATCATGATCAGAGCGAGATTTTTGTGGCTGGCCGGCGTGGTCATCGTCGTGGCCGGCGGGGCTATTATGGCCAGTCAGCACCTATCGAAGAAGCCTGCGCTGGTTACGCCTTCGACCTTGGCTTCCGCGCCGGCGATGGACGCTGACGAGGTGAAGCGCGAGGCCGTCTGCCGCCGCGTCGGCCGGCCGGTGATTCCGGCCGCGGATCGTCCAACGCCTGAAGAGGCCGTGGGGTTGAAGGACTGCGACGCGGAAAGCCTCTACTATGGCGAAGGGACGGCGCCCGACTACGTTAAGGCGCGCCAGTGCGCCGTTCTGGACAGCGAGCGCGGCGAGAACGATTTCTTCTTCGGCAACACCATCCTGATGCAGCTCTACGCCAACGGACAGGGCACGCCCCGCAATAACGACCTGGCCACTGCCCTGGCGTGCTCGGACGATATACCGCACGATGGGAAGACCGACCGGGTCCTGCGTCTGCAATCCATGGCGGCGAAGCCCGTCCATTTCGATATTTGCGACGACGTCGTCACCGACTACGGCATGGCGGCCTGTGCGGCCCGCGATTCCCGTGTGGCCGACAGCGCGCGCAATCGCAAGATCGACGCCCTCATGCAGGGATTTCCGGCCGCCGCCGCGCCCCTGTTTGCAGACGTCAGAACCGCCTTCGACGCCTATGTCGAATCCCATGCCAATGACGAGGTCGATCATTCCGGGACGATCGGCGCGCTGATCACGGTCGGGGAACGCGACGGCGCCCGCGACCAGTTCGTGAAGGACCTGACCCGCCTGGCCGATGGAACCTGGCCGCCGGCCAGCAGTGACGACGCGCAGGCGGCGGACAAGGCGCTCAATCAAGGCTACGCTAAGGCGCTCAAGGTCTGCCCGGGAGATGCGGAATTTCCGGCCACCATAACGCCCGACATCATCCGCGCGACGCAAAAGGCCTGGTTGATCTATCGCGACGCCTATGTGAAATTCGCGACCGTCGCCGCGCCTGCCGTCACACAGGATGCCGTACTTGCCCGACTGACGAAACTCAGGACGGCGGAACTCGACAGCCTGGAATGCGGTGAAGATCGGTAGGCAGGAAGCGGAGAACGTTCGTCATGACCAAAACCAGGTTTGCACTTCTCGCATCGGCCATCGCCCTCATGGCGGGTGGCGCCGTTGCGGCGACCCAGGCGATCTGGAACTGGGGCACGGCCGACGACGAATATGCCACCGATCCAGGGTTTGCCGAGAGCAAGGCCATCTGCCGCCGCCTTGGCCATCCGGTCATCCCAGTTGCCGACCGCCCAACCGCGGCACAGACCGCCGCGCTGAAAGGCTGCGACTCCGAAGCGCTCTACTATGGCGAAGGCATGGCGCCCGATTACGTAAAAGCCCGCCAGTGCGCCGTCCTTGAACAGGGCAGCGAAGAGGGTTTCTTCGCCGGCACGACCATCCTGATGCAGGTCTATGCCAATGGCCAGGGGACGGCCCGCAATATCGACCTCGCGACGGCCCTGGCGTGCGAGATCGAGGGGGCGCCGATGGAGAACGACGGCCGCGTGCTGCATCTCCAGGCGCTGGCGGCGAAACCCGGTCCCTTCGACGTCTGCGACGATATCACAAGTGGCTATGCCGGGGGGTTTTGCGCCTTACGCGAATCGACCCTGGCCGGGTTTGACCGCGAGACAAAGATCGCGACCGTGGCGCAGCGCTTTCCGTCCGCCTCCGCGCCCCTGTTTACCGAAGTGAAAACGGCCTTCGCAGCCTTTGCGGAAGCCCATGGTGGCGGCGAAGTCGACCTGTCCGGCACGGCCAGGGGCGCGTTTGTGGTCGAAGAAGAGGATCGTGAACGCGATCAATTCCTGAAAGACCTGACGCGCCTCGCCGACGGGCAATGGCTGAAAGCCGGCCATGCCGAAGCGGTCTCGGCCGATGCTGCGCTCAATCAAAGCTATCGCAAGGGCCTGACAGCCTGCGTAGAGCGCGACGCCAACTACAGCACGGTGCGCGCCGAGGATATTCGCACGACGCAAAGGCTTTGGCTCGTTTATCGCGACGCCTATCTGCGGTTCGCGGCGGTCGCCGCACCGACGGTCACACGCGACGCCATCCTGACCCGGCTGACCAACCTCAGGACGGCGGAACTCGACAGCCTGCCGTGCGAGTAGGTGTTCGCTATTAAGCGCTGTTGTCGACACGTTCGTGCACCCTTAGCCTCGATTTCGGCTACTCGGCCAGCTTCCAACATCGGTGGGAGGCGGGGCGGCCATAATACAGAACGCTTGACCGAGACTCGGGTTGGCAAGGTGGCAGCGAATAGGCTTCTCGAAAAAGGCTCCAGCCGGTTTGTCATAGGCATTGGCAGGACGTTGGGCAATTGTAGTTCGCCCGGTCGAGAATCGGGGTGGCAGCGGAAGTGACTCTGAGCCCTTTGTTTCTTTGTTTTGCCGATTTTCGTCGAATACATTAGAGTGCGGCGGACATGCTACTCAAATCACGGCAAAGTTCGTCAGTCCTTACCGGATCGCGATGCCGCAGCACGCGATCGAGAGAACGTATTGCCGCGATTTCGAGGCATTCGCGGTGCGTAACCAAATATTGAGCGGCCTTATTCCAACTGCTGACTTCGATTTCCTTCTCCACATCGGCGACGACAGGTTCAATGGGGGGCGCCATCTCCGACTCGCGCGAAAAACTTGTGAAAAAATCTGGCATTGCCGTTCTAGACACAAACTGCACACATTCGTCGCTGCGCGCGGAAGTAAATGAGCAGCGAATGAGGAAGTTTGAAAACATTCCCCTTTTTGATCGCGTGACAGCTCTGGTATTTTTCGTCGCGGAAAGTTCCATGACGCTGTCGGTGTCACGCGACGGTTTAGCCCAAAAAAATATCGCGAACGTGTTGGCACAGGGCATCTCATACCTCATGAAAGGGATTGTCATGCTGGTCTCCAATTACTTTGAAGGGTCGAACGTCGACGCTAAGCGCGCAATTCCCACGACGGGATCACCTTCGTCGATGGAATGTATTTCCGGAGTTGTTTCGAACAATGAGACGGCCCTCTTGGCATGAGTAACAGCGCCGATCAGTGAAGCTCTAACTACAGCCTCACCTTCATCCGTCAATTCCGCGAACCGCGGCGCAGGGGCCAAAGACGCGGTCCTGCGTATTAAAAAAATGATTTCCAAAGCCTGCAGGCTCTTTTGCATATTTGTTTCCGATACCCCCGAGAGCAAAGCCAGGTTCGACTGGTTGGTCCTTGGATATTCGAGATTTGCTCTTTGCACATCTTGTCCTCGGCCGCCGCGCTCTTCGATCAAGCCGAGATAGGTCTCTCGATCCTTGTTCAAGAATATTTTCAGATAATAGAGCCAGGCGATGATTCTTTCGGTGTCAGTGTGCTCCAGATGACTGCGAACCGACTGCAGGCCGTTCTCATATGAAGTAATGGACTCGGTCTTGTACTCGAATTTATTCCAAGTAAAATTTCCACACCGCCCAATGGTTGCCAAACAGGTCAACAAATGGCCCATTTGTGCCTTGCTTCTTCCGAGATGCGCAAATGCATCAAAATAATCGATGTCTTTCATCTGATCCTCACTTACGAAGGTCCCGCTAGGAGCGGAAATCGCAACTATCCCACTATGAGACGCTCTCAGGCATATTGAACAGAATTCTTAGGGTCGTATTCTTTGAAACTATGTATTTCGCGCAACTCGCTACGTGCTTCCGGCAAGCAAGTCAAAAATTCGTCCGACTATTTACAAGCTGAAAGTGGACCAATTCTCGAAAAATAACACTTCACACTGAATTGAACCGTCTCACAAAGGAGTTATCCATTCCGGGAGACGAGACAATGTCCAAACACTTTCCCACTTCGTCGAGATCCATCAGCGCCTTTGGCGCTTTCAGTTTACTCGCTGAAGCGTATCATGCCTTACGTGTCACGGCTGAGCCGTTCAAGCACTGTCACACGATCACAAATTACATGAATATTTTAGGTGAATTGTCTGAGCTTGAACTCGCCGGCCTATTTGCATGGACGGGAATCCTTATGACATCGCTGATGGCGGGGATGTTGCTTGCCTTCAATGTGTATAGGTCGCACAGATTTGCTGTTACCAAAAAAGTGATGAGGGGCAAAATTATTCCGTTACCGAAAGCTACGCAGCTGGCCCCATCCGCGCGCTTCGCCCGACAACCCGGCAAAAGCCACACAGCTAAAAAGTGAACTTCGCAGTTTGGAGCTTTCGGAGCTTCTGGAGCTTCGGTGACAACATGGTATCAATTGCGTAATCTCGCGTGGTAATATTTTCGCGGCGTTCGCATTGTCGCAACGGCCAACTACGTGCGTAACCCGCCTCCCGAACGTCATTTCAGCGCTGTCCACGCCTAAAGTGACGGCGTGGTTTGATCACTCTCGACGTTATCAGCCCAGCCCCAATTATACGTCCGCTATCGCCCACCCAATCAGAACACGCCCCTGACGACGAACTTGCAGACATTATCCAAACGGCACAACTCACGCGCTCGGGCGATAACAACGGCCGATCCTCCACGTGCTATCAAAATTCCGTCGACAATCATCTGCGAGCCTATTGCTGAATATACATAAATCCCGGCTGCGGGCTCCTGCGGGCTGTGTCCTGCAGCGATCCTGTACCAGGCCCCCGCCTCGACGATCGAGGCCTTAACGCCCACGCCAGCTTCGTACATCTTGCCTAACTGGAACTGAGCGTTGAAATAACCTTGATGCGCCGCTTTTTCCGTCCAGATGAACGCCTGTTTCCGGTCCTCCGAACCGCACGAGCCCCGGGCCAGGTCATCGCCCAGTCGGGTTTGCGCATCGACATTTCCCTGCGCTGCCGATTGCTCCATGTAGGTACGCGCTTCGGTGCAGGGTTGAGCGTCCATCAGGATGATGGCCAGTTTGACCTGAGCCTCTGCGTCGCCGCCGTCGGCAAGTTTGCGCAGCCAGGTCTGATGGGCGGCGCTCTGGTTGTCGGCCTGAGTGAGTTCGACCAGATGCCAGCTTGCCTGACGACTTCCGGCATTGGCGGCGCGTTCATAGTCCGGGATCAGCGCGCCGACCTCTGCTTCTGAAACCGCCATCATCTCCTTGCGCCGCGTTTCCGCATATAGCGCACGACCGGGATCGTCTGCCCCAGCGGCTGTGCCACCGTTGCGCCGGATGTCGTCAGCGGCCTCCTGTGTCGGATCGAACAGGGCGATGGCCGCTGCAACGCCGGCGACTGTATCGCCGTCCATCGGATCATGGCCGCAAACGGCTTGCCGCAGCACCTGTCCGGCACCGCCCGGAAAGGCCCATTCGGTGCCGCCTGCGCGATTGGCCTCGCCGATGGTCTCGCCCGATTTGGAAATCTGCGTCCGGCTGAGCCGGTCCATGTACGGCCGATCATCGGCGCAATTGACAGCAAAGGCCGAGCGCTCGTATCTCGGCAACCCGCTAAAACCAGGATCGCGCAGGACCGTAATGATCCTGACCTGAACCTTATCGCTGTGGCTGCGGTCGATACTGGCAGGATCGATGAAGATGCCTTCGCCAGACGTGAAATCCGCCCCGGCAAAATGCAGTGGTGCGACGTCCAGTGCCGGATCAATCACCGGCGCCGGCGGGCGCGGCGCCTTTGCCGGCGTCTTGGCAAGACACCCTGAGGCCAGGCCAGCGACAGCCAGCCCGATCCCGATCAAGCCAGCCGCCTGGATCAAAGTCTTGCGCATATACGAAAGTCCCCCGTCTATCTGAGAAGGTTGGCACATGTGCCACCACCTGATGACAACCTAGCGCAGCTTCAGCGTGACCGGAAGGGAAGATATGCGATGAAGAAATGGGGTCAGAGTCGGGTGTTGACTCGATATGCAATGTGCCATTCGGCCTCAGACCGATTATTAAAAAAAGCTGGAGATACGACACCGCCTCCGTGACGGCGCGCCCGTTGGGAAGTGTAGTTCGCCACGTCGAAAATCGGGGCGGCAGCGGGAGTGAGTCGGACCCATTTGCTTCCAATGGGGAGAAACTCGCAGTGTCGGTCACTTCGTAAGACCTGGCGCACCAGCCTGCATTCTCTCCTTGCGCGCCCCTGCAAGCTGTTGCACTAATAAAAGTAACTATCATAAGGGAGAAAAGCATGAACCGCCGCGAATTGTTCAAGGGCGCGAGCGCGCTGGGTTTGGCCGCATCGACTCCGGGTTTCGTGTCGCGCGCCGTCGCCGCGACAACCTCACAGTCCATAGCAGCCCCCGTTGCCTCGCCTCGCGAAGTACTGTTGCTCAATACGGGCTGGCGCTTCTTTGCCGGCGACATCCCCTTCCCGCCGATCATGGGGCATGACGACACCTATAATGCTGCCAAGGCCGGCGCGGCGCGCGCAGCGGCTTCGCCCAAGTTCGACGACAGCGCCTGGCAGCCGGTCTCCCTGCCGCACGATTTTGTCAGCTTCCAGCCGATCGAGGAGAGCGGCAATGTCGATCAGGGCTACCGCCGCCGTGGTGTAGCCTGGTATCGCAACATGTTGCGCTTCGAGCCGCAGGACGACGGCAAGCATATCGAGCTGCAACTGGACGGCGTCGCCACCTTCGCCACCGTGTGGTTCAACGGCACGCTCGTCAACCGCAACTGGAGCGGCTATAACTCGATCTATATCGACCTGACGCCCTACGCCACCTACGGCGACCAATTGAATTCGCTTGTGGTGCGCGTCGATGCCGAAGCCATGGAAGGCTGGTGGTACGAAGGCGGCGGACTTTACCGCGACGCCTGGATCGTCAAGCGCAATCCGGTGCATATCAAGACCGACGGCGTCTTCGCGCATCCGGTAAAGGACGAACATGGCTGGCATGTGCCGGTCGAGGTCACGATCTACAATTCCGGCGACAAGACCGAGACCGTCCGCGTTCATACCGAGATAGGCGACGAACAATCGGGCGACGCAAAATCGCCGGCAGGCGCGCGTCCCGCCGTGACAAAGCAGGTCAGCGTCGCGCCGCTCGGTTTAACCGTGGTCAACTACGATATACCTTTTGCCAATCCCCAATTGTGGAGCGTGGACACGCCGCACCTTTACCAGGTGACGACATCGCTCACGAGCGTGACCGATGCAGTGCTTGACCAGGTTACCACCAATGCCGGATTCCGAACCCAGCGTTTCGATGCGCAAAAAGGCTTTTTCCTCAACGACCAGCCGGTGAAACTCAAGGGCGTATGTCTGCACCAGGATCATGCCGGCGTCGGAAGCGCCGTACCGGATGGCGTGAACGACTTCCGTCTGCGTCGCCTGAAATCGCTTGGCTGCAACGCCATCCGCTTCTCGCACAATGCCCAAAGCAAGGAACTGATGGAGGCGTGCGACCGCCACGGCTTCCTGGTCATGGCCGAGAACCGCAATTTCAACGCCTCGCCGGACTATATGGCTCAGCTTGAATGGCTGGTGCGGCGCGACCGCAATCACGCATGCGTATTCCTGTGGTCGGTGTTCAACGAGGAGCCGATGCAGGGTACCGCGGCCGGCTATCAAATGGTCCGGCGCATGAGTTCTGTGGTCAAGTCGCTCGACACCACGCGCCCCGTCACCGCAGCGATGAGCGGCGGCCTGTTCACCCCGCTTAATGTGTCGCACGCTGTCGATATCGTCGGCATCAACTACCAGCAGAGCCAGTACGACCCCTTCCACGCGGCGCATCCGGACAAGCCGATGTTCTCATCCGAGGACAGCTCCGCTCTCATGACGCGCGGTGCTTTCGTGACGGATCAAAAGGCGCAAGTCCTCGCCAGCTATGACGACGAAGCTGCCGGCTGGGGCGAGACGCACCGCGACGCCTGGAAGCAGATCGATACGCGCGATTTCGTCGCCGGCACCTTTGTCTGGACCGGGTTTGACTACCACGGCGAGCCGAAGCCGTTCTCGTGGCCGTCGAACAGTTCCTATTTCGGCATCATGGACCTGTGCGGATTCGACAAGACCGCCGTCCACATCCACCGCGCGCAATGGATCCAGGACAAGCCTGTGCTCGGCCTCGTGCCGCACTGGAACTGGGCCGGCAGTGAGGGCAAGCCCATCATGGTCATGGCCTGCACCAATGCCGAGGAGGTCGAGCTGTTCGTCAACGGCAAGTCGGCCGGTCGTCAGAAGACCGATAAATACGACATGAACCGCTGGACCGTGCCCTATGCGGCCGGCCGCATCGAAGCCCGGGCCTATAAGGGCGCAAAGGCGGTCTCGACGGTCATCAATGAGACCACCGGCGAGCCGGTGGCGCTGCGCTTGACACAGGACCGGCCGGCGCTCATTGCCGATGGCCGCGACGCCCAGCCGATCATGGTCGAAGCCGTGGACGTCAAGGGCCGCACTGTGCCGCTCGCCAATCACATGATCACCTATGAGATCGCGGGCGGCGCCATCATCGGCCTCGGCAACGGCGATCCGGTCTCGCTTGAGCCCGAAAAAGGCAACCGCCGTTCGCTGTTCAACGGCCTGGGGCAGGTCATTGTGCAGTCGATCGAGGCGCAAACCGGAACGCTCAAGCTGCGCGCTACGGCGCCCGGGTTGAAGCCGGCGGAACTGTCGATCCCCGTCAAGGCAGGGCCCATTCCGCCGTCGCAACCGACGCGGGCCTGAGCCTATCCGCCGGTCGAGTTCCGGTCGGTTGGGGGGCTGTTATGCCTATGAGGCTGGACAAGTGTAGTTCGCCCGATCGAGACCTGGCGGGAGCGGAAGGAACGCTGACCCCTTTGTTTTTCGCTGACCCAAATGGCCTTAGTATTTTGATTTCGTTATGAAATAACCTGTGGGGCAGCAGTGTCTCTGACCCCATTTTTGTGACACCACGTGGCTCCCCAAACCGCACATACTTCATCCATGGCCAAATCAACGTATCGATGGCAGCTATTATGTCTTTGCTGAGTGCAATTAAGCTCTAACGAATTATTCGCACGTAAATGCTATTATGTATTCTGACTCTCCAGTATATGGATCGGCGGGCATGGAATTAAATTTTTTCCCTCCGTATTCTAATACTGTGTCACCCTCCCAGGTTTTTACACCATTCACAGTAGCTGCAGACATCCATATATTGTTGTCATCCGCTTTAATATATTTTCCTTCATATTCTAAAATAATGGGTTTATTTTTTACAATATCAAGCCATATGTTGGAGCGCCATTTCCCCCCCTCTAACCAATACAAGAGGACGTAAACATTTTGTTTGCAAGTATTGTAGGCGACAACATGTCCGGTGAATTTGCCGCCTGGTGACGGGATAATTTTGTGTCTCTTAGTGACTATAACAGTATCAGCTGATTTTGTGTCCGAAGTCGAATTAACTGTGGGTGTAGACGTAGAAGGTGCATTTGAGCAATGGTTCGCTCCGTAGATAATAAGTGCCATAAAAACAAATCCACCAACTAATTTAGCGAACCAAGAATTACTGGAAGTTTGTGCAACATCTAATTTGGATTTATTTCGCTTCCGGCTGTTGTTTTGCCTCTGTTGCTCTTCCTTATTTTGGCGCTTTCGTTTCTGCTCTTCGTCTCTCTGCTGTTCTCTCTCCTGCTCAGCTTTCCGTTTTTGCTGAGCATCTTTTTCCGCCTGCTTTAGACGTTCGCGTTCCTTCGCCCTCTTTTGACGTGCCCTGTCGTCTGCGTCCGCACGTTGACGCCTCTGAAATTCCGAGCTGGCTCTGCAGTTCCAGTTTAGGCACTGGCCACCAACCAATTCCCGACCGCAAAAAGCGCAGTGATCACGTCTAATCGCCATGAAACCCTTCCTCAGCTATCACAAACACTTCACATTGCTTCTAAACTTGGTACAGTAACGGCGTTCTCTCTGTTTACCACAATTTTTTGCAACTTTCCGTAACAGCGTCGATCCAACGACCAAACCCGTCACCCGTAACCCTTAGGCGTATGTGCTCAAGGTTGCGTTAGGCTGGGCAACGCATGTGACACTGCTCAAAAAAACATAACAACTTTGGCGTGGTTTATTGCGATGCTGGCCGCTCAAAGTCGATACAATCCACAACGGCGCCCACCGCTGCCCCAGGAGTTTCATTGACTCCGGTTGGGCCAAAATTAACTGTATATCACAGCGCGCCCTGTCAGCACGCTACGCATAATTGAGGGGAGTAATAGGTCCCCGTAATCCAGATAACCGGGCGTTATATCGTTGCGCTCGACGCTACGATGATTAATGCTTCAGAACGGGGGCTCATTTCGAATTGTTGAGATCATGATCCAACTTCTTGACCTGGCTTCACTGTATTGCGTGTCTGCAACATTTTGACCTTGTCGGTCGGAGGAAAGTTAAGAGGGAGCGAGATGTCCAACCATATTGTCAACCAATCTGTTTTCGAATTGTTTGACGGTGGCGCTGTCACAACCTTCTCTGTCGAGTAGAAGGTCGATATCATACTCAATCGCGAACATGTCAGTCGCCAAACCATAGATATTTAAAAGCCCCGACACCACTACTGGGCCGTACATGTGATTAATCGAATAGGCGTAAGCATCTGCCATCTTTGGCTTAACTTCGATTCTGTCGGTAACAATTTCTTTGAAGGTGCGCTCTACATATATCCGATTTCCAAATCCTGGTGTGTAGTTTGTTGATGCGAGTACTTTTCCCTTAGTTTGAAAAACAATCGGTTTAGCTCCAAGTGACCGAGGACATTTGGAGTAAAAACGTCTCACATAGATAACCGTAAAGGTATCAAGAGATTCGCGCGGAAGGCTGGTCCAATCGCCCTCATAAATCGCATCCATTCGATCTTGAGATTTATATGTTTTTTCAAGTGCGGGCGCTGCTCTGCCCGACGCTTTAGCCTGACGTCGCGACGACGCAAGGCTGCGTCCTACGGCCAAGTCAGACTCTGTCGCACTTCGAAACTCGGCCGCAGTTAACTCCGCTAGACTAATCGGCGTTTTCCAATTGCAGCTCTTATAAGTACTTTCCTCATCCGAGTTCATTGCTTCGACCAAAACAAATTTCTTAGGCTTAAATGCCATGTACTCTGCTGCGCAAGCTATTTCTGTCTCCGTTGCCTTCTCGTCGCTGCAATATCGTTGTCCATCTGTCATTGCCACTAGGGAAAAGCACCGGTGTCCATCCGAGAAGCACGGCTGGCGGCTGTTGTTATCACGATGGTATGCGGATGTGTGACCGTCGTAATAATGAAGTAGTAAGGTGTCGCTTGAAATGCTCGCCCCGATTAGACCAAAATTCTTGAATTTATGACTATCATCAGGTGATTGCGTAATGCTAAAATACTTACCATTTAGCGAAGATGTATCTGCAACCAAATATCCAGAGGAACTAAAATTGGTTTGTTTTGGCAGTTCGCTCGTTATGAAATCTGATATGCCACAAAAGGACGCTGTGGATTGCCTCTTCATCTTTTGCATTGCGTCAAAAGCATTTATCTGAGATTGCCTAGGGCGTGTCTGATCCGTTTCATCTTCGATGTATTCATGACCTGCTAACTTGCAATACTGACGCTCAATCGTGAGATCGTTGGCAGGGACATACCAGGAGCACGATGTGTATTTGCGTTGTTCTGTCTTGCGCGACGGGTTCCGACGCGGCGTAGGTATCTCCCATGGTGCATTCGTCTGTGTCTGTTGTTTTGATCCATGCCTTACACGGGGGTTTATCGGAAGCCCATGGGGTCTGGCGGCGGTTCCGAAGCCAACAAGTGTAATGCGATGGGCGTTTGCCAAAGCTTCATCTAAAGGCAGGGACGTGCATACAAAAGCGCAAAGCAAAGCTGTCGTGAGTAAGCGAGTTCTATAAAATCTGATATTTGACATGGAGCCCCCGCACAGGTGATTGCGAATTATACGAATCTTACCATCCAAAAAAAACGCCTGACACTACTAGCGGACGGCTAGCACGCCTTAAGCAGTTTGTGAAGCTCAACCCCGAATAATCAGTTCCGAATGGGGTCAGCAGTTCCGGGTCAGCAGTTCCGAAATGGGGTCAGAGTCACTGCTGTCCCACAGGATATTTTGCAATAAAATCAGAATATTAGTGCCATTTGGCTCTTCGGTTCCGGCGGCGGTCCGGTTTCTCCTTTGAGTAATTCCAAGAGATCGCGCCGCAGAAACAGGTTTAGCTGCAAGAGGCGAGCGATTTGTTGCATCGTCAAATTAACGCGGGAGCTGAACTTGAGGAAGGCGACCAATAGGCAGACGCATAGAGAAGGCGGTGTCAAACCTGCAGAAAAGGGGTCAGAGTCAGTTGTTGACTCGATATGCAGGTTTGCCTCCGCTGCTAGCCGATGGCCCACACCACGTCGCCCGGCCCGTCACGTTGCTCCGGGCGTTCGTCGCAAAAATCGACGCACTGCGTCGATTTTATCCGGTTTGCGTTTACGCAAACCGGCGCTTCTCACCCTTTAAACGCCACAGTCGGCAGGCCCGTATGCCCTCTTAACCACGACTTGGGCAGTTCAAATAAGGTTCCGGCCAGCTTGTCATCGGCGTCGACCGGCGGCTGGGCGGCTGTGGTGCAGAAGACCCGGTCGAGATTGGGCCCGGCAAAGGTCAGGCTGGTCGACTGTTTCGCCGGCACCATCACATCGAAATCGGCCGTCCCGTCCGGCAGATAGCGCGTCACGCGGCCGCCATTGTAATGCGACACCCACACGCCGTCCTGGGCATCGACCGCAATGCCGTCGGGCAGGCCGACCCCATCGCCGAACTTGGCGAAGATCTTCTTGTTCGACAGGCTGCCGTCAGGCGCCACATCGAAGGCATAGACCAGGCGTTCCGCGGTTTCGTTGTGATACATCCGGCTGCCGTCACGATTGAAGCCCGGACCGTTGGTGCACAGATAGGGCGCGTCGACCATATGCACGCTCAGATCGGTGTCGATGCGGTACAGGGCGCAGTCCTTCTTGTTGAACGGCATATGCATGGTACCGGTCCACAGACGGCCCTGCGGATCGACCTTGGCGTCATTGAGCCGGTTGTCAGTCTTGTCCGCCTCGATGGTGAACAGGGGCGTCAGGCTGAACGGCTCCAGGGTCAGGGCATGCACCGTGCGCAGGATGGCGACCAGGAAGCCGCCGCTTTCGCGTAGGACGATCCAGTCGATCAGGTCGGGCATGTCCCAACTGGGCTGGCTGCCGTCGCTGAGGCGATAGGCGTGCAGCTTCTTGCCGCGGATATCGACCCAGTAGAGCGTGTTGTCGCGCGCCGACCATAGCGGGCCTTCGCCCAGTATGGCGCCGGGCGGGCTGATGGCGACGGGGGCGTCTTCGGCGCGGGCGAGGGCGGGCATGGCAGCCAGGGACAGGGCGCCTGTGAGGGCAGAGCGGCGGGACAGGATCATGGCGGTTTCCTCTCGATTTTTGCCGAAAGAAGGCGCGCAAAGCTTTCATCTGTCAAGATTTTTGCCTGATAATACAAATGGATGATTTATATTAGAAAAGAAGGGAGTGCCCCCTCCGTCGGCTTCGCCGCCACCTCCCCCGTAACGCTTCGCTACGGTGGAGGACTGGCATTGTTTAAGCTCACGTGATTTGGTGGTTCAACTTCTAAAATCTGTGCCAATCTGTGAAAATCTGTGGGGAATCTCTTTCTTTTTCAATTCCTTGGCAGACCGGCTATACCGGAACTGTGTCCATATGGTCGGATCCGTGCTATCTGGACCGGGGGAACTGTCACATGTCCGATCCTGCCTTTATTGCTCTGCTGCAGACCATTGTCGCCGGTGATACGGCGGCTGTGCTCGAGCGTCTGCAAGACCTGCAACTCGTCCTTGCCAAGGCCACTGAGACGCACTTCTTTGACGACATAAAGCACTACATCTATGCCGGCGATACGGCACTGCATATGGCGGCGGCGGCGTTTCGCAGCGATATTGCCCAGGCGCTGATCGACCGGGGCGCGGACCTGGCCGCGCGTAACCGGCGTGGCGCCCAGCCGCTGCACTATGCCGCCGATGCCCATCACTGGGACCCGGACGCCCAGGCCGCGACGATATCCTGCCTGATCGCGGCCGGCGCCGACCCGAACGCCACCGACAAGAGCGGTGTCGCGCCCCTGCACCGTGCCGTCCGCACGCGCTGCGCCGCCGCCGTGGAGGCACTTTTGGCCGGAGGCGCCGACCCGCTGCGCAAGAACGGCAATGGCTCGACGCCCCTGCACCTTGCCATGCACAACACAGGCAAGGGCGGTAGCGGCACGGAGCGCGCTCACGACCAGCAGCGCCGGATCGTGGCGCTGTTAGACCTGTGACCCGACAAGAGCACGGCTGGACCTGACCAGGGCGCCGGCCATGGTTTCCGCCGGCACAGCGACCTGGCCCAGTATCCACGGTTCCAGCAGCGCAAACTGAGCGGCGGCGATCTGTGCCGCCAGCAGGCCGTTCGGCAGGCTGCCGGCCGCCGGTAAACGCGCCTCGATCAGGTCGGCCAGGGTCCGGTGCAACACCTTGCGCGTCGGCTCAACGAACAGGACCCGGCCCAGCGTATGGTTCTCGCGAAAATGATGCACCCACCACAGCAGACCGGGCGTCTGCCCGATCACGCAGTCCGCCAGGGGCGTGAAGGGCATGACCAGGGCCGCGCGCAACAGGTCGAGTTTGGTCGGGAAATGTTCGTAGAAGGTCGAGCGGCCGATGTGCGCGCTCGCAACCACATCGGCGACGGTGATGTCTTCATAGCCGCGCTCAAGCAGCAGCGAACTGAAGGCGCGGACAATGCCGTCTTTGGTCTTCTGCTGACGGTAATCGCGGCGGGTATCGGCAGACATTCGGTGCTCAGTGTCCGGAAAGCGGACAAACACCATGCAATGTTTGGCAGCGAAATGCACGGCCTTTGCTAGCCATGGACGCTTTCCATCCTGAAGGAGACCGCCATGTCCAAACCCACCGAAGATCTGCCCAGACTTAATCTGAACGGCCGCGTTTACGGCATCCTGTTGGCGCTTTCGACCCTGCTGACCGTGATCGTGCTGGCCCATCACCCCGTGTCCGGCGACCACAGCTCAACCGAGGTCAATCGCCTGGTGCACGGCGGGTTGATCGCCCTGATCCTCCTGACCTGCACCGGCATGTCGGGCTTTGCCTGGCGCCTCGGCGTCGAACATCCGGCCGTCATGGCGGGCTGGATCGCCTATCTGCTGGGCACGCTGTTCCTGATCATCGCCGGCCTTATCAATGGCTTTGTCGCGGGCGATGCGGCCGAGTTCAAGGCGCTGCTATGGGCGTTCAACCAGACCTTTGCCCGCACGGGCCTGATCCTGCTTGGTTTTGCCCTGGTCATGTGGGGCCATGCCCTGCTGCATCATCGCGGCCTGGCCCGCCCGATCGCCGTTCTGGCCATGGCGATTGGCGGCATCTCAGCCGTCTATGTGCTGACCAAGTCGGGCACGATCGATCTGCCGGTCCTGTTTTTCGTCATGACCGGCCACGTTGCTTGGAACCTGACCGTGGCCTTCTGGATGATCCTTGGCTTAAAGCGGCCTACTTCGCCAGCTTGAGCTTGTCCATCAGGTGCTGATACAGCTCCATATTGGCAGCGACCAGGTCACCGGTGATCAGCGGTGAGCGCTCGTCGTCGATGGAACTGAACGTGCCGCCGGCCTCGGTGATCAGCAGCAGTCCCGCCGCCATATCCCATGGCTTCAGACCGCGCTCCCAGAAGCCGTCGAACTGGCCGGCCGCGACATAGGCCAGGTCGAGGGACGCGGCGCCATTGCGGCGGATACCGACCGTGCGCTGCATCATCTGGTGCAGTTCCTTCAGCGCCTGGGCGTGGCCGGCCTTGCCGATAAACGGCAGGCCGGTGCCCAACAGCGATTCGTCGAGCATCTTGCGCGCCGATACGCGAAGGCGGCGGTCATTGTGATACGCACCCTTGCCCTTTTCGGCCCAGTACAGGTCGTTGGTGATCGGGTTGAAAGTCACGCCGGCGACGATTTCGGCGTCGCGCTCCAAGGCCACCGTGCAGGCAAAATGCGGAATGCCGTGCATGAAGTTGGTCGTGCCGTCGATCGGGTCAGCGATCCAGCGGTGGGTCTTGTCGCTGCCGAAGGTCTCGCCGGTTTCCTCGCCCAGAAAGCCGTAGCCCGGACGCACGCGGGTCAGTTCTTCCAGCAGGGCGGCTTCGACGCGCTTGTCGGCGGCCGTGACGAAATCACCGGGGCCCTTTTTCGATACCTGGAGCTCGGTGATTTCGCCGAAGTCACGCGCCAGGCCCTTGCACGCCTTGCGCACTGCGCCGACCATGACCTGTATGAGGGAAGATTGAAGTACGGTGACCATGGCGGCGGACCTTAGCTGGATTTACAATGTGGGGAGCGGTGCTATCAGACCGCTAGTCGTTCTTGATATTACTTTTCGTCTTGACCTTCTGACCGTTGACGGGCTGGGGCGCGGACGAAGACGACGAACTGCTGGCCGACGTCACGGTGTTGTTATATTCGTAGCTGTTCGTCTGCGACGCTTCGCTCGAACTGCCTTCCTGAGCGGGAATGCCATTGATGGTGAGGCTTTTGCCGCCGCTGCGGAAAGCCGTCGACGGCGTTGGATTGTCGGCCGCCATGGCCATCTGGGCCCCGACGGATAATGCTAACAAGACAAGGGCTGCACTCAACTTTTTCATCGTCGCCTCCTGTGGTCTGCCGGATCGGCCTCGCCCTATAGCACGACTGAGGGCCAGCCGATACCGGCCAGTTAGGAGACCTCAGGCTCAGTCGGCGCGCTTCATATATTCGCCGTCGGCGGTCGAGACGACGATCTTTTCACCGACCCCCATGAAGGGCGGGATCATGACGCGCATGCCGTTGGAAGCCTTGGCGGGCTTGTAGGACGAAGAAGCGGTCTGGCCCTTGATGGTTGGTTCGGTCTCGATGACCTCCAGGATAACCGTGTCGGGCAGGCTGATCGAGATGGGGCGCTCTTCGTGGAATTCGAGGATAACGACCATGCCGTCGTGCAGGAATTGAATCTGGTCTTCGCCGACCCAATCCTTGTGCAGGCTGATCTGCTCGTAGTTTTCCTGATCCATGAAAACCAGCATGTCGCCGTCTTCGAAGAGATAGAGGTGGTCCTTTTGCTCCAGCGTGACGCGCTCGACGGTTTCTTCGGAGCGCAGGCGTTCGTTGAGCTTGGTGCCGCTGATCAGGTTTTTCAATTCGACCTGGGCGAAGGCGCCGCCCTTGCCTGGCTTGACGTGGTGCGACTTGACGACGGACCAAAGGCCGCCCTGATATTCGAGCACCATGCCGGGCTTGATCTGATTGACGTTGATTTTCATGGATATACGACTTGTCAAAGAGGAAATTCGGTTGGCGGCGTTACTACGTGTAAAGCCCGTGAAAGGCAAGGGGAACTACGCCAGCGCCGCCTCGACCGCGGCCACGGCATGCAGCGCCGTGGTGTCGAACAGCGGCACAACGCTGTCGTCCGGTCCTATCAGGAGGCCGATTTCGGTGCACCCCAGAACAATGGCCTGCGCGCCCTGGTCGGCCAGCCGTTTGATAATGCCGATAAAGGCTGTTCGTGACTCAGGCCGAACCTGGCCCAGGCACAACTCGTTATAGATGACGCGGTGAACCAGGGCGCGGTCGTCATCATCGGGAATAAGGACCGTCAGACCATGGTGGATCAGGCGGTTGCGGTAGAAATTCTGCTCCATAGTGAAGCGTGTTCCCAGCAGCCCGATCTTGGTCAAGCCTTGGGCGGCGATGGCCTGCGCCGTCGGATCGGCGATATGCAGTAAGGGGATCGTCATAGCATCCTCGATCGCGCCTGCGACCTTGTGCATGGTGTTGGTCGCCAGAACCAGGATCTCGGCTCCGGCGCCTTCCAGCACGCGTGCGGCATCGGCCAGCAGACGGCCGGCGGCGTCCCAGTCGCCGTCGCGCTGCATCTGTTCGATGTCGTGGAAATCGACACTGTACAGGATGATTTTGGCGCTATGCAGCCCGCCCAGCCGCGCCTTAACACCTTCATTGATAAGGCGATAATAGGGAATGGTCGATTCCCAGCTCATGCCGCCGATCAGGCCGATCGTCTTCATCATGGTTTGCCTTTGGCCTACTCCGCATCAAACGCGGCGATATCGTCGATCAGTCCCTTGACCGAAGCGGCGATGATCTGCTGGCCGTGCTCGACGGTGGCCAGCGATGAGTCCGAGCCGATGCGGCCGTCGGCAAAGCGTGAGCGGTAATCGAGCGCGTCGCGGATCGGGCCATTGGGCGCGATTTGAGGCTCCATGGCGTGCGATTTGACACGATCGGGATAGGCGGCGAAGGTAACGGCGATTTCCGACGGCGTGGCGTGGGTGCCGTGGCCGGTCGGATACAGCCGGGCGCACAGGCGGGCAATGCCGGGCAGGTCCCACCAGTTGCGCAGTTTCAGAATGAAGGGGCACGGTTCCGCCGCATAGGAATAGTCCGAATAGATCTCCGAAAACGCCGCCTCGATGCTGGCGACATTGCCGCCATGGCCATTGAGGAAATAGATGCGGTCGAAGCCATGCCGTGCCAGGGAATTCACCCAGTCGGAAATAGCGGCCATAAAGGTCGACGGGCGCAGTGAAATGGTTCCGGGAAACCCGAGATGATGCTGCGCCATGCCGATATTGAAGGTCGGTGCGATCAGCAGGTCGCCTTCTCTTTCAGCGGCGTGGGAAATGATCTCCGGACACAGCCAGTCGGTGCCGAGCAAACCCATCGGCCCGTGCTGCTCGTTGGAGCCGATCGGAATGATTACGGTGCGCGACGACTTCATCCGCGTTTCGATTTCGCACCAGGTGGAAAGGGCCAGCATCATGGCAAATGTCTCCATTGTCGCAATTTGCAACGTCATTAACGCGCCTGCGTACGCGACGCGACTGATTTTTCGCATTGGTCTTATGGACTTCGGATTCGCCATTCCCTAAGGTCGCGCGCAATGAAAACCCCTTGCGACACAGCGAGGGTGAGACCGAGGAAATACCGTCATGTCCGATACCTTTTTCCGCGTTCCGGCTGAGTTCGTGCGGCCCGGCACCCTGACCGCCGACGGCCTGGCCGCCCAACGCCAGCGCTTTGCCGCCGATCCTGAACATTACTGGAAGTCCCTGGGTGATGCCCTCGACTGGATCGAGCCCTACAGCAAGGTCAAGGACGTCTCGTACGATCGCGCCGACTTCCGCATCCGCTGGTATTATGACGGCATTCTCAATGTCTCGGCCAACTGTATCGACCGCCATCTGCGCACCCGCGCCGATCAGACGGCCATTATTTTCGAAGGCGATGATCCGGGCGTCAGCCAGCATATCACCTATGCCGAACTCAGCGTGGCGGTGAACAAACGCGCCAACCTGCTGAAAAGCTATGGTGTCAAGAAGGGCGATCGCGTCACCATCTACATGCCGATGGTCCCGGAAGCCGCCTATTTCATGCTGGCCTGTTCGCGCATCGGCGCCGTCCATTCCGTGGTCTTTGGCGGTTTTTCGCCCGACAGCATCGCTGGCCGTATCCTCGATTGCCAGTCCGATATCGTCATCACGGCCAATGAGGGCCTGCGCGGCGGCAAGACGATTCCGCTGAAGGCCAATGTCGACCTGGCCCTGCTGCAATGCCCCAATGTCCGAACCGTCCTGGTGGTCGAACACACCCAGGCCCCTTACCTGACCCACAATGGCCGTGACGTCAGCGTCGCAGAGGCTCTGAAAACCGTTTCGGCTGACTGCCCGCCCGAGCCAATGAACGCCGAAGATCCGTTGTTCATTCTCTATACCTCCGGCTCGACGGGCAAGCCGAAGGGCGTGCTGCACACCACGGGCGGCTATCTCGCCTGGGCGGCCTATACGCACAAGACCGTCTTCGATTACCAGGACGGCGACGTCTTCTGGTGCACGGCCGATATCGGCTGGGTGACCGGCCACTCGTATGTGCTATATGGTCCGCTGGCCAATGGCGCCACCACTTTGATGTTCGAAGGCGTGCCCAACTACCCGACCGTCAGCCGCTTCTGGCAGGTGATCGACAAGCACCAAGTTAATATCTTCTACACGGCGCCGACAGCCATCCGCGCTCTGATGCGCGACGGCGAAGCGCCGGTGAAGGCGTCGTCGCGCGCCTCGCTGCGCCTGCTGGGCTCGGTCGGCGAACCGATCAATCCGGAAGCCTGGCTGTGGTATCACCGCGTCGTCGGCGACGAGCGTTGCCCCATTGTCGACACCTGGTGGCAGACCGAAACCGGCGGCATACTGATCTCACCTGTACCTGGTGCGACCCCCACCAAGCCCGGCTCGGCGACCCAGCCCCTGCCGGGCATTGTACCGTCCCTGGTCGATGCCGAGGGCAATGTCCTGGAAGGCGCCACCGAAGGTAATCTGTGCCTCGACGATTCGTGGCCGGGCCAGATGCGCACGGTCTTCGGCGATCATGCGCGTTTTCTGGAAACCTACTTCTCGACCTATCCCGGCAAGTATTTCACCGGTGACGGCTGCCGCCGCGACGCGGACGGCTATTACTGGATCACCGGGCGCGTCGACGACGTGCTCAATGTCTCGGGTCACCGCCTGGGCACGGCCGAGGTCGAAAGCGCCCTGGTCGGCCACAGCGGCGTCACCGAAGCCGCGGTCGTCGGCTATCCGCACGACATCAAGGGGCAGGGCATCTGGTGCTATGTCACGCTGAAACAGGGCGTTGTCGGCACGGATGCGCTGAAGCTGGAACTGCGGGCTTGGGTGCGTCAGGAAATCGGCCCTATCGCTACGCCGGACGTCATTCAGTGGGCGCCGGGTCTTCCCAAGACGCGTTCGGGCAAGATCATGCGCCGTATCCTGCGCAAGATCGCCGAAGGCGCGTCGGATCAGTTGGGCGATATTTCCACCTTGGCCGATCCATCAGTCGTGGCTGATCTTATCGAAGGCGCACGGGGACTGGGCTAACTCTACTGTGACGGGCTGCAAATAATCATCTTCCTCCGCGCCCTTGCTCTTGTACCAAAGTACACGTCGCTGCGGGTGCTCGGAAGCTAATCATTTTCACCGCGTCACAGCGAGTTATCCCTACGGTGGAATAAAGGTGGCCTTTATCGGTCGTTTGTAACGCGTCTTTGGTTCCTCACGCCGGACTTATCTTCGTGCGCCTATACTGACGGTTTCGCTGTTACAGGAGAACCGTTATGGACAAGGTACGCGACGACAGTTTTACGACCGGCAGCCGCATCCCCCAGGAGCCGGACGAGGCGCGGGCAGGAGACGATCCGCAGGCGACGGCAGCAGCCGACGTCGCGGCCGATACCGGCAATACGATCCAGGCGCCCGACACTTCGGATGAGCCCAATGCCGTCGATGCCGTGACCTACGTAGGAAAGCGGGTGTTTTCGCCGCACGAACTGAACCAGTCGGGCGAGGACAAGGAATATTTCCACCCGGACAAGGGGCATAAATTCGATGCGCCTAAAGACGCCAATGATCACGCCCTGACCCCCGACATAGAGGTCACGCCGGACAACACGATCAAGAAGATCAGCTAGTTTCATCCTGAATCCAGTTGGTCTACAAAGCCGGGACTCACCACCCCGGCTTTTCCATGCTCAATCCGCAATCTCCACTGGCCCGCCTGATGACGGCACCCGTACGTCCGGGCCGCGTGACGTGGATCGGCCTGCGCCCGGCCCGCCAGTCACCCATGGCTTCTGTCGAGCAAGCCAGTTTGTCCACCGCCCAAGGCCTGATCGGTGACCGCTATTCCGGCCGCAGCGGCAGCCGCCACGTCACCCTGATCCAGGCCGAACACCTGACGGCGATTGCCGCCTTTCTCGGCCTGGATGTCGTCCTGCCCCAACAGCTTCGCCGCAATATCGTTGTCTCCGGCCTTAACCTGCTGGCCCTGAAGGACCGACCATTCCGCCTTGGTTCCGCCCTTCTGGAAATGACGGGCGATTGCCATCCCTGTTCACGCATGGAGGAGATCTTCGGGCCCGGCGGTTACAATGCCGTGCGCGGCCATGGCGGCATTACCGCCCGTGTTCTGGAAGACGGTGAGGTCCGGGTGGGCGATGTTGTAACACCGGCCGCAATTCGAGCATAATAAGGCCGGATTCACGCAGCACTCTGATTACCATAACAGGGGCGAATCGTATGAAACACTGGCTTGTGGCTATGACCCTCATGAGCTGTCTGGCGACAGTTCCGGCTTTTGCCGATCCTGCCGGCGATGTGAAAGCCGTCGTCGATCAGGCAGCGCAAAAGTTCCTTGCCGCCAATCCCCAGTCGGTCGGTTTCTCGATCGGCATCGTCAAGGATGGCCAGACCTACGCGTACAATTATGGTGTTACCACGCCAGGCGGCACGATGGCGCCGACCGCCGATACCCTGTATCCGATCGCTTCGGTCACCAAGACTTTCACCGGTATATTGTTGGCCCAGGCGTCTCTGGACGGCAAGCTGAAGCTCGACGACGATGTGCGCACCTATCTCGACGGCGACTATCCCAATCTGGCCGTCGAGGGCCACGGCATACGTCTGTTCGACCTGGTTGATCATCGCTCGGGTCTGCCATTTATCCTGCCTGATCGTCCGGAAACGCGTCCGGATTTCGTCACCGACATTCCGTGGTCGAGCCGGTTGGCCGACATCTACAAAACCTATCACCGCAAGGATTTTTACAACGATCTGCACAAGGTGACGCTGAAGTTCGAGCCCGGCTCGGCGTTTCAATATTCCAACGCTGCTGCCACCCTGGCCGGCTATATCGTCGAGCGCGTCTACGCGAAACCATACGAACAGGTGTTGAAGGACAAGGTCCTGCTGCCGCTGGGCATGACCGCGACCACCATCACCGTAAGCCCGGCGCAGTCGGCGCTTCTGGTCCACGGCTACGACGGCAAGGGCGACCTGATGCCCTATGTGCCGGACGAGTTCCAGGGCGCCGGCGCGCTGAAGTCCAGTGTCAACGATATGCTGAAATATGTATCCTGGCAGATCGCCGAGACCGATCCGGCGGTTCAGCTAGCGCACAAACCGTATTTCACCTCGGGCAGCTATGCCGCCGGCCTGAACTGGCAGATGCTGAGCGCGCCCGGCAAGCGGATCATCTGGCAAAGCGGCGACTTCGAGGGCTTTCACAGTTACTGTGTCGAGGAGCCGGAACGTCATCTGGGGCTGGTGCTGCTGGCCAATCAGGCGGACCCAAAATCAAGCCAGGGCCATGGCGCCATGGTCAATGAGATCCTGCACGGGCTCGACCCGGAGGCCATGTTGTTGCCCTAAGGCACATCATCGAGCGCATAGGGCCGGAAGGCCGGGCGCTGTTTCAGCCGTTCGTAATAGGCCATGACCGCCGGCCATTCGGTGTGCTGCATCGGTGTCTTCAGCCAGCGATGGACCGACAGGCCGATGGCGATATCGGCCAGGGTGAAGGCATCTGCCGCCACATGGCCGCCGGTCCGGGTCAGTTGTCCGTCCAGGATACCAATGGCTATGTTCCATGCCTTTACCGACTCGGCGACGCGCACCGGGTCATTGTCGGACGAATTGCGCGCGAGGGCCGGAAAGGCATAGCGCCAGGCCGTGTTGAGATTGGTCGCCTGCCAGTCCAGCCACTGATCCACGCGGGCACGCGCCATGGGCTCGGCCGGATAGAGATGCGCGCCGTAGCGATTGGCGAGATAGCGGACGATGGTGTTCGATTCCCACAGCACGAAATCACCGTCGCGGATTACCGGCACGAGGGCATTGGGGTTGAGCGCGATATAGTCCGGGACATAGGTGTCGCGAAACCCCGAGCCCCAGTCTTCGCGCACAAATGGCAAGCCCAGTTCGTCGCAGGTCCAGGCGACCTTACGGACATTGATCGACGACAGCTTGCCGAGCAGGGAGATCATGCGGCGCGGCATAATCCCGATCCATGCGCCTCGCAACCCTTATCCGAAACTTATCGTCCTGGAGCGTTACAACCACGTCGTCCTTAGGGGCGAAGGTTTACAGTGGGCGAGTCCAAAGGAGGCCGCCATGCCCACCGACATTCATTATTTCGTTTTCGACAGCCTTTCCGACTGGGAGGCTGCCTATGCCATAGCTGGTATCAACACCGGCCAGTACCAGCGTGAGCCCGACGCCTGGCGCATCCGAACGATGTCGCCGAAGGGCGAAGAGGTTACGACCGCCGGCGGGTTGCGTATCCGTCCCGACCTGTCGATGATGGCCGATTTCGATCCCGCCGACTGCCGTCTGCTGATCCTGCCGGGGGGTACGGCGTGGGATAAGGGCGAGCATGGCGATATGGCTGCCCTGGCCGGCAAGGTGTTGGCCGCCGGCGGTGCGGTTGCAGCCATCTGCGGCGCCACTGCCGGCCTGGCGCGCGCCGGTTTGCTGGATACTGTCAGGCACACCAGCAACGCCAAGCCCTATCTGGCGGCCACCAATTACAAGGGCGGCGCCCTGTATCAGGAAGCTCCGGCAGTGACCGACGGGCGGCTGATCACGGCTTCGGCAACGGCGCCGGTCGACTTCGCCTATCACATCTTCCGCGAACTCTACCTGTTCACGCCGCAGGTCCTGGATGCGTGGTACGGCCTGTTCCGCACCGGCAAGGCGGAATATTTCGCGGCCTTGTCGAAAGCGGCCTGACCTGCCTACGCCGTCGTCATCTCGACGTCTTCGAGCACGTCCAGCGGAAACTTGCGCTGGGCCGCGGTGCCGAAATCGTGGGCGACAAAACTGGTTTGCTCACTGCTCAGGTGGTGGATCTCTATGCCATCATAGGTATCACGCGTCAGTCGTTGAACGGCGCGGCGCGCGACATATTCATCCAGAACGAGGGCGCATAGCGCGTCCCAGTCCGTCGGCGTCAGCCCGATAACAATGTCCTGGCGGCTGAACTGCCGAAAGACTTCGAGCGTATGATCGATACGTTGCTTGACGGTATGCATGGCGTCCTCCCAAGGCTCACTGCAGACTATCGAAAGGGTTGTAAGTAATCAATTCCAAGTGTTTGGTTGATCAGGTGTTAACAGCCCAGGTTCAAGGTGCGTCAGAGGACGCGTTCCATCTCGCCGCGCTTGACCGCGCCGTACCATGCCCACAGCAGATGCGCGGTTATGGAACGGTAGGGCGACCAGATCTTCGCCCGTTCCGCCGAGTATTTTTCGTCCGGCCTGGCGTCCAGCCGGTCAAGCCAGCCCAGGGCCTCCCGCAAGGCGACGTCGCCAACGGGAAACAGGTCGAGGCGCCCTTCCGAAAACATCAGATAGACCTCGGCTGTCCAGCGGCCTATGCCTTTCAGTGCCACCAGCTTGGTCGCCGCCGCCTCGACATCGAGGGCGGTCAGGGTTTCGGTGTCGAAGTCACCGGCGTGCATGGCCTGGGCCAGCGCCCGGGCATAGCCGATCTTTGGCCGCGACAGGCCGTAACCGCGCATCAGCTCGTCATCATGCGCCAGCACGGCCTGCGGGCTGACTTCACCCGACGAGGCATGCAGACCGGCATGGAGGCGTGCGATGATCGTGTCCGCAGCCTTGACCGAGAGTTGTTGTTCGACAATCAGCCCCAGCAGGGCGGGAAAGCCGCGTTCCCTCAGTCGGTACTGGATATGGCCGAAGCGCTCACACAGAGGTGCGAGTTTGGGGTCGGCGGCGGCAAGGGCCTTGAGGTGCAGGGGATCGAGTGGGGTCATGAGGACGGTGTATCGCCGGATTCGCCGTAAATTGGCAGCAGGCCGTAACCTGATCAAACCGAGGTCTCTTGTCGGTGCTCGGCTACAACTATTCAAAACATACTGAGTTTACAGTAATTTTTATCGCGGAAAGCGCCGAAAAGTCGGAAAGACGCGGAAAAAGGAGGAGTAAACATTCTTGCCCGAAGGGCTGCCATTCCAACACATAGGCATGCTGCACAGAATGAAGGCGCTTCGCGCGGAAGAGGCTAAACCCAAAATTTTTGCGTCTTTCCGACTTTTCGGCGCTTTCCGCGTTAAAAATTACTGCAATTTCAAAATATTACGCGGCAATCAATGCAGCCCATAAACGGCTTGCACCGTCACAGGCAGACCTACGACTTGATACAGCCCACCTGAACGACGCGGTATTCCCGCCGCAAGGTATCCGCGACGATACCGTAATTGGTCTTGGTGATCACCGCTTCGCTTTCGAAGTCGGGCTTGCCTTGCGCCGTACCCGCCAGGGCGCCCAGGGTCTGCGGCGTCGAGGTATAGATCCGCCCGCGGCGCGGCTTTTCCTTGATGGTCACCCCGATCAGGTGCGAATTGTCGTCCAGCACCGGACCGCCCGACATCTGGTTCAGATCGCCCTTGATGCCATGTGTCCGGCCGGCCTGGGCCCAGGCCAGGACCGTTTCGTTGCGCTCGCCGCGCTTCGACTTTTCCAGCACCATGGTGCCGATCAGCCGCGCCGTGGCCTCGCCCGGCTGCCCCGCCGGGTAGCCCGGCATGAAACCGCGGACACCCGGCTTGACGCTGGTCGGATCGACCATGCCGAACGGCCGTCCGCCGCCCGAGGTCGTGACCAGGATATAGGGCGCCTTGTCCAACGAATTGGCGTCGGCTGCGGCTTGGCTGGCATTGAACGGCACGCCGAGATTGCCACCGATATTGATGAAGGGGTGCGGGCAATTGGCCACGCTATGGCGCGCCACGACCCACTGGCCGGGAGCAATCGCGAAGCCGGTGCCGGTCATTTCCTTGCGGTCGTCGAACGGCAGGTTGATGATGGCGCCGGCCGAGAAGGGCGTAAAACTGGCGAACAGCGACATCTCACCAACGCCCGGCGGTGGCGGGGCTTCCGGAAGTTCGGAATTTTCATGCCAGTTGTTGGTGACAAGCACCAGGGCAGCAATACCGCCAGCATAGAGGAGCCAGTCGAGCTTCATGGCCCAGTTTCCCCTTAACCGGCGACGGCGGCGGCAAGAACCAGGGCGGCGGCCAGCTTGGCCGAAACCAGCAGGACGGCGGCGGAGACTTCGCCATCGTTGATCCGCGCCGGCAGGCCGGCCAGCAGGAAGTCGATCAGGCGGAAGACGAGAAGTTGCAACAGGATGGTGGCGCCGCCCCACAGGACGATTTCGCGCAAGGAGGTCGAGGCGGCCATCGAGGCGGCCAGAGGCAGGGCCAGGCAGATGATCACCCCGCCATAGGCAACGGCGGCAGCCGAATTGCCTTCGCGGATCTGCTGGATTTCCTTGTACGGCGTCAGGATCGAATAGACGAAGGCGCCGACGAACAGCATGAACAGGGTCGCCCCGGCATGCAGCAGCGTAATCAGGAAACCGTTGGCAAAAGCCTGGATCTCGGGACGCAGGATTTCGGGTGACAGGAAGTCTAGGTTGAAATTATTCGTCATACGTCTGCAGGTCCCCTGGCACTTTCTGTACGAGCCTGATGACAGGCGGCTCATTCATGAGGGATTGTCCCTGCAAGATCAAGTCCAACCCTTAGGGACTGTGGACAATATTTCAGTTGCAACCAGAAAAGCCAAAAAACGCAATACCTTGGTTAGTCGACCATGCCTGCGGCGAGATGCGCGAAGGGCAGGCTGTCATGAAGATCGCTGTCTTCGTTTGAGCCAGTTTCCGCAAGCTCGTCCGGCTTTTGCCGGCGCAGGGTCGAGGCCCGTTGCTTCTCGCTCTCCGACTTGAGCTGGCCACAGGCCGCCAGGATATCGCGGCCGCGCGGCGTGCGTATGGGCGAGGCATAGCCGGCCTTGTTGAGGATAGAGGCAAAGACCTCGATCGTCTTCCAGTCCGAACACTGATAGTCGGTACCCGGCCATGGATTGAACGGGATCAGATTGACCTTGGCCGGAATACCTTTCAGCAGCTTGATCAGGGCGCGCGCTTCGGCCGGGCTGTCATTGACGTTCTTCAGCATGACATATTCGAAGGTCACGCGGCGGGCATTGGACAGGCCCGGATAGGCGCGGATGCCGGCCATCAACTGCTCGATATTGTATTTCTTGTTCAGCGGCACCAGGACGTCGCGCAGGTCGTCATTGGTGGCGTGGAGCGAAATGGCCAGCATAGCGGCCGTGCGGTTGCCCAGGCCTTCCAGTTCAGGGACGACGCCCGAGGTCGAGACCGTGATGCGGCGGCGCGACAACGAGATGCCTTCTGGGTCAGAGATGATGTCGATGGCGCCGGCGACATGGTCGAGATTATAGAGCGGCTCGCCCATGCCCATGAAGACGATATTGCTGAGCTGACGGTCTTCCTTGGGCGACGGCCATTCGCCGAGGTCATCGCGCGCCACCTGGACTTGGGCGACGATTTCGGCGGCGGTCAGGTTGCGCACCAGCTTTTGCGTGCCGGTATGACAGAAGGTGCAGTTCAGCGTGCAGCCGACCTGGCTGGACACGCACAATGCGCCGGCGCGGCCGACACCGGGAATGAAGACGCTCTCGACCTCGATGCCGGGTGCCATGCGGATCAGGTATTTGCGTGTCCCATCGCGGCTGATCTGGCGTTCGACGATTTCCGGCCGGGCCAGGGTGAACCGATCGGCGAACAGCGCGCGTTGTTCCTTGGCGATATCGGTCATCAGGTCGAAATCGGTGACGCCGTAATGGTGCATCCAGCGCCACATCTGCTTGGCGCGCATGCCGACCTTGCGCGCCTCGACCACGCCGGACTCCGTCAGGACCGTCTTCAGGCCTTCCATGGACAGGCCGGTAAGGTTGACGAGGGCAGCTGGTTTTACAGACAGGTCGAGCGTATGGGCCAAGGATGCGGCTTTCGAAAACGGGTATTTAAGGAATGGCGGTTCCTATACACGAACCACTGCGCAATGTCTAACGCGGCAGAGATTGACCATCGGACAGACCTTGCACTACATTGCGGTTCTCATAAGTGTTGCCCGGGGGCTGCCATGAAATTGTTTGTAAAATCACTTGTTGTTGCTGCGATTGCGACGCTGGGTCTGGTCGCGGCAGCGCCGACGATGGCGGGGCCGGCAACTACCGCCCTGAGCCAGTGCCTGGTCCGTTCGGCCACGCCGCAGGACAATATTGTGCTGGTGCGCTGGGTATTCATGATGATTTCCAAACACCCCAAGGTCGCCGATCTGGCCGCGATTACTCCGGCCGAGGACGAAGCTATCAATCGCGAAATGGGTGGTCTGTTCACCCGCCTGCTGGTCGAAAGCTGTGGTACCGAGACGGTGGCGGCCATCAAGGCCGATGGCGACGATGCACCGGGAAATGCTTTCGGCGTCATGAGTGAAAAGGCGTTCAACGATCTGACCAATGATCCGGCGGTCAATGAGGTGTCGACTCAGTTCGTGAAATATGTCGACCTGAACAGGTTCGCCCAGATTATCATGACCCAGCCCTCGAAATAGGCGGCCGTGCCCGGTGCACGGACCGCCCGGTTGTTATCCGACCAGATATTCCCGTACCAGTAACCGCGCGCGATGCAGCCGGGCCTTGACGCTTTCGCGTGTCAGGCCAAGGCGCGTCGTTATCTCGTCGATCGTCAGTTCTCCGACATCGCGCAACAACAGGACATCGCGATAGTGGGTGGGCAGGGACTGGATCGCTGCCGCCAGGTCCAGACGCAATTCCGCTTCGGGCCATTCGGCGAACCGCGTATCGTTTTCCAGAGCCGCTATATCGACAAAGAGCATGCCCTGCCGCGCCAGTTTCAGGCAGGCGCGCTGGACCACCTGGAACAGCCAGCCGGAGAAGGCGCCCAACTTGCGCAATCCACCGATCCGGCGATAGACGACCCACAGGGTTTCCTGGACCGCGTCCTCGGCATCCGACGAAGACTTGCAACTGCGCCGGGCGTAGCGGCGGATGTCGCCATCAGCCTGCGCCATGACGGCCATTATGGCGTCATGGTCACCGGCGACAGCCGCCTCCATCAAGTCGCTCATTCGCGTCCCTTCAGCCTGTTGTCTAGCTGCCGGCCGGCGAGGGCGCACATCGGACAGAAACCGACAAACCCGGTCAGGACGATCATAGCACCGCTGGCGCAGAGCGCGTAGGCCATCCAGCCCTTTAACAGCCCAAAGCCACCCAAAATCAGCAATAGGCCGAGCACAATGCGCGCAACACGCTCCCACGCCGGTACATTCCTGGCATAAACCATGACAAAACCTCTCCCTATCGCGCCACAATCGGCCGTCGATACAGGTAAGAGGCGCGCAACCACAGAAACGGTTCTAATTAATTTATTACGCCTCATGTTTATCCAAAAACGGGGCCGCCCGTGCGGTGGCGTCCACTTTTTGGCATGAGGCTTATCTCCCAATATATCTTTCAGGCTTATGAAACCAGATCAGGACGCCGCTCATCGCCACAGCCGAGATCAGCGAGTAGGCGACGGCATGCCAGTTCAACACCACAATCGACACCGACAGGATCAGGGCGTCGCACATCATCTGGGTCTTGCCGGCATTGATGCCGCGCCGCTTTTGCAGGTACAGCGCCAATACACCCGTGCCACCGGCGCCGGCGCCGTGACGCGCCAGGGCCAGTATGCCCATGCCGATAATGGTCCCGCCGAAGATGGCGGCAAACAAGGGATGGACGCCCGACAGATTGAACATATGCGGCGCCAGGCTGGCCAGGCCCATAATCGCCAGGTTGACGATCACCGTCTTGATCATGAAGCGCTTGCCCATGGCCGGCCAGGCAAACAGGAAAAACGGGATATTGATCAGCATGAACAGCACGCCGACCGGCAGGGGCACGACGTAGGAGACCAGCAGGGCAATACCGGCCACGCCACCCGTGACCAGCCCGGCCGATTTCAGAAAGACAATCCCCAGCACGACAAAGGCGCAGCCAATCGCAAAGGCGTAGATATCCTCGATCAGGGTATGTTTGACGACGGGATACAGCGCATCGGCGCCGTCCTTGTCGATGGTAGCGGGCTTGGTGATTGCGGTGGCGGAGGGCGGCATGACGATCTCGGGCGGGGCGGTTGACCAGCCTTCGCGACGCTTCTTGTCCTGCATGCGTGCCGCTTATGTTGCGGTTGCAACCACCCTACCATGAAGCTGGGCTACGATAAAGTCCGCTATTCTCGGGGTGTCAAGGTTTTGAGATAGGCGATCAGCGCGTGACGGACCTTGGGATCGTTGAACATCATCGGCATATCGGTACCGGTGTACATGTGTTGCGGTCCCGACAGGAACCTGTCCAGGCGCTTTTCCGTCCATTTGTGTCTCCAGAAATTTGCCTTCTTCAGGGCCGGAGAATAGTCGAAGCCCTCGACCGAACCGACGCGGCGCCCGACGACACCGAACAGGGCCGGGCCATTATCGTTCAACATATGCTCGCTGTCGTCATGACACAGGCTGCAGGCCCTGAAATAAAGAGCGGCACCGACCTCGACATCGGTCAGGGCAGGCGAAGCGCTGGTTTCCGGTGCCGGCGCCTGGGGCGTCTGGGCGGGCGCGGCAGTGCTTAATGTCAGAAAAGCCAGTATGGCGAGTGCGGGCATTTTCATAGGCATAGTCTCCGTTTGGGGGCGACTATGGGCTTGCCTGAGGGGGTGAGTATATGACTTCGATCAATTGCCGGCAATCTTGACGACGATACCAAGGTGTTGACCAAATTCGCTTGCGCATCTATATTCGGTATTGGAGGTTCTGCCTGACCGGAAGCCCTTGTGGAGTACGTTCGGGGCTTTACCTCCTTCCTCTCTTTTCAGGACGCCCGTGACTGGTATGGATCGCGTACCAGCACTATGCCGTAGGACCTGAATGCGCGGTCTTCGCGGCCAGCCGGCATCTCACCAATCCATTGTAGATTCCGCAATTTGGGACCGAATTCTTCGGCTATTTCATCGCGAACGGTTGATTCCGCCTCCCAACCGGGCACTCTGTATCCCCAGTTCAAGCAGTAAAGGCATATGTCGGCAGCTTGTACGGCGTAGCTCATGTCGGAGGCAACGAACAACGGTGAGGGGACGATGCTGAGCGCACGATTACGGCCCGTTTCCGTTTTTTCAAAATAGGCTTCGAGCTTCTTGACAAACCGTCTGTCGGCCGACTTTTCGGTCTCATCCATGACAAGCAGGCCGTGTTTATGCACGCCGTCGAGGAAATAGAAATATCTTTCCAAAAGGAAAACC
This sequence comes from Asticcacaulis sp. P2_C5, assembly GCF_056404555.1. Classification (NCBI taxonomy): domain Bacteria; kingdom Pseudomonadati; phylum Pseudomonadota; class Alphaproteobacteria; order Caulobacterales; family Caulobacteraceae; genus Asticcacaulis; species Asticcacaulis sp. P2_C5. Next base: position 845,955 of record NZ_JBFUDU010000001.1, read on the forward strand.
TGATCCTTGCGAAGATAGTCTTCTCGAATAAATCCGGGAGGTGGCTTCGTGCCACGCGGAATGAAGGATGCAAAAAGTTTGGCGTCATGGGCGCTCAGCAAATCGAATACGCCGCGCGCCATCTCCAGCGAGGCCTGACCATAGGCTGTGAAATGATCCCGGTTAGGCGCTATTTTATCTCGCCCCCTTTCCAGAAAAGCGCGAGAGAGCTTTCGCCTTTCTTCCGGGGACATTTTGGCGCCTTGCTGAGCCCATTTAAAGCGGTCCTTGTCCAGAAGCTTTTCGCCCTTCGCCTCCTTACCGTAGTCGCTCAGGACGACGCCGAAACAGTCCAATTCCAAACGTCGCCAGCCCTGGATGAAATACCATAGCTTCGTCACGGAAAGCGCCACCCCACCGCGGATTTCGTAAGGCATGTTCCGATGATCGTGGCCGCTTTCGTCCATAAACAGAAACCAGCTCATTGCGTTTCTCCGCACACCGGACAGTTCGGATCGGGCGCCAGTCCGACAATCCGGCTTTGCAGGGTCAAACCGTCGAAAATCAACAGCTTGCCGCGCAGGGTTTCGCCGGCGCCGGTCACGCGTTTGATGACTTCCAGTGCCGCCAGCGTGCCCATGACGCCAGCCAGGGCGCCGACAACGCCGACGCGCTCGCAGGTTTCGGCATCGGGCGGCAGGTCCGGCACGAGGCATTGGTAGCACGGCGAACCCTCGAACAGCGCCAATTGTCCGCTCCATCGCCCGATCGCCGCCGAAACCAGCGGCTTTCCCAGGTCATGGCACACGCGGTTGACCAGCAGGCGCGTCGGGAAGTTGTCGCAACCGTCGAGCACGATGTCGTAGCCGGACAGAATTGCCGCCGTATTGTCCGCATCCAGCCGCGTTGCGTGCACCCGACAGTCCGTATGCGGATTGAGCAACCCTAGCCGGTCATGTGCGACAGAGGACTTGCCGCGCCCGATCTCGTCCGTGTCATACAGGACCTGCCGTTGCAGGTTGCTGAGCGACACCGTGTCGTCGTCGATCAGGCCGAGCGTTCCGATCCCGGCCGCTGCCAGATAGAGGGCTGCCGGCGAGCCGATTCCGCCCATGCCGATTATGGCCACGCGCGCGGCCTTCAGTTTCATCTGGCCCTGGCCGCCGATCTCCTTCAGGACGAGGTGGCGGGCATAACGGTCGATTTCGTCATCGCTGAGCATGCACAGCGAAATGGCATCTTCACCCTTGAATAACAATCCCAAAACCGCCAATTACAACGCCATGACAGACTCGAATTTTCCCAACTGGCACGGCACGACGATCGTCGCTGTGCGCCAGAACAACAAGACCGTCATTGCCGGCGACGGCCAGGTGTCGATGGGCCCGACCATCGTCAAGGGCGGCGCGCGCAAGGTGCGCCCGCTTGCCGGCGGCAAGGTGATCGCCGGTTTCGCCGGCGCCACGGCCGACGCCTTTACCCTGCTGGAACGCCTCGAAGCCAAGCTGGAGCTGTTCCCGGATCAACTGGCCCGCGCCTGCGTCGACCTGGCCAAGGACTGGCGCACCGACCGCTACCTGCGCCGCCTCGAAGCCATGCTGCTGGTTGCCGACAAGAACCATATCCTGACCCTGACCGGGGTCGGTGACGTGCTGGAGCCCGAAGACGGCGTCGCCGCCATCGGTTCCGGAGGCGTCTATGCCCTGTCGGCGGCGCGCGCCCTGCTCGAATACGAACAGGACGCCGAGGTCATTGCCCGCAAGGCGATGAAGATCGCCGCCAGTATCTGCGTCTACACTAATGACCACCTGACCCTCGAAGTCCTATGATCCTTATCGACCAGGCTCTGCGCACCGGACAGCTTTGGGTCAAGATGCCGCCGACCCTGATCCTGCTTGCGTCCGCGGGGGTTACGCTGCTGGCGCTTGGCGCCCAGGTCCAGCCGCCGTGGATTTATTTGTGCTGGTTTATCGGCCTGTCCGGCTGGCCGATGTCGGTCGTCTATCGCGCCTATGCCACGGCGCGCTGGAAGCTGTGGGCCTATCGCAATGGCGTCAATGTCGCCGCCCTGCGCCACGCCGCCCAGGTCGGGGGCATCCTGTTGCCGGAAAAATCACCCTTCGCCAAGCTTGAACTGTGCTCGGCCGCCGACAGCGCCGAGATTGCCAGGTTCGAAGGCCGTTCGGTATGACCTACGACTTTCGTCCGATGACGCGCGCCGACATGCCGATGATCCGGCAATGGCTGGCGACGCCAGGGCCGCAGCAATGGTGGGTCGATCCGGAAGGCAATGTCACGGTCGATGAGGACGACCTCGACGAACCCGGCATGGCCATGTTTATCGTGTCGCATAGCGGCGTGCCATTTGCCTATATGCAGGACTGGGATACCCATGCCTGGCCGGATCATTACTTTGTCGACCGGGCGCCGGGCGTGCGCGGCATTGATCAGTTTATCGGCGTGCCGGAGATGATCGGTCTCGGCCATGGCCAGCGCTTTATCCGCCAGCGCGTCGAAGCGCTTTTGGCGGCAGGCGTGTCCGAAGTGGTTGTCGATCCCGATCCGGCCAATCTGCGCGCCGTCCGCGCCTATGAAAAGGCCGGCTTTGTCACCTATGGCGAGCACAACAGTCCAGAATGGGGCCATGTCCTGCTGATGTCGTGCACGTCATGAGCACAAGAAAGTTCATCCACAGATTACACAGATTACACAGATTTTTCAGAGCCGACCCGGCAGGCATGAGGGCGTCGATCGAAACGGCGCGCTCGGCGCACTGAGAATCTAATCTGCGTAATCTGTGTAATCTGTGGATACCCTCCTTCTTTGGATCCGAATATGACCACCTTTTCTCCCCGCGAAATCGTCTCCGAACTGGACCGCCACATTATCGGGCATCACGACGCCAAGAAGGCCGTCGCCGTCGCCCTGCGTAATCGCTGGCGGCGCAAGGCAACCGACGCCTCGATCCGCGACGAGATCACGCCCAAGAATATCCTGATGATCGGACCCACGGGCGTCGGCAAGACCGAGATCGCTCGCCGGCTGGCCAAGCTGGCCCAGGCGCCCTTCATCAAGGTCGAGGCGACAAAGTTCACCGAAGTCGGCTATGTCGGCCGCGATGTCGACCAGATCATCCGCGACCTGGTCGAAGCCGCCATGCTGATGGTCAAGGAGAAGAACCGCGCCGGCGTCCATGCCAAGGCCGAGGCAGCGGCCGAAGACCGGATCATCGAAGCCCTGGTCGGCGCCACGGCGGCCCAGGCGACGCGCGACAGCTTCCGCAAGAAGCTGCGCAACAACGAACTGGATGACAAGGAAATCGAGCTGTCGGTCACCGAAACCGGTACGCCCGTCGGCATGATCGAGATTCCCGGCCAGGCCGGCAGCAATTTCAATCTCGGCGACATGCTCAGCAAGGCCATGGGCGGTCGCAAGAAGACGATCAAGACCACGGTCAAGGCCTCATGGCCGCTGCTGATCGCTGAGGAATCCGACAAGCTGCTCGACCAGGATTCGGTGGCCCATGAGGCGCTTCGCCTGGCCGAAAACGAAGGCATCGTCTTCCTTGATGAAATCGACAAGGTGGCGTCACGTTCGGAACGCGGCGGCGCGGATGTGTCGCGCGAAGGCGTCCAACGCGACCTGCTGCCGCTAATCGAAGGCACGACTGTCTCGACCAAGTACGGCCCGGTCAAGACCGACCATGTCCTGTTCATTGCATCCGGCGCCTTCCATGTCGCCAAGCCGTCGGACCTGCTGCCCGAGCTGCAGGGCCGTCTGCCGATCCGAGTCGAGCTCAAGGCCCTGACCCAGGACGATTTCCGCCGCATCCTGTCGGAGCCGGAAGCCAACCTGATCAAGCAGAACCAAGCGCTGATGGCCACCGAAGGCGTGACGCTCGAGTTTACCGAAGGCGCGATTGCCGAGATGGCCGCCGCCGCCGCCACGGTGAATGCCAAGGTCGAGAATATCGGCGCGCGGCGTCTGCACACCGTCATCGAAAAGGTGATGGAGGACTTAAGCTACACCGCGTCCGACATGGCGGGCCAGTCGTTCACCATCGACGCCGACTATGTCAAACAGCGCCTGGGCGAAATCGCCGGGGATGCCGACTTGAGCCGTTACATTTTATAGGTTCAGCCGCGCTTACCCTGCTCTACGAACTGGTCGTAATTGCGCACATAGTCGTCGTAATGGGCCTGGAACATGGTGCGGCACTGATCGAGGTAGTATTGCGTGGCTTCCTCGCGCTTGCCGGCCAGGGCCGCCAGGTCGGGTGCGCCGGCCGCCCATACCCAGGCGTGGAAGCGTGCGGCGGCCTCGTTCATCGAAATGCTGACGGCGGCGGGCTGGGTGGTCCCGAGATAGCCGTTGGCCACATCGAGAAAGGCGGCAAACCGGCCGCCGAATTCGCTGTCGGGCGTGCCCTGCATGAAACTCTCCTGAAATTGTACTGACTCAGATAACATATGGTATCAGTCGTTATCGAAAATCACGGCGAAAATCAGACAAGCTTTGTCAATAGGGCATCGCTGGCGCGCTCGCACAGTCGATAGACCGCTTCGAAGTCGCGGCTATCACCGTAATAGGGATCGGGTACATCGCGGACCTCTCCCAGCGCCTCTTCCAGGTACAGGGCGACACGCGCCGACGATCCCGCCGGCTGCATAGCCTTCAAGTGGCGGACATTGTCGCGATCAAGACCGAGGATCAGGTCGAAACGGTCGAAATCGGCGGGCTTCACCTGGCGCGCGCACTGGTCGTCGATAGGCGTGCCGTAACGCGCCGCCACGGCGATCGAACGCCGATCGGGTGGCTCGCCGGCGTGCCATCCGCCGCAACCGGCCGAGTCTATCTCGAAGCGGTGGGCTACGCCTGCGGCCTGGGCGCGATGGCGAAACACGCCCTCGGCCAGGGGCGAGCGGCAGATATTACCAAGACAGACAAACAATATGGCGGTCATCGAACCTCGCCCAACCCAATCTAGGCCTGGGGCTTGGGCGCCTTGGCTTCGAGCTTTTCCTTGGCCTTTTTGGCGGCCAGTTGCGCCGCGGCATGGCTTTCGGCAACGCCGCTGGCCTTGGCCGGCCCGCCGTCTGTTGGCCATACTTTCCAGCCGCAACGGCTGGGGCCCTGGGCATAGATGCGGATTTCGTAGGTTTCGGTTTCGTTTTGCATTTCGGCTGCTTACCAGAGAATATCACCGACTGCACGGGCGATCTGACAAAAAACGCCGATGTGAAATTCCAACGGTTGTTGAATTTTCTACCACAGGGGCTTAGTCTGCCCGGAACAGAGACATAAAGGGTGGGGAACATGATCCGAAATATTGCTTTGGCTGCCATGCTGTTGATGGCCACACCCGCGTTTGCCGAGCCGATCGTGGCGACGCCGGCCGAACAGGCGCAACTGGATGCGTTGCAACAGCCGGAAGACTGGTTCATCGCCCATCTGAAAGGTGAGCGAGAGGTCCAGGGTGGGGTTGCCCTGGATGTCCGCCTGCAATGGGTTCTGGAAAATGTGACGCGTCCGGCGTCAGCCCCCGCTGTTCAAACCTGGCTGCGCAACAGTTACAAGACAGCGGACGGCCGCGCCGCCGCGCGCGCCGCACTGGATCGATACTGGTTTCTGCATACCGCCGCCGGGCCAGATATGAAATCTGTCGAGGATCGAAGCGTGACGGGCCGTGACGGCCAAGCCATTCCGATCCGCATCTATTACCCCACAACAGGCCGCTCTCATCCGCCCGTCATCGTTTATTACCACGGTGGGGGTTTCATGTTCGGCAGCATTGACGCCTGGGACCCGGCGGTCCGGCTGATCGCCGACCAGGCTCGCGCCATCGTCATCTCTGTGGGCTATCGGCTGGCGCCGGAAAACCCGTATCCCGCAGCGTGGAATGATGCCGAGGACGCCTATTTGTGGGCTGTCGATCACGCTGAAAGTCTGGGGGGAGCCGGAGTCGCCCTGGCCGGTGACAGCGCGGGCGGCACACTGGCGATTGCCACTGCCCTGCGTGTTCGCAACAGCCATCGGACCTTGCCTGTTGGTTTGCTGCTTTTTTATCCTGGCGTGGACCGCGCCGGCGACTATCCGTCTATGCATCAGTTCGCCACGGGGTATGGGCTGGATGCCGACAATCTGAAATATCTGGCTGACCAGGTCTATCCGGCGGGCGTTGTCACTGCACTTGAAGACACCTCGCCTATGCAGGCGGCCGACCTGTGCGGCATGGGTTACACAGACGTCGTCGAGGCAGGCTTCGATCCGCTGCGAGATTCCCAGACCGCCTTCGTCACCAAGCGGCCGGGGTTTGGCGTGTCGTGTTCCGGTTCAGGTGTGTCGACGCTATATGGTTCGTTGATTCACGGCTTCCTGCAGACGACCGCCTATGTTCCCGACGCGCGTCGGGCGGCCGGCGAGAGCGCTGAGAGCTTTGGTAATCTGCTTTTTACCGCGATACCCGACAAGCCATAAACGGCCTTGCGGCACGGGAGATTCGCCCGTAAACCTGCTGGAACATCTCCAGAACCTTGCCGTGCGACATGACCTTGCCAATCCCCAATCTCGAAGCCTTTATCGACCGATTGAAAGCCATTTCCGACCGTTATGAGCGCGTCTACGACGTCGACCGTGGCGGCGACTGGCACCTGATCAAGGTCCAGGAAGAAATGGGCGAACTGACCCAGGCCTATCTGGCCATGACCGGCCGCTCGCGCCGCAGTGTCGACGGCGCCCGCCACGACGTGGCGATGGAGATGGCCGATGTCGTCTGCATGGTGCTGCTGATGGCCCGCGCCGAAGGCATCGACCTCAACGCCGCCATTACCGAAAAGTGGCTGAAGTGGGAGCAGGTCATGACGGACGAGGGCGCGCCAGAACTCCTGCCGCAAACATGATCATCCTGACCACGGAGCGGCTGACGCTCCAGCCGATGACCCCGGACGATTTCGCGCCCCTGTGCGCCTTGTGGTCCAATGCCGACTTTACCCGCCAGATCGGCCTTGCGGCCATGACGCCGGAAACCGTCTGGCTACGGCTGTTGCGCGACATCGGGCACTGGCAGGTGATGGGCGTCGGCAACTGGGCCATGCGCCGGCGCGACGATGACGTCTGGCTGGGCACGGTCGGTATCTTCGATTACCGCCGCGACCTAGTGCCTGCGTTCGGCGATCTCGAGCTCGGCTGGGGCCTGCATCCGGATTTCCACGGCCACGGCTATGCGCTGGAAGGTGTTTCCGCCGCCTTGCATCATGCCGATGAGGTTCTCAAGCTGCGCCGGACCACCTGCATGATTTCGTACGATAACGCGGCGTCGCTGAACCTGGCGCACAGGGTTGGTTTCACCGACTGGTGCGATGGCGACCTGCGCGGCGAAAGCCTGCAATTGCTGGAGCGCGTACGGTCATGAAGCCTTCGCCGAAACTGATTGCCGCCCTGTTTGAGCGCTTCGAGGAGGATAAGCCCGACCCGCGAACGGAACTGAATTTCAGCAATCCCTTTACCCTGGTCGTGGCGGTCGCCCTGTCCGCCCAGGCGACCGATGTCGCGGTCAACAAGGCGACAGCGCCGCTGTTCAAGATCGCCGACAACCCGGCCGATATGCTGGCCTTGGGCGAAGAGCGGCTGATGCAGATGATCGCCACGATCGGGCTGTACCGCAACAAGGCGAAGAACGTCATGGCGCTGTGCCGCATCCTGCTCGAGCGCTACGACGGCCAGGTGCCGCTGACGCGGGAGGGCCTGCTGGAACTGCCTGGCGTTGGCAACAAAACGGCCAGTGTGGTGTTGAACGAGTTGAATATCGAGCCGGCCATCGCGGTCGACACGCATGTTTTCCGGGTTTCGCACCGTCTGGGGATCGTCGATGCCTCGGCGAAAACGCCGGACAAGGTCGAGCAGCAGCTGATGGCGGTCATCCCGAAAAAATGGCTGACCCGGGCGCACCACTGGCTGATCCTGCATGGCCGCTATGTCTGCGTGGCGCGCAAGCCGAAATGCGATATCTGCATCGTCAGCCATCTGTGTCCGCGGATCGGGTTGTAAAGTACATCCGCGTTCGGCTACCCTTTCCATAAGTGCATTGAATTTACAGCTATTTTCAACGCGGAAAGCGCGGAAAAGTCGGAAAGACGCGGAAAAAAAGCAGTCCCGGAAAAGACCTGCGCCCGAAGGGCATTTGTTCTGCGTTCGCGGTATCAGCTTCGATATTTGGCGCTTCGCGCGAAAGAAGCAAAACCCTAAATTTGACTTCGCCGAACTTCGTTTCCGCGTCTTTCCGACTTTTCCGCGCTTTCCGCGTTGAAAATAGCTGTAAATTCAGAGCATTACGCAGGAGGCCAAGCCGCCCATAAACGGCTGCCATCAGGCCCGCAGCAACCGTCCCACCCAACCCATTACCTTGCACGGCTTGCGGTCGGCCAGCATGACCGGCCGCGTCTCGCCCATCCACGCCAGTTGCGGTCGATAGCCGAGATGATGCGGCAACCGGACATCCCACGCCAGGCCGGCGGACTCAAAACCCTTGATCAGCCAGTAACCCGGATCGCTTTGCCCTTCATACAGACCGATCCGCGCCGATCCCGGAAAGGCGTGGTGATTGTTGTGCCAGCCTTCGCCCATGGTGAGCAGTCCCGTTAATTCTACATTGCGCCCCTGGACACCGGCGCCGCGTACCTGCCAGTCATCCGTATGCGGTTGATGAGCGAACCAGCCGATCAGCCAATGGCCGGTCACGGTCACGGCGATCTGCGCACAGACGCCCCAGATGACCCAGGCCCAGCCGCCGATCAGCCCGAACCCGATCACCCACGGCAGATGCGCTGCGATCCAATGCCGGTCGATCAGGCGATAGAACCGGTCCTCCGCCACGTCGCGCTCGATATGCAGCCGCGGTGGCTCCGCCAGGCGCAGGTCGCAATGCATTTGCCACCAGGCATCGATCAGGGGCGGGCGGCGATGGGCGAAATAGTCATGGCACTTCGGCTGGCGCTGGGCCCAGTCGCGGAAATCGTGCGTACGGATCATGGCGAACGGCCCGCCCAGCCCGACGAGAACGCCGAAATAGACCAGCACATGCTCCAGCCACTTGGGGCAGGCAAAGCTCTTATGGATCAGTCGGCGATGCATGCCGACACTGTGCCCCAGCAACAGGACCGCGACGGTCTTGACGGTAAACAACAGCACGGTATCGAGGCGCAGGTAACGCCACAGGCCATAGGCGGTCGCTGCATACATGGCCAGCAGGAACAGCGACTTGACCGGCGCATAGACGACGCGGCCGGTGACCGCATCGCCACTGCCGTCTTCGATCCGCGCCATGTTTTCGAAATTTGCCACGGTCATCACCATCATTTAGCTAATTATCTAACTAACTAATCATGGAAAGGCACGATCGTCAATCGTCTCTAGTCTTCGGCGCAGAGGAACAGATCTTCGCCGCGCGTTTCCAGCTTCAGCGAGCGCACTCGCGCCACCGCTTCACACAGCTTTTCATAGTTCAGCGGCTTGACCAGATAGTGCACGGCGCCCTGTTCGCGCGCGGCCACGACGTCGCCTTCGAAGTCGGATCCGCTGAGGATAACAACGGGAATATCGTTCAGCGACTCTTCGGTCCGCAGCTGTTTCAGGAAACCGCTGCCGGGAATACGCGGCAGGTTCAGGTCGAGGAAGATGATATGCGGCCGCGGCGCGGTCTCGAAACCCTTTTCGTGGCGCAGAAAATGGAAGGCGTCTTCGCTGGTCGTCACCCAGTGGCCGTCGAACTGGACGCGCGCCCGGTTGAGAAGTTCGGTCGCCAGGTGGATTTCGGCGGCACTGTCTTCGACGAACAGAACCTGCGCGACCGGCGCCGGTTTCGCAGAAGCATGCGCGGGTTCGGTCATGCGGTACACCTGAAATAAGCCGAAGGACGTCGGAGCGGCGGCGAGTAAAGCGCCGTAAAATTAACTTATCAAGCGATTTCTACACGACTCCGGTTGCGAAATGCGACTGTCGGTGGATTTATGGTTAGTGAAATCTTGAAGCCATGCAAAGCTCGGATCGAAAAGTAAAAAGTCCATATGTATGTGACAGTTAAGGCCATGGTTTTGCAATAAGCAACGGCGGCCGTTTTACTTTTCAGGTAAGCTGTTGCACATGAATTGCCCAATTCTGCGCCAAGCATTCATTTACCTCTGTCTGTCATACTATCGTCAATAATGGTCGAAAATCGACCCAAGCGAAGGTGCCAGGCGTGTTTAAGAACGGCTTCATGCGAGACGCGGGGGGGAATGTCGCGACCATCTCCGCCCTGTGCGCCGTGCCGCTGCTTTTTGCCGCCTTCGGCGTCGTCGATCTGATGGGCGCGTCCAACGAGCACGCAACCCTCCAGGCGGCGGTCGATGCCGGGGCGCTGGCCGGCGCCGGCCGGTTGTCGGTGGCCCAGGCGATGGGCAATACCAATGTCACCGAAACCGCCATTCGCATCGCCCAGCAAACGCTTGACGCGGCCCATATCACGGATCACGTCACCTTTACGGTCGCCATAGCGTCGGACGGTAACTCGGTCACGGTCGAAGGCCGAACCGCACATAAGCCAATGATCGGCTTTCTGCACGACGGCGACGAGACCCTGTCCGTCTCTGCCACGGCGGAAAACCTGGGCAGTGTGCCTTTGTGCGTCTTGCAGACCGGAACAACGGGCGGGATTACGCTGGACAACTCGGCACGCATCCGCGCTACGGGTTGCGCCATCCATGCCAACCAGAACATCACGGTCAAAAGCAGCGCCATGATCCAGGCTGACCGCACCCAGGCCACAGGCAAGGTCAGCGGTCCGATTTCACCGGCCGGCAATTCGGGCGCCATGGCCATACCCGATCCGTTCGCGTCGATGAATCTCAAGCCGCCGACGGCCTGTGTCGGCAAGCCGGAGGAGATCAAGGAGAAAACCGGGGTCGTGTTCACATTGGCACCTGGCGTTCACTGCGAACACTTCAAGATCGAAAAGAATGCCACCCTGATACTACAGCCGGGCGAGCACTATTTCATGGACGATCTGGAAGCTCACGAAAATGCTATTATCCAAGGTGACGACGTTGTCCTGATTTTCGGCTCGACCAAGAAAATCAATTTTGCCGACAAGGCTTCCGTCCGCTTGGGAGCTCGCAAGTCTGGTACCTTTGCCGGATTTCTGATCGTTACAACCCGCGACAATCATGAAATTTTCAGCATCAGTTCGGATCACGTCTCGAAGCTTCTGGGCACTATCTATATTCCCAGCGCCCAACTGGCCGTGTCCACGGTCGGCAGTGTCGGCCAGGACTCGGCGTGGAGCATCATCGTCGCCGACAGTCTGCGCCTGACCCACAATCCGAATTTGGTGATCAATAACAATTACAGCGGCACCAGCGTGCCTGTGCCCGACGGCGTCGGCCCCAACCGCAACGCGCCGGTGCTGTCGCGGTAGGGGATCGCTGGCCACGCTTCCTTATACATCCCTGGCCCGAAGGGACGGGGAGGGGGACCGCACGAGACAAGGCGTAGCGTCAGCGAAGCTTGGCGAGATGTGGTGGTGGGGTTTCTTGCTTTCTTATTTCAGCGGACAAAATAGAGTGCATAGGCCTGTTTGCCGGCCGACTACTGCGCAAGGTTAGGTACGAGAAAACCGACCCATGTTACGTCAATATAGCCCGAGCGTTGATTAACTACTTCTTTTCAGACGATGATTTGCTCAACGCGATATAAGTAAGCAGACTGATCAGGATACCCAACGGAGCGCTCGCTTGAGCTAAGATCTCTATATTTGTCGCCAGCGCAGTCGCGGCACTCGCGGCCCCAACCGCGCCAGCCTTACTCGTCATTTTCAGTTTGTTAAAGATGTATACACTGGCGTCCGTTGCATAATCACCTGTCTTGTCAGCATGTTCTCCGCCCTTATTTTGAAGACTTTTCAGAGCGCGATTGCCGAGTTCTCCGAGGATATTGCTTAGCCCGCCCAGCATGTTCTCGACGCTGCCTATACTTCGCCTGCTATTTGAACTTAGGCTGCCGATCCAAGGCCCAAGGTCGTCAGAGACAGCCTGATGGCTCTCGCGTACAGCTTCGACAATGGACATATCAATAACCGGTGACACTTCGTCTGCTTGTAGACTTTCGATAATTTGAGCGCCGATTTCTTCCAACGTCTGCACCTCATGCAGAGTACGTTCGGGTTTTGGTACCGCCGTCATGAAATCTTGTATGTCTGGAAAGGTCCTCAACAGGTTATCAAGCTGAGCGACGAGAGCATGGTACTGTGCACCATATTCTGGCTTCCATTCCTCTCGAACGGTGACTCCATAATATTGTAAAGCCAGCAGCCGGTTGGTAAGTCGAAAAAGCTTCTTCCGATCCAGACCAGCGGCCGAAATTTGTTCGGCCGTGGCGTTAAGCAGGCCGAGTGCGCTTTCGGAAATATTGGCCTTGCCGCTCATGCTGTCGGCCAGAGTGGCGAAGTCCCCGCCGATGCCCTCGAGCAGTGCGTCAAGCGATGCAAGCGAGGCATCCGAGGAAATACCGTCGTCTTGAATGAGTTTATTGTTGTGCCAGACAGGTTTGACGGATGCAGGTTGCCGGACCGTTGGTTCAGGCTCTTGCAATCTTGCCACCTCAACCCTCGCACAAATATCGGCATTGACCTCAGCGGCTGGTCGGTCCCAAAAATTTAGTGTTTCAGACGAAATTTGAGTACTAATTTGACGATCACTGTTTTCGTCTAGATTTTCAAAGACGTTGAAATATCCATCAAATCGCCTGCTGAGCCACTCTTTCCAAATATTCCAGTTCAGTTCGGGTTTCTTTGCTTCAAGTTGCCTTAAAAAATCATCTTTCGACATTGTGATCATACGGTTTGGCGAATTCCACAATCTTCTAGATATTAATGAGCTTGATTCTATGTATTCATTTGTAGTAAAATTTAGAGATAATATATCCAAATCTATATTAATGTTTGACCAAAAATCAAATTTTGTGTGAACTTCATGAGTGCCTACTGATCGCGTAGTAAACTCTTCACGTTCTGGCATATATTCCGAAGATTTTTTTATCGCTGCAAGAATAAGTTCTGGGCCGCCTTGGTTTGTTCCATAGGCGGATACGAAAAATGCCGATTGAACTATAGAGCGGCACGTGTTGTCTTTAACTAAATCGACCGTTCTGGAGGCTATTTGTGCAGCGATATCCGAGACGTCCTGAAGCCTAGAATCTGCAAATCTAGTGCCAACATAGGATATAAATAACGACTGTAGGGTGCTCAATAAGATTTCATCAGACTGATATGCTAAGCGTGAGTGAAAAAGGGCTCGTAAAGTCGCTCGAATTCCAAGGCCTTGGATAGCCCAAGCGGGGTATCGCCCAAGTTGTTCTGTGAAATCTTTATCGCTGGTGCCATTACCAATCATTGAATAACAATTCGCCCTTAATATGATTCAACCTTTAAGCGCGTTTCGGCATATATCAAGGCAATTAATAGCGCCGCCTACCCATGACACGCGCACCCGACATGCAGCGCCATCTCGACAGCATCCTTGAACCGCATGGATGCTTCCAGATCATGACCGAGAAACAGATCCGGTTCGATCAGTTCCAGTTCCATCAGACAGAACCTGCCCTGGTCGTCGCGCACCATATCGACCCGGGCATACAAAAGCCGATCGCCACCGACAAAGCCAACCGCCGCATGACCCAGGGCCAGGGCATCCTCCGGCGGTGTTTCCAGCCGCACGTGGGCGTCATAATCCGGCTGGGAGCGGAAATCGCCGGCCTTGGGGGTTTTCAACACGGCATGCGAAAACTGCCCGGCAAAGTACAATAACGACCATTCGCCCTCGCTGGCGATCGCCGCCATAAAGGGCTGGATCATCGCGACACCCGCCGGTGCCGTGCCGGCCTTTTCGGCGTGCAATACCGGCTCCGACCCTTGCGCGCCCAAGGGCGGCAGGCCCTCATCGCGCCAGACCAACGTATCCTTGGCGCCGGCCGAGACCACGGGCTTGATCACCAGGGTTTGGCCGAAATCCGCTCGCGCCTGGGCAATTGCCTCCACCGTCAGCCGCTCGACAAACAGAGTCGGAATGATCCGCACCCCGGCTTCCGCCAGATCGCGCAGGTAACGCTTGTCGACATTCCACGCCACGATATCGGCCGGGTTGAAGACCCTGCGCCCGTCGGCCTGCATCTGCGCCAGGGCGGTGCGGAAGCCGTCCGGATCGTTATGGTAACCCCACGCCACCAGAGGCAGGATCAGGTCATAGTCGCGCGTCACCGGCTCCGACCACGGCTGGTCGAAAATCTCGACGTCGATTCCCGCCAGGGCTTCGCGATAACCGTCCAGGACATAGGGCCAGCGGCCATGATGCGACGGATGGTCCGGGTTCGGTGTCAGTATCAATAAACTCTTGCTCATCGCGCCTTTATTCACCATTAGGGTAGCGTCGCGCAATCGGATTCACACAGCCCAAAACCGCAAAAACGCCAAGGCCACATATGACCCTTACCTACGATATCACCGCCGTCGGCCACGCCATTGTCGATGTCCTGGCCCCGGCCGATGAGGCCTTCCTGAAAGCGCACGACCTGCACAAGGGGGCCATGACCCTGATCGACCAGCACCGCGCGGTCAGCCTCAACGAAGCCATGGCCGACAGCGAAATGGCGTCGGGCGGTTCGGCCGGCAACACCATCGCGGGGGCTGCCTCCTACGGCGCCAAGTGCGCCTATATCGGCAAGGTGGCGCACGACCCGCTGGGTGAAGCCTTCTCGCGCGATCTGAAGAAGATGGGCGTCACCTTCAACACCGAAGTCCTGCACGACGATCCGACCCATACCGGCCGCTGCCTGATCAACATCACGCCTGACGGCCAGCGCACCATGGCGACCTTCCTGGGCGCCGCGGCCATGGTCAGCGCCGCCGATATCGATGAAAGCCTGATCAAGGCGTCGCAGATCGTCTATCTCGAAGGCTATCTGTTCGACACACCGTCCGGCCGCGAAGCCTTCGCCAAGGCGGCGCAACTGGCCCGCGCCCATGGCCGCAAGACCGCCATCACCCTGTCCGACACCTTTGTGGTCGACCGCTGGCGCGAAGACCTGCTGGCCTTTATCGACCGCCATATCGACCTGGTCTTTGCCAACGAAGGCGAACTGATGTCGCTGTTCCAGACCGACGACTTTTACAAGGCCCTGCGCTACCTGCGCAGCAAGGTCGACCTGGCCTTTGTGACGCGTTCGGAAAAGGGCTCGGTCTGCGCCAAGCTGGACGATACCCACACCATTCCGGCCTATCCGGCCTCCAGCGTGCTGGATACGACGGGCGCCGGCGACCAGTATGCGGCGGGCGTCATGTTCGGCCTGACTCAGGGTTTGCATGTCGAGACCTGTGGCCGCCTGGGCTCTCTGGCCGCCGCCGAGGTTATCGGCCATTACGGCCCGCGTCCGGCGGTATCCTTGCGCGAACTGGCGCAAAAAGAGGGGCTGATCTGAGAGAGTGATGCGCGCTGAGGCGTATTTAGGTTTTTGCCGCGAAAAGCGCGAAAAGCGCGAAACGCTGCGGAAATGTTTATGCCCGGCCGGCTTTCAGTTGTGACTGCGGTCTTGGTTTGAAGGCGCTTCGCGCGAGCGCTAAATTTTTTTCGCGCTTTTCGCGCTTTTCGCGGCAAAAACCTTTTACGCCGGTCGCCGCTTCAGCGCGACATAGAGTGCGCCGGTGCCGCCGTGCTTGGCGTGAGCCTGGGAAATGCCGGCGACGATATGCGACAAAGCCGGATCGGCCAGCCATTCCGGCGCATTGCGTTTCAGTATGCCGTTTTCCGCCAGCCCCTTGCCGGTAATCACCAGCACAGCGCGATAATCATTGGCATAGGCCTGTTGCACAAACGCCTTCAGCCGCGCCTCGGCCGCCATCGAATTCATACCGTGCAGGTCCAGCCGCGCCTCGATTGGATCGCGTTCACGCGACAGCCGGCGTTTGCGCCGCGGCTCGATCGGGTCCGGCGTGAAGCTGTCGCCAGCGATAAAACGAAAGCCCGGTTCCGGCCGGACCGCCTGGCTGAGACGAAAGGGCGTCGGCGGGACGGGTTTGGGTTTTTCGGCGACCATGACGCTTTTTTCGGGCGCCATGCCGCTGATCTGGATGGTTTCCGTTTCCGCCTCAGGCTCGGGCAAACGCGAGGCACGGTGCGGCCGTACGGTTGCGGTCACCAGCGCCCACAGGCGGCTATCCTCCAGTTTGAGCTTGAACATCGCCATGCCGTGACTTTGGCGATGATGACGGCGAAAGGCAACGGCCAGGCTGTACTATTTTTGTACCGATGCGTAATAGTCGGCCAGTTGCTTTTGCAGCTCTTCGTCACTGTCGGCGTGCAGGATGTCGTCCTCGGTAGGCGTCGTGGTGCCGCAGACGAAGTCGCGTTCGTAGGCGCTGATGCTCCCGTCGTCGATCGGATCCCACTGCAGTTCGTCTTCGGGATGATCCCAGGCGTCCAGGGCGGGGCCCGTCGCGCTATCGAAGAGTTCCATGGCCTGGATGGCCGATCGCGGTGTTGCGCAATCATACCAAAAATTGGTCCGCTTGCGCACGACGCCGTCGCTGTCGATGCCGGGGCCTTGCAGAAAGATGATGTCCCAGGCAGCAATGATGTTGTCGTGGACGGGCGTGATGGTCGAACGATCAAGCACCAGGACGTCGCTATTGTCCTCCTTGAAATCGATGACGATATAGTCCTTGGCCATACAAGGCGCGGCGATCAGGCCCAGCAGGGCCGCAACGGTGACGATAAGGCTTTTGCGCATCGGACCCTCCCATTAATCATGGGCAAGATCGTTCGAAAGTGCTGCGGCGTCAATATACTTCCGCCGGAACGCGCGCGACGGATGGGTACGGTAATAGCTGCCAGCCCGGCGC
Source organism: Asticcacaulis sp. P2_C5 (assembly GCF_056404555.1). Classification (NCBI taxonomy): domain Bacteria; kingdom Pseudomonadati; phylum Pseudomonadota; class Alphaproteobacteria; order Caulobacterales; family Caulobacteraceae; genus Asticcacaulis; species Asticcacaulis sp. P2_C5. Next base: position 862,855 of record NZ_JBFUDU010000001.1, read on the forward strand.
TAAGGCCCCCCTCCGTCATCGCTAAGCCCTTTTGACGACCTGAAGGTCGTAAGGGCTTGCGACGCCACCTCCCCCGCGCGGCGCTAGGCGATTCACACATCTCGGAGTTCTCGGCCCAATGCGATGGATTTGAAGAATTGCAGTCCGTGCCTGAAGGTAATCGGGCCGGGCGGTTTTGATTTTGGATATCCATCCCATCCACCTAGCTTTGCGATCGTCCAAGCTGCCCAGGCCATGGATTTTACGGGGTGGGGATTTTTCTGCAGTTTTGTTTTGCCTTCCAGTTTTGGCTGAAGGGCTTTGAGTGTCTCGATCTCGGAAGGCGTGAAGG